>JBGPHM010000036.1:0-42314 GCA_041484365.1 Terriglobia bacterium | reverse complement strand
TGGCCCGGTCTGCCCATGGCGGACCGGGCCTTCTTTATTTTCTGGCGTGGAGTGTGCATAGCGAGTCCAGTCACAGGTCGCCGTATAGCCCTGAACGACCGCCACAGGCTGAAGCCTGGTTACTCGCACCCCTGGCACCCCCCATCTTTTTGTAAGAGTGTCGCAACAAAGGACTTACGGGAAAAAGGTGCGGTAAGAGTAGTGCAACAAAGGAGTTACGGGTTTTTGTTTGCAAATGGTGAGTAAGTGATTGATTTTGTTGAGGTTGCAACGAAGAGATGGCTCGGACTCGCTGGGGAGACGCGCTCGGGCGAAAGGGAAGCGGCGCGACAGTAGCCGGCGAGAAGGTCATGGGGGATGTTACCACATGAGTTAACTTCAGTCAAGAGAATTATATAGGAATTATGGGAAGATATTACACAAGACTGATTCGAATGAGTGGGACGTCGGCAAAGACGAAAGCGCGCCCGGGCTAATCTTTTGCTTTGGGAGCAGCTAGGCCGCCGAAAAGGATGATCGCGATCGCCGCTGCTGTCTCGCCCACCATAAGGAACGGATACGCACGGGGGCCTAGAATCCCGCTGCAGTAGTTCGACATCAGGTGCACCAAGATTGCGAGCAACAAATTGGCGCGCGTGCGGAGATACACCCACGTGCAAATGACGGCGATCGCGATGGTGCCGACCACGAAAACCGGAAATGATAGCTGCCTCTGCGTCATGCCGGGGATGAAGAACAGAGGAACGTGCCAGAGCGCGTGGATCGTTCCCAATATCAGGGTCGCGACAAGTGGTGATCGAAATTCGAGGATTCGCGGCAAGGCGAAGCCGCGCCAGCCAAACTCCTCGCCGAGCGGGCCGACGTCGTAAACGAGTGTGAGCGCCAAACCCACCAGCATCGCCCGCAGCCCGGGCATTTGCGCAGGCCCCGCGCCGAACAAGCGCGACACCTTCAGCGCGGCAAAGGTAATCAGGCCGTATCCACCGAAAATGATCGCGTACCATTGCGGCCCCGCTCGCCACGGCAACAATCGCTGCGCGAACCGGCGCAATCCCGCGCTGCCGTCGTAAACCGCCGTCATCACGATGCCGGCGAAGCTGACGGCATAGGCTGCAAGCGGGTAGAAAGGGCTGGCATGGGTGAATGCGCGCGCGCCGGGGAAGATGCGAGGCGCGATGAGACCTACAAGACCTATTCCCCATGTGGCGCCGAACGCGCAGAGAAAGAAGATTCGCACCTGGCGTTTGCTGTTTCGAGGAGTTTGCGCAGGAATGGCAGGGGTCATGATGGGATGGCGATTTCGCGCGTCTTATATCATGGTTCTTGGTGGGATTTGGCGGTAATTTTTTGCAGCTTTTTTTCGCGGAAAGATGCCACAAGGATGAGAGTCAAAAACCCTGCCTACCCTGCCTGTCCGGCAGGCAGGCGGCAGGCAGGCCCAGACGCGAAGCCGGCGTCATGGGGCACCCAACATCTTTACACCCACACCTTCTTAGCGTGTCATCTCTGGGCCACACGCCCGAGCCGAAAAGACAGGGAAGCCGAACGCCGGCTAAGCGATCACTGAAGCCTGATGATCCCAATGCGGTCCTCGAATTGAATGACTGAAGGGGGACTGGCATCACTCCCCAATAAACGCGCCAAGACCAATTCGGCAACAGTTGTGTTAACTGCGTTTCCGAATGCCTCCATTGCTAGTTCACCCGATGGGAGGACTTTCAGGTTATCCATTGACTGAAGTCTTGCGCATTCGCGAGGAGTCATGTACCTCTTTTCCCAGGCGACGATGGGGACTTGGGTCGACGTCATTGCAACCAATGAAGGGGCTGTCGTTGCTCTCTTAACTCGAACTCCCGACGCTCTGAATTGGATCACATGTTTCCAAATACTACGTGCTTCGCCCTGACAGTTCCACTCGAGTTTCTGTAAGCTAGGGGGAAAGGCCAGAATCTTGGGCATCCATTCGTCAATTCTTGCCTTGTGCTCAACATAGAATTCACGATTCTGCTGAATGAAGAGTTGCTTCCAGCGAGGGAATACTTCTCCATCACCTCTAGCATGGCTCGGCAATACCATTTCAATTTCTGCTCTTGTCGCTCCATCGAGCTTTTGGCCATGTGAACCCCGATATCGGCGCAATTCAATCAGGGAAAGCGACCTCAAATTCTTCCGCCGATAGGGATAGGTTGCCCCAAATTCCATGCTCCAAATTGGAAACGATGGTAGTTTGGCCGAAGTTGGGAATAGGTCCAAGAATAGCTGCCAAACATTCAAACAATCCCTGACTCGATCACTGATCGCAAGTCCATCTTTCGGTTTCTTGTCCAAGACATTCTTGAGTGAGAGGTCGGAGGCAGAATGTGTCGGCTCCGGCCAACGAAACGCCTTTAGGCTTCTTCGTCTCGCAACCATGTACATCCGTTCACGTATATGTGGGACTCCGAATTGATGAGGTGAAAGCTGTTTGCTATCCACGTTGTAGCCCAAATCTTGTAGGGCACGTTTAACCTTGAGATAGGTATTTCCCTTGTCGTGATTCACAAAGTGGGCTACGTTTTCCAGCACAATAAATTCTGGCCGCCGAAACTCAATAATGTCTAAGAGGTTCGAAAAAAGCGTGCCCCGCACCGAATCCTTCCAACCCAATTGCGAACCAGCCTTAGAAAACGGTTGACAAGGAAAACCCGCACACAAGAGGTCGTGGCGGGGGACACGATGGGGGTCGATTTGTCGAATATCCCCCTCTGGGACGAGGCCAAAATTCTGCTTGTATAGGTCACGAAGCTTTGGATTAATCTCAGATGCGAAGACACATTCGCATCCCAATCTTGCAGCTGCCTGGTGAAAGCCGCCAAGCCCTGCAAAAAAATCCGCAAATCTAAGATGAGATTTCGACCGCCTCGACACTGGTCTTACTCCCAAGGAAGCGTCCTCAGACGTGGTCGGAGCCAGCGCACGATTCGTCGTTTCAAGTCATCACTCATCCAGTGACGGTCATGTAGAGATGCAGCCATTAGTCGATACCGATCTAAGAACAGCCCATCAACAGAATTTGCGTGCATTGAGAAGTCATGCTCAGAAAATGACCGTGGTGTCGCGAACGCGCGTCGCGGAGTAGACGTAAATTCAACTATCCGTCCCCATTTCTTTAGGTCAGGAGTTTGCAACTTTTCTTCGAAGTCACGACCACTGGAGCATTGCATTAGGTACACAGGAAGAGAACCGCGATCATCGTGATATGGTCGATAGCACAAGATGTCTAAACCAGCTTCCTTGGCCTGGGGGCGGGTCCACTTAGGGACGTTACCAACAGATTCTTTAAGCCTCGCGGCGACATCATCAACTATATCACGTAAGTTATGAGTATTACTATGTGACCAACCTGTTCGATGGATTTTCCAAGTAAGGAGTGAGGCTCTCAGAGATTGTTCGGTTAACAATTCAAACAGTTCGCCCTGCTCCCTATAGTCAGTACCAAACGAGGCGGCCCAACTTTTGTACAAGGCAGAAAGTGACAAGGCCAGACAAAAGCTATAAGCAGGGACTTCATCCCATTTCGCCAGCCTTCTCAGGCGTGCTTCAGGGACGAAAAACGGGTAGCTGCGACCGTTCAAACCGCGTTGTCTTCGCCGTAATTCTGTCCATGCGTCGTCTTTTATTGCCCAAGCGTCAGCCTGAACGTTACAGATTTCTTCATCCATCAACACGTCGACCAATTCGGCGTCTCCCAGATCCTGACTCCTCTGGAAGAGCACTGAGGCCTCAATCCAGTCACAAAGCAGAGGAATCGCAACGGGGTCTTCGGGAGAATCTGTGTTTGTTACCTTGAGGGGGAATTCCAGCATCAATCTACTTTTCCTCGAACCTTTTCCCTAACATCCGGAAATAGTTTCAGAATTTGTCCTGTGTCTAGTCCTAAGCGGTAGATTGCGTCTTGAAGTTTCTTAGATTCCGCATAGAGGTGCGCCCTGCTGAGCGATGCCTCAATGTTATCGGCAGCCTTGTCGATCAGCCGTATGAGTTCCGGCTCATCGCCGCCAGCCAGTCTATGCGCTGTTTCAAAGTTTGGTGAATCGGAGCGCTCTAGATATTCAAGTGCCTTTTTGCTCTCGAGAATCTTGCCGAAATTATCAACTTCGCGTGACTCGCGGACGATAGGACGTTTTTCATTGTTTCCAAATAGCCATACTGCAAAATTTGCCAGCGCCTTCAACTTGGATTTGGGGACAGGACGAAAAACTTGATTCGGACTTCCCTTGATGTCGATATCCAAATACTTTTGCACTCCAACAGTTCGAAGCGAAAGATAGAGAACGCTAAATTTTTTCTCCACGTTTTCCGTGGAAATGCCCTCCTCATCTTCCATCTGGAGCAAGAGCCTGTAAGAGATGTAATTTTGGCGGACAACAGGAACACGGCTTCCGATTTTTCCCGTTACGTGCTCATACGACATTTTGCGGTCTTCAATTAAATGGGCAATGTATTCAGCTTTCTCGGCTGGCTTCCATTCTTTAATGCCGGTGACATGTCTAAATCCCAGAAACGCCTCGACTTCCTGTTTGCTGTCAACCTTGATGTAGGGGATTTCAGAAAAAAGATTCTTGGGAGGACGCCTTGACTCAGCGATCTCGTTCCATTTGGGGGATTTATTCTTGCCTTCGTATGCAGCGTTGAGCAATTTTAGGGCTGCAAGGCGACGATTACCCTCGATGACCACCAATCTTTTCTTGTCGTATAGTTCTTCGTCTATTACGATCAAGGCCTCTTGCGGCCAAAATCCGCTTTCTAGAAAAGAAACGGCAAGTTCCTCCAATGCCCAATCCTTCATCAATTCAAGGACTCGAGACTGCTTTACATCTTTACCAGTGTGTTCTCGACCCATACGTGGGTTCTCTGGATCCAAGTACAGGCTGTCCAAATTTGTGTATTGGATGATTCTATCGCTGGCCATCGAACACCCTCGCAGTGGAATAGAGCCGTAAGATACACCCAAGGCGCCGTTTGTCAAAGACATGCGAAATCGACCATTGGGATCGGACGAGTGGGAAAGCTTTTAGGCTCTTCCAGTCGGCACATCGCCCATGCGCTCTCCTGCAGGGTATTTTTGACTGCATTCAGGATGGCGGATTGTGGGAGTAATACAGGTTTCAGGCTGTGGCATTATTCAGGCGAATGCAGCATCATGAAGTGCGATCCCGAACCGAACGATTCGGGCAAGCCTCATAGCGTTCGGTACGGGGCAGGGCTCATTATCTTGGGCCATTTTTCTGATAAGCCGGTTTTTCTTAGGGACAAGTCAATGGACAAACGAGTAGCGAATGCGGATGCTGCGATTGCGAAGCTGAAGGAAGGCGCGACGGTGCTGATGGGCGGGTTCGGGCTTTGCGGCATTCCGGAAAACCTGATTGCCGCGGTGCGGCGGCGCGGGACGAAAAATTTAACGGTCGTGAGCAACAATGCCGGGCTGGACGACTTCGGAATCGGTCTGCTGCTTCAAACACGCCAGATTAAGAAGATGATCGCCACGTACGTTGGCGAGAACAAACTTTTTGAGCAGCTGGTGCTGAGCGGCGAAATTGAAGTGGAACTGAATCCGCAGGGCACGATGGCCGAGCGGCTGCGCGCGGGCGGCGCGGGCATCCCGGCGTTTTTCACTCCCACGGGATACGGCACGCTGGTGGCGGAGAAAAAAGAGGTCCGCGAATTCGGCGGACGTCCGCACTTGATGGAGCGCAGCCTGCGCGGCGATTTCGCGTTTGTGAAAGCGTGGAAGGGCGACCGCTGGGGCAATCTGGTGTACCGCAAGACGACGCGGAATTACAACGCCGTGATGGTGGCCGCCGCGGATTACGTGATCGCGGAGGTCGAGCAACTGGTGGAGCTGGGCGAGCTGCATCCGGACGAAATTCACACGCCGGGCGTTTACGTGAACGCGATATTTCAGGGCACGGGCTACGAGAAGCGCATCGAGCGTCGCACGGTGCGCAAGCGGGGAGTGGATGGGAGCGCGGCCGCGGGTGAAATTGGCAAGACGGATTTCATCGCGCGGCGCGTGGCGCGCGAATTGCGCGACGGATTTTACGTCAATCTGGGCATCGGCATTCCCACGCTGGTGGCGAACCACATTCCGGCGGGCATGGAGGTGGTGCTGCAGTCGGAAAACGGAATGCTGGGCGTGGGGCCGTTCCCGTGGGAAGGCGAAGAGGATCCCGACCTGATTAACGCGGGCAAAGAGACGGTGACGGAGATTCCCGGCACGTCCTATTTTTCCAGCGCCGAATCCTTCGCTATGATTCGCGGGCGGCACATTGACCTGACCGTGCTCGGCGCGTTGCAGGTGGACGCGGCGGGGAATCTGGCGAACTGGGCCATCCCCGGCAAAATGCTGAAGGGCATGGGCGGCGCGATGGACCTCGTGGCGGGAGCGCGTCGCGTGATTATCGCGATGGAGCACTCGACGCGGGACGGCAAGCCGAAAATAATGAACAAGTGCTCGCTGCCGCTGACGGGAGTCGGCGTAGTGAATCAGATTATTACGGAGCTGGCGCTGATTGAAGTCACGGCGGAGGGGCTGGTGCTGCGCGAAGTGGCGAAGGGTGTGTCGGCGGAGCAGGTGCAGGCGCAGACCGAGCCGAAGCTGATTGTGGCGGGGGATTTGAAGACGATGGAGTAGCGCAGGCATTCCTGCCTGCGCGGGCGAAGGCAAGAATAAAAACGCACAGACAGGAATGTCTGTGCTACTTGTGATGACACCGTACTAGTGAAACGTTAGGATGTCTGGTGTGAATGGATCGGTTTTGAGCGAGGCTCGGGATCCTTCGGCCACAAAGCGGCCTCAGGATGACAACTTTTTGGGGATTGCGCACGAAACTTTGGGGATTGTGCACGAAGCGGAGAATCGGCGGCGAAATTAGGTGGAGGCGTTGAGCAAATAAAATGGAGCCGCATTCGATTGTCATCGTGAGTATGCACAGCCCCAAGGAAAAAATGTGGGGCGAGCTGATGCAGCTTCAGGCCGCGGGCATCACGCTGCGCGGGATTGACCTGAACTCCTTCGACGATTTTGTGCGGCAGGTGAACGAACCCGACGGCGCGCGCGTGGGTCTGCCAACTGTTTTTTTGCCGATGCACCGCATCGAGCGAATTTCGATGGATGAGCACACCGGATCGATCCCGTCGGTGGCCGCGATGTTTGAAAAAAGAGCGGGGCGGTCGATCCACGAATACTTGGCGCTTTTTGCCTGACCTGCGATACCATCCACGCCAATGAATTCCAGGTTTTTTACGGTTCCCAATCAACTGACGTTTCTCCGGCTGGGATTTCTGCCGCTGTACCTCGCGCTGGTGATTGACGAGCACTACAAGTGGGCGCTCGCGGTGCTGCTGCTGGCGGCCATCAGCGATGGGCTGGACGGATGGCTGGCGCGTCACCTGAATCAGCGCACCGCGCTCGGCGCGTATCTCGATCCCATCGCGGATAAGCTGCTGCTGTCGTCGTCGTTCCTGGTGCTCTCGCTGAAGGGGAAAATACTTTGGTGGCTGACGATCCTGGTGCTCACGCGCGACGTGATGCTGCTGACCGCGGCAGTGGTAATTATTCTGGTGGTGGGCTACCGCCCGTTCCCACCAACCATCTTCGGAAAATGGACCACGTTCCTGCAAATTGTGTTTGTGTTCCTAGTGGTGACGCAGGCTGCGTTCCCAAAGCTGGCGCTTTCTTACGCGCCGTTGGTGTTGCGATATGCGGTTGCGGCGATCACAACTTTTTCCGGATTGCACTACAGCGTGATCGTGGCGCGGCGGCTTTCAGCGCAATAGATAGTCGGAATACTCGACATAAAATTTCACCATGAAGCCGAAGCAGGCGAGGACGACCGCGGCTGTCACCCAGCCGATGGCGCGCGCGCGGCGCTGCTCTTCGACGCCGTTGGGCTGGCGATCGGGGACAATTTTGCCGAGAGTGAAGCCCGCGACGAGGCCACCGATGTGCGCGGCGTTGTCGGTGCCGAGCCCTCCGAATGCGAAGCCGATCACGAGAATGTAAATGACCCATTTGATGAGCTGGCTACGAAGCATTTGCGCGGCGGCGCTGCGGCGGCCGGTGGTCGCGCCGATGAGAAGGCCGATGAGTCCGAGTAGCGAGCCGGAAGCGCCCACGCTGAAATGGCCAATAAGCGAGCTGGCGACAAATCCCACGGCACCGGTGAAAATAAACATCGCGAAGTAGCGCGCGGAGCCGAAAAGCTCTTCGACCATGGGGCCAATGTCCATCAGCACATACATGTTGAAGAAAATGTGGAGCATGCTGCCGTGCAGGAAGATGGCGGTCACGAGGCGCCAGGGTTGTTGAAGCATATCCGGATAAGGAATGGACGAACCGAGCAAGCCTGTTACACGCGGAGCAGTTCCACCGAGGTTGAAGAGCGCGCCAAGCCCACCGCCTTCGGGCATGAGCGAGCCGCCGATTTTTAATGTGAGCAAAACGCTGATGCCGTAGAGGAGGCAGCAAACAACCATCACGGAATAACTGACGGGCGAATTGGAAGGGAGCATGCGGCCGAGCGATTTTCCGGCGGCGGCGATGCCGAAACGGACGTTGGCGCCGCAAGCGTGGCATTTCGTGGTCGTCGAGCCGACGAGCGTGCCGCAAGAGGGGCAGAGGCGCGGGCGAGCGTTCGCCGGGTCGCCGCGAAAAAAAGATTTCACGGCGTCGCGAAACCTGTCGAGCTTCCACTGCAAGCGGGGTGAGAGCGGCAAGCAGTCTCCTTGCGAGCGTTTCCGTCGCGCGCCTATAATAGCTGAAATCGAAAAATGCCGCGTGAAGCGCGGCGCAAAGGCGGCAGACCATGAAGGACTTTGAAGAATTTGGGCGCTGGCTGGACGAAGAGATGAAGCGCGTGGTGCAAGTGGTCGAGACCGATATCCGGCCGACCGCGGAGAAGAAATGTATCGCCGCGCTGAAGACGGCGTCCGCGAAATTGGCGGAAGCGGCGAAGAAACTTGAGGAGCGGAGCTCACGGTCGGGCGCCTGAGTCGATGCCGCTAAAAAAAACCGATCCGGGCACGCGTTCCGCGCGGCAAGTGTTTTTTGTCGCGCTATTTCTCGTGGCGTGCTTTGTGATCGGGTGCGGGCAACACCACACGGCTACAAATACGGCGCCGCCTCCGCGCGCGACGAATAATCCGCAGCCGAGCGCAAGTCCACCGGCGACAACGCCACGGACTGCGGGGAATCCGAATGAAGAAGAGCGGCCGCGTCCGAGTCCGCCGTTGGCTCTTGCGCCGGGCGCGCGAGTGGAGCAGGGAATTGCGTCGTGGTACGGCGTGCCGTATCACGGACGCCGCGCGTCAAACGGTGAAATCTACGATATGTATAAGCTGACGGCGGCGCACCGAACGTTGCCATTTAACACGGTCGTGCGCGTGACGAATCTTGCGAATGGCAAGCAAGTGGAAGTGCGCATCACGGACCGCGGGCCGTTCGTGGAGGACAGGATTATTGATTTGTCGCTCGCCGCGGCGCGCGAGATTGATATGGTGGCGTCGGGAACAGCGCGCGTGCGAGTAGACATACTCTCCAGCACGCCGCTAACCACGGCCGGGACGTTCTCCGTACAGATTGGCGCATTCGCCGAGCGGGCGAACGCAGAGCGCGTGCGCAACCAACTTGGGCCGCGGTATCAGCCGATTTTCATTCAGGAATACGATTCGCCCACGGGGCATTTATTCCGCGTGCGCGTGGGCAACGTGCCGAGCGAAACCGCGGCGCAGCAACTTGCCGCGCGATTGCAGTCGGAGAGCGGATTCCAGACATTTGTCGTCCGGCTGGATGATGCGTCACTGACAGCGGCGCCACGCGGGAGCCAGCAGAGATGAGCGACTGCCTCTTCTGCAGAATCGGGCGTAAAGAGATTCCCCCGAAATTTGTGTATGAGGACCCCGAGATTTTCGCGTTTGAAGATATCCATCCGCAGGCGCCGACGCACCTTTTGATTTGTCCTAGGAAACATATGGCCTCGCTCAATGATGTGGAGCCTGCGGATGCGGCCCTGCTCGGACGCCTATTGCTTGTCGCGAAGCAGCTTGCCGCTGAGCGCGGGATTTCCAGCGGGTACAGAACGATCTTCAACAATGGCGCAGGCGCCGGGCAGACCGTGGACCATCTCCATTTGCACCTGCTCGGCGGGCGCGCCATGCGCTGGCCGCCGGGGTAACGGCACAGCGGAATCGCCCAGCAGCAAGTCCTCTCAATGCCGCCAAAGAACATACTTTCTCTTCTCGAAGGTGAAGACCGACGAACGATCGGCCGCGCCGACAAAGTGGCGGCGATGGTCTCCAAGAATCCGCGATTATTTTCGAAGTTGATTGCAGGTCTGTGGTCCGAGGACTCTCTCGTACGAATGCGGGCCGCGGACGCGGCCGAGAAGGTGACGCGGAAGAATCGTGAGTTGCTCCAACCCTACAAGAAGGAACTGCTGGGCTTGATGGCCGAGGCCAGGGAGCAAGAATTGCGCTGGCACCTGGCGGTGATGGTTCCCCGGCTCCCACTGAATGCCAGGGAACGTGAAATTGCGGTTTCTTTGTTGAGTAGCTATCTCGAAGATCGAAGCTCCATCGTCAGGACATTCGCCCTGCAGGGACTGGCGGATTTGGCGCAAGATGACTCGAGCCTTCGGCCCACAGTGATCGAGATTCTGCGCGAGTCCAGCCGAAATGGTACGGCCGCGATGAAGGCTCGAAGCCGCAGGTTGCTACAGCACCTGGAGCATCGTTGATGGGCGGTTCTCGCGGCGCGGACGGAGCCTATTTCTGGCCGGAGAGCTTGGCAGCCTGTGCTGCTCCTTGCAAGGCTCCGCGCCGCCCGGGCGAATTGGCGAGTGCCATCTCAAATTCTCTTGACGCTAAGTCCGGGTGATTCTGCTGCAGCAGTAAGTAGCCGAGCTGTTCGCGAGCTGGAACGATTGGCCCCGGTGTGACTGGGAGCTTTTCGATGGCGTCCTCCTCATCGGCCGCCTCGCGCATCAGAGTAACAGCTTCATCCGGTTTACCATCTGCTTGCGCCGACCAGGCCATGACCTCACGCAACATGATACTCACTTGAGTGGCCCAATAGTCGTTCGCTGACGATCGAAGTTGTGCTTCGAGCTGACGTAGTTTTTCAATTTCCGGGCGAGCCTCTGCAGCGCGCCCGCTTCGCGCAAGACCAACACCACGAGCCCAGACGGCAATTGCGACAACCTGAGGTGGGACTCCTGTGGGAGGGGCGATGCTTGCAGCGTCGGCCCATTTACTTCGCTCGACCGCGTAGCGAACCGGCATCGCCGTAGAGGCGTAACCAACTTTGAATTCGCCAGCATTCAGTTTCGACATGTTCGTAAGTTGCTGAATCACGTGAGCCGCGTCGGTGTCGCGACCGCTTTGCAGGTAGGCATACACCAGATAATCCATCGCGTGGAGTTCTTCTCCCACGTCACCCTGTTGGCGCGCCGCATCCCTTGCCGCAAGGTTGGAAGCGATGGAGTCATCCCATAAGCCGAGCCGCGTGAAAATATGCGATGGCATGTGCAATGCATGCGGCGCCGAAGGTGCAATCGTGGAGTAGGCTCGTGCAGCGGGCAGACCCTTGGGCGCGAGTTCCGCATTGTCGTAAGCATGGATGAGGTAATGGGGAATACCCGGGTGCTGAGGATTCGCACGATAAAGGGGCTCCAGCAAATAGGCCGCCCGCTTTTGATTCGCGTGCGTTTTGTCCGTCGGCGATGCATTTGAAATCAGCGCGAGGGCGTAGAAAATTTGTGCTTCGGTGTCGTTCCGATTCTCTGTTGCCAGATTCTCCATCGCGCGCTGGTAGTTCAACGCCCGTGTACGATAAGGGATATTGCCAGGGTCCTGATAAATCATACTCAGTGCATTGATGAACATGCGCTCGCGTTCGGAGCCCGCGCCGATTTGTTGCGCGCGCTTAATTTCCTGTTGGGCGGCCGGAATTGTGCCGGATGAAATGGGTGGTTCCCAGAGCTGGTGAAAGTACGTCATGGCGATGCCCCAGTGAGCCATCGCACACCGAGGATCCGATTCTGCCACCCTTCGGAACGTGCTCTCTGCGGCAGCGTATGCGAATGAGTGCAGGAGGGCAACTCCTCGGTCAAACTGTTGCTGAACTGCCGGCTGACAAGACGTCGCGAACGATACCTTCCCCAGTTTTTCAGGTGCGCTCTGGCTATGTGCCTCTTGCGCGGCCAAAGCGGAGGGACTGCACATGACAAACAGGGAAACGATGATTCGCGACAATTGGAACATTCTTTTTTCCATTGATATCCAGCCCTCTCGCGATCTTCGAATCTTACGCTGAGGTCAGGGAAGATGCCATCCGCGCGGGCTTTGTTCCTGGGCGACAAAAGCGGGAGTTACGCAGCGATTTGAAATCAGTCCCGGCGCCAGAGTTTGAGTTTGTCGAGCAGGCCATCATGCTCCGGAGGGATGCTAACGATGATGACGGTGGAGTTGTCCACGCCGCCATTTTCGTTCGCCAGCTCGATCAAGCGATCCGCGGCGGCCTGCGCGCCGGGTGTGGTGAGGAGCGTGCTCGCAATCTCTTCATCGCTGACCATTCGCGAGAGGCCGTCAGTACAAAGGATGAGGAAGTCGCCAGGCTTAAGTGTGTGTTCCACGGCGTCGAGTTCGATTTCATGGTGGGGGCCAAGTGCTCGCGTCAAAACATTTTGCAATTCGCTGGATTCGGCTTGCTGTGGAGTGATGAAGCCGCGGCGGACCTGTTCCGCGACAAGCGAATGGTCGGCGGTCAATTGTTCGAGAGCGCCCGCGCGGAGCAGGTAGACACGGCTATCGCCGACGTGAACAAGGCTTAGCTTCGGCCCATCGAACCAAGCGGCGACAACTGTTGCGCCCATTCCACGCTGCCCGGGGTCGCGCTCGGAAGCTTCGTAAATGCGACTATTCGCGAGGTTGATGGCGCTGGCCAGGCGATTTGAGCGCGCGGAAAGCCCGGGCGGTGCTTCACCGAACAGAGGTGTGGCGGGATCCGTTTCGCCTGCCTGGCAATGTTCAGCGATGGTTTCGACAGCGATAGCGCTCGCGACTTCGCCGTGGGCTTCGCCGCCCATCCCGTCGGAGACAACAAAAAGCTCCAGCGGGGCGACCACGAGGAATGAGTCTTCGTTATTTTCCCGGACGCGCCCGACGTCGGTGCGCGCACCCACATCCATGTGCAAGGGAGGCCTCTTCCGGCTGGCAGGCTAACAAAGGGAAGCACCGGGCGCAAGCCGGGGTGACAGGCGAGATACAAACGAGATAAGCGAAGCTGTCCGGCATTGGGGATTCGCTATACTCAAAATGTCTTCGGATCGCGCGGGACCATGCCCTCTCTCAAGCAAGTTTGGTTCACACCGGGAAGTGTCCACAGACGCTGGGCCGGATGGCTACAAAAAAGGTACAAAGTTCTCAGGGATATTCCCTCTGCCTCTGAACTCGAGAAACTCCACATTCCAGGCAAGATTCAAATCGTCTGTGTGGCCGATCCCGCGCGGGGCCGGGTAAAACACGTTCGCCAATTCAGCAAGGAAACGGCTGCGGTGAGTTTTGTCGGGACGATTGACGCGCAAGCGCCTGCGCGCGCGCGCGCGGCGGAGTGGTTTGCCTGGCTGCCGCGAAATGCATCGCGCGCACTTGTCGAGAAGACGGTCATGGCCGCGTTTGAGAATCTGGAATTGGCGGAGCTACACGCCGCCGCCAAGGATGATGTGGCCCGATCCGAGCACGAAATGGAGCAGCTTCACCAAATTGGGATCGCGCTGTCGTCCTTGCACGACACAGATGCAGTGCTCGAACTGATTTTAAGCAAGGCGCGCGAAATGACGAATGCGGATGCCGGCTCGATCTATCTTGTGGAAGAAAAGCCCGCCGATGGGAAGATGACAGGTGTAGAACACCGATTCTTGCGATTCAAGCTCTCCCAGAATGACAGCGTGCAGTTGCCGACACGGGAACTTGTGATGCCTATCTCGGAAGGTTCGATTGCAGGGTACGTGACGCTTACTGGTGAACCGCTGCATCTGCGCGACGCCTACCAAATTCCACCGTCCGCACCTTACAAGTTTAATGTGCAATACGACCATCGATTCAATTACCGAACGCGCTCTCTATTGACGCTTCCAATGAAAAACGCGAAGGACGAAGTGTTGGGCGTATTACAGCTCATCAATTCCAAGCGCGACCCGCACGTAAGACTGAATAGCCCCGGGATGACGGCGCGGTATGTGCAGCCATTCGGAACGCGATCGATGCAGTTCGCGCTCTCGCTCGCTTCGCAAGCGGCGGTCGCTTATGAGAACAGCAAGCTCTACCAGGACATCGAGACGCTGTTTGAGGGGTTCGTGCAGGCGGCGGTGACGGCCATCGAGCAGCGCGATCCGGCTACTTCGGGGCATTCCTATCGCGTATCCGAGATGACCTGCGGTCTGGCGGATGCGGTGGACCGGTCGCAGACGGGGGCTTACGCGCAAGTGCGATTTTCCCGGGAGCAGATGAAGGAGATTCGTTACGCGGCGTTACTGCACGATTTCGGCAAGGTTTCTGTGAAGGAAGAAGTGCTCGTCAAGGAGAAGAAGCTCTACCCCGCGCAGTTAACGGTTGTACAGACCCGGTTTGATTACGTGCGCAAGGAACTCGAGGCGCGGTTCGAAAAGCAGAAGCTGGATGCGGTGTTGCGCGCGGGGCCGGAGAGGGCGCAGATTGAGATCGAGCAACTTGATCGTGAGCTCTTCGAGAAACTGGCGGAATTGGATGACGCGTTTCAATTCGTTTTGCAAGCCAACGAGCCGACGGTGCTTCCCGAAGGGAACTTCGACCGGTTGATTGACATCGGCCGGTTTACGTTTCCGGATCCGCGCGGATTGCAGCGGAACCTTCTTACGGCGGAGGAGATCCGCTTTCTTTCGATACCGCAGGGAAGCCTGGATCCGATGGAACGGCAGCAGATTGAATCACACGTGGTCCACAGTTTTAATTTTCTGATGCAGATTCCGTGGACACGCGAAATCCGGGGCATTCCGAAGATCGCACGCGCGCATCACGAGAAACTCAACGGCTCGGGCTATCCTTATCAATTGAAGGGCGACGAGATCCCGGTGCAGGCCAAGATTATGACCGTGTGCGATATCTTTGACGCGCTTTCGGCGTCGGACCGGCCTTACAAGAGGGCGGTCTCAGCGGAACGAGCGCTCGAAATTCTAGGGATGTCCGTCCGGGACAAAGAGTTGGACCCTACCCTCTTCAATTTATTTGTGGACGCGAAGATCTTCCAGCGCATGCGAAAGACTCCCTGACCTCTGGTTTGCCGAGTGGCGCGCGAAACCGGCCGGCCACGCGGCTCGTCCTTTATCTCGACAGTGATTGCCATCCAATGCTTTCAAGTGGCAGACTTCGCCGTGGAGGTGCGTCGATGAGTGGTGCAAAGTATTCGAGGAATGTGAACCGAGTTCGAGTGGCGGTGTTTGGCGTGCTGTGCGTGATGGTGTGCGCGGCGATGCTGGGCGCGCCGGCGGAAGCGCAGTATCAGAAGCCGCCCGCAAATATTGAAAAGATATTGAACGCGCCCGCGACGCCCACCGGAAGCATCAGTCCTTCGGGCGAGTATGTTGTGTTGTACCGGTCGGTTGGGTCGCCGACGATTGCGGACATGTCGCAACCGATGTTGCGGATCGCCGGCCTGCGCATCAATCCGATGACGAGCGCGCAGCATACGCCGCCGGCGGTGAAGGACTTCGTGCTGAAGCGGGTGTCGGACGGCAGCGAGCACAAGATTGCGCTGCCAGCGGACGGGCGATTCGGCCCGCCTCGATGGTCGCCGGATAGCAAACACTTCCTGTTCACTCAGACCACTCATACGGCGACGCTGATGTGGATGGGCGACACGACCGGAGCGGTGCACGTGATCGAGGGATTGCAGATCAATACCGTGCTTCCGGGTGGAGGCGGCGGGCGCGGAGGAGGGGGCGGAGGCGGTGGGTGCGATTGGCTCGGCGGGAGCGCGCAGATGCTTTGCAAGACTGTGCCCGCGGATCGCGCGACGTCGCATCCTCCGGCGGAGCCAAAGATTCCGGTGGGGCCGCACATTGAAGAAAGCGCGGGGCGCGCAACGGCGGTGGCAACGTTTGAAGATTTGCTGATGAACGCGCATGACGAGGACGTGTTCGATTATTACGCGCGCTCGCAGCTTGCGATGGTGGATCTCGCGAGTGGCAAGATCACTCCGATTGGAAAGCCGGCGCTCTATGCGGGCGCGAATACCTCGCCGGACGGTAAGCACATCCTCGTAACGCGGCTGCACCGGCAGGACGGGCATTATTCATTCTTGCTGACGTGGACATCGTTCCCGCGTGACGTCGAGGTGTGGGACCCCAGCGGCAAGGCGCTTTACAAAGTTGCGAGCATGCCGCTCGAAGACAATCTTCCGCGCGGAGGCGTCGCGCCCTGGCCGCGTGATATTACCTGGAGGCCGAACGATCCGGCGACGCTTGTTTGGGTGGAAGCGCTGGATGGCGGTGACTCGCGCAAGCAGGTGCCGCAGCGCGACAAGGTGATGTGGTTCAAGGCGCCGTTCACGGGCCAGCCGGCAGAGCTTTTGCGCACGGAGCAGAGGTTCGGAGGGATCTCGTGGGGCGAGCATGAGGACTTTGCGATCCTGCGCGACAACAACAACCGGACGCGGCACAACCGGACATTCTTCTTCAACCCGTCGAATCCTTCGGAAGCTCCGAAGCTCGTGTGGGATTTGAGCGCGGAGGATCGCTACAAGAATCCAGGCGCTCCGATGATGCACGGATTGCCGAACGGCCATGCCGTTGTCCGGCAACAAGGTGATTTCATATTCCTTGAAGGCACGGGCGCGGGGCCGGAGGGTGATCATCCATTCCTGGATCGCTTCAACATTCAAATGCAGAAAGCCGAGCGGCTCTTTGAATGTCCCGCGGAGGCGTATGAGACGGTGGCCGCGTTTCTAGCACCGGATGGGTCGCGGCTCATGACGCGCCACGAGACTCCCACGGAGACCCCGAATTATTTCATTCGGACTTCAGGCTCAGCAGAAGCAAAGGCTTTCACGAATTTTCCCGATCCGACGCCGGCAATCCGAGGCATTCATCGCGAACTCGTGAAATATAAGCGTGCCGATGGCGTTGCGCTTTCGATGTGGGTCTATTTGCCGGTGGACTACAAGGCTGGGACGCGGTATCCGGCGGTGTTCTGGGCCTACCCGCGCGAGATTTCGAGCGCGGACCTTGCGGGCGAGGTGACGGGGTCGAAATACCGGTTCACCACGATTCGCGGGTATTCGGAGCTGTTCTTCCTGCTCGACGGGTATGTCGTGCTGGATGACGACGCGGCGATGCCTGTTGTCGCAGTGAACGGAAACATGGAGGCGGCGAACGATACCTATGTCGACCAGATTGTCGCGGACGCGAGAGCTGCGATTGACAAGGCAACGGAAATGGGCGTGATTGATCCGACCCGTGTCGGCGTGGGCGGGCACAGCTACGGCGCGTTTATGACGGCAAACCTGGTGTCGCATTCGGACATTTTCCGCGCGGCCATTGCGGAGAGCGGAGCGTACAACCGCACGCTGACACCGTTTGAATTTCAGAGCGAGCGGAGGACGATCTGGCAGGTGCCGGATCTCTACTTGAAAATGTCGCCGTTCATGTATGCGGACAAGATCAAAGTACCGATCCTTTTGATTCACGGCGAGGCGGACAGCAATTCGGGCACGTTTCCGATTCAGTCCGAGCGGATGTACCGCGCGATCAAGGGAAATGGCGGGACGGTGCGTTACGTCACGCTGCCGCTGGAAGCGCACGGCTATGCCGCGAAGGAGACGATTGAGCACGTGCTGTGGGAAAAACTCAACTGGTTCGACAAGTGGGTGAAGAATCCGCCCGCAGGCGCTGCGACCTCGACCGGCGCAGGGGCTTCGCCTGAACACTAGGGAAGCACAGAGTGGAATAGAGCGCATGGCGCTCGCTGTGGCAGGGAAGCCGCGGTAGAATTGCGCCATGCGAAAAGCAAAAGCAACCGCCGCGCTGAGTGTCGCGGCGGTTTGCATTTTTGCGGCGGCGCCGATTATTCCCGCTCGGCAGGATTCGGCCTCGCAGGACGAGCATAGAAGACCCGCTGCGGAAATTGTGCTGCCGCCACAACTTGAAACCGAGAAACCGGCGACACTCGCTGTGCTGGATGGCGAAGGGCGTTTGGTACCTGGCGCTGCGGTTACCCTTTCCAACGGCAAGCGGGTAACGACGGATTCCACGGGCAGGGCGCGATTTGTGGTGACGTCCGACCCCGGGACTCTCAGTGCGGAAGTGGACGGCAGCGATATCCACGCGTCAGCGGATGTGCTTGCAATGCAGACTGTCCCGCCCGATGGCATCGTGGTCACAAATTATCCTCACGTCGCGGCAATGCAGGATCACATTGCCGTGCGCGGCGCAGGGTTTCGAGGTGACGCGGACCTGAACAAAGTGACTTTGCAGGGGCAGCCGGCGCTTGTACTGGCGTCATCCACAGTTTCGCTCGTGATCGTGCCCGGACCAAATGCAACGCCGGGCCCTGCCGATTTCCTGGTTGAGGTTGGCGGTCACAAGCGCGGGCCGCTGCCGCTGACGCTGGTGTCGCTCGAAATAGAAGCCCCCGCCGGAAAACTTCCGCGCGGAAAAAAATCCCAATTCACCGTACACGTTCGAGGCACGGAACAAAAGCTCGCGCTGGCCTTGCGGAATCTTTCTCCGGGCGGCGTCGAATTGCTGGGAGGCAACCTTCAGCGGGTGGTTTCGAGCGGCGGCCCGCAGAACAAAGCGGTCGTCGCCATCCGCGGTCTCCGGGAGGGCGAGTTCTCGGTGAGCGTGAGGCTGGTGCCCACCGCTTCCGGCGCGCCCGATTTGGCGCTGGTGCGGCGAGAGTTCTTGGCCGCGCGAAGTCTGGCTGCGGGCGATTGGGTCGCACGCATGGACAACATAATCCAAAGGCTGGATCAGGTTGAAAATGATCCGCACGGCAGCGCACTTATGCTGCAGGACCTTGGGGAGTTGTTTTCGCTGGGTCCACCGAAGGAGTTAGCACGGCGTTTGCAAGCGGCGTGGCTTGCGCTGCTCTATCCTTAGGTTCGTGAGGGTGGCCACGGCCAGACGCCGCCACGCGGTCCCTTGCTCTTCCGTTGAAACGCGGGTGTGCTAGAATCCGTTTACGCAGCCGATTTAGGAAGAAGAGGCAGCCATGATCCAAGCGTTTCCATTTAACCCCACAACGATTGGCTTTGCGTTTTTATTGTTCATTGCCGGCGCGGCGCTGGCGTGGTTCTGGAGCCGTGTGCTTGCGCGCGAGCTGTCATCGCGCATCCGCGAACTTGAGGCGGAAAGCAGCGGGCGGCAGTCGGTTGAGGCGGAACTGCGCCGGCAATCGCTCGAAGTGAAAGCCGAGCGAGATATCCTGCGCGAAAAATACGACCAGGAGACGCAGCGGCGCGTGAGCGCGGAGACCACGGCACAAAAGGCGCGCGAGAACATTGAAGAACAGAAGAAACTGCTCGATCAGGCGCGTGCGCAGCTTTCCGATGCGTTTTCCGCGATTGCGTCCGAGGCGCTGGGGAAAAGCTCAGCGCAGTTTTTGGATCTCGCAAACGCCAAGTTTGAATCGCTGCGCGGCGAGGCGCTTGGGGATCTCGACCAGCGCAAGGTGGCCATTGAGGGAATGGTGCGTCCCCTGGGTGAAACGCTGGGCAATTTGAATGACCGGCTTTCTCAAGTGGAGTCATCGCGGCAGGAAGCGTACGGCGAATTGCGATCGCAGGTGCAGCAACTCGCGGAGACGAGCAAGGAATTGCGGGTGGAAGCAGGCTCGCTCGCGAACTCGTTGAAGCAGCCGCAGGTAAAGGGCCGCTGGGGCGAATTGACGCTACGGCGAGCGGTTGAGCTGGCGGGCATGACCGCGCATTGCGATTTTGACGAGCAGCAATCGGTGCAGACGGAGGACGGCGGCACGCAGAGGCCGGACCTGATTGTGCACTTGACCGGCGGGCGGCAGATTGTCGTGGACGCAAAAGTTCCGTTGCATGCTTTCCTAGCAGCGGCGGCGGCGCGGGATCCGGAAGACCGCGAGCAGGCGCTTATCAGCCACGCGCGGTTGATGCGCGATCACATCCTGTCCCTTTCCCGCAAGGAATACTGGAAACAATTTCAGCCGACGCCGGATTATGTCGTCCTCTTCGTTCCGGGAGAATCTTTCTTCAGTGCCGCTCTGGAAAAAATGCCGACGTTGATCGAGGAAGCGTCCGCAAACCACATCATGCTGGCGAGTCCGACGACGCTGATCGCGCTTCTTTACGCCGTGGCGTACGGATGGCGGCAAGAGATGCTGGCGGAAAACGCGGAAAAAATAAGCGCGCTTGGAAAAGATCTCTACGACCGGTTGTCTGTGTTCGCCGAATACCTCGGCGACGTGGGGCGGTCGCTCGAACGCGCGAACGAGGCGTATACGAAGTCGGTGCGGTCATTCAATTCACGCCTGATGCCCGGCGCGAATAAGTTCCGTGAACTGGGAGTGGCCAGCACGAAGGAAATTGAAGCGCTCGAACCGGTGGAAAGCCTGCCTGAACCATTGACAGGGGCTTTCCTTGAGGGCGAGACGAAATCAAACGCTGCCCCGGCTGCAAAGGCGGCCTCGGCGTCTGGTTCGGAGAATACCTGATCCGAAGTATTCTCCGTGCTAACCATATGTAGTGTCTTCATTTTGGATCGAATCAATCAAGCATCTGATCGCCTCTTAGACTTACGCCACAAAGCGGCAGCAAGATAGACCTTCCGCGTCTGCTTTTTCCTATACTGAGTTTGATGGAATCCACATTCGCCATTGTTCGAGCCCACTTTGCGTGGCTCTTTATCTACGGGCCAATGCTCTCATTCCTGCCTGCGCGCTGGCGTGGACCACGACTGAACCAAAAATTCGCTCTGTGGAATGTCGCAACAATTATTTCTGGCGCGGGCGAAATCTTTGCCGCGGTGAACATGGTCGGGATCTGGTACGCCTTTCAGGTGAGCCCGGTGCTTCTCTGGGTGGCAGCCTACTTCCTTTGTGATGGCGTCTGGCGAACGACGAACGCAAATACGCATGGTGAAGATACAGGAACAATTCTGCTCGTGTTCTTGGACCAGGCAATCCACTCTTCGCGGGAAAGCGCCTGGAAAATCGCGCACCCGGTCGTGTCGGATCTTGCGACGGCGGATGATGCTCGCGAAGATTGGCAGTTGAAAATCGAAGCGGCCCGGTCGAAACGGCATTGGGAAGCGGGGAAAATCGCCTGCGTCGGAGAGCGATATTACCGGATTGAATCGAGTATCCAGATTAGCGGCCCTCGTCCGTTTGTGTACCTGCTGCGAAGCCTGCCTGCGGGGGTTCCGGGCCACGGCGTGTTGACATACAAGCCTGTCGAAGTCCCACAGAAATCCAGGTAACAATTCTCTTCGATTAGGAAGTCAGGCGGCGGACGAGGCGGCGCAACCGCTCGCGATCAATGTCTGGCATCTTGAGAAATTCCACGCCGCCACCCGCGGGGCTGACGTTGCGCACAACGGCAGTCGAGTGGATGCGCCGCATTCCGGCTCGGATGTCCACGCGGATGTGGTCACCCACGGCGAGGTGCTGGGTCGATTCAAGAAACGCGCCGCCCAGGCTGATGGAGCTGACGCGCGCCGCTGCTGCGACGGGAGAAGTGATATTCGCGTTGAACGGACGCTCAAGAGGGATTCGCATATAGCGGCGCGGGCGCGCAAAAGATACGCTGGCCTTGTCGGCGGCATCGCGCGCTGCGCGTACCCGCGCGGACGAGGGATGATTTTCGATCAGCGCGAGAGCTTCTTCGGCTGCGGCACGGAGTCCCGCGGGCTCTGTGTGGACAAGTCCCGCGCGCTGGCGTAGCAATGTGCGGAGCATGTCCGCAGCGGAAGTGGCGCGCAAGCGGCCAAGCGCTTCGATTGCTTTGATGCGGATGAAAACTTCGCGAAGGGCGACGAGATTCCCGGCAGCAATTTCAGAGAGCAGTGGAACGGCGCTCAATTCACCCGCCAATCCAATTTCATCAAGCATCATCGGCGCGACCAGTGGATGAGTCTCCGGCAACACAGCAACGAACGCGTTGGCAATTCCGTCCGTTTTTTTCGCGGCATCACTGCGCGTGAGCTCCGCGACGGCGAGATCCTGAAGATTCCAATCCCAGCCGGGAAGCGTGCGCGGCAGGGAAGTGACGAGACGCTGCGGCTCTGTCGCGGCCAGCAGTTTGATTGCTGTCCCAGCGCGCTGGCGGCGCGGATCCGCGAGATGCGATTCGAGAACGCCGAGCACGGTTTCACCTGCCGCAATCGCGAGGCGCGCCATAGCAGGCAATGAGTCGAGGCCTGTGGGTGCCGCGAGCCGCGTGCCCAGATCCTCGATAAGCCGTTCCGGAGCGCGTCGCAACAGCCGCGGAAGCGCGGGATCGAGATGGCCAACCATGAGCGAAGCGTTCACCATAACAGACCAGATCGTGTCGTCCGCAAGCCGGGCCGACAACGCGGAAAGGTGCGAATGTTCCGCGTCGCGCGGCGCGGCTTCGATCACCAAGAGGATTCTTTCGAATTCGGCGAAGTCGGACCTGTGCGCGGCCTGGCTTGCCAGCTTTTCCACAAGCGCAACGGAAATGCCGGCGATGGCGGGCTCCTCCTCGGCGATTAGCGAGCGCACTGCCACGCGGTCTAATTCGACGGGGCTTGCATTGCTCCAGAGCTTTGCGATGAGTGGAAGCAATTCCACGAGTCCACCTGCGGCTGCTCGGCGTGCGCGTGGCTCGTCCGCTTCGAGCGCACGAGCGTAATTTACGATGACAATGCGCGATTCGCGCACCGGCGCATCGCCATGACTGCTACGCCCGGCATCAAGCAAACGCTCGAGATGGCGCGCAACGACCGCGACCGGCACGCACCAGGCTTCCGGCCCACGAAGCAGCGCGGCTTTTTCGCGCGCGGGCAGTTCATCCCAGAATCTTTCGTGAAGGCTTTCGACATAAATTTCCGCGCCGCCGGAGTCATCCTTGCTCATGTTCGGCAGAAGAGCGCGCGCGGCGTGCACGAGCGCTGTGGGGACTCCATTTTCCGAGTGGGTGGTTTCGCCCGGTTCGCCAATCGAACTAAGCGCCTGCGCCACCGCATCGCCGAGGTTCTTGAAAATGCCGTGGACTTCTGTGGCGGGAAGGCGTTGCGCCAGGAATTGCGCTGTAACAGTTTCGAGAAGGAGCGATTCAGCGAGTCGAGCAAGGTAGCGCTCAACGGATTCTGTCTCAATTGGAACGGCGCGCGACATTGCGCGAACAAGTTGCGTAAGAGTGCGGCGCTCGGCGTCGGCAAGAGAGGTGTGAAGGATCTCCGCGGTTTGCTGAGGCGTGCTCTGTCCGGCGCGGCCGGCGATGGGTTCGAGGCGGGCGAGGATTCGCAGCGCAGCGGTTAAATCTTCAAAGTTTGCCGGGGAGGCCGCGTCGCTTCCGTTTCCACCCTTCCGAGCGGATTCCGGCGAACTGCCGCTGCGGGCCACGAGGACGGAGACCAGAGTCGCAAGAATTGTTCCGGGACGCTGGCGCAGAGGCACGTTGGCGCGAATTCCCGTAATTCGGAACGCAATGAATTGCGCGGGCCAGTCTTCAAGCGCGCGGGGCCCCGGCCAATTGACCGCGGTGTGCCAGAGTCTTGCAAGCGAGTCCAACTCGCTGAGGTTTGTGCTCGGAAGAAAAATGAGGGACCGCAGACCGCGCCTTGACCAATCTTCCGCGAGCGTTGCCCAGGATTCCCCCGTTTCCAGCGGTACCGGGTCGGCGCCCTTTGAAGGAGAGTAAACGACCGCGCCGTTCTCAACTCCAATCGCAACTTGAGAGACTTGTTGGAGCGCGGTTCTCAGGTGCAGTTCTGTTCCTTCGAGAGCGGAAAGTGCAAGCGGATGGTTCTTCTGATAAAGGCGTGTTGCGACGAGCAGCGATTGAAAGGACCGCAGGAAGCGTGCGATGCCGGCTTCGGCCGCGTTTTGCGGGACGGGTGTTGATCTCCGAGCGCGGCGTGCGCCGGCGTGGACGGGGTGCGCCAGGGCGTTGTGCGCCATTCTTCATCCTCAAATTAACGCGCCTCGCTCAAAATGAGCAGAGCCGTATGTCAACAGATTGCCTTGAGAAGCCGCGCGGCCACAATTGATTGCAGGGAGGATGTAGCGGAAGGGATAACCTGTGACTGCGCCCTCAGTGTCGCTGATCAGGGTTGTTGAGCGGCGCCGCTGAACTGCGCAACCTGATTCGCCTGGACCATTATATTGTGGCGATAGAAGACCTTGCCTCCGGACCAAAGCGCAATGGTATGCTGCCCGGCCGAGAGTTCGATTTGCGTGGGTGTCCGCTGGCCGGTCGCCTTACCGTCCACATGGACTTCAGCGCCCGGAGGAGTAGAGGTTACATTGACGAATCCGAATCCCGCGCCTTCGGGCTGGCTGCGCGGGGTGAGTGAGACGTTGACCTGTGCCGTTTGCCCTTCTTTGACTTCGATTTGGGAGAGGTAGGGCGCGAAATTCGGCTTGCGAATGATCACATTGTACTTCCCGGGCGCGAGCGAAAGGATCGCGGGGGTGGTGCTCGTTTGCCGCTCGCCGTTTATTAAGATGTTTGCCTTCTCGGGCCGGCTGGTGATGGAGATGCCAGTACTGCCGGCGGATGTTGCAGAGGATCCTGCCGGCGTTGCGATGGGCGAGTTGTCAAAAAGGATGTCGTCTGTTACATGCGACCAATCTGGAAGCTGGCGTAACTGATTGACCAGCATTTGATGCTCGCCGGAACGCAAGCGGCCATCGAGAACGAGGCCGTCCGCGACTACGCTTACGTGAACGCGATTGGCAAGATTTGTGTCAGTCAATTTTTGTTCGATACGCCCTTTTAATTCCGCAATACTTGCCGCCGGGGACGCCGCGGAATTCCCGGGTCGCGATCCGGATGGCGGCATGGGCGTACCGGAATCATTTCCGGGAGGCGTCGCACTTTCGACTCTTGTCTTCTGCGCTGGCGCGCCGCCGGTATTTGAAGACTGTTGCGGTTTACCCGCCGGTGGAACAACGGGCGGATTTGAAGACTTCGTGCGTGGCGGCGTAACTGGAGCCGAGTTTGCGGGGGTTGTCTCCGCGGGTGGGGGACTCGCTGGATTCGCTGGGTGCGATACGTTTGATCGCACCGTGTTCCAGACATCGCGCGCGTTGGGCAAGACGTAGTAGCCCGTGACGCCGATTACTCCGAGCAAGAATATCGCAAGCCAGAACGAGGGCCAGAATCGCCGCGGCTTGGGAGGTTCATACACGGTGTGACCCATCGCCGTAAGCGGAACCGTATTCGAGGCCACCGGCAAGGGTGCTGTCGGGCGCAATGCGAGAACGGATTGTCCATTGGCGTCAAGCATCGTCGCTTGCGGATCGTCTCCGAAATTGCCGCCGAAGTTCCTATAGTTGCGAAGCGCCGCGAGCATCTCGGCGCAGTTCTGAAAACGCGCCGTCGGCTCTTTCGCAAGCGCTCGCGTAATGACGGCGCTTAAGCCGGGATGAATCGAAGGGTCGAGCTTCCGCGGCGGGATCGGTTCTTCATTGATAATTTTGAAAATGACCGTTGTAATGTTTTCGCCGGGAAACGGTTTTTCGCCCGTGACCATTTCATAGAGGATCACACCAAGAGCGAAAATGTCCGAACGGCCGTCCACGGGTTTTCCCTTAATTTGTTCGGGCGACATATAAGACGGTGTGCCGATGACGTGCGCGGTTTGTGTCACGTTGAAGCGGAGAATCTTCGCGGTCCCGAAGTCAGTGATTTTCAGCGTGTCGTCGTCCTTGAGCATTAAATTCGCGGGCTTGATGTCGCGATGGACGATGTTGTGCTTGTGTGCGTAGTCGAGAGCGGAGCACGCCTGCTCTAGAATCCGAATCGCGCGCGGCATGGGGAAGGCCTGGTGGCCTTCGAGCAGTGCTGCCAGGCTACGTCCTTCGACCAATTCCATTGTGATGAAGAAAAGTCCGCCCTCTTCACCGGCGTCGTAAACAACCACGATATTTGGGTGGGTAAGAATGCCCGCGGCGCGAGCTTCCGTCTGGAAGCGCTGAATTAATTCCGGACGTGTCAAATTGCTGTCGCCGAGGGTGAGGTGCATCGTCTTGACGGCGACTTCGCGGCCAATGACGGGATCGTGGGCGCGATAAACGACACCCATTGCGCCACGTCCAAGCTCGCCAAGGAGCTGGTAGCGGCCGGCTTTGGTCTGGCTGGTCACGGGGATTCGAGTAAGTGGCACGCGCCTTCCCGTGCTGGGAAGGGGTCGGGCCGCCGCATTGTACCCTGCAGGTGGAACCCTTGCGAAGTATTTCCGGCGCAACGCGGAAACTGGCGAGAATCCGAGAGACGCCCAGTGGCGAATCGGCCAGGCAACAAGAAACCGCAGACGCCCTTGGTTTCAAATTAGCTTCCCATTTCGGTATCGTCAATCATGCTGAGGTACAGTGTTCCGCAAGCGCAATAGAGGCTACCAATCCCTTTTGAATCAACAACTTAAAGGGTTCTTGGACAGCTTACGTAGAGCTGGGCTTCTTTCCGCGGGAGTAGGACACGTAAAAGGCCGGATTAGCGATGAGCAGAGTCCACTGCGCCAGATGGTACGCCTGCTCCAACGCTCGACAGCGGAACGATCACATTTGGGTGAGGCGGCGCCGCCTTCGGCTTCAGCATTTGTACGCCGCGCCAGTTGTCAATGATCGCCACTTGCTGCACGCAGGAAACTGTGCAGTAAGGTGCGCACGGTTTCTCCGTGAAATATTCGCGACGGAGATCGGCTTTTGAGTAGGTTGCGAGTGGCACGGCCGGCATTCCGCGTTGTTGCGAGCACCAGTGCACGAGGCCGTCCTCGCAGATATAGAGGTAGCGTGATCCTGAACGGCAGCGCCACTGGTTTGGTTTTCCGCGCGCGATATTGTGCTGAAAATTGTTGAAACGCGCGTAGGATTCCTTGCCGAGCGACATAATCTCCTCAAAAATCTCCTGCTCGTGTGGCCCGAGCGGGCGGAGCTGGCCATTCGAGTCATGAATGATCCCGACAGTGCTGGTAAAGCCAAGCGCCAGCGCACGGTGCGCAACTTCGAGCGCATCTTCCGGGTGGTTAATCCCGCTACCTAGGACGGAATTAATATTTATGTGAAAGATTGCAAAGCGGGAGAGCATCTCGAGTTTTTGATCGAGGGTCTTCAGACTTTTCTTGGAGACCTCATCGGGCTTCACGTTGTCAATGCTGATTTGCAGATGGTCGAGCCCCGCCCGGTTCAGCCGCTCGATGCGCTCAGGCGTAAGCAGATAGCCATTTGTGATGAGTCCTGCGATCATCCCCCGGCGGCGGATGTGGCGGATGATGTCGTCGAGTTCGGGATGCAGGAGCGGCTCACCTCCGCTAATGGTACCGATTGCAGTGCCCAACTCGGAAAGTTTGTCGATTCGGCGCTTCATTTCATCCAGCGGCACGGGCTTCGAGAAATCGTCGAATTCGTTGCAATAGGTGCAGGAAAGATTGCAGCGACGGATCGGAATGATATGCGCCAGAATCGGGCTGCTCGTTGAAACAAGCCGCCAGACAAGCTTGCGCACCTCGCGGATACGCGTACGCCAATAGCGCAGGCGTCTGCGCATTCTAATGTTTCGCGTTTGTAAAATTCCGGCCATTCTGTCGGTCCGAGGTGTAATTCAGAATTGTACCAGAGAGGCTACTGAAAAGAGTGAAGGCGAGTCCCGGCTGGCTGTTCGATGGGCGGTCGTTTCTGCCCTAACAGCCGGGACCCGCCTTCCGACCTGCTTCGTGCAAAACGGCTGCACGCCAAGCTCTATTTCAACCCTGGCGGCGTTAAAGCCTCCGACCGCCAAGGGAGAAAGCTATTCCTGAGTGCCATTCTGCGCTGCCTCCATTTTTTTTCAGTGACGATTGTCACGTCTCGTCGTGATAGGCATCGTGGAGGGCTTGCGGCCAGACAGGTTCACTCCAAATTGGGACAGAAGGAGGGTCCATAAAAACAAAAAAGGTGGGCCTCGGCCGAGCGTTTGCCGGGCGGTCGAGTCTGCCCGATCAGCCGAGGCCCTTTGCTAACATCCAGCGGTTACGCCAACGTACTGCAAGGGT
Source organism: Terriglobia bacterium (assembly GCA_041484365.1). GTDB lineage: Bacteria > Acidobacteriota > Terriglobia > Acidiferrales > UBA7541 > DASTCZ01. Next base: position 14,058 of record JBGPHM010000036.1, on the reverse strand, counting down.
GTGGAGCGCCTTTTGTCACCCGCGTACTGTCAACACCGGGCACTTTGCATGAGACACAACTTCGTGTGCGATTGCATCCGCCACGTGGGTCGCCACGCCAATAGCCCCCCCTGCGCCCCGGACACCGAGCACAATCAGGTCCGCCTGCTGCTCTTTGGCGACAGTCAGGATGCTTTGACCCACATTGCCAAACTTGACGACGAATTCCGGCCTGCACCACAGGTCGGTCTCCGCCGGGAGCAGTTTGCGAAGGTCTTTTTCGCGTTGGGACGCAATCAATTCAGGTGATTCCAGCGGTTCGAGCGGCAGCTTAACCGCATGCATCAGGGTCAATCGAGCCTGGAACTCCTGGGCCAGCGAAAATGCATATGGTGCCGCCGCCAGGGATTCATCACTGAAATCCGTGGCGAAGAGCACACGGTCGAAAGCGATTTCGCGGGGTGCATCCGACACAACCTTCGGCCCGACCGTGAGAACCGGGCAAGGCGCCTGACGAAAAACGCGCTCCGCCACCGAGCCGAGCAGAACGCGACCCAGCCCTCTTCGACCATGCGTGCCGACTACAAGCATGTCGGCATTCTTGTCGGAAATTAGTATGTGAATCGAATCCGCGATGTCTCCGCGAACGATGCTTGTATCATGCGGGAGCGCGGCCATCCGATCGTCGAGATGCTTCATCTCCTGCTTGGCTTGCTGCTCGTCAACATCCCAGGGAACTTCGCCGGCCCCACCGGGCACGTATTTGTAAGCGTTGGGCGGGACAACATGAACGGCGTGCAACTTGGATCCAAATTTCCTGGCAATTGCCTCTGCATACTGAAAGGCGGCCTCGGAAACAGGTGAGAAATCGGTTGCGAACAAAAGGTTCTTGATGGCAACTCGAGTCTTAATCTCCGCGGTAAACATTGGCCACCTCCTCTCAGAGAAATGCTGCGCCAATGCAAAGTGGGGCTCTGCGACGCACGTCACAAACGCATGTGCCTTGGGTCACCCGACGGGAGAATGATGGATTTGCGGCTTATCCAGCGTTTTTGTTGTATCCACAAACAGCCAGCACACAGCCGAGCCAAGCGTAACCACTGCTGCGAAGCCCAGCGCGCGATGCCAGCTGAAGTGCGTGGCGATGTAGGCTGTAAGAATAGGTGAAAGCCAGCCGCCGAGGTTGCCAAATGTGTTCATCAATCCCGAAAGTGAAGCAGTGTATTCCTGGGTGAGGTCAATGCACGCAGCCCAGAAGCTTGCCGCGGCGAACATGTTGAAACCGCAGCTCGCGGCGAGCAGCGCGATGGCTGTCCACCTATTTGTTGCGCCGCTGCCGAACCACAAAAGCGCCGCGGAAGCCAGCATTCCAATCCAAACGCCATACTGCCGGCCGCGCCGTTTGCCGAATCTTTGCGCTGCGTAGTCGGAGAAACGCCCGCCAAGCGGCGCGAGCAATACGATGGCGAGATATGGCGTTGCGCCCCAAATGCCGCCCTGCGAAATGGAAAGCCCACGCTCACGCACAATATAAATGAAGAACCAGGTATGGAAAATGTAGATGGGATAGCCTTGGCAGAAATAACCGATCAGCAGCGCCCACACCGACGGGCTCGCAAGCATCTTCGCCCAGGGCACGCTGCGCTTTCCCTGTGCCATGCGCGATTCCGTGATTTCGCGCGGCTTACCAGCGCCAATCAACGCCAGCTCGGCCGCATTCACGCGCGGGTTTTGTTCCGGCCGGTCGGTGACGAACCAGTAGAACGCGACGGCCACAAGAATTCCCAACGCGCCGCAAATTCCAAATGACGACCGCCACCCCCAGTGCTGCATCATCCAGGCGATAAGAGCGGGAGTCATCGCGCCGCTTAACCCGATCCCCAGCAACGTGAAGCTCGTGCCGGTAGCGCGATGCGATGCGCCCATCCAGTGCGACACGATCTTGTTCGCGTTTGGCGCGCTCGCGGCTTCACCGACTCCCACGAGAAAGCGTACGATCATCAGCGAGCCCGCGACGCCAAGCCATTTCGCGACGTGCAGGGAGTGCTGTAGTTGAGGTGCGATTGCAGTGAGCGCAGTGAACGCCGACCACCACAGAATCGCAGCGGTCAGCAGTCTGCGCGGGCCGAACCGGTCGCCGGCCCAGCCGCCGGGAATTTGGCACAGCGCGTAGCCAAGCAGGAACGCGCTGAAGATCCATCCCATTTTCTGATCGCTAAACCAGAACTCGTCCTGAATGTATTTTCCCGCGATGCTCAGGTTCAATCGGTCGAGATAGGTGAGCATCTGGACGAGCGTAAGCCAGCCCATGATCGCCCAGCGCACTTGCGTGGGACGCGCAGTTGCTTGCGAGAGTGCGAAATTGTTGTCCTGTGCCACGAGCTTTGCCGAAGGATGCTACGACGGAAGGAAGTGATTGGGTAGTGCATAGATTCCAGCAAGGGGAGAAATCCGCGCGGGCTTGCGATAAACTGGGTGCTCCGTGGGGCTGTAGCTCAGATGGATAGAGCAGCGGTTTCCTAAACCGCGGGTCGGGAGTTCGACTCTCCCCAGCCCCACCAGTACAAAAAGCCTACTTTGCGCCGGACAGAATTCTAAGTTGCGTCGAACGCAAGAGCTTCATTAAGTCCGATGGGAGCTTGGGCACCCTGCCAGAATTTAGGATTGGGGGACGGAAACATCACCGCGACTTCACTCCGCTGAGCGTCCCGGTTAACAGCGTGGACCACGCGGCAGATTTGCTCTTGTGACGTCCGAGTATTAATCAACAATAGATCCTGGCCGTCACTGACAGGTGCGGACAACAAAAGCAGACATCCATCTGAGTTGACGTTGACGCTGAATGCCTTGAGCTCTTCGTAGAATGGACATTCGTATAAAGATTGGCCATAGACGGTGATATGTGTTCCAAGTTCCCAGTGACGGCCGCTGCTCCGGTCCTGCATGTCCAGCGCGCCAATGCCGTCTCCCGAAGGCAATTCGCTTCTTAAGAGATACTCCTCAGCTTGTCTGATCAGTTCGTAGATTCGGCTCATGGTTTGTATCCCGTTGATTGGAAACACTTCAAATTGCCCTGCTTCATGCATAGACTGGACTGCACTTCGCGCGTCCGGTGCGGCTTAGCTTCTCAAGCATGGCTTCGCACTTCGCGTCAGGCAGTACACGCTGTCTCATGAGTTCCCTTACAAGCTCGTTCAAAACCTGAGATTCTTCATCTGCGGACCCTTCTTGAGTCAAAGACTGACTGGACGTCCGCAGCATCTCTTGTTCGGGAAGCGATTCCCCACTGAGCTCTTCCACCCATTTCTCGAGAACAGAAAGTTGCTCGGGACTAGCGTAAGTGAACTTCACGCCCATGCCCATTCCAACAAGTGAATAGACGACCTCTGCCTGTGCTTCGAAGGAGCTCACATCTTTCGTAAGGCGCAACTTCAAAATCGAGCCTGTGGGGAAGGAACTAATCGTATCCACGTAACATCCCACCCGGTTCAGATCGCTCGTGCGGCCCAGGATCCGAGTTTGCGACATAAAATCCACGGCTTCCACGGTCGCGGTGAACGGGTGTCGCGCGTATTTGCTGCCTTCGTGAGGAACGGTTTCTCCGGAACTGTCATTCTTGTTGTTAAGTTCTTCGATCATGTTCATCCCTCCAGACGCTTGGTCTCGTTTCCCCAATCTAACCTTCAGCCTATATATCGCACGAAGCGTTCCTTTCATCGGCCTGAAAACCTCTGTAGAATCAGCAAGTTACAGGTGGTAGAGATTGGGTCAACGGCTCCACTGTCCACATGGCATATTCGGTGTACGTGGGGAATACAGTCGGCAAATGGCAGAAAACCGCTTGGCTCTACCTCCCGATGCTTGGTTAGTCGTTTGAATCTGCCGAGGGGGGACGCTCCTCTGAATGACGGACGCTGCAGGCGAGACTCATCAGACCAGGTGACTATCGCGACTGGAGTGCGGGTCCGGGGAATGCTCTAGCGCTCAGTGCATTCAACAAGAAAAAGGCGGAGGCTTGTGGCCTCCGCCTTCGTACAGCCTTGCGTCGTCGCTGGTTTACTGCAAAGGGGAACTGCTTGCCGTCGCGGATGCGCTGGCGTTGAAGCGGATGACCCCGGATCCGTCTGTGAAGAAATGGCGGACTCCCGTCTGGTTGACCGTGATTGGATCCCCGTGAATAGTGTAAGTAGCATTGCCTGCACCCACTGCGTAAGTGAAGGTGTAGCCGCTCTTGCTCGGGGTCCCGCTGGCAGGAGCGAGGACCTGGTCGAGCAGGTCAGACGAAGTGCTGGTTGGGAGGCCGCCACCAGCCGGGCCGAGATCGGACATCGCTGGAGGATACGTCCCGTAGGTTGAATTGTAAGTGATGCATGCGGTGTTAATGGTGCGGAGAGAGCTTACAGCGGACGCTTCGTTTGCCGAAATGCGCGCCCGAAGCAAATTCGGGATGGCGATGGCGGCGATAATTAGAATAATCGCAACGACGATCAACAGTTCGATAAGTGAGAACCCCTTCTGGGTCTTACGCATTTTTTCTTTCCTCCGACAGAGATGTGAGCCTGCGCTCAGTTTGCCGTTTGTGATTTTCATGTTTCGGCTGCAGTGTACTTCGCACGCTGCGTGCCTTTTGTCGGCGGGAATAGATCTTTAGAATCAGCGACTTATGGCCGGTCGAAAGTGTCGCATTGACATAACTGTCCAGATGGCAGATTCGGTGTACGCAGGGCTTACATTTCGCAACTCAAGGAGAGTTCGCCTATATGTCGAATGCCAGGCGACTACTGAGAATAGACGTGAAGCCGAAACCCCGCGTAGTTTCAGAAACGCAGTCTGACATTACCGCTGCCCGGATCATGCATCTTTAGGGGATTTTGGGGTCGCGAGCTTTGATTCTTCATCCCCGGTGTCCGCATCTAGCTTATCTTGATCGGGTGAATTTTTCTTGAGCAATTCATAAAGATATGTGCGACTGATTCCCAGTATTTCCGTCGCACGTACCTTGTTTCCGCCGACGTGCGCAAGAACCCGCTGCGCGTGCAAGCGTATGGCCTGATCCATCGATAGTTGGTCTTCGCTCTGCGAATTCTCTGTTGGCCGCAAGTTCTGAATTTGGGCGGGCAAGTCGCGCACATCAATCACGTCGGATTCAGTCATCATGCAAGCGTGTCCAATTACATTCTCGAGTTCGCGAACATTGCCCGGCCACGAATGCCGGGCGAGCAAAGTCTGCGCACGCCGTGTGAGGCCCGCCAAAGGTTTCTTATATTGCGCTGCGAAACTCTTCAGGAATTGCCGTTGCAGCATGGGCAGGTCTTCGCGCCTCTCCGCAAGCGAGGGCACTTTTAATTCAATCATACATAGGCGGAAATAGAGATCTTCTCGAAACTTGCCTTGGCGCACCATCTCGGGAAGGCTTCTATTTGTGGAGGCGACTACGCGAACGTTTACTTTACGAACGGCCGGGGATCCCACTCGCTGCAATTCTTGATTCTGTAGGACACGCAGAAGTTTGGCCTGCAGCGGCAAAGGCATTTCGCCGATCTCGTCCAACAGGGCGGTCCCGCCATCGGCATATTCAAATACTCCCACCTTATCTTGGTGCGCGCCTGTAAAGGCGCCCTTTACATGGCCAAACAGTTCGCTCTCCGCCAAAGTCTCCGAGATCGAGGAACAGTTCAAGGCGACGAAGTTCCCCTTCTGTCCAGGGCTTAACCGGTGCAAAGCTCTGGCAACCAGTTCCTTACCCACTCCGGTCGGACCTGTGACGAGGACACTGCGGAAATGTGGAGCGATACGGCGGATTTGTGAAAAGACTTCAAGCATCAGGGGGCTGCGGCCAATCATTCCTTCGAACTCGAAATTTTCAAGAAGATCATTCTCCAGCTTCAAACTTCGCTGGCGATGTTTTGAGTCTTCCTTGATCTGCGCAATTCTCTCACGGAGTTTTTCGGGGGAGAACGGCTTTGGGAAATAGTCGGCGGCTCCTTTTTGGATCGCCTCCACCGCGGATTCTGTCGAGTAATAACCCGTCATCAGCAGGACATCGATGCCCGGATCGAATTCCAAAACCTTTTGCAATACTTCCATCCCTTGCACACCGGGCATTACAAGGTCGAGTAGGACGATTTGAGGGCGTGTTCGACGGATAAGTTCCATGCCGCTTTCCGGATCGGTCGCGGCATGAATCTCAAGACCTTCGTTCGCCAATATAAAGCGCACGAACTTAATGTTCGCCGGATCGTCGTCAATGACTACGAGTATCATGCTCGAAGGGTGTCCTCTTCTTGCAAGCGCCGCTTTTTTTTCATTTCAATGGCTCAATTGTCCTGCAACGCCGAATGCCACATCTTCAAGTTGCCGCGCCAGTTCGACTCTCGTAAATGGTTTGCGAAGGATTGATATTCCGGTTTCCGCGACACGGTGCTGGGCTATTACACCATCCGAATATCCGGACATGTACAGCACTTTCATTTCCGGACGTTGGGGAGACAATACCTCAGCCAGGGCCAACCCGCTCATGCCGGGCATGACTACGTCCGTCAAAAGTAAATCAATGGGAGTGTCTGTTTGCTTTGAGATATTGACCGCCTGGAAAGCATCCTCTGCTTCAAGAACCGTAAGACCCATTTCCAGAAGCATCTTGCGAGTTAATTTGCGAAGTGCCGGCTCATCTTCGACAAGCAGAACAGTCTTGTGGTCCAAAATAACTCCTCCCGACGGTTCTGCTTCCTGAATCTCCTCCGCGGCTTCCGAGATCCGAGGAAGATAAATCCTGAAGGTAGTACCTTTTCCCGGCGCGCTTTCCACCGAAATGTCGCCACCACTCTGCTTGACCACTCCGTAGACCGTCGCGAGTCCCAATCCAGTCCCATGCTCCTTGGTGGTAAAGAATGGCTCAAATATGTGGGATTGCACCGAGGCTTCGATACCACATCCCGTATCGGTTACTTTCAGCATGACGTAAGCACCAGGCACAACGCTGCGATCAAGCGTTGGAATTGATCCGTCTAATTCAACGTCCGCCATTTCGATCGTAAGCTTTCCACCTTGCGGCATCGCATCTCTTGCGTTTACAGCGAGATTTAAGATTACCCGTTCGATATGATTCCTATCGGCTTTCACCGTTCCAACTTGCTGGCCCAGCAAAATTTCAAGTTTGATGTCCTCACCAATCAACCGTTCCACCATTTTCGTTGTCTCGGCTACAACTACCTTCAGGTCGAGTGCCTGAGGCTCGAATGCTTGTGTACGGCTGAAGGCCAGGAGCTGCTGTGTCAGGGAGGCCGCGCGCTTACCTGCAGATTGAATTTCATCGACGGCTTCCCGGTAAGGATCATCTGGTGGAATGCGTTTCTGCAACTCTTCGGAATATCCAAGGATCACGCCGAGAAGATTGTTGAAGTCATGGGCGATTCCGCCCGAAAGCTTTCCGATGGCCTCAAGTTTTTGGGAAATAAGAAGCTGCTTCTCCAGATCTTTCCGTTCTGTTATGTCCCTGTTTACAATCACGAGCTTTTCGACCTGCCCGCGGCGACTCTTGACCACGCTGGCGGTTGATTCCAATGTCACCCAGTGTCCGTCCCTGTGTTGGATGCGGTATTCGACATTGCGCCCCACTCCTGAGCGTTTGGCTTCGATGGCTGCCTCCACCACTTTTGCACGGTCGTCTGGGTGGATTTGGTCAATACCCTTGGACTGTCTTAATTCCTCCGGCGAGTATCCAAGTAATTTCTCATAAGAGGGGCTGTTATAAATGCGATTGCCGCTGGCATCCACGACGGCAATCATGTCGGCCGCGTTTTCTGTGATGAGCCGGAAGAGTTCCTCCTGCTCCGCAACCTGCTTGCGAACTTTATGATGTTGAATCTGTTGGAATACCACATAGATATCGAACAACAAAACCATCCCGACGAGGGCACGCACGGCAAGGGTTGAATCGAGAGAGTAGGGTCCCAGCCTCGGAATGATTTCCGGAAGCATGAAGGACACAATTCCCGCCGTCAATGCGAGTGATATGAGAATGCCGGTCGAAAAGAGCCACCATTGACGGCGCTCAATCCTGCGCCAGCTTCCCGGATTAGACTCCGAAGGGCTTGTGCCACTCGATGAGGAGAGCTTCATCACGGTTTTTTTTGACGCTAGTTCAGAACCTTCAATCTTGTTATCCACAATTCTGCAACAGGTTGAACGACGCCTACACGACCATTCCGAGTGGCATGTCTTGGAAGTTATCGACCAGATGGAAGGTAAGGCCGCCGGGCGCTCCCAAAAGATTTGTAGGGTCGAAGCACAACGTCCCGCGGTGTTACTATTCCTCTTGAAATGAAGAGAAGAGATTTCAGTTTCTTCACAGTTATCTTCGTGGCGGCAGCGGCCACAGCGGTTGCGGGCGCGTGGACAAATGCCGGCGTGGGGGCGACCGCTTCACATCAGGCCGGGCGCGGCCAATCCGAAATGGTTGGCTACGCCCCGCGCGAGCTTGTCGAGCGTCCTATCGGGATGCTCGAAGGTGTGGGCGCCCTACACGATCCCGTCACGACCTCCTCTAAAGACGCCCAGTCCTTCTACGATCAGGGAATGGCGTTGCTGATGTCGTACGAATGGATTGACGCGGCGCGGTCATTTCATCAGGCGCTGCGGCTCGACCCGACGATTGCGCTGGCGTGGCTCGGACTGAGCGACGCCTACTACGGTTTGCAGGCCCCGGACGCCGCGAAGGCCGCGCACGCGAAAGCCGCGGATCTTGCAGCGGGGGTGAGCGAGCGAGAGCGCCGCCGCATCGAAATCCGCGCGCGACAACTCGATTTCATGGCTCAACCGCAGAATCCCGCGAAGTATGCGGCGTGGCGCAAGTCCATCGAAGATGCGATTGCCGCCGACCCAACCGACCCCATGCTGTGGCTCCTGCGCGGGATGCTGGAAGAAGGGACGCCCTTCGGCCACGGCCAAGGAGGCGGCGTAACGAGCATCGCGCTCTATGAAGCCGCGCTCGCGCGCGCGCCGGGTAATCTCGCCGCGCATCATTACCTCGCGCACACGTACGAAAATCTTGGGCGGATGCAGGACGCGCTCGCGCACGTTGAAGCTTACGCGCGTCTCGCTCCCGCGATCCCGCACGCGCACCACATGGTCGGCCACATCCTCCGGCGCATGGGACGCGCGGATGATGCGATCCAGCAATTCATCGAAGCCGACCGTCTGGAAAACGCCATGATTGCGCACGAGCACATCGCGCCCGGGCTCGACTGGCACTACGCGCACAACCTGAGCTTGCTCGGCCTCTCCTACGAGTACATGGGCCAGCGAAAGCTCGCCGAAGCAAACTTAAAGAGGGCATTTCCGATGCCCGCCTATGTGGACCTCGCGGAATTCAACCGCAAAGAGTGGCCGGAATTCCTGCTCATGCAGGGACGATTACCAGAGGCGCTCGCCGCCGCGCGCGACATCGCGACCAATAGCCGTTGGCCGATGGGCCGTGCCGCGGGACGCGCGCTGACCGGGCGTGTGTTGCTCGCGATGGGGCAGAGTGATCAGGCGCAAGCCGAACTCACCTCCGCCGAACAATCGCTGCAGGCCATGAACAATCCCGCGCCCTTTGTGCCTTACGTCGAGGGGTTGCGCGGGGAACTTTTCCTTAGCCACGGCGACGCCACGCAAGCAACCGCATTATTCAAGCAGATGGAGCCAGCGATGCGCACGCTTTCCGGTCCCGATGCATGGACGGAGACGCTCTTCTGGCTTGAATATGTTTTCAACGCTGCGCGGAAGGCCGGCGCCTGGGAACTTGCCGAATTCACAGCACAACAGATGCTCGTCCACGATCCCTATTTCGGCGGAACGCAATTCGCGCTGGCTCTCGTGGCCGAGCACAAAGGAGACGCAGCTTCGGCGCAACGCGGATTTGCGGAAGCGTTGCGCGCTTGGAGCCACGCTGACCCGGATTTTCCCGCGCTCGCGGAGTTGCGCCAGAAATCTGGCGTGGGTCATTAAGGCAATCGATTCGTTCAATGCAGGCTGGAACTCCGTAGAGCAAGGAGGAGGATTACACTTCTTCAATCCGCACGGCCCGCGCGTAAAATCCCATGTCCAGCCGCCGCGTGCGAACCCGCGGCTCCGTCACGCGCAAGCGGATGACATAAGTTCCAGCCAGCTTCGGTGCCCACGCATGAGTCCAGAATGACCACGAATCCTTTGCCGCATTGACAAGGCGATTCACGGGAACGAAATCCTCTTCCGCATTGAATTGAATCGCAAGAGATTGGGCGCGCTCCGGCCCGCCCCAGGAGATTCCGGTGATGCGATACTTGATTCCTCCGTTGAGTTGCCATTTCTCAACGCGTATGGGCATCGCCGCTGGATCGATCACGGCCGGCTCGTATTCTCGGGCAAGGCGCGGCATACCCTGCTGATGTGTGCGCTGCGCAAATTCCTGCATCTGCGACGTCGCCTCCACGTCGCCGCTCACGAACGATATTTCATTCATCCACTTGATGCATGTACATCCGTACCGGCCGGGAACCACGAGGCGCACCGGCGCGCCGTGGTCCGGCGTGAGCGGCTGGCCATTCATTTTCGTAGCGAGGAATGCGCCAGCGGCCATCAACTCGTCCCATGTGAAGACCCAGCTTGCGCCCGCAAGAGACGTCCGCGACGCGCCCGAGTAGGTGTCAAAGCCGGATACGAGCAGGCGGACACCTTTTTCATTCGGCTGAATTCGGCTGGCGAGTTTCTCCAGCGATACGCCCGACCAATCCGTCACACTGAGCAAACCAAAGTGCCCTTCGCGCGTGTTGCCCGCGCATTCCATCAAGTGCAGGCCCTGCGGTTCGGACAAGCGCGTCAGCTCCGCCATCGTGAGCGACGATGGGTTACCGCTTCCGGGCAAGTGAATCGTCCAGGGCTTGGAGAGGTCGAGCAGATTTGATGCGCGCGTGCGGACGTAAAATTTCCCCGTCGGCACAACCGGGTCTTCAACTTTCAGCGCGGAAAGATCAGTAAAGAGCCGTCCATCAAGTTCCGAGCCGAGCGGCGTTTCCATTGGAACCTGCACACGGCTTTCGCCCACGAAGTCCACGGTTCCCAATAACTTGCCGCCGGCGAAGGGATCCTGAGGCGCGCCCAGCGCCGTCCGCGCAATGGCCAACCGATCCGCGCCGACGAGCCATGCGCCTCCGGCCAGCAGGGAAGCCGAAAGCAATTCCCGCCGGCTCAATCCGTAGCTGTATTTATTGGACATGAATGATCAGCGAAAGCTCGAATGTACTTGTAGCATTTTAGGACCTCGGAATCATTCTTTGCCTCGCTGGAAAATGCGAAGGGCCCCTTGCGGGGCCCTTCATCACTTACATCGGTTGAAGGTTGGGGTCAGAACTCGAAGCGGGCTCCGAATTCCATCTGCCGTCCGCCACCCTGCGGATTGCCGATGGTATTCGCGAATTGTCCAAACGTGTTCAACGTCGGATCCAGCGACAAAAGGCCATCACCGAAGTTCACACTATTAAAGACGTTGTATGCACTGATGCGAATCTGGAGACGCTGCCGATCGCTCCAGGGCATCATGAACGTCTTGTGAACGTCCGTGTCGAATCCTGCGTATGCAGGACCGGTTAGGACGTTGCGCGACCCCGCAAACCCCGGTAGCGTCGGAACAATCAAGTTCGCGGCGTTCGTGACGGCAGCCGTGTTCCCAAACAGATTTGGAATGTTGGCGGGTGTCCCCGTGCGGGCGATATTCGTCTGGATCGACTTCGTAATCGAAGCCGGGCCCGTCAAGAAAAAGTCCGTGGCGAAGTTGAAGCCTTCGCTCGGGCTCAGCGGGAATCCCGAGCGCCATCGAACGAGGCCAGAAACTTCCCAGCCTCCGATGAATGCATTCATCGCTTTTCCGCTGCCCGCTCCGAACTTCTGCCCCCGGCCAAATGGCAATACATACCCGAATTCCCCGTTGAAGTTGTGTCTGAGGTTGAAATCCGAGAGGGCCCGTTGTTGGCGGAGGTTAAACGGCGTGTAAATCAAGCCGTTAAACGAGTTTATTGCAAGATCCCCATTTTCCGGTGAAGAGGCGTTGTCAATCGACTTTGAGAATGTGTAGTTTGCGGAGAACGTCAGGTTACCCCTGTTCTTCCGGACTCCGATTTGAAGACTGTGGTAGGCAGACCAACCGAAGTTGGCCCATCCCGGCAAGCCGTTGAATTGCGGGGTAAAGAGCGCGAGCCCTGTACCACTTGGGTCCACGGTACTGTTCCAAGGTGATGTAACCCCAAATCCAGCAGTTGGATTCGGAAATACGTCCATATCAAACAGGGCGCATGACCAGCTTGGTGAACCCAACGTGTCCTGCAAGACCTGGAAAGCGAAGGAGTAAAACGCCTGCGTCGGTGTTAGCGAAGCAAATTGCGGGCCAAAAATATCTGCGGTGAGCGCAGCCATGTGTGGCAGCATATGGTTAAAGTAAGGAATGTTCGGAATCGTGCTGAGCTGAGCGAGGTTTGTAGGATCGATTGTCGGGTGGGTGACGATGCCGAAATTATTTGCTCCACCGAAAGCAACAATCTGCCGGAAAGCCTGGTAAATGTCGACTCCAGTCGCCGGATCCCTAAGGGGCATAGACTCGGCGAAGTCCGCCTTCGTCAGTAACCTTCGTCCAAGCGTGCCGACGTAACCCACGTCAAACACCACACCTCTACCAATTTCACGCTGCCAATCCATGGAGAAGCTCATGACGTATGGAGTCTTCAGGTGTGGATTCACGACGAAATCCTGGTTCCCCACGTTTGAATCAGGGAAGAATGGGAATGTCGCGGACGTCGGCGCAGTAACGTAAAGTGACAAGTTCGGAAGGCCCGTGCATCCGGAAACAGTGCAACTCCCTCCGAAGCGAGGCGCTGTGGCAAGGCCGAACTTGGTGATCGGAGTCGCAAGCGTTGTGGCCGTACCCGGCGATCCATTCAAGTCACTATCCACGGCAATGGACTGACCGACTTGATCATAATAGAGGCCGAAGCCAGCTCGAATGGCGCTCTTCCCGGCGCCACCGAAGATGTGGCTTAGAATTCCTTCATTGTAGCCCGGGCTCCATGCGAGGGCGAGGTGTGGAGAAAAGTTCTTGTAATTCGGGTGGTACCAGGAAGCGGCATTATTTGCCTTCCCCGCAGGCGCCCAACTCAGAAGTGGGGATAGTTGTTGGCCTAGGCCGTTAAAGGCATTTGCCTCTCGCTGCAAAAGCCACTGGTAAACGTCTGTAGTAGGCGCCACCTGAAACCCATTTGTCTCCCAAACGGGGGATTGGTATTCGTAGCGAACGCCGAGAGTCACCGTAAGGTTCGGCCTTGCCTTCCAGCTATCCTGAATGTATCCGTTAATATTGTTCTCTGCGAAGCTCCTTGCCTCAGGGGTCCCCGCGGGCAGGATCGCGCCCGTTTTGGGGTTGCCGAAAAAAGTCGCGCCCCCAAAGTTGAGGGAGCCTGTGAGCATCAGGTACGCTGCATTAAAAGTATTGGTGTTGGAGGCGGTTGGAAGTGTGGCGGTATTTAAATTATTTTGCACGCTTCCGCAATCATTGCAATTCCCCGGGTTCGCTTGGAACAATGGAAATGACAGAGAGTTATCAATCCGGTTATTGCGGACAAACGTGACCCCTCCACCGAATTGAATTGTATGTCTGCCACGGTTCCAGCTCACGTCATCTCTGATGTCATTGACCGGCACGCGGCGGTTGAATCCGCGATTGAAAGCGGTATTTGTGTCAAAGAACCGGATCGACATCTCCTGGCCGGTGTTCCCGGATTCCGCTGCTCCAAGCCTCGTGAATGAATAGCGGAAGCTGTTGATAACATTGGAGGAGAACTGGCCGGTGTATCCCACGTTGACTCCACGGCTGTTATTGAGCAGCACCGAGGAAACCGGTTGCCCGGGAAACTGTGAAGGAGCGAGGTCATCCGCGATCCCTGCCAAAGAGCCCCTCACAAAAGCTGTATGGTGGCCATTTCGCGTGATATTCACGTCCATTCGAGCTGTGTAGATGTTCCACGATTTGTCGGCCGGCGAATTGAAATTAAACGCGTTGAAGGCAAGCCCGCC
>JBGPHM010000035.1:0-42780 GCA_041484365.1 Terriglobia bacterium | reverse complement strand
CGCCTTCAGCCTCTCGGCCACCTCTCCGCGGCACTTCAATGAAAATTCAAAGGGACTGCGGCAGCACGCGGATTATAACACCAACTCGCAGCCCCGCGCCGCCAGCCTGGTCCCACCCTTCCAAGAAATAAATTACAGCGGAGGGTCCTGTGAGGTTGCGGCGCGGTTTTCCTTGGTCGCGCGCAACGTGCCCGATTGGTCTGTGTAAAAGTTTCGATAGCCGAAATTTCCCGCGCGCGCCTGTAAGGCGTAACCATGAATCACCCCGTCCGGACCAGCGGGCGACGGAGTGTACTGAAGCTGGTAGCCCTCGCTTTGCGCGAGTTGCGCCGCTGTGCGCGCGCGGTCGCCAAGCATTTCGAGTGAGCCGGGGAATGATCCCCCCGGTTGCGCGGCGGCATACGACGCAAGCGTGGCGTGCACATCATTCAACGCCGCAACCGCGCGCGTTTCCGCGTCAAGCGCGGGGTTGCCGCGATGCGCCGGCATTACGAACAGCAGAAAACTCCACAAGCAAGCGAGAAGAATCCCCAGCAGGATGCCCCAGCGGAGCAGGACTTTACGCAGCGGTGCAGGCGGAGTTGGTTCAGCCGCCGACGCGAGGTCCGCGCCACACTGCGGACAGATTTCGGTTGCAGTGTTGATATGAGCCTCGCAGTGTGGGCATTCGTACATGAGCGGATTGAGTGTGGAATTATACTTCGGGGCCGAAGCCGACAACCACCAGGCCCATGCGCACAGTCGCAGGCGCGCCGCCCGCGGCGATGGGCACAGTGAATTGCACGATCCAGAGATCGGCTCCCGCGTCCTGCTTCATCTCGGGTTTCGCCGACGCGTTTCCTTCTCCCGGCACCAAGCTCCAGACGGAGGCATGATTCGTGGTCGTCGATTTCTTGGAGGCTTCTATTGTCTGGTTCTCGTTCAAAGCAGCAGGGTCTTTGTCCAAGTCGGCCGGGATCGCGAGCAGGAAATCGCGTTGTGGCGCGACGCCCTGATGGTTTCCATTCACCGGAGATAGCGCGTATCGAAGTGTGTAGACTCCTGCGTGCACCACCGCCCTGCGGTAGTCCTTCACTTCCGCATTCAAAATCATCGCGCCGACGAGCGTTCCGGTTTGAAGCTGCGGATACGCGACGCCGAGATCTTGCGACGCAGCCCCTCCCGGCACGGTCTTGCGCAACCAGATCTCGCACAGCGGACCGGACGGAGTCGTGACGCGCAGTCCCTTTGGCGCGAGCGTGTCGCGCACCGCCGGCGAGAGCGATTCTGGAGGAGCATCGTTTGTCACTTCAACGGCATAACCCTGCGCCTGCGTCCGCGCGGAAACCAGAAAGGCGAAAGTGAACATGAGAAGGAGTGCACGAAAGATTGTGCGGCGGATTCGGTTCTTCATCGAAAAGGGTCTCTCCAATTTCAGGAATATGTTTGACGGCAAATGATGCACCTGTGCCCCGCTTTGTTAGATGGCTTTAAGCGCTGCCGCGTCGCTCCAATTCATCAGAAAAGATTCCCTTGGATAAAGAAAAGGCCCACCGAAAAAGAGTGGGCCTTCCTATTCGAACTCAATCTGAATTCAATTTGCAAAGCTGCCGAGAAACACTCCGCGGCGCTCGTTTTCCGTCCACGTTACGCCGAGTCGATTCCCGCGGTATCCGGCTTCGGTTGCAACGGCGGGCATTGCGTGCATCAGGTTGCCCGCGAGCGGTGGATAGTAAACCTCTTCGTTGTGGCAGAACTCGTCGCCGGCATTTAGCGCGCGCGTGGAAATGCGCACCAGGTTTCCCGCGGCAAGCGACGCCGACATGTGCTGCCCGCCGATATTCGTCTCGAAGTGCATCGGCGCGGCCTCAATCGCCACAATCTTGCTCAGCAGGGTGCCCGTCTGCGCTTGCGCGAAATTCACGAGCGCCGCGCGCTGCGCGTCGGTCGCCGCCTCGTCAACGATCAACAGTGCCTGCGCATGCACCGGGCCGCCATCCGGTGAGCCCAGCGTGACGTCTGAGTTCACCACAGCGACGACGCTCAGCCCGTCCAGCTCAATGTTGCCCCATGTGCCGTGGTCCACGTGCCAGGCCATCACGGCCTGCTTGCCGGCAAGCCCGATTTCGGAATTGGCGATGCACGGCCCAGTGTAAACATCCGCCGTCCGCGCCTCAATATATTGTCCGGTGATTTGCGGCGCCTGCGCCTTCGGAGTCGTGGCGCCCGCCGGGATCGCGCACACCAACGCGAATAAGACTAGAAGAACGAGGATTCCCTTCGATTTCATATTGAACCTCCAGATTCAGGAAGTTCTATTGTCCCATTTCGGGGGGCGGGATACAAACTTTGCGTGTTGGCACGAAACGAATCGCCAACTCTACGCCGTTTCGCAGCACGACCGCCCGCTGCCGCCTTTGCACGCCTCGAGCGACGCGATTTTGCCGTCCGGCCCCTGCAATCCCTGCGTGATCACGCACCAGAACGGCCCGTTCAATCCGGAATACGCGGCGTAATGATGAGGGTTGTTCTCCTGCTGATTTTCGATTTCGGCGACGTCATAAAAAAGCGTCTTCGCGCGGAGGCACTTGCAGACCTGGCCCGTTTGGATGAGCGTTTTCAAAGTAGTCTTAGGCGAATTCCCAATCATGGTCAGGCTCCTCCCTTCGCAGCCGCGAGCACGGCGCGCTTCACGGCGACCCGCGTAAGTTGCACCTTATATCCGTTTTGGCTGAGCGGCCTTGCACCGCGCACCGCCGCTTCGCCCGATTCGGTTGCCGTCGCTTCCGAGACGCTCTTGCCGACGAGGTTCCGCGCCGCCTCGTCCGCGGCCCACGGCGTTGGGGCCACGTGGCCGAGCACAATCTTCGCCGCGCTCACCTGGCCGCCCGACATCTTTAACGCAACCGACGCAGTAGCAAGCGGCCAGTCCAGCGATTCCTTCTGCCGCACTTCATACGTCGCGCTGCGCATTCCCGCCGATGCCGAGGGGATCACGATCTCCGTGACAACTTCGTTTGCCTTCACCACGTTTTCGCGTTCGGATTCGTTCTGCGGAATCCGGAAGAAATCGGCTGCCGCCACTTCGCGGTCGCCGCCAGCTCCAGTGATGCGCACCTTCGCATCCAGCGCGATGAGCGCCGGGCCGAAGCTTGTTGCGCTCACAAAGTACGCCGGGCCCGCGTTCCCGAAAATTGCGTGATATTTATTCTCTCCGTTCGGAACGAGCGAACTGCCCTTGGCGTCCCGCGCCAGCAATCCGAAACCGTTCCGGAAATACCAGCAACGCGGCCGCTGGCACAGATCACCGCCCACCGTTCCCATGTTGCGGATTTGCGGACTGGTGATTCCCTCCGCGGCCTGCGTGAGGGCAGGGAATTGCGCTTTGATCGTGGCGTTGCCAAGCAACTCCTCGACCGTCACAAGCGCGCCAATTGTCACGCCCGCGGGCGTCGAGCGGATTCCTCGCCACTCCGCCACTCCGCGAATGCTGATGACTCGCTTCGGTATGACGACGTGCTCCTTCATCAACGAGATAAGATCCGTGCCGCCCGCCAGAACGGCGGACTCGCTCCAATTCATGCCGAGCAGGCCAAGCGCTTCCTGTTTTGTTGACGGATGAGCATAGGCGAAGAGTTCCATTAGGCCATACCCCCTTTCCCAAGCGCCGCGAGGACTTTGTCCGGTGTCAGCGGCAGCGTCGGCACGCGCACGCCGATGGCGTTTGCAACGGCGTTGGAAATCGCCGCGCCGGGTGAAACCGTCGGCGGCTCGCCCAACCCGATGACGCCCCGGTCGTCGTACCCCGGCCCCTGCATCATGTGCACCACCAGTTCGCCGACATCCCCGATGCCCGCGAGCTTGTAGAACTCCATGTCCGCGTTGAGCATCTTGCCGGTCTGCTGGTCCATCACTTTTTCTTCGTAGAGCGCGTAGCACACGCCCATGATCATCGCGCCATACACCTGGCTTTCCGCGGTCTTCAAGTCGATGATCAGGCCGCAATCTTGCACAGCGACGAACTTTTCCATCTTCACGACGCCGGTTTCAATGTCCACCGAGACTTCGGCCATCTGGACGCCGCCGACGTTCGAAGAGACGAGCGCAGTTCTTTCTGGCGTGTTGGCTCCCGGAGTCCGCGCGGTCTCGGAAATGGCCGTGGTGCCCAATTTTGCGCAGGCCTGCTTCCAAGTGATTGATTTTGCCGGATTCCCGATAACCTGAATCTTGCCACCGACTGCTTCAAGTTGATCGGCACTCACTCCAAGCGAAGCCGCCGCCACGCCAAACAACTTGTTGAGTGCGGCCGTTGCCGCGAGGCGCGTCGAACTGCTCACGCCGCCGATGGTCGTCGAGCCGCCGGAACCTCCCGCAGGCGGCAGGCTGGAATCGCCGATGTTTACAGTGACCGCTTCCAGCGGCAAGCCCAGCGTTTCCGCGGTAACGATTCCTACTGATGTCCGCGTGCCCACACCCAGATCCTGCGTGGCCATGTTGATTTCCACGGAGCCGTCGGGATGAATCGCGACGTTGCACGAACTGTTGTTCGCGCCACCCGCCCAGGTATGCAGCGAAACACCGAGTCCGCGCTTGATGGAGCCCGGCGTCTTATCGCCGCGCGGATGCCACTTCTTCTGCCAGTCCATCAACTCGGAGGCCTTGGCCAGTTCCTGTTCGTAGTCCTTCGTTCCGAACCCGCGGTTTCGTTCTCCCGCGAATTGCATATTCTTCAGGAAGAATTGCACCGGGTCCATGTTCAGCTTCGCGGCGAGATCCTCCAGCGCGGACATGGTAATCAAGCACAGCTGTGGGTGGTTCGGGGCCCGCCACGCTCTCGCAGGCCCAACATTTGTCAGAACTGGAGTGTGGTGACGATGAATTGCAAGCGGCTGCGCCTGAAATACGTATGGCAAGTTCCCAGAATTACCAGGCGCAGGGCCCTGCGTACCCCACGACTCCGATTCCCACGCCGTCAGCGTCCCGTCTTTCTTTGCGCCCACTTTCACCTTTGCATGAATTGATGGCCGCATCCCCGCGACCATTAATTCCTGGTCGCGGTCAAGCATCATCTTTACGGGGCGACCTGCCTTCTTCGCCAGCACCGCCGCGGAGATGCCCCACGTGTCCGCCGTGAATTTGCTGCCGAATCCCCCGCCCATCACCGGCGTAAGAATCCTGACGTTTGCCGGCGTTACCGGAATCCCATTTGCCGTCAGGCTCTGCGAGTATTCGCCCATAAGCCCTGTCACGCTCTGCGTCGAAGCCCACACCGTAAGTTTGTCGCCGTCCCATTCCGCCGCGGAGCCGTGGGACTCAAGGCAGCAATGGGTGATGGGAGGAGAGCCATAGTGTCCCTCATGGATGACGTCCGCTTGAGCAAATCCCGCGCTGGCATCGCCCTGAGTCGTCTCATTCGGCGGCCGCACGAAGCCTTGCGCGTTCTCCGGAGACGCATCCGTGACCAGATACGGCATCACCTCGTATTCAATTTTCACGGCACGCGCGGCGTCCCGCGCTTGGTCATCCGTCTCGGCGGCGACCGCCACGATTTCCTTGCCAGCCCACAAGACTTCTTTGCCTACTCCTGTGTCGGTAATAATGTGCACGGCATGAACGCCCGGCATCCTCTCCGCCACGCTTGTGTCAATGCTCGTGATCTTCGCGTGCGCGTGGGGCGAAAGCACCATGCGCCCGAAAAGCATGTTCGGCCGGTGCACGTCGTAGGCATAAATTGCGCTGCCGGACGACTTCCACGGCGCATCGATCTTTGAAATCCTTTTTCCGAGAAGACTTCGCTTTTCAATTGAGGGCCACTTGTAATCAGCCATTACGCGTTACCCCCTTTCGCCCCTGCCATCTTCGTTGCGGCTTGCACCACGGCGTGCCGCACGCCCATGTACGTGCCGCAGCGGCACAGATTCCCGCCGAGCGACGCCTTCACCTGTTCGTAAGTCGGATGCGGATGCTTATCAATGTAGGCTTTCGCGGACATCACGAATCCCGGCGTGCAGAATCCGCACTGCGACGCGTCGTTGTCCACGAACGCCGAGGAAACAGGATGGAGTTGCCCCGCGGGCGCGAGGCTTTCAATCGTTTCAATCGCCGCGGCAGGCGCGCCCGGCCGCTCGGCCACTTCAATCGCCAGCACCGAGCAGGAATACATCGCCGCGCCGTTGATGATCACCGTGCACGCGCCGCAAGTTCCGCGGTCGCAAACTTTTTTCGCGCCGGTCAGGTAAATGCGGTCGCGCAGCGCGTCGAGCAGCGTCACGCGCGGCTCGGCCACCAGCACAGTCGGCTTGCCGTTAATCTTCAATGTCATCTTCACCGGGCCCGGCCCGACGAGCTTCGCCGTTGCCGCGTCCGGCGCTTCCTGCGGCGCGGGCTCCGCCTTCAGCAGGCCTTCGCCCGCGAGCACGCCCACTGCGATGCCCGCCGTCCCCGCCAGCTTGACGAATTCGCGCCGGCCGAATCCCGTGCGCTCGGCACCGTCACGGCCGTTATTCTTCTTGAGGACTTCCTCTTCCGGGGGTTCTGTTCCCGGGCGTTTGGCCATCGCTCACCTCCGAGAATTCCAAGTGCGAATCGATTGCTGCCAATTGCTGAAATGATGACGAATGGTTGAAGAACTATCAGCGGATGCGCATGCCGGCGGGTGGGTGGAGAGCCCAGCCGGCGCAATTCACACGTCCGGCGAAGCGCCATCTTACGTCGGCACAATTCTGAAAGCAATCCGCCAATTGTGAATCCCGGTTCTGCCTCAGGCGCAAGCCGCATTCATTGTCATTCGGTACTTCCCTCTGGCAGCCCCGCGCCCGCAAACGGTGTCTAACATTGAGGGTGTGAGGGCGAAGATTGCACGCAAGCCGTTGGGCGGGCGGAGAGAGTAGAATCGCCGCAAATCGGCTGCCTGCTTCCGCCGTGGATTTCGGCCCCGATGGATCTGGCGCCTGACCCTTGGTGCCTGAATTGTTGAATTGAATGATGAATTGAACTTGGAGAGGACGCACATGAAAAAATACATTCCAACAAAATTGCTAATGGCAGCGCTGCTCACGATGCTCGCCGCAGCGGGACTATTGATGACGCACGGAATCACCGCGCGCGCCGCCGCCCAGAATCAGGCGCAGTCGTCGTCCGGTCAATTGTCCGGCCTGCACGAAACTACCATGTCCGACCAGACCGACCTGGCCGTCACCGTTTACAACTCCAATGTCGCCCTCATCCGTGACACACGCGACCTCTCGCTTCCTTCGGGAGAATTCACCCTTCGCTTCATGGACATCGCCGCCACCGTCAATCCCGCGACCGTTCACATCCGCTCGCTCGCCGATCCTGACAAGCTCAACGTGCTCGAGCAGAATTATGAATACGACCTCCTCGACGCCGCGAAAATGCTCGAAAAATATGTCGGCAAGGAAGTCACGCTCCTGCGTCAGGTAGGAACCAAGGACGGCGCCACGCAATGGGAAGAGACCAAGGCCACCTTGCTTGCCAACAACCCCGGTGGGCCGGTCTGGAAGATTGGAGACTCGATTATCACTGGCATGAACCCGGGCGGCTTCCGGTTTTCCGCGCTGCCCGACAATCTTTACAGCCGCCCGACGCTCGTCTGGATGCTCTCGAACACCGGCGCGCGCCGCCAGAAGATCGAAGCCTCCTACCTCGCGAATAATATGTCCTGGAATGCGGACTACGTGATGACCGTCACGCGTGACGATAATTCAGCCGATCTCGATGGCTGGGTCACGCTGGTCAACAACGCGGGCACGGGTTTCCGTAATGCGAAGCTGCAACTTGTCGCCGGCGAACTAAACAGGGTTGCAACGGGAACGGGAGGCGGGCGCAATGCCCTTGTAATGGGAGCATTGTCACAGGCTGCTCCGCCACCCATGACCCAGGAGAACTTTTCCGAATATCACCTCTACACGCTCAATCGCCGCACCTCCATCTTTGACAAGGAATCAAAGCAGGTCAGCCTTCTTCGCGCCTCGAGTTTTCCGGTCGAGAAGCGCTTCGTCGTCAACGGCCAGTCTTATTACTACCGCAGCGCGATGAATCCCGGTGCTCCCGCCAAAGACCCGGTCATGGTCTACTACCGCTTCAAAAACGAGGAAAAGACGGGCCTCGGCATGCCGCTTCCCGCCGGCACCATCCGCGTCTATCAGGCCGATTCGCATGGTGGCACGCTCTTTATCGGCGAAGACAGCATCACGCACACGCCGAAGGATGAGCAGCTCAACATCCACGTCGGCAACGCTTTCGACATCGTCGCCGAGCGCAAGCAGACCGACTACAAGGTCATCTCCAGCCGCCTGTACGAAATGGAATACGA
Source organism: Terriglobia bacterium (assembly GCA_041484365.1). Lineage (GTDB taxonomy): Bacteria > Acidobacteriota > Terriglobia > Acidiferrales > UBA7541 > DASTCZ01. The sequence goes on along the minus strand of JBGPHM010000035.1, from coordinate 34,466 downwards.
GATCACGCTCCGCAACCACAAGGAATCGGCCATCACGGTCGAAGTGAACGAACCGATCGGCGGCGATTGGACCATCATTGATTCAACTTTCCCCGCGACGAAGACCGCGGCCTTCGCCGCGCAATTCAAAGTTCCCGTCGCCAAGGACGGCACTTCCGTTTTGAAGTATCGCGTTCGCGTTAGGTATTAATGCGGCGCAAATGACGAATGTTTACGGCGCGAGAATTGCTTCGGCTTCAATTTCAACGAGCATCTCGGGCGAAATCAGCTTGCTGACCTCAACCATGGTTGTAGCCGGGCGGATGGCCTTGAAGACTTCGCCGTGCGCGCGCCCGACTTTTTCCCAGTCGGTGATGTTGGTCATGTAGATCCGCGTGCGGACAACGTCGCGCATGCTCGCGCCCGCCATTTGCAGCGCTGCCTCGATGTTCTTCAGCGTTTGCACCGCCTGCGCGTAAGCGTCGCCCGCACCAACAATCTTTCCGTCCGGCCCCGTGGCCGTCGTCCCGGAGATGTGAATCACCGAGCCGACGCGCACTGCGCGCGAGTAGCCGACAATCGGTTCCCAGGGCGTGCCGCTCGAATAGTTGTGACGGCGATGCATAGTGTTTTCCTCCGAGGCGTTTCAAAACGACGCGGGAATTCTACCGCATTGCGGACTGCGGTTCGCCGGAGAAAGGCGCGACGCACCGACAGAGGGACGCCATAGAGAAGGGCAATATGGCGTGCTAAACTCGATTCACTGCGGCCATCCATTCCGCTCCACCAAAGCCGCAAGCCACGAAAGAGAACACGAACAATGAAGTGCAACAGCATTCTGGATGCCATCGGGAAAACGCCGCTGGTCCGTCTGAACCGCATCAATGCGGGGCTGGCGCCCGAGATGTACGCGAAGGTGGATTACCTCAACCCGGGCGGCTCCGTGAAGGACCGCATCGGCGTCACCATGATTGACGACGCCGAGAAGCGCGGGCTGCTCAAGCCGGGCGGCACGATTATCGAGGGCACATCGGGCAATACGGGCATGGGGCTCGCGCTCGTCGCCGCCGTGCGCGGCTACAAAATGGTTTTTACAATCACCGATAAACAATCCAAGGAAAAAGTGGACTTGCTCAAGGCGCTCGGCGCGGAAGTGATTGTGTGCCCCACGGCTGTCGAGCCGGACGACCCGCGCAGCTACTACTCCGTGGCGAAAAAACTCGCGCGCGAAATCCCGAATTCCTATTATCCCAACCAGTACGAAAACCCGATGAACCCTGAAGCGCATTACCAGACGACCGGCCCGGAGATCTGGGAGGATACGGAAGGCAAAATTACGCACTTCGTCTGCGGCGTGGGTACAGGCGGAACCATCAGCGGCATCGGGCGGTACTTGAAAGAAAAAAATCCAAGAGTTCAAATTATCGGGGCAGACCCGATTGGCTCGCTCTACTACGAATTTTTCAAGACCGGAAAGGTCGGCAAGGCGAAGACATACGTCGTCGAAGGCATCGGCGAGGATATTTTCCCTGCGACCATGGATTTCAAGGTGCTCGACGACATCGAGCAAATCACTGACGAGGAATGTTTCGTTTGGGCGCGGCGCCTGGTGAAACAGGAAGGTTTGTTCACCGGCGGCAGCGGCGGCGGATGCATTTCCGCGGCGCTGCGTGTGGCCAAGCGCTGCAAGAAGGGTGACGTGGTCGTCGCATTTCTGCCGGACACCGGGATGCGCTACCTGAGCAAAGTGTACAGCGACGAATGGATGCGCGAGCGCGGCTACGCGGACGCCGAGGTCTCGCTCAAAGCCGAAGACGTGGTGAATGCCAAGCGCAAGAACGGCAAGGACCGCGAACTGATCATCGCGCGGCCGGAGCAGACCGTCTATCACGCGCTCCACACCATGCAGAAGCAGGACATCTCGCAGTTGCCCGTGTTCGAGGACAAGACTCCCATCGGCGCGATCTTCGAGGACCAGATTCTCAATCTCGCGCTGCAGGGGAAAGATCTGCGCAAGCTCGTGATCCGCGAAGTGATGGGCAAGCCACTACCTTCGGTGCCGAAGGACGCGCCGGTCGAGCGCGTGACTCGTCTGTTGAGCCACGACACACCCGCGGTTTTTGTGGACATGGGCGATTCGCGCTACGACATCCTCACCAAGTACGACCTGATGAGCACCATCGCCGGCATGGCCGAGCACATGCGGTAGGACGCCTCGCCGTTCCATTCCACGCAAGTCCGGTTCTTGCTTTGCGAAGAGGAAAACCCTTCTCACTTTGAAGCACTTGATAGAGGATAGAAGATACGCGACATGAGAATTGACGATTTCAATGCGCGCCTGCAAGCAGCAATTCTTGTCGCGGATGGCGCGATGGGTTCGCTGCTGCACGAATCCGTCGGCGCGCAACGCTGCTTCGAGGAGCTGAATTGTACACAGCCTGAGGCCGTCTTCCGCGTTCATCGCGCTTACATCGCAGCCGGCGCACGCCTGATCGAGACCAACACGTTCGGCGCGAACCGGTTGAAGCTCGCCGCTTCGGGATTGGGCGACGAGGTCACGCGCATCAACAATATGGGCGCCAAGATCGCGCGTGAGGCCCGCGAAGGCGCGCCGCATGAAGTGCTGATTGCCGGATCCATTGGACCGTCGGGCGTTTCGCGGCACGTCCGCGAAGTCCCCGCGGACGAATTGCGAGCATGTTTCCACGAGCAGTCGCAGGCGCTCGAAGAACGTGGCGTGGACCTCTTCATGCTTGAGACTTTTTCGGATATCGAGGAATTAATCGCCGCGATTGACGCAATTCGTTCTTTCTCGCAACTCCCCATCGTCGCCCAAATGACGTTTTCGGAAGACGGCACCGCCGATGCGGGAGTGCGCCCCGCGGATGCCGCCGCACGGCTCGCGAAGAAAAACATTCAAGTTATTGGTACGAATTGCACGCTCGGGCCGCAGTCACTGATTCCTATCGTTGAAGAACTCTCGCGCGGCGCGGGAGCGCTTCCACGGAGCGCCATGCCCAATGTCGGATTTCCGCGGCGCATGGGCGACCGCACCGTCTATCCGCGGTCGTCGCCGGAATATTACGCCGAGTTCGCGCGCGAAGCCGCGGCGCTCGGCGCGCGCATCCTGGGCGGCTGCTGCGGCACTACGCCCGACCACGTGCGCGCGATGGTGGAAGCGGTAAAGAAGCTTGCACCCGGCCACGCGGTTCGCGCGGCATCCGGCGCAACCGCGGTGGACGAAGCGCCGCTGCGAATCGCCAAGCGTGAACCGGAGAGCGGCATCTGGAAAAAAATTCTGGCGGGGCAGTTCGTGACTTCGGTGGAAATTGATCCACCAAAGGGAATCGCTCTCGACCGGGTGTTCGAGCAAGTGGACAACATCCTTGCGAGCGGCAAGGTGGATGCGATTGACATCAACAGCGGCGCGATGGCGCGCGTCGGGATGGACGCGCTCATGGTCGCGGGCGCACTCGAGGCGCGCGGCGTCGAAACGATTCCGCACTTCACCACGCGTGACATGAACTTAATCGGGTTGCAGGCGTCGCTGCTCGGCTCGTGGACGGTTGGGGGCGTGCGAAACGTCCTGGCAATTACGGGTGATCCTCCGTCAGTCGGCGACTACCCTGAAGTGAGTGGCGTATTCGAGGTGGATTCGATCGGTCTGGTGAAAGTGCTCGCAAAATTGAATCAAGGAATGGACTGGACCGGCAAGAATCTCGGCGGCGCGACGAACTTCACAATCGGAGTAGCAGTGAACCCCGTTGCGGAAGACCTCGACTATGAAATCGAACGCTTCCGCGAAAAAGTGGAGGCCGGCGCGCACTTCGCGATGACGCAACCGCTCTTCGACCCTTCCCACTGGGAAGCGTTCCTGAAAAAACTCGGCGGCCCCTGCCCCATTCCAACGCTGCTCGGCGTGTGGCCGCTCGTGAGTTACAAACAGGCCGTGCGTTTGAACAACGAAGTACCGGGCATCGTGATCCCGGAGCCGGTGCTGCGCGAACTGGAGTCCGCGGGCGCCGCGGCGCGCGAACGCGGATTCGCGCTCGCGAAGCGCATGCTTGAATGGGCTAAGTCCGCGCCCGCCCGTAAAAGCGGGATGGCCGGCACCTACCTGATCGCGCCCTTCAAGCGCTACGAAGAAATCCTTGAAATTTTTTCCTGACGGTTTCTCCGGATGACCTTTTCGCAAAGCCGCATGCACATGTCTCTGCATTGTTGAAACCCGCCGCGCGCTATTGAAAACCGCTCTGCTATCCGGTTGGTGGTAGAATCCCGCCTCTTCGATAAACTGCAAGCGAGCAGGAGCGCGCCCTTCATATATGGCTCACGACGTTTTCATCAGCCACTCTGCCAAAGATAAGACGACCGCCGACGCCGTCTGCGCCATGCTCGAATCGAGCGGCATTCGCTGCTGGATTGCCCCGCGGGACGTCACGCCCGGCATGGAATATGGCGAGTGCATCATTGAGGCCATCGAGGAATGCCGGATTATGGTTCTTGTTTTCACCACAAATGCGAATGACTCACCGCAGATTCGCCGCGAGGTTGAACGCGCCGTCAATCACGGCGTGACGATTCTTCCTGTACGCATCGAAGACGTCCTTCCCGGCAGAGCACTCGAATACTTTATCGGAAATGTTCACTGGCTCGACGCGCTGACGCCCCCGTTGGAGTCTCACCTAAAGAATCTCGCGGGCACGGTAAGGATTCTGTTGGCTCGAATGCAGCCCCATATTACTCCGCGACCTGAACCGTCCGCCGTGCCGCAGCCAATTTCACCAGCGACGCCACATCTTCCGCCACCGCAAGCGCCCGATGTCGCGCAAGCCAAGCCGTCTTCAACAAACTCGCAGAATTTGGCGCCAGCCAGCGAATCTTTTGCCACTCCCGCCGCACCTGCGTTCGATCCACAGACAGGCGCTCCTGCGCCATCCGTTGCGACGGGAGCAAGAAAGCGCCCTGTTGGCGTGCTAGTCTTCGCAATCCTCAGCTTTGTCGAAGTAGGAATCTGGGTGTATGCCGCATTGTATGATTCCTACCACGGACGCTTCGAGACCTTAGATACCGGTATGCTTGTGCTTGCCACAATCGGCGTGATCGCGGGCTATGGCCTGATTCGATTAAAGGCATTTGGACGCTTTCTCAAGATCATTTGCGCCGCAGTAGACATTGTATTGTTGTTGAGAGTCGTCCAGGATGCTTCCCACGAGGGTGGTTGGTCCTTCACAGTTTGGCTCGCATTATTTGCCTACTTTGTTTTTGTAATTTGGTACATGCTCACTTCCAGAGCGAACCAATGGTTTCGGCGAGAAGCCTAGCGCATTGGAGCCCATGCAAATTGAGGGTTCGACTTCTATCAACGCCTCCGTTCGCATGATCCGAAACGCGCCGACTCACCCCTCCAAGGAAACGTTCCCTCTCTCTGTTTCAACCTTGATTTTCACACCCCAGCGGGCGTATGAGTTGCGCGCGAGTGGTCTTCTCACCACAAAAACCGGTTCGGAGGTGTGACGTGCGAGCAATCACGCGAAGCGCGGCTTTAATCGTGTGTGCGGTTCTGCTGTTTTCGGGCGCGGCACGCGCGCAGCAAATGATGCAGCAACAGATGCAGCAGCGCGGGGATCATCTGACACCCTACGACATCTTCCGCCTGCAATACACGAGCGACCCGCAGATCTCGCCCGACGGCAAGCGCATCGCGTATGTGCGGACGTCCGCGAACGTGATGACGGACACGCGCGAGACGAATCTATGGATCGTCAACTTTGACGGCACGGATGACCGCGCGCTGACGGATGGACACGACAACGACACGTCGCCGCGCTGGTCGCCCGACGGGACGCGCATCGCGTATCTCGCGGGCGATGAAGGCCACACGCAGCTTTACGTCCGCTGGATGGACACGGGACAGACGGCGCGGCTGACGGAACTCGAAAACGCGCCCGCGGATATTTCATGGTCGCCCGACGGGAAGTGGATCGCATTCTCGTCGCGCGTTCCGGTGCCGGGGCCGCGGCTTGCGCCGCTTCCACAAGCGCCCGCTGGCGCGCGGTGGGCAGACGCGCCGCGGATGTTTGACGCGCTTGTTTACCGGTTCAACGGGCTGGGCTATTTGCGGCCCGGCTCGACACAGATTTTCGTAATCGCCACGGACGGTGGCGCGCCGCGGCAGGTGAGCAAGGGCGACGTTTCCTATGGCAGCGCGACGGGCGGCGGCCCACAGCTTGTGTGGGCGCCCGACGGGATGTCTCTGATTTTCTCAGCGAACCTGCGCGCGGACGCGGACTACGAGCCCGCGGACACGGAAGTATTTGAAATGTCTACGGCGGACGGCGCCGTGAAGCAGCTCACGCACCGGCATGGGCCTGACAATTCCCCGGCGATTTCGCCCGACGGCAAGTGGATCGCCTACACGGGATACGACGAACGTTTCCAGGGTCATCAGACGACAAATCTCTATGTAATGGGCCGCGATGGGAGCAACCCGCATGTGATCACGCCGAAACTCGACCGGGATGTTGTTTCACCGCGATGGGCGTCGGACGGCAGCGGCGTCTATTTCCACTATGACGATCAGGGCGACACGAAACTTGCGTTTGCCAAACTCGACGGCACGACGAGCGTTATCACGCAACACCTCGGGGGCGGCGGCAGCGCGAGCGGCGGCGGTGCGTTTTCGCTCGGCCCGAACGGGACATTCTCGATCACGTGGTCGCTGAATGACAATCCCGGAGGCGTTGCGGCGGGCAGCGTGGGCCGTGGCGAACCGAAATTAATTGTCGAGCCGAATCGAGAATTCCTCGCGCAGAAACATCCGGGCAAGGTCGAGGAGATCTGGTACGAGTCGTCGAAGGACAAGCGAAAAATTGAGGGCTGGATCATCAAGCCGCCGGGTTTCGACCCGTCGAAAAAATATCCGCTGATTCTGGAAATCCACGGCGGGCCGTTCGGCAACTACGGCGACCGCTTCGACGTGGAAAAGCAGCTCTATGCCGGAATGGGTTACGTGGTGCTGTACACCAATCCGCGCGGGAGCACGAGCTATGGCGAGGAGTTTTCAAACTCCATTCATCACGCGTATCCGGGAGACGATTTTTACGATTTGGACTCCGGCGTGACCGAGGTCGTCAAGAAGGGCTACATTGACACGGACAATCTTTTTGTCACGGGCGGCTCCGGCGGCGGCGTGCTGACCTGCTGGATGATTGACAACACGCACCGCTTCCGCGCGGCGGCCAGCAACTACCCGGTGATTGACTGGACGAGCTGGACGCTTACGGCGGACATTTCCATCCTCGGCTCGAAGTATTGGTTTGCGGCTCCGCCATGGGAGATTCCGAATGAGTACGAAAAGCGCTCCGTGTTGATGCACATCAAGGACGTGAATACGCCGACGCTGCTGATGGTGGGTGAGGAAGACTATCGCACTCCGATCTCGCAGGCGGAGGAGTATTACACCGCGCTGAAGCTGCTGAAGGTGGACACATTGCTGGTGCGGTTTCCCGGCGAGCCGCACGGGGTAAGCCGTCGTCCGAGCCATCAGATGACGAAGGTGACGTACGTGGCCGCATGGTTCGAGCAGCACAAGAAGAAGTAGGGGCGGCGCGTATCAAAAAAAGATGAAGCGCTTGCGTTTGCGGAAGCCGTGCGAAGAATTTTTCTCAGGCGGCGGATCAGGCAGGTAGGGAAGCGGCTCGCCTTTGTACGCCGCGAGAGGATTTGAGTAAAAGAGCGAGTGTGCGACGTCGTCGCCGCGGCGCTTCGCCACCAGTTGATACGCCTCGCGCAATTTCAGCGGGCGGCCCGTCACGCTGTGCGCATCCGTGGCCACAAAATGTATTCGGTCTTGCTCCAGCCATTCAAATAAAATCTTTGCGGTGCCCGCCCCAAATCGACCCAGAAGAGACTGCGCCGTCACCTGCACGAGGCATCCCTGCCTTAGCCAGCGCCAGAGTTTTTCAGGTTGATGGCGGATCAGACCGTTGCGTTCCGGGTGCGTGATGATCGGCTGCAAGCCGAGAAGATGCAGGAGGTGCAGCGTGTCGTCAATGTTCGGCGGAATGGCGAAGTCGGCGAATTCGACGAGCAGATAGTTTTTCTGGTTGAGCGTGTACTTCGTTGGATTCGTCTGGACGTCCTGCAAGTTTTCGTAACTAAGATGGAAGTCGCATCCGGTGGCGAGATGCAACCTGCCTTCAACGCGCGCCTGCAATTCGTCGCGGCGCTCGCGAATCAACTCCGGACGAAATGCGTACTCCGCGTTTGAATGTGGGGTCGCGATGACGTGCGTGATTCCGTCGGCGATGGCGATTTCGGCCATTTGGACGGACTCTTCGAGCGATTTTGCCCCGTCGTCAAGGCCGTGCAGGATGTGGCAGTGGATGTCAACCATTTAGACAGACGATATAGGAAATCGCGCCGGCGGGGCAATGCAAAAAGTGGGTAGAGTATGGACTTCGCCGTAAAGGACTAGTCCGCTGACGCTCTTGCAAAAACGTTTTCCGCGCGGACGGCCGAAGAGCGGTACCACGCCACAAATCGTGTCAGGCCTTCGGGAAGCGGGATCGAGGGACGGAACCCGAGCAGCCGGTGCGCTTCAGAAATATCGGCGCACGTGATCGGCACATCGCCGGGTTGATTTGAATGATGCTGCCGCTTGGCTTTGTGTCCGGTGATTCTTTCAAGCAGCACGCAAAGATCATTTAGTGAGACTGGACTTGACGCGCCGAGGTTGAAAATCTCAAATGGAACGACAGTTCGCCGCCCGTTTCCGTTTCCATTGCCGTCGGAATTCGCGTGCTCCACTGGGAAAAAGAATTCCAGCGCTTTCAATACCGCAGGAACGATATCTCCTACCCACGTGAAGTCGCGCGCAGCAGAGCCATCACCGAGGATTCGCAGAGGACTTCCCGATTCGAGCGACTCCGTGAACTTAAAGATTGCCGAATCCGGCCGCATGCGCGGCCCGTAAACCGAAAAAAAGCGCAAACAGATGACCGCAAGCCTATATGTACGCGCGTAGTCCTGCGCGAGTCTTTCAGCTTCGAGTTTTGTTACCGCGCAAGGTGAAATCGGCTGCAGTTCGCTCTGCTCTTCGCGAAACGGAACAGTGCAGGTTGCGCCGTAAACGGAACTCGACGAGCCAAGCACGAATCGCTCGACGCCGAATTCGCGGCAGAGTTCCAGCACGTGAAACGTCCCGGTGACGTTCACATAGCCGCAGGCCAGCGGGTCGTCGAAAGAAGAGCGCACGCCGCCTTTGGCCGCGAAATGAATCACCGCATTCGGTTTCGATGCGGCGAATGCAATTCGGAGCCGCGCGAAATCGCAGATGTCGGCTTCGTGCAAAGTAAAATTCCCCGCGCGTTGGACTTCTTCCAGATTCGCGCGCTTCGATTCAAGGGAGTAGGACGGGTCGAAATTGTCAACGATAGTGAGGTCCACGCCGCGCGAAAGCAGCGCCTCGGCGACGTGCGAGCCTATGAAGCCCGCGCCGCCTGTCAGCAGGATTCGCTTTGGAAATCCATTCCTCGCCGAATTGTTCGTCATTGCGCGCACCCTGCAGGCACTCCAGCTAGCTCCGAGGTCCGTCAGGAAGGTCCTTCAGGAGAAACCCGGGTAATTGCCCTTCCGGACAGTTGGCCAGCCCCAATACACATACTCCAACTGTCCCGGAACTAAACCCCAGACCAGCATATTTCTCTCGCTTTTTTCCCTAACCTACCTGAGAATCCGTGCCCCAGCCAGGCACGGCATTCCCCGGGAGGAATCCATGCGTGCGTGGCTTCGAACTGCCTTAATCCTATCTATCCTATTGATAGCAAAGCCTTTGCCGGTTGCGGCCCAAGACTGGCAGCCGATGGGGCCTGCCGGCGGTGACGTCCGCTCGATGGCGGCCGACCCACATGATCCCGACTCGCTCTTTCTCGGAACCGTGGACGGGCACATTTTCGCCTCGAAAGATGGCGGCGCGCACTGGCGGCTGATAGGCCGCGCGGGAGATCGATCTGACACCGTGGTGATGGCGTTGATGGTTGACCGGCGCGATTCGCGGCGCGTTTTCGCAGCAACTCGAGTGCTGGGCGCAAACGGCGGCGGAGTCTACCGCAGCGATGACGGCGGCGCGACGTGGCGACAGTCGGGGCTTTCGGGGCAGGCGGTGCGCGCGATTGTTCAGTCGGAAGCGGATCCGAAGATGTTGCTCGCGGGCACGCTCGATGGCGTTTACCGTTCGCGCGATGACGGAGCTCAGTGGGAGCGCATCTCCCCATCGAACCACGCAGACCTTCGCAATTTCGATTCCTTGCTGGTGGATCCGCGGAACACCGATGTGATTTATGCGGGAACATTTCATCTGCCTTGGAAAACGATGGACGGCGGCGCGCACTGGCAGCCGATTACATCGGGAATGATCGACGATTCCGACGTGATGAGCATCACGCTCGATCCGACAAATCCGGATCGTATTTACGCGAGCGCATGCTCTGGCATCTATCACAGCGACAACTCGGGAACGAAATGGGCGAAGTACGGCGGAATTCCGTTTCTTTCGCGGCGGACGCAAATTATCCGGCAGGACCCCGCAAGTCCATCGGTTGTTTATGCCGGAACTACAGACGGTTTGTGGAAGACCACGAACGGCGGTACGACTTGGGCGCGTGTGACCGCGCCGGGCTGGACAATCAGCGCGGTAATTTTGGACACGCGGCGGCCGGGGCGAATCATCCTTGGTGTCGAAGGGCTGGGAGTTTATGTGAGCCGCGATTCGGGCGCGACATTTTCGGCGACGAATGACGGCTTCACACACAGGCAGGTCCGTGAAGTCGCCGCCGATGTGCAGCGGCCGGAGCGCATGCTGCTCATGCTGACGAATGCCGTGGAGCCGATCTATTCAACATCGGACGGCGGACGCACTTGGGTTTCGATTTCACACGGCGCGAACGCGCAAGTGTGGCGGCACGTCTTCGCAGCGCCGGATGGATGGTGGGCCGCGCCGCAAGCGGGAGGCTTGCTGCATTACGACGCAGTGAAGGCGAACTGGGTGCAGACGGGAGTAGTTATCGCAAAGGCGGCAGCTCCGGCGCCGGCGCGGACAACGAAGGCGGGAACGAAGTCACCTGCCAAGACTTCGGCGCCGGCCACGGCGAAAGCCGCGCCTGCAGCGCGCCCGGCAGTCGCATCATCGCATCCGCTGCGCTCACAAGTTTACGACATTGCTTTTAGCCGCGACGTTTGGCTGGCGGCGACATCAGAAGGGTTGCTCGCGTCGCGCGACCACGGTGCGACGTGGAGCGTGTATGCTCCATTCCTTTCAATTGCCGCCAATTCACGCGCGACAGTCCATGAAGTTCGCGCGTCTGCGGACGGTCGCTCGATTTGGGTACTCTCTGATGTCTCGCTCACCATCTCGCGCGACGCAGGCGCAAGCTGGGCGATAGCCGACCCGACGCTTCATCCGAAAGAAGTGGAGCGGCTGGTGATTGCGGATGGTCTGACGATGTTCGCGCTGCGCAGCACCGGCGCCGTGATCTCGCATGACTCGGGGCTTACCTGGCGCTCGCTCAACATGCCGGACACGCAAGTGGAAGACATGGCGGTGGAAGGGGCGGACTGGGTGATTTCAACGAGCCATCACGGCGTGTTTGTTTCCGAGGATCAGGGGCGGAGTTGGAAGAAACTCACCGGGCCGCTTGGCGACGGGCATTTCCCATCGCTCACCGCGCAGGCCGGACCGCGCACTGTGATTGCGGCTTCGGCGACAGAAGGGCTCTTCACTCTGCACACTCCGCTCGGGGCGTCGTCAGCTTCGGTACAGGCGGGGCCGGGGGGAAATCAGCAACAATAATCGCACGCACCAACTCGGCGCGAGTTTAGTGCATTAGCCAGGCGGAGGCGATTTGCCACGCGCCGAGCAGCAAGAGGAATCCCGCAAAGACGCGCCTCATGCGGCGCGGCGATAGTCTTTGCGCGAGCCGGCTGCCCACGAATCCTCCAAGAAAAACTCCCGGCATGATGAGTAGACCCACTCTCCAATCTACCTCGTGCGCGTGCGCATAATTTAGGAAGGCCAGCAATCCCACAGGAGGGACGAGCGCTACAAGGCTTGTGCCCTGCGCGATGTGCTGATCGAATGCGAAGAGCAGAACGAGCAGGGGCACGAGCAGTACGCCTCCGCCCACGCCGAAAAGTCCCGCGCACACACCAACGCCCGTAGCGACAACCAGGATCAAGAGTAGCCGCGCAGGGCTGCTAGCGCTGGGGCTGGCGGACGTGGTAGCGATTGGATTAGGCATGAGGCCCGCTCTCCGCCGGTTGCGGCCGGGACTTCCACCACAGCAGCGCCGCCGCGACGATAATAAAGATGCCGAATGCTCCTTGCAGATTGCGCGAGTCCAACCCGATAGCAATCTTGCTGCCGAAGTAACCACCGAGGAGGAAACCCAGCGCGCAGGTCGCGCCCGCCCAGAGGTCCACGCGTTTCTCTCGCCAGTAAACGAGGAGTGCGCCTAGGCCGAGCGGCGGAAGCTGCAGGAAAAGGGAAGTGCCCTGCGCCATGTGCTGGTCGAACCCGAGCAGATAGACCATCGCGGGAACTAGAACGACTCCGCCGCCGATGCCCATCAGTCCGACGAGCACGCCCACGCCAAGCCCCATCATGACAACTTCCGCGTACCACATTTTCCGGCAGCTCTCCTGCGCGCCATCTTGCTTTAGTTTTCGCCTGCGGGCAACCGGGAATCAGACCTAACCGTTCCGCGCCGGCCAAGTCCAATGGTGCATGAGGCTTCTCCTTGACATTCGACAGGAGTGACGTTTTACTCTTGTCGAGCGTCTAGGAGAAGAGAGGATGGCTATGTCACCCATCAAGACCGACCTGCTGCAGGGCACACTCGACCTGCTGATTCTGAAAACACTCCAGACCGGGCCGCAGCACGGCTACGGCATTTCGCTGCGCATTGCGCAGATTTCGCGCGACGCGCTGCGCGTGCGGCAGGGCTCGCTCTATCCGGCGCTGCACCGGCTGGTGCACCGCGGATGGCTCGCGACGGAGTGGGGCGAATCGGAAAACAACCGCCGCGCGAAGTTTTACCGGCTGACGCAAAAGGGGCGCCGTCAACTTGAAGTGGAAGAAGGCAACTGGGAGCGGATGGCCGCGGCGATTGGGTTGGTTCTAAACACGACTTAAAAAACGAGACGAAGGTTACGAATTGTCGCGCGGGGAGCTGCGATGTCAAAGAACAATCCGGGCGAAGACGAGCGCGTTTCTCAATTCGAATTCCGCAAGAGACTGATTCTGCTGCGGGTGCGCGAATTGTTTCACGTGAAACAATCCGAGCGGGAGCTGGATGACGAGCTGCGATATGACCTGGAGCAGCGCATCGAGGCGAATGTCGCGTCAGGGATGACTCGTTGGGAGGCGGAGATGACGGCGAAACGCGAATTCGGCGGCGTCGATTTAACAAAAGAGGAATGCCGCGACGAACGCGGCACGCGCTGGCTGGAAGACCTGTGGCAAGACTTTCGCTTCGGCGTGCGAATGTTGCGGAAGAACCCGGGATTCACGGCGATTGCGATCCTTACGCTCGCGCTGGGTATCGGCGCAAACACGGCGATTTTTTCGGTTGTGAACGGAGTGCTCTTGAACCCACTTCCGTTTCCTGAGCCGGACCGGTTAGTGACTGTGCACGCAAGCAAGCCAAATTTTCCGACAGGTTCGATTTCCTATCCGAATTTCCTGGACTGGCACCGGGAGAATCAATCGTTCTCATCCTTCGCCGTTTACCGCGGCACCAGTTACAACATGACTGGAGTTGGCGTCGCGGAGGTTTTGGAAGCGGCAGCTGTCACGTCGGACTTTTTTCCAATGCTGGGGGTGAAACCAATTATTGGGCGGACATTTTTTCCGTCTGAGGATGAAATCGGCGTTTCAAGTGGCGTGGTCATTAGTTCGCGTCTTTGGGAGAGAAAGTTTGGCTCTGCCCCGGAAGTGCTCGGAAAAGAAATTTCCCTTGACGGAAAGGGCTACACAATTGTCGGAGTAATCCCCACGGAATTCAGCCTTTCACTTCGCAGGTTCGCCTCAGTCGATATTTACGCGACGATGGGGGAATGGGCCCATCCGATGCTTCGTAACCGCGGAGCGGGGCTTGGGATCCACGGAATTGGACGGTTGAAGCCAAGTGTCACCATCGAACGTGCGCGCTCGGACATGGAGAGCGTCACCCGTCATCTGGCGGAGATTTATCCGGACACGGACAAAGGGACGGGCGCGACGCTGACACCGCTCAAAGAAGAGATGGTCGGAAGAGTGAGGCCATTTCTTCTTTTGCTGCTCGGCGCCGTCGCGATTGTTCTACTGATTGCATGCGTGAATGTCGCGAATCTTCTGCTGGCGCGGTCCACTGGACGAAGCAGGGAAATCGCGGTGCGCTCGGCGCTGGGCGCGGGCATGGGACGCCTCGTGCGTCAAATGCTTACAGAAAGTGTCCTGCTCGCGTTGACCGGGGGTGCGCTTGGGTTAGCCCTCGCGCGCGCAGGGACGCGTGCCGCGCTGAATGTGCTGCCCGCGACGCTGCCCAGGGCGGGGGAAGTTAGGATGGATGCGCGAGTGTTATGGTTCACCATTTTGATCTCCGTGGTTGCCGGAATTCTCTTTGGTTTGATTCCAGCGTTCCGAATGGCGCGGGCAAACGTCCATGAAACGCTGAAGGGAGGCGGGCGAGGCGGGAGCGGAAAGCGTCATCGGGCACAAGGCGCTCTGGTGATTATCGAGATGGCGATGGCGCTCGTCCTGCTCACCGGCGCGGGACTTTTAATTCGCAGTCTTGCGGCGCTGTGGAATGTTGACGCAGGGTTCAATCCGAACAATGTTGTGACTTTCAACCTAGCTATGCCGCCGGCCATGATGAAGGCAAGTCCGGCGGCAATCCGGGCAGCCCTGCGGGATTTCGACGCAAGTATCGCGGCCACGCCGGGGGTGGAAGCAGAGGCGCTCCGTTGGGGCTCATTCCCCATGAATGACGAAGACGACGATACCTTTTGGGTCGAGGGACAGCCAAGGCCGGCGAGCCAGAACGAGGGGAACTGGACGTTGCGTTACGTCGTCGGGCCGGGATATCTGAGCGCGATGCGGATTCCGCTTCTTGGTGGAAGATTTTTTTCGGAGCGCGACGATGAACATGGCGAGCGCGTGACGGTCGTGGACGACGCTCTTGCCAAAGAGTTTTTCCCAAGTGGAGATGCAATCGGGAAAAGGATTAATTTCGGGAATCCGGATGGCACTCCGGACTCCTATCAAATCGTCGGAATTGTCGCCCACGTGAAACAGTGGGGACTCGATACGGACGACCAGAACTCACTTCGGGCGCAAGCTTACTTTTCTTTCATGCAACTGGGCGACGGCGCGATGGCGCTGGTTCCGTCGGGCGCAGGCGTGGTTGTGCGAACCAACGGGCATGTGCCCGCGCTTATGGATTCCATACGACGCACAAACGAACAGGTGAGCAAGGATGAAGTGATCTCCGGCGCGCAGACGATGAATGAGATTATCGCGCAATCACTGGCGGCAAAGCGTTTCGCGATGATGCTGCTCGGGGCGTTTGCAGCGCTTGCACTCCTGCTTGCGAGCATCGGGCTCTATGGAGTCATCGCGTACCTTGTCGGACAGCGAACGCACGAGATCGGCATCCGCATGGCGCTTGGCGCGCAGCGTGGAGACGTCTTGCGCTGGGTGCTTGGCCAGGGAGCGTGGATGTCGTTTGCGGGTGTGGCGATCGGTCTTGGGGGGGCGGCGGGGCTCACGAGGCTGCTTGCGAGGCTCTCATTGCTCTTTGGCGTGAGCGCGACAGACCCACTTACATTCGCTGCAGTCGCCGTCGTGTTGATAATAGTAGCGCTGGCGGCGTGTTGGATTCCCGCGCGGCGCGCGATGCGTGTGGACCCGATTGTCGCGCTTCGATATGAGTAGTCCAAGGAACGAATCGCCCCATCCGAACGCAACTAAGTGGCGTCAACTGGGTTAGTACAAGGGCACGCGACCATAGCCCCCTTTGGCCAAGTTGATACATACTAACGTCGCTATGCTGGCCCGGGACCCCTCGAGCACGAAACGTCGTCTCTTCATCGTAGTCACTTTCTTTGCCTCGAATGCCCTTGTCATGTCCTTTTTTCTTCTGGCACTGGCCGGTGGCGTATGGGAATACTCAACGCGCGAGTATCTCCACGGATTCGTGGATGCGATTGTTCCGCGCGAGGGTTCGCCGGACCAAAAAGTCGAAGCGATCCTCAAATGGATGGAGCGAGGCCCAGCGCGGACACCGGGTAAGCCGGTGGACGATGTGTCCAGCCGTGATCCGATCGACACCCTCAACTACCAATCACTGATTGATGTTTGCGGCGGGGCCGTAAACGCTTTTGTAAACCTTGCCGATGCAAGCGGCCTGGAATCCCGCCGCCTGCTACTGTTGAGTCCGGCCCTCGCGACAACTCATGTCGTGGCGGAAGTGCAGTTGGACGGACGCTGGGTGATTGTGGACCCAGTTTTTCATGTCATCTTGCGTGATGCTTCCGGAAGGACGCTTACGCGGAGCGAGCTGGCCGATCCGGTGATTCTTCGACAGGCCACCAAAAACATAGATAAGTATGAGCCCGAATATGCCTACACATATACGACGCACATTCGGTTCTCGGCGCTTCCATTTGTGGGCCGATCCCTGCAAGAAAAGATTGACTCAGCCACTTCGCGGTGGGGATATGCCGTGGATTGGACACTGCTCTTCGAGCGGAGATCTTACGCCGCCTTGGTTTCGGGAATCGTTCTGTTTCTCATCGCTTTGCTCGTTCGGCGGTTGGTCTATCGTTGGGGCTTGAAATTCATGCCTGTTGCCGAGGGCTCATTATTGGAAGAATTGAAGCACGGAGGCAGGATGCTTGTCGGTTCACACGTCGAAGGTTGGAATGAGGGAAAGGTAAAGAACACATGATAGGGGCGCTCTCATATATTCCGGGACAACACGCGGAGTTATGCTTCCGGTCGAAAACATCATTCGCTGGCATGGAGGGATGCAATTTGGTTTTACTTGGAGGCACGAAAACATGTCCGGATTCATCGCGGGACTTGCCCTCGGTTGCCTCATAGGGGTATGCGGCACCTACGCGGTTCTTTTTTTGGCTGCGACAACTCCAGACCCTTTTCCTGTACGGATGAAACAGTTCTCGGCGCTGAAGATTGCGGTCTCCTTACTTGCAATCAGCGCGGCTGGAAGCGCTTGTTTCAAGTTGAATGCCCACAAGTCGACAACTGTGCTGGTCTTGTTGCTCGGAGTATTCGTGATCGCCCGGCTTGCAGGAATTGTTGTCGGTTTACTTGCTTCTGTCGTTTCCGCAATTCTGTTGAGTCTTCTTTTCTTAACCCCCGTAGGCAGCCTGAGGATTTCTAGTCCAAGCGATCAACTATTGCTTGCGCTATTTCTCTTGAGTTCTCTGTTGGGATGCCGGCTCATCGGTAAGTCCGGTCCGCTTGCAGAACGCAATTCTTGATCGAGCCCACCGAGATGCGCGCTCAAAAGCCAACCCTCGCCTAATCCTTTTCAGCTGATATCCGGCCAATAATTTTGGCCCGCGATTGTGCCTCTACCGCAGCGGTTGTATATTTACGCCTCATCGGAGGCGAACAATGATGCCCATTTCTCGCAGGGGAATTCTTCGACAGATTCGACTGGGGGTACTTAGCGGCGCGATGCTCGCAGCGTGGCTGATGGCAGCGATGGAGCCGGTTCGCGCGCAGCAATATCCGCAGAACATGTATCAAGAGATGCGCTGGCGCAACGTGGGCCCATTCCGGGGCGGGCGCACGCGCGCCGCGGCAGGAGTGCCGAGCCAGCCGAACGTTTTCTATATCGGCGGCGTGGATAGCGGCGTGTGGAAGACGGACGACTACGGCGAAACATGGGAACCGATTTTTGACAGCCAACCCACCGGTTCTATCGGCGCGATCGCCGTTGCTCCATCCGACCCGAACATAATTTATGTCGGCTGTGGCGAAGGATTGCCGCGCCCGGACCTGGCCATTGGCGACGGGATGTACAAGTCCACAGACGGCGGCAAGACTTGGAAACATCTCGGCCTCGATGACGCGCAGCAGATTCCGCAGGTGGCCATCGATCCTCGCGACCCGAATCGCGTTTTTGCGGCCGTCCTCGGCCATCCCTACGGACCCAACGCGACGCGCGGCATCTATCGCTCAACAGATGGCGGCGCGAGTTGGAAGAAAGTTCTTGGGAGCGATGACAACACCGGCGGATCAGATGTCGAGATAGATCCTCAACATCCCAATATTGTTTTCGCGGGATTGTGGTCCACACGTCAGGCGCCATGGGAAGACGGTAACGCCTACAACGGCACCGGCGGGCTGTACAAGTCCACCGACGGCGGCGATACCTGGCGCCAATTGAAAACCGGATTGCCGGACCCGGTCTTGCAGGCGGACGTCACGATTTCGCCGTCGAATCCAAATCGAATTTACGCAACGGTCGCGGGCAGCCGCGGCGTCACCATTTATCGTTCCGATGACGCCGGAGAAACATGGACTCGCACGAGTACCGACACGCGACCTTCTGCGCGCATCGGCGGCGGCGATCTTCCTGTGCCAAAAGTGGACCCGAAAGATCCCGACGTGCTTTACACGACCAGCACTGTCACTTGGCGCTCAATGGATGGAGGGAAAACGTGGACAGGAATCCGCGGCGCGCCCGGCGGCGACGATTACCAGAACATGTGGATCAATCCGAATAACACGGACATTATTCTCCTGGTCAGCGATCAGGGCGCGCTCGTCAGCACAAACCGCGGGCGCACGTGGAGTTCCTGGTACAACCAGCCGACGGCGCAGCTCTATCACGTCGTCGCGGACAACGGGTTTCCCTACCGCGTGTGCGGCGGACAGCAGGATAGCGGTTCCGTTTGCATCTCCAGCCGCGGCAACGACGGCGAAATCACATTCCGTGATTGGCATCCCGTCGGCGTGATCGAGTACGGCTACGCGGTGCCCGACCCGCTCAACCCCAATGTCATTTACGGTTCAGGCCGCACTGACGTCACGCGTTACGACTGGATCACAGGACAGGTGCGAAAGATCACGCCCATTGCACAGAACACGCAGGGTTACCGCGCAGACCGCACTCAACCCTTGATTTTTTCGCCGGTGGACAGCCACACGCTTTACTACGCCGCGAATGTAGTCTTCAAGACGATTGACAGCGGTAATTCATGGACTGTCATCAGTCCGGACCTCACGCGCGAACACCCCGGCCTGCCGGAGAGTGTCGGCAGCATGGCCAGCGGCGTCGCGGGTGCCGACGCGCACCGCGGCACAATCTACGCGATTGCACCGTCGTTCCACGATATCAACACGATTTGGATTGGCACGGACGACGGTCAATTTCAGATGACGCGCGATGGCGGGAAGACCTGGAAGAACATCACGCCGCCAGAGCTTGCGCCCTGGAGCAAAGTAACGCAGATGGTCGCCTCTCGCTACGATGAGATGACGGCCTATGCTTCCGTCAGCCGCTTCCGCGTGGACGACTTGCACCCATATATCTACAGCACGCATGACGGC
The DNA here is from genome assembly GCA_041484365.1 of Terriglobia bacterium. Classification (GTDB taxonomy): domain Bacteria; phylum Acidobacteriota; class Terriglobia; order Acidiferrales; family UBA7541; genus DASTCZ01. Next base: position 14,863 of record JBGPHM010000035.1, on the reverse strand, counting down.
GGAAAGACGTGGAAGTTGATCGTCAACGGAATTCCGAATGGTGCCGCAGTGGACGTCGTCCGCGAAGACCCCGTGCGCAAGGGGCTGCTCTTTGCGGGAACGGAAAACGCCGTGTGGGTTTCTTTTGACGACGGCGACAACTGGCAATCGCTGCAACTGAATCTGCCGCACACGGCGAATCGCGACCTCTGGATTCACGATAGCGACCTTATTGTCGCCACACATGGCCGCGGTTTCTGGATCCTTGACGACATTACGCCGCTGCGGCAACTGAAGACGCAAGCAACTGGCGGAGACGCGGTTCTCTTCAAGCCGGCTGCGGCTTATCGCATTCGGCGCAGCACCAACACGGATACTCCGCTTCCGCCGGAAATCCCCGCGGGAACAAATCCGCCGGATGGCGCGATCATTGACTACTACCTCGCCCGTGCATCGAGCGGCCCTGTCGTGCTCGAGATTCACGACGCAACAGGAAAACTCGTGCGCCGCTACGCAAGCACAGACAAGCCCGAATTTGACGTCAACGAACTCGAACGCACGCTCGGTGTGCCCACCTATTGGGTGCGGCCTCCTCGCGTGCTGTCCGCCGAACCGGGCATGCATCGCTGGGTGTGGGACATTCACCACGAGCCGCTCACGGGCGGGCGCGGTAACTATCCGATCTCCGCGGTGCCGCACGACACGCCGCGCGAGCCGGGCGGGCCGCGCGCGATGTCCGGCGCGTACACAGTGAAGCTCATCGTTGATGGCAAGAATTATTCGCAACCCCTTACGATTAAGATGGACCCGCGCGTGAAGACAACAAAAATTGAGCTCGCGCAATTGTCGAACGCGGAGCTTCGCGTGGCGTCCGCCATGAAATCGAGCGCAGAAGCGGTCGCCAGTATTCGCGCGTTGCAGGTGGATCTGGCCGCACTCAATGGCAAAGTGAGCGGAGCTGCTGCCGACGCAATCGCTGCCACGCTGAAGAAAGCTGCCGCAATCGCCGGGGAACCCGATGCAGCAGGTGGTGGCCGCGGAGGACGTGGTGGTGGCGGCGGTGGAGGAGGGGGTCGAGGCGGCGCGCCTGCGGGCCCCGAAACACTTCCGCGTTTGAGCGGCGAATACGGAGCGCTCTATGGGTTGATGGATACTTCAGACACTGCACCGACAGCGACGCAATCGGCGGTTCTGCTGAAACTCAACACAGAATTTGCGAAGCTGATGACGCAGTGGACAGAGCTGAAGACGAAAGACGTTCCAGCGCTCAATGAGCAACTGAAAAAAGCAGGGCTGCCGCCGATTCAAATCAAGACTGCCCCGGTTGGACCGTCGCCACTCGAAGCCCAGTGAGTGTTTGTTTGATTGACAGCGAACTCGGCTGGTAGGGGGGGTCTAAGACCCGCCCCTACAATTCTGCTCGGCGCGCCAAGCACATAAGAATGCCAACCTTTCACATCGAAAACTTCGGATGTCGCGCCACGCAGGCGGACGCAGCGGCCATCGAGCGGCAGCTCCTCGATCGTGGCTTCGCCGCTACACATGATCGCGGCGCGGCGGACGTCATTGTCGTCAACACGTGCACAGTCACGGCTGCCGCGGACTTGCAGGCGCGCGGCGCGATTCGGGAATTCACGCGGAAAAACATCGCAGCGCGAATCGTGGTCACGGGATGCTACGCGCAACGCGCCCCGGAGGAATTGGCCTCACTCCCCGGCGTCGCGTGGGTTGTTGGCAACTCACATCGCACGGAAATCCCCCGGATTATTTCGGACATGTATTTGGGATCGCCGCTGGGTACGCCCTCGAATGGCCAAATTGTGCCTCTAGCGAAGCTCGCGATCACTTCACTTTCAAAATTGCCCGCCGACGACATCGCGCGCGCCAAGATTCTCACCGGTGATATCTTCGCACTGGACCTAATCGCCGTCGCTCCGTTGGAAGGCGGAGAAGCCGGACACACGCGCCCCACCCTGAAAATTCAAGACGGCTGCGACAACCGCTGCGCCTATTGCGTGATTCCGTTTGTGCGTGGCCGCAGCCGAAGCCTGCTCCCCAGACGCGTCATCACGGAAATTGTGCGCCTCGTCGAATTTGGAGCGCAGGAAATCGTTTTGAGCGGAATTAACCTTGGCAGCTACGGACGCGACCTCGTGCCGCGCGCGGAATTTGCGGACGTATTGCGGCGCATTCTGGATGAGACGAGCCTCGCGCGCCTGCGCATCAGTTCCATCGAGCCGATGGATGTGACGCAAGACATGATTGAGTTATTCGCCTCGGCGGGTCGCATCGCGCGCCACTTTCACATCCCGCTGCAATCCGGGTCCGACCGCGTTCTCGCCTCGATGCATCGCCGGTATCGGGCCGAGCATTACGCGCGGCGCGCCGAATTGATTCGCGAGCTTATGCCGGATGCCGCCATCGGGGCGGATGTTATTGCCGGTTTTCCCGGCGAATCGGATGCGGATCATCGCGCGACATGCGATTTAATTGAACGACTCCCGCTGACTTATCTCCACGTTTTCTCGTTTTCGCCGCGCCCTGGCACAGCCGCGGCGCAGCTAACGGAAATTGTCCCGGCGCCAATTATCCGCGAACGCGCCGGCGATTTGCGCGCGCTCGGCACGCGAAAGAAAGCGGCTTTTGCTGCAATGCAAGTTGGCAGGCAGTTTCGCGTTCTCACTTTGAATACGGAAGACAAGCAGAAGTCAGAGAATCAGACAGAAGTATCTCGCGCGATCTCCAGCAATTATCTCGACCTGCGCGTCGCCGGACACTTTCCCGCGAACCAGTGGCTGAATGTGGAGATTAATTCCTTCGATGGCGAGCGTCTGTTTGCTGAATGTATGGAAGCCGTCAACCTTCAAAAATAACCTGCGCGAGCGCAGTATTTCCGCTGTGCGTCATTGTGAGCGAAATGTTTGTCACGCCCAGCTTTTCGGCGATCTCGTGCGCCTTGCCGTGTAGCTGAAGCGTGGGCTTGCCGCTCGGAAGGCGCACCACTTCCAAGTCAACCCAGCGCACGCCGTGCCGCCATCCCGTGCCCAGCGCCTTCATCCCCGCTTCCTTTGCGGCGAAGCGCGCCGCGAACCGCTCGAAGGGATCGCGATGCTTCTCGCAGTAGGCAATTTCCGCGGGCGTGAAGACGCGCTTCACAAGCGCCCGCCCGCGCCGCTCGATCGCTTCGCGCATGCGGCTCACTTCCGTGATGTCAATCCCCAGCCCGATGATCACTATGCGCCCACTTCCCGCGCCCGAAAATTGGGCAGACCTATTATACGCATGCATTCTGGCGCTTCGCGTTACCTGCTATCATGATTCGCCGCCGAGATGAAATCATCCAGAAAATCGCGCCCGTCGATCAAAAGGAAACCTAACGCTGCTGTGAAAAGAGGTGCTGCACAGCTTTCCTCAGCAAGCCGCGAACGAGCGGCATGGAAAGAAATTAATCGAAAGGGCGCGACGATCTTGCAGTCTCGGTCTCTTGCGAGGTTGAAGTCGATCGTCCACGGCTTTTCCACTCGCAATGGCGGCGCGAGCAAGTTGGGTGGGGAGCGCGTGCTTAATCTTGGTTTCACGGATTGGGATGCGCGCGCGACCGTCGAAGCCAATCGAAAAGTGTTCCTGGCCTCTCTGGGCGCCGCCGAAATGGATCTCACCACCCTGCATCAAATTCATTCGGACGTGATTCACCTGATAGAGAAATCTCCGCACGGCGCGTTGCGTGGCGACGCGCTGATCACATGTAGGCCCGGGATTCTTCTCGGTGTGCAGACCGCCGATTGCGTTCCGATTCTGCTCGCGGACACGCGCCGCCGCGCCGTCGCCGCAATTCATGCCGGCTGGCGCGGCACGCTTGCTCGCATCGCCGCAAAAACGCTTGGCCGGATGCACATGGAATTCGGCACGCGGCCCGCGGATGTGATCGCCGCCATCGGGCCGGCGATTCACCGCTGCAGCTACGAGGTTGGGCCGGAAGTCGCGCAAGTGTTCGCGGGACAATTTCCCCTGGCGCGCGAATGGTTTGACGTGCCGCGCGAACTGAGCAGCGGCATGCAGGATGGCGAGATTGTCGCGGGCGATGGTCCCAATCCTTTAAAATGGCTTTTGATGACGCCGCCCGGGCACGACCCGCCACCGCCAAGTGTTCAGCTCGATCTTGTGGCCGCGAACCGCTGGCAATTGGTTGATGCAGGCGTGCGCGAGGCGAATATTTCCGCGAGCGAGCTATGCACGGCATGTCGCACGGATCTTCTCTTCAGCCACCGCCGCGAGCAAGGCCGCACCGGCCGAATGATGGCCGTCATAGGAATTCGTCCGTAGCAGAAAAAACTAAGGAGATTTTTCGATCAGCGCGAGTTGGCCGCACGCAGCCATGATGTCTTGTCCGCGCGAATAGCGTATGAATGCAAAGATGCCTTTATCGAGCAGAATCTGCCGGAACTCTTCGACACTTTCCTTCGATGGACGCTTGTAGGGCAATTCGCCGGGATTCCAGGGAATCAAATTCACTTTCGAGGGGATGTTGGCCAGAAGCTTTGCGACGCGACGGGCGTCCTCCGGCGAGTCGTTGAAACCTCTCAGAAGCACGTATTCAAAGGTCAGCCACTCGCGCGGCCCCAGGGGATAGCGTTTGCATGCTTCCAACAGCACGCGCAGTGGATATTTCCGGTTGATTGGCATGATGGTGTCGCGTTGTTCGTCATTCGAGGCGTTCAGCGAAATCGCCAGCTTCGGGCGCACCGGTTCCTGTGCGAGCCGTTCGATGCCCGGAACAATGCCAGAAGTCGATAGCGTGACATGACGCGGCGCGAGCCCGACACCCTTCGGATCCAGCAGGATCCGCACCGCCGCCATCACCGGCTCGTAATTCAACAGCGGTTCGCCCTGCCCCATCAGCACCACGTTTGTGCGCGGCAACAGCCGCTCGCAATTGTCTTGCAGCGCCACGAGCACCTGCCCAACGATTTCCCCTGCGGAAAGATTTCGCTTCAGTCCGAGCTGCGCTGTCAGGCAGAAATGGCAATCCACCGCGCAGCCCGCCTGCGTCGAAATGCAAATTGTCTGCCGCCGCGCGTCTTCACCCATTTCCGGCATAAACACAGTCTCGACCTGTACTGGCGCACCCGCTTCCCCTTCGAGTGATAGCAAATAGCGGATGGAGCCATCTGTGGACTGATAACGCCGCACGATTCGCGGCAGGCGAATCGTGGTTTCCGCTGCAATCCGATCGCGCAGCGCAACGGAAAGATTGGTCATCTGTGAAGCATCGAAGCGCCGCTCCGCGTAGAGCACATGGTAGAGCTGGTCCCCGCGGTACGCAGGTTCGCCCCACGCCTCGGCAAGCGCGCGAAGCTCGTCAGCGGATTGTCCGAGCAATTCGATCATCAAAGAGTTTCCTTGCGGCGGAGAAATACATTCTATCACGCACCCAATTCGGCCCGCCGCGCGAGGGCTCGCGCGGCGCCGCGTGGCAATTCAAAGACTGCTGTGCAAGAATGAGTTGTCTCGCATTTGCAGCGGAATCCACGAAGAATGACCACCGAGCGCACTATTTACAGAGAAGTCCTGCCCAACGGGCTCGTCATCGTTACCGAGCCGATGGCACATGTCCGCTCGGCATCGATCGGCATCTGGCTGCGCACCGGCTCGCGCTCCGAATCGCCCGAGCGCAGCGGCATCGCGCATTTCCTCGAGCACATGGTCTTCAAAGGCACCGAGCGGCGCTCCGCCGAACAGATCGCCCGCGAAGTGGACAGCATCGGCGGCATGATGGACGCCTTCACCGCAAAGGAAATGGTCAGCTTCAATGCGAAGGTCCTCGACGAGCACATTCCCATCGCCTGGGACATGCTCGCCGACCTCGCGCTGCGCCCGCTTTTTGACGAAGAAGAGGTCGGCCGCGAAAAGCTGGTGGTCCTCGAAGAAATTAAGATGGATCAGGACAATCCGGAATCCGTCGCGCACGAGATGCTCTTCCAGAATTTCTGGAGCGGGCATCCGCTTGGCCGTCCGATTATCGGTACGCCCGAGACCGTCCGGGCATTTTCACGCGACGCCTTAGTGGAGGCCCATACGCGATGGTTTGCCCCGGCAAGAATCGTCGTCACCTCGGCCGGCCACGTGGAGCACGATGTAATTTTGGAAATGATCGCTAAGGAATTTGGCGCGCTCGCGCCCGGCGAAGCCCCGCCGCCTGCCGCTACGCCGCAGCCGCATGGCACGCTGGCATCACAATCGAAACACGAACTCGAACAGGTGCACGTATGCGTCGGCGTCCCTTCGGTGCGCATCGCTGACGACCGCCGCTACGCCGTGGCCGTCCTCAACACAATTCTCGGCGGCGGCATGTCCTCAAGGCTGTTCCAGAACATTCGCGAGCGCCAGGGCCTTGCTTACGCCGTTTTCAGCGAGGTGAACCCCTACTCCGATGCCGGACTGCTTACGGTTTACGCAGGCACTTCGCTCGAATCCACGGAGAAGGTCCTCGGCCTCATCGCTGAAGAGCTTCGCCGCTTGAAAAGTGATCCCGTGAGCGCCGAAGAACTCCGCCGCGCCAAGGACCACCTGAAAGGTTCCATGATTCTCTCGCTCGAATCCACCGGCGCGCGCATGTCCAATCTCGCGCGCTCGGAAATGTATTTTGGCCGCTTCTTCTCACAGGACGAAATCCTCGCCGCCATCGAAGCCGTCACGCGCGAGGAAGTTCTCTCCGCCGCAAACGAATTCTTCCGCGCCGATCAGGTTGCCGCCACCATCGTCGGCAACCTCGATGGCTTCCAGCTCCGCCGCGAACATCTCGCGGTTTAGAAACGGCATCCTAACCATTACTTCGGGTGTATGTTGAGAATGGTTTATGGTTTCCGGAAGAATTCTGTCCATGGAGGCAACAATGCGAAAGGTATTTGGAATCACTCTTCTGTTTCTCTTTGGGATGGTCCCCAGTGCGCATTCTCAGGATGTAGCGGTAAGCCGTCAGAACCGGACGGTAGACGTAACGGTCACTGCTAGCGTAGCGAAGTTTGCCGATCTTGCCGAGGTGAAAATCAGCTGCAATACAAAATCCCCGGTGCACGACCAGGCATATCAAAGAAATATCGAAAAGGCGGACAAGGTCGTGAAGGCATTGCTCGACGCCGGAGTGCCCAAGAATGACATCGTTTCCGGCGGCATCTCGTTGCAAGAGGAAGAGCGCGATTCTGAAGAGATGAGGCCCAACCCCAAACGACCACCGTCTTTTGAGGCCATTCAGTCTTGGACGGTGCGTGTTGCTGCTGGGGACGCCCAAAAGGTGATTGATACCGCCGTCCAGGCCGGCGCGGATACCATTGGAGATGTAACCTGGATGCTGAGCAATCCCGACGTAACCGAAGCACAAGCTCGAACGGAGGCGCTGCAAAGAGCACACGCGACCGCTGCTGAGATTGCCAACGGGGTTGGCGCAAAACTCGGCGAAGCAATTTATGTGTCGAATCAATCGGTTAAACAGACCCTTTTGGACAGACGGGAAATGACAGCCAATGTGTTGGGGAATTTTGCCAGACAGGGTCCCCCGCCAAATCAGAAATTGCAGCTCTTTCCAGAGAGGATTGAGAAACAGGCAACGGTGCGAATTGTATTCGCGCTTGAGTAGGCGCGGCGCCGCAAGTCCGCGGACGCAAAGCGCCTTCGTATCATGACCACGAACACATATTGACGCACGCTCCGCGCCCTGCCATCATCGCCGCATCATTTTTCGCTTTTGGGAGCGGGCGATCGGCATCCGGGTATCCATTCTGGCGTCAGGCAGCTCGGGCAATATCACTCTGCTCGAAACGGAGAATACCCGCCTCCTCGTGGACGCCGGCCTCGGCAAGCGCGAAACGCTTCGCCGCCTCGAAGCGCTCAGCCATTCGATTGACCACCTCGACGGCATCGTCATCTCTCACGAGCACTCCGACCACATTGGCGGTCTCGCGCAGGTCCTGGGATTGTGGCGGACGACGGTTTTCTTCACTCCGGCCACCGAGCGCGCCACGATGCTGGCGATCCCCGAAACGTCGCACAAGCGCCTCACGCACATCGAACATTTCCATCCCGGCGACCGCTTTTGCATCGGCGACATTGAAGTCGCGGCGTTTTCCATTCCGCATGACGCCGCCGACCCGGTCGGCTTTACGTTCCGCGCGAATCATTGCAGTGATGGGGAGAAACTCGCCATCGTGACCGACCTCGGCTATCTGCCCGAGCTGGTGAAACACCATCTTCGCGGCGCCGATTGCCTCATCCTCGAATCCAATCACGATCTCGAAATGCTCAAGGTCGGCCCATACCCCTGGCACATCAAGCAGCGCGTGATGAGCCGCACCGGCCATCTCTCGAACGATGCCGTAAGCGAATATCTTTGCGACCCGGAAGGATTTGACGGGGAAGCGCGCTACCTCGTTCTCGCGCACCTTTCGGAAATAAACAACAACGCCGACGTGGCAAAAATGAGCGCCGAAGAAGCTCTGAACCGCCGCCCGGCGGAAGTGGCCTTCCGCGGCGAACTGCATATAGCCTCGCAACGCGTTCCCATGGGCCCGTTTTATATTTCGCGCGACAACTCCGCGCCTCCTGCCACCCGTAGCGCGACTGCCTGATTTAACAACTGCTTTCAGTTGTGCCGTCAAACATTTAGTGCGTAAGCACCTGCTCGAAAAACGCCAGCGCGCGCGGATCGTTCGATTGCCCGAGCCAGAACATCGCCTGCTTGCGCACTGCGGGATTCTTGTTTGTCTTTGCCACTTCAATCAGTCGAGGCACGCCTTCGTCTTTGGGCATTTGGCTCAGCGCGAACACGGCCCGCTTCTTCACTTCTGTGTCGGGATCGTTTTCAATCGCGTCCGTAATCGCGCCCGCCGCCCGCTGTCCTGCCTTTTGCGCCAGCCAGAAAAGCCCCTGGCCGCGCACGCGTGAATTGGTGTCTTCCTTGGCCATGCGGATGAGTTCGTCTATCGCGCCCGGTTCCGAGTTTTGCGTCAGCGCAAATGTCACTTGCTCTCGCACCTTCTCGCTTGGATCGTTCTTGGCCATGCGCTTCAGCGCATCGAGTCCGGCCTTCCCGCGCGCATTGCCCAGCCAGAATGCCGTCTGTGACCGCAGCTTGTCCGGCCGCGAAGGTTCCACGAAGCTCGCGAGCGCGCGGTCCGCCGACGAATCGTTGTGCATCGCAATCGCGGACATCGCCCCGTTGGCTGTGTTGCGGCCCTCGCTTTCGTCAAAATTCGACGAGTTCACGACGCCTTCGAGCAGCGTGACGCTCTCCGCCGGCTTCGCGTCCGTGATCCACACGACGCGCAATCCGCCCGCGTCAATCTGGCAGTCCTCGGTAAATGCGCGTACGCGCCCGATGCGGCGGTCGGCCACGCGCAGGAGCACAAACATCGTTTGTGATCCTTCCAGGTGTACGACACCACCGCTCGCTCTCGGCCCGTCGCTTTCATTCATGTTCGTGCCGTTTTGCGATTCCAGATTGCACGGCCCGCAGTTATTCCCATCCGAACTCCAGTTGCCGCAGCACATCGTGCGGTGATACCCGTTCTTCGGTTCAACCATGGGAACGGCGTATCCAATCCACGCCGGTGACGATTGCGAGGCCGCAATCCCGCTCACCGTGGCAGCAAGTCCGCCGGAGACCGCGCGCGTCTCCAGTTGTGCATTCTTAATTTGGGGCTGGTTCTGCGCGCGGAGCGCGACGGCCGCCAGTAGTGCCAACGCCGTTAGTGCCGTAATCCGTAGAGTCTTCATCGGGGCTCCTACTTATTCAGGATTTCCATCAAATAATCAGTCGCTTCCTTCGAGTCCATGTTGGAAAGCTGCCGCACCGCGTACTTCCTCAACTCCGGGTCGGTCTCTTTTCGCGCGACAGCGATCAGCGCTTTTGCGTCGCCCTCGTTTGCGAACGCGCGGAGAATTCCCATCCGAACCGCGGGATCCTTCTCCTTGTCGTATTGCGCGGAGAGAATCGCGTTCGCGCGCCCGGAATCCGTATTCCCCAGTTCGCGCACCACCCTCTGGCGCAACTCACTGGATGTCTCGGTCTGCAGAATTTTTTCGAGCGCATCCGCCGCGCCGCAATTGGCCAACCCACGGAGAATCTGTGTCTTCACCTCAATCGAAGTCTCCGTGCCGTAAAGCTGTGACAATGCATCCCGCGCATCCAGGTTCCCGAGCTGCCGCACTGCCTCACCGCGCAACGCAGGGTCCTTCTCGCTTTTCGCCACGTTCAACAGGCGGTCCTTGTCGTCGGCGTTCGCGAATGCGCGCAGGATGGACTTCTTAATCTCCGCACTCGTCGCGCTGCCGTATATGTCCGCCAGCGCGGTCATTGCGTCCGCCCTGTCCGAGTTGCCTAGTTGCCGGATTGCCTCGCCCTGTAGCGCGGGATTCGATTGTCCGCGCGCGATCCGCACGAGAACTTCGCGCGCCGCGGTCGAGTCTGTGTCCCCCAATATCTGGAGGGCGCGCTTCTTCAAGCTGAGCGATGCATCGCTCGCCAGCAGTCTTTCGATTTGCGGCACTGCCACTGACGGATTCGCTTCCCGCAACCCATTGAGCGCCATCATCTTCATCTCTTCATCGGGGTTGCTCGTGGCCGGCTTCGTCTGCGCCCCCACCCCAATCGCGCCTGTGAAAATCAATGCTCCAGCTATCAGCAGTCTTTTCATGGTCATGTCCTCTCCTACTTGTTAAGAAGTTCCATCAGGTAGTCCGTCGCATCCTTCGAGTGCATCAGTGAAAGCTGCGACACAATCGCCTTTTTCAAGTTCGGGTCGGTTTCGTTCCGTGCCAGTTCAACCAGTCCTTTTGCGTCTCCGGCCAGGAAGAGCGCATTGATCACTTTCTTGCGCACCTCTGTGTCCGGATCGGACTTGTAGATCCCAATCAGGATTTCATCGCTCTGCTTCCCCATCAGCCCGAGGTAATTAATCGCTGAAAGCCGCAGGTCGCGATTCTTTTCTTTTTGTGCCAGTTCTCCCATGCGTTCCCGGTCACCCGCCAGAAACAGTGCGTTGAGCACTTTCTTGCGGATTTCCGGGTCGGGATCGGAGTTGTAAATGTTCACCAGGATTGGGTCGCTGTCTCGTCCCATCAACCCGAGGTCGTTGATCGCCGCGATTCGCAACGAATGGTCCGTCTCCTTCATTGCCAGTTGGCCCACTCGTTCTCGATCCCCGGACATCCACATCGATTGCAGGATTTGCTTCTTCACTTCTACCGACGATTCAGTCTGGTAGAGCTGCCAGATCTCTTCGCGCCCCCCCATCATTCCCAATTGCCGGATTGCTTCGGCGCGAACCTCCGGTAGTTTCTCGGTCTTTGCAACATCAAACATCCGAGTCTTGTCGCCGGACATCATCAACGCCCTGAGTACGCTCTTCTTTGTATCCACGTCAGCGCTGGACGTGAACACTTGCCCTAGCGCCTCGCGCCCGTACGAACCCCCGTACATCCCCAGCGCCTGGATCGCCTTGCGTTGCAAATCAGGGTTCGATTCTCCCCGCGCGATTTTGATAATCACGTCGCGCGCCTGCTGCGAACCGGACTGCGCAAGAATGAAAAACGCTTGGCTCGCCAGCTTCGGACAATCACTGCCATGCAGCATTTTTTCAAGCAGCGGCACGGCCCTTTCCGGGTCCGCCTGCTGCAGACCGTTCAGAGCGTAGAGCTTTAACTCACAGTCGCTCTGCCCTTCAACTGACACAGGCTGTCCTGACTTTTGCTTAATCTCAATCTCCAACTGCTTCGCATCGTTCAGCCAGCGGCTCTTGGGATATTCCTTTTCAAGAGCCGACAATGTGCCGAGCGCCTCATCCCTGCGGCCCAGTTTGTTTTGCGCGCGCGCCTTGTAATAAAGCGCCGCATCGGCTTTCTTGCCGTGCATCTCCGCCACTTGGCTGAATTTGTCCAGGGCCCGTTCCCACTTTCCTTCGTCCATCGCGGACGTGCCGTCGTTGTAGAGGGAAATCTCGCGTTCCTCTTGCTCGTTTGCGGCGCCGAAGGCATACACGCCGCCTGAGATGCCATTTCCAATCCCCCCGCCAATGCCGCCGGAGATTCCGCCGCTGACTCCACCTGAAATCCCTCCTCCGACTCCGCCCGGGACCCCGCCGCCAATTCCTCCCTGTATTTGCGCGAGTGCGCCGAGGCGCGTCAGCTCCGCAAGTTCAAGTGAGAGATTCTCCAGATGCAAATTATCCAGGGAGCCGAGCTCGGACAGTTTGCTGAGTTCCGATAGTCTGCTGAGATTGGACAGTTGCGCAGACACTTCCGCGAGGTCCAGTCCATTGCCATTTAAAACATCTCCCGCGCGGTCCAGCGCTGCCTGCGCTCGCTGCAGCGCCTCGTGGGTGCGCGCCGTACTTTGCGCGCCACTTCCGGTCCCGCTGCCGCTGCTCTTGCCTTGACCCCTTCCTGCGCTAGCGCCCGCCTGCGCGCTCGCCGGAATCGCCAGCGCCAGCGCGACAATTGTCGCCAGCGCGGCACTCATCATTTTGTTCTTCATCGTCATCCCGCTCTTCGCCATCTTTCTTTCCTCTTTCATTTGCATTTGCAATCTCACAGACCTCTTGTACCCGGCTGCGGCGCAGGCGTTCTCGTCTTGTCCCGCACCGACGAATCCAGCACGCGTACCTTCAGTAGCAGCCCCTGCGCTTCGATTCGCTTCTGCAACTCCGCGAGTTCCGGTCCCGAAACCTTTGAGGGGCTGTGCACGATGTCCATCAGCACCGGCTCGAGTTCGTCCAGCACATTTGCCACGGTGTTGTCGCCCGAATGTTCCGCCGTCTGCCGGTAAATCCGGTTCGCCGCGAGCAGGCTTTCGGCGCGCTGCTGCTCTTGAGAAATATCCACTTCACCGCGCTTTGCTTCCTTGCCCGTCCCGTCCGTTTCCGCGTTTGAGATTTCCAGTAGCACCGTCTGCGCCCGGTCAAGATGATCGCCGACTGCCACCAGCAGGATTCGCTCCCTCACTTGCTGCGGCGCCGGCTGCGCATTATTCACGGCCACATTCGGGCCCTGGTCCGGCCGGTGCAAATACCGCCCCGCCAGAAACGCGCCGAGGATCAACGCTGCCATCGCGCCGATGGGCACCAATCGCCGCGGCGCGAGCCATTCACGCCACGCGCTCCAATCGAATCCGCGCTTGCGGTCCGCAAGTTGTGGCGCCAATTTCCGCCACAGTTGCGCTTCGTAATCCGCCGAGGGCTCCGCCACCGGCAGCGCATCCACCGCCGCCAGCACGCGCTCAAGCCGCTCATACGCCGCACGGCACTCCGCACATTCGTGCAAATGCAGCGCGGCTTCCGCTCGGTCTGCCGCGTCGGCGTAGCGGTACTCCACCAGCTCTTGCTCGCTCAAGTGCTTCATGTTCGTTTCACTCACCTGTGCTCACCAACGGTTCCAATTGCCGCCGCAGCTTTTGCACCGCGCGGAACACGCTGTTTTTTGTCGCGCCCGCGCCCAGCCCCAGCGACTTGCCAATCTCCTCGATGCTGTGTCCCTCGAAGTGCCGCAGCACAAAAGCCGTTCGCTCCACGGGACTCAGCGCTTTCATCGCCTCTTGCACCTTTTCCTTTACTTCGGCGCTCAGCATCATGCGGTCCGGTGCCGGGTCCGTGCTCACCACATTGTCCAGCGGATCGCTTGCTTCCGGATCGTCGCCGCTTGCTTGTACTCTCTGGCTCGACTCCGTTTTTCTTTTCCGCATCATGTCCAGTGAGCAATTCACTCCAATCCTGTAAAGCCACGTCCCGAAATTCGCGCGGGACTCGAATCGGTCCAGCCGCCGGTACGCCCGCAAGAACGTCTCCTGCACCACATCTTCGGCGTCGTTCTCGTTTCCAGTCATTCGATAGGCCAGGCGGAACAAACGGCGGCCATGGCGTTCGACCAGCGCGCGAAACGCGTCCTGATCGCCGCCCAGGGCCCGTGTCACCTGCGCCGCATCTCCGCCATCCATCCGATCCATTAGACTGGGAATCCCCTCCGCGGTTAGGTTGGACTTGTCTCGAAGAGTAAGCCCTTTCGCCCGATCCCGTCTAACCACGATGCGACACTTCTACTGCTGGCACAGTTTCACAACGGGCGTTATCATTCGTTGGCAGGCGAATCGCACGCTGCCCATGTGTTTGGGCGTTTGCACCTTCGCCTGTTTCCAGCAACCGATGGGAGGTTGCAAATGGCGCTTTCTTCAAAAGAGCGGTTGGTTTCACCTCTGATTCGGGAGAACGGTAAGCATCGCCCCGCAACCTGGGACGAGGCTCTCGATTTGGTCGTCACGCGAGTCCAGCGTCAGATTTCAGCGCGTGGTCCTCGTACACTTGGAATGTTCAGTTGTTCCAAGACGACCAATGAGTTGAACTATGCCGCGCAAAAATTCGTCCGCTCTGTAATTGGTTGCAACAACATCGATAGCTGCAACCGGACTTGACACGCTCCGAGCGTCGCCGGTCTGGCGACGGTTTTCGGCGCGGGCGGCGGGACGAGTTCATACCGCGAAGCGGAAGAAGCGGATGTCGTTCTCCTTTGGGGCTCGAACGCCCGGGAGACGCATCCGATTTTCTTCCATCACGTTCTGAAGGCGTTGCATCGGGGCGCAAAACTCTACGCTGTTGACCCCCGGCGCACGACTTCGGCGCAGTGGGCGCACGTGTGGCTCGGCTTGGACGTGGGGTCGGACATCTCGCTCGCCAACGCAATGGGCCGCGAGATTATCGCCGCCGGGCTCGCTGACAAAAAGTTCATCGAGCACGCCACGAGCGGGTTCGAGGCCTACCGCCAATGCGTTGAGAAATACACACTCGAGCGCGCCGAGCGCGATACAGGAGTCCCTGCTGAGGCAATCCGCGAATCGGCCCACGCT
>JBGPHM010000034.1:0-43724 GCA_041484365.1 Terriglobia bacterium | reverse complement strand
GCAGAGCTCGACGTTCGGTGTACGGGACGCCGCGAAACTGCCGGCATTGGCGGGCGATTATCTGAAATTTATTTCAGACGAGATCGGCGTTGAAATCGGAATGATCTCGACCGGCCCCGAGCGAGACGCCACGATTGTCTGCCGCGATTCGCAGTTCGAAAAGTGGCTAGGCGCATAGCGCGCCTTGATTCCGCAATGCTGTCCTTCACTGACGCACGGGAAAAAATAATTGAGGTAGTAACGGCGCTCGCGCACAAGCCTGCGCGTGAAACGGTTGCCCTTGATGCCGCGCAGGGCCGCGTCCTCGCCGAGCAAATTCTCGCGGACCGCGAATCACCTCCATTTGACCGTGCGACACGCGATGGTTATGCCGCGCGTGCCGCGGACTTGCGCGCGCCCGGCGCAAAACTCTTGCTAATCGGAGAAATTCGCGCCGGGCAGGCATTCGCTGGGACGGTCGGCGCAGGCCAGTGCGTACAAATCATGACGGGCGCGGCTGTGCCGCAGGGCGCTGATGCAGTCGTGATGATCGAATACACGCGCACGGAGGATACCGGCGCGCAAACTCAAATTATTTTCGAGCGTGCCGCGGAACCCGGCCAAAACATTGTGCCGCACGGCAGCGAAGCCCGATTGGGCGCGACGCTGCTCGAACCCGGAATGCGGCTGAGCTGCGCCGAGCTATCGCTAGCGGCTCACGCGGGCCGGCCGAAACTTTCCGTGTGGGCGCGGCCGCGCGTTGGAATTCTTTCCACTGGCGATGAGATTGTCAGCCCCGAAGAAACGCCCGGGCCATTGCAGATTCGCAATGGCAACAGCGTCTCGCTTGCAGCGCAAGTCACGGCGGCCGGTGGTGAGCCTGTGCTGCTCGGCAACGCGCGAGATGAAGTTGGTGACTTGCGCAATCGCATAGAAAAGGGACTTGATTGCGATGCGCTTGTGATTTCAGGCGGCGTGTCCGCGGGAAAATATGATCTCGTGGAAGGCGTGCTGGGTGATCTTGGCGCGCAGATATTTTTCGACGGCGTCGCGATTCGGCCGGGCCGCCCGGCTGTTTTCTGCCAGTGCGTGGGTAAGCCAGTATTTGGGCTGCCGGGGAATCCAGTTTCGACGATGGTGACGTTTGACCTTTTTGTACAGCCCGCCCTCGATATACTTGGCGGCGCGGCGCCGAGGCCGCTGCCATTTTTGCGCGCGAAGCTGGCGGCGCCATTGAATGAGAAGCCGGGCCTCGCGCATTTTTTGCCCGCGCGAATTGAATGGACCGATGGCGAGCCGGTTGTGCGTGCGCTGCCGTGGCACGGATCCGGCGACGTTGTTGCGCTGACGCACTCGAACTGCTTTATTGTGGTGCGCGAGGAAAAGTTGGTGTGGCAGGCGGGCGAATGGATTGACGTGCTGCCACGAGGCGGAAAGTTGTAGCGTTCCGGCGGATTATTTGTATTGATTGCAATTTGATATTGATTGTCATTCTGAGCGAAGCGAAGAATCCTGCGGCGTTACGCGAAACATTGCCAATGGCGAAGCTTGCGGCGATTGATACGGATCCCTCGGCTGCAAGGCGGCCTCAGGATAACAACCAGAATTTGGGAGAATGAGTTGGCGAAACTTTCGCACTACCGGAAGGGCGGGGAAGTGGCGATGGTGGACGTGTCCGCCAAGCCGGTTACGGCGCGCACGGCCGTTGCGCGGGGATTTATTCAGATTGGTCGCGCGGCGCTCGCGAGAATTCGGCGCCTGGACACGCCAAAAGGAAATCCATTTGAGATCGCGCGGATTGCAGGGATCAGCGCGGCCAAGAGGACGTCGGAATGGATACCTCTTTGTCATCCACTGGCCCTCAGTTACATTGATGTGACCCTGCGGCTATGCAAGAATGGCGTGGAAATCGTTTCCCGGGCCACTGCACAGGCACAGACCGGCGTCGAAATGGAGGCGCTGGTGGCCGTTTCCGCGGCGGCGCTGACCATTTATGACATGTGCAAGGCCCTCGATAAGGGCATGGAAATCAAGGAAATTCATCTCGTCGAGAAGCGCGGCGGAAAGAGCGGGGATTATTTGAGATCCTCCGCACGCCGCGCCGCGCGAACCCGCAAACGGACTGCGCGTCGAAGCAAGTAAATTCAAAATGACTGCCCCAACTAAATCCATCCGCATCCTGGTCGTGGACGACAATCCGCTGGTGCGCGCATTGCTCGTGGATGGCCTCTCATCGCTCGGCGACGTTACACCGGCAAGCGATGGCGCGGACGCGCTGCTCAAGGCAATTGATGCGCCGCCGGACATGATCGTCGCGGACTACAGGATGCCCGGACTCGACGGCCGCCAGCTTTTTGAGAAACTGCGCGGACGCGAGCAGACCAAAAGCATCGTTTTCCTTTTTGTGGCGAACAAAGACGACATTGAAGAAAGGTTGCGGCCGTTGCTTGAAGGCGTCGAGGATTTTGTCACCAAGCCATTTTTCATTAAGGATATTGTCAACCGCGCGAAAGTAATCGTAGACCGGCTGCGCCTTGAAAAATTCCAGAAGCAGGCCGCGCGGCCGGGTGTGATCCAAGGGCGATTGGAAGAGATGGGAATTACGGATCTGGTTCAGTCGCTTGAAATGGGACAGAAATCCGGCCGGTTGACGGTCCGCCGCGGCGGCGAGCAATGCGAAATGTATTTTGTCTCCGGCCAATGCAAGCATGCGCGGCGGGGAAAAACGGAAGGCGAAGAGGCTTTCTATCCCGTCGTGCATTGGACTGAAGGTGAGTTCGAGATCGATTTCACCGCGGCGACAGATCGCGAAACAATCACGCGGCAAACGACAGCCTTGCTCATG
Source organism: Terriglobia bacterium (assembly GCA_041484365.1). Classification (GTDB taxonomy): domain Bacteria; phylum Acidobacteriota; class Terriglobia; order Acidiferrales; family UBA7541; genus DASTCZ01. Next base: position 40,900 of record JBGPHM010000034.1, on the reverse strand, counting down.
GAAGCGATGCGTCTGCTCGATGAAGCAAACAGCCAGGTCCAGAGCTGAGTTCCCTCCGGCTAAAAACTCATGATACGAGTGGCAATCCTTACCATCAGCGACACCGCATCCCGCGGTGAACGCCCGGATAAAAGCGGGCCCGCCGTGCGCGACCGTTGCGCGAAGCTCGGCTGGCACGTCGCGCTCGAAGAAGTGTTGCCAGACGAGCGGGCGCAAATCAGCGCGCGGCTTGCGGGGCTCGCGGATTCAAGCGAAGTGAACCTGATCGTTACGACTGGCGGGACCGGATTGGGGCCGCGCGATTCGACACCGGAAGCGACAGCAGAAATCTGTACGAAGCTTGTGCCGGGCCTTGCGGAGGTGATGCGCGAGCGAGGCCGCCAGTCAACGCCGCGTGCGGTGCTTTCGCGCGCAGTCGTTGGAATACGGGGCGCGACGATTATCGTGAACCTGCCCGGTAGCCCGAAAGGGGCGGTCGAATCTCTCGACGCGATTGCCGACCTGCTTCCTCACGCCGTGGACGTGTTGTGCGGGGCCCGCCATGACTGATCGACGTTCTTAAGCTAATCCACTTGTCTTCGACTGGTTACCAGCCCCTAAGTACAAGTAACTGAGTGTCTACGCCATTCTCGCTCTCCTCTAGACGGCCCAATTTGAGTCAGCGATGCTAGTACTAGGACTAGGTATGTCGAAGCCGGAATAAGGGCCCTCTCTGGATTTGGGCCATGGGTGGATTCCGGTCACCAGACCAAAAGGTGCAGCCATGTTGGTTCCATATGGCCACGACGATTTGCGTGGCCGCCGCTGGCCGTGGGTAACGATAGCGCTGATCGTATTGAACCTCGTCGCGTTCATGGCGACGAAAGACCGCATGCAGGAAGAATCGGTACGTGCGGTTCACCTCCACGCGGAAACACTTCTTATTGTTGCTTCGCACCCCGATGTACATCTCACCCCAGCACAGCAAAAGATCGTGGACAGGATTCGCACGCAGGCTCCCGACGCACTCGACGAAATTAAGACCAATAGCCGCGAGGCTGCGCATGAAATGGGTGTCGAAGCGCCCGACGGGCTCAACGACGAGGAAGCGCAAGACGAAGCCACCCGACTTGGTCAAAAGATTGACGATCTCGATCGGCATTCGATCATGGGTCAGTACGCTTACACGCCCGGGAAATCCAACTTCATCAGTTTGTTCACGGCAAATTTTCTCCACGGTGGGTGGTTGCACCTGATCGGAAACATGTGGTTCTTGTGGCTGGCTGGGACGGTGCTGGAAGACGCCTGGGGCCGCGTGATGTATTCGATTTTCTATATTGTTGCGGGTGCCGTTGCGCTTCTTGCGCAAGGGGCCGCGATGCATGGCGCGCCGGGAGGAGTGTTGGGCGCCTCCGGAGCCATCGCCGGGTTGATGGGCGCATTCCTTGTGCGCTTCCCGATGACCAAGATCAAGTTTTTCTTTTTTATCTTCATCATGCGAATCCGATTCAAGGCTCCCGCTTACGCGATGCTTCCGCTGTGGCTCGGCGAACAACTCCTTTGGGCATTTGGGCCCGGAGGGGGAATCGCGTATTGGGCGCACATCGGCGGATTTGCGTTTGGCGGCGTGGTCGCATTGGCGTTGCGATTCAGCGGTGCGAATGAAAAGCTCGACAAAGCAGTGGAAGAAAAAGTCAGTTGGTCGGCGGATCCTCGGATCGAGCAAGCGCACGAGGCAATCAGACAAAATGATCTAGATGGCGGAATCGGCCTTCTAAAAAATCTAATTGCTGAAAAACCTGAGACCGTGGACGCGCACGACCTGCTGCAACAATGTTACTTGCGAAAGCAAGACGTCGAATCTGCCCGGGCTGAAGCCGCTATTTCGTGCAAGCTCAATCTCAAGGCGCGCGAGAACGACCTGGCGTGGAAAAATTATGAGGATTTCCTGAACATGGGCGGTGAGAAATTTCCCAACACCGAATGGATGGCCCTCTGCCGGTATCTGGAAGGGCAGCAGAGCTGGATTCGGGCCGCCGGGGAATATGAAAAAATCGGGCAGGTCTATTCGAGCGAACGGACATCCGTCAACGCACTGGTTTCCGCGGCGCGCGTTCAGCTAAAACACGTTGGAAATAAGGATGAGGCCGCGCGGCTTTACCGCGCAGCACAGGATTCACCCGTACCTCATCTGGATTGGGAAGAGGCCATCAAGAAGGGGCTAGCGGAGTGCGGGGCGCCAACTGGGTCCACTCCGGCTCCGTTTCCTGTGCCAAGCGTGAAATAGTCAGAATCTCCTGATTCAACTCCTACTTAATCGCGACAGCGAGAGTGTCTCGATGCAGGCGGATGAGTGTGCGCAAGTACGGGCCGATATCTGAGGGTGAAGTGAAACCTGCCTTCTTTGCCGCGGCGGCTTGCGCATCCGGCGTTGCATCGCTGCTTGCAGCGAAGTGCTTGAGGTCGCGGAATACTCCAATGGAAAAATTGTCCCATGCAGCGCCCTGGTCGCGTAGGAAAATGAAATTTTCCGGTTGGCCGAGAGCGGCTGAGTACGTGTTCTCCATCTCGCGCTCGTAATAGAGATCAGCTTGCTTGCCGGGGAGCGATTCAAACATTTCCACGTGGAACAATCCGCCATCGGCAAATGCCTTGCGAAGAACGTCAAGCGGCGGGCCGAAGACGTTGATGTCTTCTTCCCAGGCGATATCATCGCGCAGCGTCGGCATCCATGTAACTTTTGACCTGGCGCGTATCCGGGCCGCAATCCGGTCGGCGCTGTAGTACTCGGCGTAACTCTGCATGGGCACGAGGCGGAGCAAGTCCCATCGGTCTCCCTGGCTATGACGAATCATCAGCGATGGTTCGTCGCCCGAATCCTTTTCGAGCGCGGCCTTTTGTTTGTAGAGGTCAATCAGCTCCAGAAGTTTTCCCGGCGTCGCCTGGACGAGTTCCGTCCGATAGATGTATTGCGGAACCGGCATCGCAACAAATTTGGGCGCCAGCGTGAGAAGCGCGAACGCCACTAAAAAGGAAACCGGCAAGAGCACTCGCAAGAAAACGCGCGGCGTAGATTTTTTGCTGGATTGAATCATTGTTGCCTCCTCGTCCTCGCGGAAGATATATCACACACCGTCGAGTCGCGGCGAAGTCTCAACATCCACAGCTTGACTGTTGTGGTAGGATGTTTTTCGCAAAGCGATGCCGCACGAATACATTCCGGTGATCATCTTCGGGGCGTTGGCCGCGGCGTTTCCAGCCGTGACGATCATCCTGATGAAACTGATTCGCCCGACTTCCACTTCGACCGGCGCGAAGCTCAAGCCTTATGAGTGCGGCATCCCTCCGGAAAGCGATGCTCGAGGCCGGTACTCGACGCGGTTCTACATCATCGCGATGCTTTTCGTGATATTCGATGTTGAGACGATTTACCTTTTCCCGTGGGCCGTTTCCTATTTTTATGCCGGGAAAATCGAGGGTTTCCCGTCCCCACTCGCCTCTTTAGCTACAATGTTCGTTTTCCTGGGGATTCTAGTGGCCGGGTATGTGTGGCTCTACCGCAAGGGCGCGCTCGAGTGGGTGTAAGCCCCATCTATTTGTTCATTAATTTCTCTCAGAAAATATCCAGCTTTGCTTGCGGAATGCGTTGCGCAGTTGTGCGCCATATGTTAGAAAATACGGTTTCTGAGTCACCGGCTGCTGACTCGGTGCGCAGGGCGGGGTGTGGTCGCCTCCGGCAGCCTCATTGAACTGATTCCGGGAAAATGCCCAACGAGCCAGAGGATAAGCAGCCCCCTACAAACACCCCAGGCGATCGGCCTGCCGAAGCGGGCACGCCATCCGGTGATGCGTCAGCGAAGCCGCCTGCCGCGGCACCTGCTGCCGCTGCGCCCCCTGTAGCTACTGGTCCAAAACCTGCCGCACCGGCTGGAGCCGCTGCGCCAGCCAAGCCCGCCGCTCCTTCTTCCGCACCCCCCGCACCGCCGAAGGAAGCGCCGCCGAAGCCCGAGCCGCTCGACAACGATCTTGTAAAGCGTTACAAGGCGCGATTCGGCGACGGCATCCGCGAGGCGTGGCAGGACCGCAAGCAGGCCATTCTGGTTGTGGAGGGCGCGCGGCTGCGCGAAATCGCAAAATACTTATGCGACATTGAAAAATTCAATTTGCTCTCCGATTTGACCGCGGTGGATTGGCCACGGCGCGAGAAGCGTTTTGACGTGGTGCTGAACCTCTATTCGTTTGAGAAAAACGAGCGGCTGCGGTTGAAGGTTTTCGTGGGCGATGGCGAAAGTGTCCCAAGCGTTTCGCCAGTGTGGCCGACGGCGAACTGGCTCGAGCGCGAAGCGTACGACATGTTCGGCATCGTGTTCGAGGGCCATCCCAATCTAAAGCGAATCCTGCTTCCGGATGAGTGGCAGGGATTCCCGCTGCGCAAGGACTACGACATCCTCACGCAAGACACCGCGTGGATTCGTGAGAATCTCGGAATCGAGAGCGGACAATAGATGGCGGACATTTACAGCCCGGATTCGTCGAACGATTTGTCGAATGTCGAGACCACGGTTCTCGGGGCCGACGAAATTATTATCAACATGGGCCCGCAGCACCCGTCCACGCACGGCGTGCTTCGCGTGAAGTTGAAGCTCGACGGCGAAAAAATCGTTGATTCGGAATGCATCATCGGGTACCTGCATCGCGGCGTTGAAAAAATCGCCGAACACCGCACCTACCAGCAATTCGCGCCCTACGTGGACCGGATGGATTACGTCGCGGCGGTGTCGAATGGACTGGGTTATTGCGAAACGGTTGAGAAATTGATGGCCGTTGAGGCGCCTCCGCGCGCGCGCGTCATCCGGACGATCCTCACGGAATTGCAGCGCATCGCGTCGCATCTTGTGTGGCTTGGTACGCACGCGCTCGATATCGGCGCGCTGACGCCGATTTTTTATTGCTTCCGCGAGCGCGAGGAGATTCTCAAGATTTTTGAGAAGTATTGCGGCGCGCGGCTCACGACGCACGCGTTTCGCATCGGTGGATTGCAATACGAGGCTTATGACGAGCTGGAGAAGGACACCGAACGCTTCTGCAAGGATTTCAAGCACAAGGTGGACGAATACGAGACCCTGCTCACCGACAATCGAATCTGGCTTGGGCGGACAAAGGGCATCGGCGTAATTTCCGGCGAAGACGCTATTGCAATGGGCGCGACCGGACCCGTTGTGCGCGCGAGCGGCGTGCAATGGGACATCCGCAAAGCCGCGCCCTACGCCGCGTACGATCAATACGAGTTCGATATTCCGACGGGGAAGAACGGCGATACGTTTGACCGGTACATGGTGCGAATGGAAGAGATGCGCCAGTCGGCGCGAATCTGCCTGCAGGCGATCGAAAATATTCCCACAGGGCCGATCATGGCGCGCATCGGCAAAGTGCTGAAGCCGCCGCCGGGCGAGGTGTATCACGCGATTGAAGCGCCCAAGGGCGAGCTGGGCTATTACATTGTGAGCGACGGCACGACGCAGCCATACCGCGTGCGAATCCGGCCGCCGTCATTCGTGAATTTGCAGGCGTTTGACAAAATGGTGCGCGGGCATCTTGTTGCGGACGTGGTCGCCATCATTGGGACGCTGGATATCGTGTTGGGTGAAGTGGATCGTTGAAGGCAGAGTAGGGAGCTGAACGCAAGCAATGCTGAACTCGCTCTACGAATTCTTCAAGCCGCATCTCTTGCCGTTGCTCTTCGCGGCGGTGATTGTGGCCGTGCTGCCGCTGCTCGCGGGCTACGTCGTCCTGCTCGAACGCAAAGTGATGGCGGACATGCAGGCGCGGCTCGGGCCGATGCGCGTGGGACCGCATGGATTGCTGCAGCCGATTGCGGACGCGCTGAAGCTCCTGCTGAAGGAAGACATCATCCCCGAGAACGCGGACAAATGGATTTTCTGGTTGGCGCCGCTGCTCTCCGTGACCGCCGCGATGCTCGCGATGGCGGCGATCCCGTTCGGGCCATTCTTCCAAATCGCAAATTTAAATGTCGGGCTCCTGTTCATTCTTGGCGTCGGCTCGATGGGAATTTTTGGAATTGTGCTGGGCGGCTGGGCGTCCAACAGCCACTATTCGCTGCTGGGCGCACTACGCAGCTCGGCGCAGCTTGTGAGTTATGAAACCGCCGCGGGCATGGCGGTTGTCAGCGGAGTGTTGCTCGGCGGCACGCTGAACACACGCGGGCTTGTCGAAGCGCAGGCGCGAGGCCATGTGTGGTTTGTATTTTTGGCGCCCGTCGGATTCTTCCTTTACCTGGTGGCTTCCATCGCGGAAACAAACCGCGCGCCCTTTGACATGCCGGAAGCGGAATCAGAGCTCGTCGCGGGATACATGACGGAATACAGCGGCTTCCGCTGGGCGCTCTATTTTCTCGCGGAGTACACGAACATGATCGTCGTCGCCTCCATTGCGACGACACTTTTTCTGGGTGGGTGGCTGCGGCCATTTTCGAGTTGGCACAAAGCCGATTTTCTCGATTATGTGCCGATGCTACTGATGCTTCTGGTGGCGGGATATTCGCTGTACCGCGCGCCGAAGCAACCTATTTCGGTTCAGAAAATGTTTATGGTGGCGGTGGCAGGGTTGTGTCTCCTGCTGGCCGTGATTCTTGGGCTGCCCCAATTTGCGCCTGCGGGCAGCATGTTTGTTGCGATGAAACCCGGAGTGCACGGGGCGTTCTGGTTCCTGCTGAAAGTCGGAACTTACCTTTATCTCTTTTTGTGGCTGCGGTTTACATTTCCGCGTTACCGTTTTGACCAGTTGATGAAACTCGGCTGGCATTTGCTTATTCCGGTTTCCATCGTCAACGTGTTCAGCCTTGGAATTGCGCTCTATTTGCACCGAAGCGCGGCGGAAGGCGGCTACGGCTGGGGAATGTGGTCTTCCATCGCCGTGACAACCGTATTCACGCTGCTGATTGCCGCGTGGCTTTTGAGGAAGAGCGAACAGCCGCCGGCCACTCCGGCAGTGGACAGTTTTTGAGGGATATGTTTTCGGGACGATATGCTATTTGACAAGATCGCATTTTATTTTTTCGGCGGCCTGGCGGTGATTTCCGCCATTTTGGTGGTAACTCGCCGTAATGCCGTGCACAGCGCGATCTTCCTGGTTACCGCGCTGCTGGCGACCGCGGGAATATTTTTGCAATTACATGCGGAGTTCCTGTTCATCGTTCAGGTGATCCTGTACGTCGGCGGGATCATGGTGCTGTTTGTGTTTGTAATTATGCTGGTGAACCTGGACGTGGCGATCCGGCAAATCCAGTTCAACCGCATGTGGCTCGTCGCGCTGCTGCTGACAGTTGCGTTGGGCGCGCAGGTGTACATGGTGTTTCATTACGCGCACACGGGGATGAAGGAGCCGCTTTTTACGCTTCCGGCCAGGCCCGCATCAGCTCTCGAGCCGAATACGGAACGAATCGGCCTGGCTCTTTTCAGCGATTACATGCTGCCATTCGAGATTGCGTCAATTTTGCTTCTCGTAGCGATGATTGGCGCGGTGGTGATGGCGAAACGCAAGGTATAACGCGATGCTCTCGATTACGCACTATTTGGTGTTGAGTCTGGCGCTGTTCACGATTGGCGTGATCGGCGTGGTGACGCGCCGCAACGTGATCATCATCCTGATGAGCATCGAGCTCATTCTGAACGCGGTGAACATCAATCTGGTCGCGTTCTCGCGGCTGTTTGGCGATACGGCCGGGCAGGTGTTCGCGATTTTTATTATTACCGATGCAGCGGCGGAAGCCGCGGTCGGGCTCGGCATCATGATCGCGTTTTTCCGGAACCGCGAGACGGTGCTCGCGGACGAAATGGATTTGCTGAAATGGTAGCCGGTTCCTGAAATGGCGAACGGATACTTTCTCGACCACATCTGGCTGATACCGCTCTTCCCGGCGGCGGGCGCGCTCGTCATGCTGCTGTTCGGCAAGCGGCTGGCAAACGCTTTCGTGAGCGCGGTCTGCGTCGGGAGCGTGGCGGTGTCATTTGTTTACGCGGCGGGCGCAGTGTGGCAATTGCTTGCGTTGCCAGCGGAGAACCGCTACGTGCAGACAATTCTTTTCGATTGGGTTCCCGCCGGATGGATGCACAACGCCGCGGGGCAGTTGATGCGGTTCAATGTGCCGTGGGGCTTGATGCTGGACCCGCTCAATTCCGTGATGGTTTTTGTCGTCACCGGCGTCGGGCTGCTCATCCACATCTATTCCATCGGATACATGGGACATGAAGGAGGCTATTACCGCTTCTTCGGCTACATGAATCTCTTCATGTTTTCAATGCTCACACTCATCCTCGCGAACAACATGCTGCTGATGTTCGTGGGATGGGAGGGCGTGGGGTTGTGCAGCTACTTGCTTATCGGTTTCTATTTTCAGAAAAAATCGGCGGCGGACGCGGGGAAGAAAGCGTTTATCGTCAACCGCATTGGAGACGCCGGAGTCTTGCTCGGAATGTTTCTTACGCTCGGCGTGCTGGGCACGATCAATTTTCATGAAATCGCACCGGCGATTGCCGCGGGACATTTTGAAGTTGGCGCGCCGGTGATGACGGCCATCGCGTTGCTGCTCTTTGTCGGCGCAACTGGCAAGTCGGCGCAAATCCCGCTCTACGTCTGGCTGCCGGACGCGATGGAAGGCCCGACTCCTGTGAGCGCGCTGATCCACGCCGCGACAATGGTGACCGCGGGCGTGTACATGGTCGCGCGGATGAACGCCGTCTTTCAGCTCTCGCCGATTGCGATGGGCGTTGTCGCGGTGACGGGCGCGGCGACGGCGATTTTCGCGGCCTCAATGGGCCTAGTGCAGAACGACATCAAGCGCGTGCTGGCGTATTCGACCATCAGCCAGTTGGGCTACATGTTTCTCGCGCTTGGAGTGGGCGCATTCACTGCGGGCATCTTTCACCTGATGACGCACGCGTTCTTCAAGGCGCTGCTCTTCCTGGGATCGGGCAGCGTGATTCACGCGATGTCCGGCGAGCAGGACATGCGCAAGATGGGCGCGCTGTGGAGCAAGATCCCGACGACGGCGAAGACATTTTTCGTGGCAACTCTAGCGATCGCGGGGATTCCGCCGCTCGCCGGATTTTTCAGCAAGGACGCAATTCTCGGCTCGGCATTTGAGCGCAGCCCGATACTTTGGGTTGTTGGCTGGATCACGGCGGGCATGACGGCGTTTTACATGTTCCGGCTTGTGAACATGACCTTTTTCGGGAAATCGCGCGTGAGCAATGAAGCGGAGCATCACATCCACGAGTCGCCTGCTTCGATGACGATTCCGCTGACAGTTCTTGCGGTGCTGAGCATTATCGGCGGATGGATTGGCTGGCCGGCGTCGCTTGGCGGGAGCGACCGGTTCGCGAAATTTCTCAGCCCTGTAATCGCGCACTATTCCGTCGAATTAGGCGGCGCGGAGGCTGCGCACAGCAACAGCTTTGAGTATTTTCTGATGTTTGCTTCGGTGCTTATCGCGCTCGGCGGCATCTGGCTTGCGCGGAGATGGTACGTGAACCGCCCCGAAGTGCCGGACCAACTTGCCACGCGCTGGAGCGGAGCGTACCGCCTGCTCTACAACAAATATTACGTGGACCAGATTTACGATGCGCTGTTTGTGAATCGCACGAAAGATTTGGGCACCGCGCTCGGCGCGTTTGACCGCAACGTGATTGATGGCGTGGGCGTAAACGGCGCGGGGCTGCTGACGCGCGTCATTTCGCGGATTTCGATGTGGGGCGACAAGTGGATTGTGGACGGGCTGGTGAATCTTTCGGCGCGCATTGTCTGGATTTTTAGCTGGCCCGTGCGGCTGATCCAGACCGGAGTTGTGTCCGGATACGCGCTGATGATCGTTCTGGGATTGATTGCGCTGCTGGGATATTACTTGCACCTGGTGCGGCTGCCGGTGCGCTGAAGGCGAGGGAAGAGGAATGGAGTTCTATCACAGTCACATCCTCAGCATAGTCTTGCTGACCCCGCTCGTCGGGGCGCTGTTGATGCTATTCGTCCCGCGGTCGTGGGACAACTTCCATCGCATCTGGGGCAACCTGTGGGCGTTCGCGGGCATAGCCGTCGCGCTGCCGCTCATCTGGTGGTTCCAGCCGCATTCTTCGCAGCGCTACCAGTTTACCGAAAGCATGGATTGGATTCCTTCGATCGGCGCGAAATACACGCTGGGCATCGACGGCATCAGCATGCTGCTCGTGATGTTGACCGTTGTGCTCGGATTTATTTCCATACTTTCGGCGTGGAACGCAATTCAGCCGCGCAAAAAAGAGTTCTATCTCCTGTTTTTGATTTTGCAGACCGGAATGCTGGGCGTTTTCATGTCGCTCGACTTTTTCCTGTTTTACGTTTTCTGGGAAATCACGCTGGTCCCGATGTATTTCCTGATTGGCATCTGGGGAAGCGAGCGGCGGCTTTACGCGGCGATCAAATTCTTCCTGTACACGCTGGCCGGGTCGGTGCTGATGCTGCTTGCCATTCTTGGAATGTACTTCAAATTCCACGACATGACGGGCACATACACTTTTGACATCCAGACCCTCACGACGGGGACGACTCTTTTCCCGCTGGTGTTGCAGAAATGGATCTTCTGGGGATTGTTCTTTGCTTTTGCCATCAAGGTGCCGATGTTCCCATTTCACACGTGGCTGCCTGACGCGCACACGGAAGCGCCGACGGCGGGCTCGGTTATCCTGGCGGGCGTCTTGCTGAAAATGGGAGCGTACGGATTCTTGCGGTTCTCGATACCAATGCTTCCGGCGGCCGCACGCAGCGCCGCGCCTCTGATTGTCGTGCTCTCACTGATAGGAATCGTGTATGGCGCGCTTGTGTGCATGATGCAGAAAGACATGAAAAAACTCATTGCTTACAGCTCGGTGAGCCACATGGGCTTCGTGACGCTGGGGCTATTCGCATTCACTCCGATGGGCATTTCGGGAAGCGTACTCCAGCAAATCAATCACGGCATTTCGACCGGGGCGCTCTTCCTGATTGTCGGCGTGCTTTATGAGCGGCGGCACACGCGATTGATTTCCGAATTCGGGGGGCTTTCCACACCGATGCCGAGTTTTGCGGCGATCTATATGATCATCACACTCAGCTCGCTTGGGCTTCCGCTGCTCAATGGGTTCATCGGCGAGTTCACAATTCTTCGCGGCGTGTTTGAGGTGAACAAGATGTGGGCCGTGTGGGGTGTTTTGGGTATTGTGCTCGGCGCGGCGTATCTGCTGTGGCTTTACCAGCGCGTAATGTTCGGTCAAGTGACGAATCCCGCGAATACGAATTTGTCTGACCTGAATTTGCGCGAATACGTGACGCTCATTCCGCTGGTCCTGTGGGCATTTTGGATTGGACTTTATCCGAAGCCGTACTTCACCATCCTGGAACAGCCGGTGAAGCAAATTGTTGAGCAGGTGAATCCGGACTATTACAAGAAGCCGGTGGCCCCGGTAGGAGCGCAATTGCCCTCGGGGACACAAGCTCCGGCTTCAGCGGCGACACACTAGGGGAGAGAATGTCAGTTTTTTTACACATGCTGGTCAACTGGTTCGCCCTCCATTTCGGGTTTCTCCGGGATAATCACGACCTGAACATGGTGAAGCCGCAGTTGATGCTTGCATTTTTCGGAATCGCGATTCTTCTTACGGATTTCCTGATTGAGCCCGGCCAAAAATACTTCAATGCAATTTTCGCGTTGATGGGCGTTGGGTTCAGTGGGACGATTCTTTACCAACTCGGCAGAAAAATCGGCGCAGAAGGCGTCCAAGATGCGTATTCCAGTACCGTCTTGATTGACCATTTCTCGATATTTTTCTGCATGTTGTTTCTTGCGGTGACGGCCCTCATCATTCTGCTTTCCATTCGGTATCTGCAGATCGAGGAGGAAAACCACGGCGAATTTTATGCGCTGATGTTGTTCGCAACGATCGGCATGATGTTCATGGTCGAAGGGCTGGACCTGATCGTGCAATTCATCGGCCTGGAGACAATGGCAATCAGTTTTTACATCATGGTGGGCTTCCTGCGACGCGAGCGGCGGTCCAACGAGGCGGCGCTCAAATACCTCCTGCTGGGCGCCTTCAGCTCCGGCATCCTCGTCTATGGATTTTCACTGCTCTACGGACTTTCGGCATCCACAAATCTTCAAGATATCGCGAACGCCGTATTTCACCGCCCGCCGACGAATCCACTGGTGTTGCTGGCTCTCGTGACCGTTGCGGCGGGGCTCTTCTTCAAGATTGCGGCGGTGCCGTTCCACCAGTGGGCGCCGGACGTGTATGAAGGCGCGCCGACTGTGACGACGGCATACCTGAGCGTTGCGTCCAGCGCCGCTAGCTTCGCGCTTTTGCTGCGACTTTTTCAGACTGTTTTTTGGCCCGTGCGCGAACACTGGGTAGGATTGCTGGGCGTTGTCGCGGTGGCGTCGATGACCGTCGGCAACCTTGCCGCGATTACGCAGACGAACATCAAGCGCATGCTGGCTTACTCATCGATTTCGCACGTGGGGTACATTTTGCTGGGCCTGGTTGCGGCGGGCTCGGGGCCGAATGGGAATCAGAACGGTCTGACCGGAATTGCGTTTTACATTTTCGCTTACGCGTTTATGAACCTCGGCGCATTCGCCGTGGTGATTATTTTGCGGCGCAAGGGGTTGATTGGCGATGAACTGGAAGACCTGAATGGATTGATACATCGCAGCCCGATGGCTGCGGTGCTCCTGCTGATCTTCATGCTGTCGCTCGCGGGAATTCCTCCGACGGCCGGGTTCCTGGGGAAGTATTACATTTTCCTTTCGTTGCTCCAGACGAACCACTACTACCTGGCGATTTTCGCGGCGCTGTACGTTGTCCCGGCGCTTTATTACTACTTCCGCGTGGTTGTGCACGCTTTCCTGAAGGAAAGCACCGACCCGGTCAAGGTCACTTTGAATCCGTGGCAGACGCTGGCGCTCACGGTGTCAGGATTTGTGGTGCTGGCCGCGGGGATTTATCCCGAGCCGTTCATCAAGCTTGCAAACTATTCTCTTTTCCTGCCGTTTGGCCCCCTTGGCCGCTGAAGACCCATCATCGAAACCCCCTTCGGGAGGGAACTCCAATAAATTAATGTATCAGTACGGCCAGGCGATGGACTTGGCTTTCGCGTTTGTTGCCGCGATGGTTGTGGCGGGCGGCCTTGGCTATTTGTTGGACCGGTTGTTGCACACTGGGCCCTGGCTGATGATTGCGTTTGGAGTGATCGGGTTTGGCATAGGATTGAGAGACTTGATTCGCCGTGTGACAAAGCCACGAACTTCCCCCAAAAATGGAAACAACGCAACGAGGCCATGAGTGGTATGCGAAGGCGGAGCGGCGCATCGCAGGCATGACGCTTGCCTTTGGCGCGGTGGCCGGGGCCGCGGTTGCGATTGCCGGGTATCCAAAGTGGAGCGCAGGAATCGCGATCGGAGCGCTGCTCGCCTGGGTGAACTTCCGCTGGTTCGAGCAGGGAGTCACCGCCGTCGTGCGTGTGGCCCAGGCCCAGATAGGCGCTCCGAAGCCGCGAATTTCCATGTGGGTGTGGGTGAAGATGTTTGCGCGTTACGGCGTGATTGGAGTCTTGTTGTATACTACGTGGGCTCTGTGGAGAGTTCCTGTCGTCGCGATGCTCGCGGGTTTATGCGCACTTGGCGCGGCCGTGATGGCGGAAAGCATTTACGAAATCATGGGACGGGCTAACTAAAGAATGGAACCGCACATCTCGTGGTTGACGGTCTTCGTAAACAAGATTCTCGGCGGCGCGGCGCTGTTGCTTCTGCATCTGCTGCACGTAAAACCCAACAATCTTGCGACTCCGATTCCCGAACACATCGTAATGGCTCTGGTTGTTTTTGTGGTTGTAGTAATCGGCTCGCTGATTTTGAAGAGCCGTCTTTCGGTTGAACGGCCGGGCGCGTTTCAGCAGTGCTGCGAGATGTTGCTGACGAACCCGCTGAAATTCGGCATACGCGATTGTCTGGACGAAAACATTCCTCATCATGCCGGACGGAAATTTATTCCCATGGTGGGAGCCGTGGCGCTCTTTATCCTGGTCAGCAATCTATTGGGCGTCTTCCCAGTGTTTTCTTCGCCGACCGTGGAAAAGACGGTGCCGCTTGCCTGCGCATTGATCACGTTTTTGTATTTCAATTACCAGGGTGTCCGCGCGCACGGCGCGGGCGGATATTTGAAACATTTTGCAGGCCCGAATCGTTACCTCGCCCTACTGCTTTTTCCTGTGGAGATCATCAGCACGACGGCTCGCGTGCTTTCACTTACCGTGCGTCTTTGGGCCAACATGTTTTCGAGCGAATTGATTTATGTGATTTTTCTCGGACTGTTGATGCGGCCAGCGCTGGGCATCGGGGCAAGACTTCCAGCGGTCGGAGTCATCATCGGCATTTTCCCGGCGATTATTCCGGTGGCGTTTATCGGCCTGCACATTTTCGTGGCGATCATTCAGACTTATGTTTTTACGATTTTGCCGTCAATTTATCTGGGTATGGCGGTTGCGAAAGAGCATTAACCGGTTTTCATTTGGCATGATCGCTGCTTCAGTGTGAGCCCGGCTGTACGAGGGATGCCCGGGAACCACCAACTGGCGGCCAATTCATAACAAGGAGAAACAGAATGAAAAAGGCAGCAACAGTATTGGTGGTGCTCGCGGCGGTATTGCTGGTGGCACCCGGCGCATTTGCCGCGGATGCTCCTGCAGCCGGCGGCGGGACGAACTGGATCGCAATTGCAGGCGCATTCGGAATGGCGCTTGCCGCGGCTGGATGCGGCTACGCGCAGAGCCGCATTGGCTCTTCCGCCTGCGAAGGAATGGCGCGCAACCCGGGCGCCGCGGATGCGATTCGCGGTTCGATGATTCTTGGACTGGTTTTCGTCGAAACGCTGGCGCTGTTTACGCTGGTGGTCATTTTCACTTTGATTTTCAAGAGTTAAGCAGGAGCAGGAAGGAATTTAAAAAGCCCGGAGGCGAATGCCTCCGGGCTTTTTCTTTTGCAATCTGACGGGATTACTTCAGCAGCAGCGCGGCGCGGTTGGCGAAATCAATTACGTAGTTGGGGTAGAGCCCCAGAAAAAGTGTGCCTGCGGCGGCGAGCGTAAGAACGGCGGCAATGCCGGCGGGCACGCGCTCTGGAGGAAAGCTGCGCTTTGGCGGGCGCATATACATCGCGACAATTACGCGAAGGTAGTAATACGCGCCGATTACACTGTTGATGGCCAGCAGCACGGTGAGCCAGATTAGATTCGACTTCAGCGCCGCGTTAAAGATATAGAACTTGCCGAGGAAGCCCGCCGTTACCGGAAGACCCAGCAGCGACAGCAGAAAAAGCGAGAAACACGCCGCCGCGACGGGGCGCTGGCTTGCGAGTCCGGCGTAATCGTCCAATTCCATGTGGCGCTCGCCGGGACCGGAGAGCCACGAGAGCGCGGTGAACGCGCCGAGCTTCATGAGCGCGTACGCGGCAAGATAAAAGAGGACGGCGGCCGTGCCAAGCTCGCTGTGCGCGGCAAACGCGACGAGGATGTAGCCCGCGTGGGCGATTGAACTGTAGGCCAGCATCCGCTTGACGCTCGTTTGCACCAGCGCGGTGAGATTGCCCACAAACATCGTGACCACCGCGGAAATGTAAATTGCCCAAAACCAAAGGCTGCCCGCGTGTTCAACCGTCATGTACGTTCGCAACAGGAGCGCGAACGCCGCGGCCTTCGGTCCGGTGGAAAGCAGCGCGGTCACTGGGGCGGGCGCGCCTTCATAGACATCAGGCGTCCAAAGCTGGAAGGGCGCCGCGGCGACCTTGAATGCCAGCCCAACGAAGAGCAGCGCGAGACCGAGCGCGAGAAGCGTCGGCTGAATTGTGCCTGCGTCAATGCGTGGAAGGACGGTCGTCCCGCTCGCTCCGTAGATGAGTGCGACGCCGTACAGGAAAAATGCCGTCGCGAACGATCCGAGCAGGAAATATTTCAGCGCGGCCTCGTTGGAGCGGGGCGAATCGCGGCGGTAACTTGCGAGGATGTAGCTGGCAATCGAGTTGATTTCGAGTCCGACGAATGCAGTGATGAGATCCTGCGCGCTTGCGAGGACGCCCATGCCTGCCGCGGCAAAAAGAACCAGCGCGTAGAATTCACCGTGCGGAAGGCCTTCACGGTCGAGATAGGACGGCGCGGCAAGCACGGCGAGCAGCGCAACGGTGCCAATGATTGCGTGGACGAAAACGCTGAATGAGTCCACACGCAGGAGATCGGAGAAAGCCAAGCCTGCGTTGCGCATCGGAAACACGACGGCAGCAAGCGCAGCGGCGGCGCCGAGAGCGGCCATCACGTCAACCACTCGCCGCCTTGCGCGTCCGGCGAATGGCTCGATGACCATGATGAGTATGCCCGCCACGCAGAGGACGATTTCCGGCGCGAGACGCATCATGTCCTGGTGCGAGGGGAACATCAGCGGCCTTGCGCCTCCTGCGCATGTGCCTGTGCAGGGGAATCTGCATGCACCGCGGGCAATGCGTTCCGCTGAGCATAGACCGGCTGCGGATTGTCACTGTGCTTCATTTGATCGAACACCTGGCGCACGGATGATTCCGTGCGGCTCGTAATCAGCGGTGACGCGACGCCCATGAACAAAATGATGGCGGCCATCGCCCAGAGCAGGCTTCGCTCGCGCCCGCTCGCGTCAGGCAACGCGCGGTTCTTATCGAGCGTGACCTCGCCGAAGAACGTCCGCTGGTAAGCCCATAGCAAGTAGAGCGCGGAGAAAATCACTCCGACGGCCGCGATGACGGCCCAGCGGCCGTGCTGCTGGTAGGTTCCATTCAGGATGAGGAATTCGCCTACAAAACCATTGAGCAGCGGCAGACCGAGCGACGAGAGGCTCACAAAAAGAAAAAATGCCGCGAGCACCGGCATAGGCGTCGCCAGCCCTCCAAATTCGTTGATTTCGTGCGTGTGACGGCGGTCATAGAGCATCCCGACCAGCATGAACAGCGCGCCCGTGGAGATGCCGTGATTCAACATTTGATAGAGCGCGCCCTGCGCGGCGGTCGCATTGAATGCAAAGATTCCGAGCACGACAAATCCGAGGTGACTCACGGAAGAATAGGCGACGAGGCGCTTCAAGTCCGTCTGCACCAGTGAGACGAGCGCGCCATAAAGAATTCCGATGATGGCCAGGACGGCGATCGCTGGCGCGAGTTTATGCGCCGCTGCGGGGAAGAGTGGAAGGCAGAAGCGCAGCATCCCGTACGTGCCCATTTTCAGGAGCACGCCCGCAAGCATGATCGAGCCGGCCGTGGGAGCCTCCGTGTGGGCGTCCGGCAGCCAGGTGTGCAGCGGAAACAGCGGAACTTTGATCGCGAATGCGAGGAAGAACGCGCCGAAGAGAAGAAGCTCTACATTTTGCGAAAACACCACGCGGCCGGATTGCAGCGCTGCCTGGATTGCTGGGAGGTCAAATGATCCGGTCTTATTGAAGAGCCAAAGGATCCCGACCAGCATCAAGATGGAGCCGAACATCGTGTACAGCACGAACTTTATGGCCGCGTAGATGCGTCGCTCGTGACCCCAGATGCCGATGAGGAAGTACATTGGAATCAGCATGATTTCCCAGAAGAGGAAAAACAGGAAAAGGTCGAGCGAGACGAAGACGCCGATCACTCCCGCTTCAAGAACCAGCAGGCAGACGAAGAAACCTTTCACACGCTCATTGATCGATTTCCACGACGCCAGTATGGCGATCGGCGTGAGCAGCGTTGTCAAAATGACGAGGAACAAGCTGATGCCATCGATGCCGAGGTGATAGTTTATTGGCGGCGAGGAGATCCACTTGCGCGCCTCCTCGAGTTGATACGATGGCTCGGATGAATCGAATGCGCGGATCAGCCACAACGACAAGATAAATTCGGCGAGGGAAACAGCGAGAGCAAGACGCCGAATCCAAGTGTGGTCGTCGCCGCGCAGCAGAAGCAGCGCGAGCGAGCCGCCCATGGGCAGAAACACGAGAACCGAAAGTAGATGGCTTGCGTTCACGCTATTTCACCGCCCGCCACAAAAGAAGGGAAACAAACGCCACAGCTCCAACGACGATCCACGCGGCATAACTGCGCGTGTTTCCTGACTCCGCGTGCCGGACTTTTTCGCCGGTGTGGCGGGCGGCGTCCGCGACGCCGTTCACCGTGCCGTCAATCATGCGTTCATCCACGGATTGCCACAGCACGCGCCGCGAAATCCATACGAGGGGTTTCACGATGGTTGCTGCGTATAACTCGTCCACAAAATATCTTCCTTCGAGCAGCCGGTAGGGCGCCTTCATGGACTCAGCAAGCTTCTCCGGCAATTCGGTGCGCTTGATGTACATCCACCATGCGACGAGGAGCCCGATGAGTCCGGCGGCAATCGCAACGGCCATCAGTTGGCGCTCAATGGATCCAGCGGATTCGGCGGCGCCGCCCACGGCGTCAGTTGCGGAGGTAGCCGCGCTAAAAACCGGCGCGAGAAAGCCTGCAAAGTGATCCTTGCCACCCCACAGCGCGGGCGCGGCAAGCCAACCGCCAATCAAGCTCAACACGGCAAGAACAGCGAGCGGGACGAGCATGTCTTTAGGCGATTCGTGGACGTGCGTTTCGTGCTCGTCATAACGCGCGCCACCGTGAAAGGTCAGAAACATCAGCCGGAACATGTAGAACGAAGTCAGCAGCGCGGTGAGAATTCCAACGGCCCAAAGCAGAGAGCCGCCGTAGGGGCTTAGATAGGCCGCGGAAAGTATTTCGTCTTTGCTGAAAAACCCGGCAAAGACAGGAATGCCTGCAATTGCGAGCGCTCCAAACATCATCGTCCAATACGTCCACGGGATCTTCTTTCGCAGGCCGCCCATGTGGCGCATGTCTTGCTGGCCGCCCATCGCGTGGATTACGCTGCCCGCCGCGAGGAAAAGCAATCCTTTGAAGAAGGCGTGGGTCATCAAGTGAAAGATGCCCGCGGAGAATGCGCCGACGCCGCACGCGAGAAACATGTATCCAAGTTGGCTGACCGTGGAATATGCGAGAACTTTCTTGATGTCATTTTGAACGAGCCCAATCGTTGCGGCGAAGAGCGCCGTGGCGCATCCGATCACGGCGACCACGAGCATCGCCACCGGCGAATGGAGGAAAAGCACGTGTGACCGCGCGACCATGTAAACGCCCGCGGTCACCATCGTTGCCGCGTGAATGAGCGCGCTGACCGGAGTCGGGCCTTCCATCGCATCTGGCAGCCAGACGTAGAGCGGAATCTGCGCGGATTTTCCGCACGCGCCCATGAAGAGGAGCAAGGCGATCCACGTCATCGTGCCGAACTGGCCGGAAGCTTCCGCGGGCCATGAAGCGGCGGACGGAAGCACGTGGCCGAAATCGAGCGAGCCAAAGGTGCGGAACATCAGGAACATCGCGAGCAGGAAACCGAAGTCGCCGATGCGGTTGACCCAAAACGCCTTGTTGCCCGCGTTCGTGGCGGACTTGCGCAGAAAATAAAAACCGATAAGCAGATAGCTGCACAGCCCCACGCCTTCCCAGCCGACAAACATCACAAGGTAGTTCGCGGCGAGCACGAGCGTCAGCATGAAAAACATAAACAGGTTCAGATAGGAGAAAAAGCGCGCGTAGCCGCCCTCGTGCGCCATGTAACCGGTGGAATAGATGTGGATCAGGAAGCCTACGCCGGTGACCACTAGCAACATCACCATGGTGAGCTGATCCACTTGCAGGGAATAGTCGGCGCGAAAACTTCCGGCGGCGATCCAGGTGAAGTAGGTTTTCACCCAGGGAATGCTCGAGGGCGCGAGTAAGTGGAATTCCCGGAAGATTTCCGCCGCCGCGGCAAATGACAATCCCGTGGCTCCGAGCGCGACTGAATGTGTGACGGCGCGCGGCCAGCGTCTGCCGAAAATGCCGTTGATCGCCGCGCCCAAGAGCGGCAGCGCCGGAATAATCCAGAGATAGTTGAGGACGTACATTAGAGCTTGAGCAGGTCCACGCGCTCAATGTTGAGCGACTTACGGTTTCGCGCAATCAGAATCACAATCGCCAATCCCACAGCGGCCTCCGCGGCCGCCACCACAATCACAAAAAAAACAAACACCTGGCCTTGCAACTGTCCGAGCGCACGGCTGAATGCGACGAACGCCAGGTTCACGGCATTCAGCATCAGCTCGATGGACATAAACATCGTGATGATGTTGCGCTTAAAGAGAAAACCGATCACGCCGAGTCCGAAAAGGACCGCGCTCAGCACGACGTAATATGAAAATGGAACCATTTGTCCGCGCTACTCCTCGCCCTTTTCGCGCTGGGCCAGGACCACAGCGCCCAGAATCGCGACGAGAATTAAAATTGACGTCAGCTCGAATGGGAACAAATAATCTTGGAAAAGCAGCATCGCCAATGGACGCGTGGCCGATTCCGCCAACGGCACGCCCGGCGCATTGGAGCCTTCGTGCGCCACCCAGTAGACGAGCCCTGCTCCCAGAATTGCGGCGAGCGGCAAGCCAACGTACGCGGCCATTTTGCTGAAATTTGTGCGCTCTTCTTCGCCGGCGTTGAGCAGCATGATGACGAAAATAAAGAGCACCATGATCGCGCCCGCGTACACAATGATTTGCACCGCGGAAATAAACTCGGCGCCGAGCAGCAGATAAAGCCCGGCGAGCGCCACCATAACGACAATGAGCGAAAGCGCGCTGTGAATCGGGTGCTTCTGAAGAATCAGGCTCACCGCGCCCGCGACGGCAATCGCCGCCAGCGCAAAGAAAAGTAGCGTGGTCATCGGCGCGTCACCACCAAAGCAAGGCTCGTGAGAACCACGTTTGCGAGCGACACAGGCAGCAGCACTTTCCAACCGATGCCCATCAACTGGTCATACCGCAACCTCGGAAGAGTGCCGCGCACCCACACGTAAACAAAAAGGAAGAAGAGCACTTTTGTGAGAAACCAGAACGGCCCCTGGATAAAGCCGATTGCAAACGGCATCGCGGTCAAGGCGCCCACTCCGCCGAGCACCAATCCCAGGAAGGGCAAAACGATTTTGCCCCACGGCGTGGTGTAACGAAGGCCGTCCCAAATGAGCATGGCGCCGCAAATTATGAATACCACCGCGGGAATATATTGCGTCGCCGACCAGGCGCCCGAAACCGGGAACGGCGAGAGCCATCCACCGAAGAATAGAATTGTCGCGAGACAGGAAACCGTAATCATGTTCGCGTATTCGGCCAAAAAGAACATCGCGAATTTCATGCTCGAGTATTCCGTGTGGAAGCCGCCGACGAGTTCCTGTTCGGCTTCCGCAAGATCAAAGGGGGCGCGATTTGTTTCGGCCACGGCGGCTATGAAATAACAAAAAAAACCGAGGATTTGCGGCGCGGGGCCGGCGATCAGATTCCAACGCGGGATGTGATGCCACCATCCGCTCTGTGATTGAATAATTTCGCGCAAGCTGAACGACCCCGCCATCAGCAGCACGCCAACCACGGAAAGTGTGAGCGAAAGTTCGTAGCTGACCATTTGCGCGGAACTTCGCAGGCCGCCGAGCAACGGATACTTGCTGTTGGAGGCCCAGCCCGCCAGCGCGACACCGTAAACTCCGAGCGAAGTAATTGCAAAAAGAAAAAGCAGGCCAAGATTCAAATCGCTGATGCCGAGCGCTGTCGTGCGACCGAACAACTTTATGGTTCCGGGGCCGAAGGGAATCAGTCCGAGCGCCGTGAGAGCCAGGGTCATCGCCAGCAGAGGCGCGAGGAGATAGACGAATTTATCCACGCCCGCGGGCATGGGGTCTTCCTTCATCATGAATTTGATTCCATCCGCCAGGGGCTGCAGCAGCCCGTGCGGGCCGACGCGGTAGGGTCCCCAGCGCGATTGGATGCGGGCCACGACCTTGCGCTCGAACCAGGTGAGGTAGGCGAGCGCCGTCAGCACGAGGAGAAGCATGATGACGGTCTTCACGACCGACGAGGCAAGCAGCGAATGTTGTGTGAGAAATTCGCTCACGGCTCAACCTTTGCTTCGACGAGTGACGGAATCATTGTGAAATAGCGACTGAGCGATCCGCTGGTGAACAGCGTGTCGTGCGCCGAAAAAACTGTTCCCGCAGGCGCGGGCGAGGCCGCGCCGTCCACCGCGATTCGCGGCGCAGACATGGCCGCTCCGCCAGTGAGAAGCGCGGGCAGCGCGACGTCATATCCGGCCACGGTGGCGCGAATCTCTTCAAACACCGCTTCCGGAGAACGCATCGAGATTGGCTTGCCAAGCCCGTGCTTCGCCAGTTGGTGGGAAAGAATCCGGAGCAAATCGAAATCCGTTCGCGCGCCCACCGGATCCATCGCGCGTTTTTGGAGCTGGACTTCGCCAGCCGTGTTTGTAAGCGTGCCGTCTTTTTCGTAACTGCACGCAGCGGGGAGCACGACGTCTGCGAGACGCGCGGTCTCCGTCATGAAAAGATCGTGCACCACGAGGAATTCAAGCTTGGCGGGGCGTTCTCCATTCTTCACGCCGAATGTTTTCACGGGATTTGCGCCCACGACATAGAGCGCTTTCAAGTTGCCGCTCTGTGCGGCGGCGAGCATTTCACTCGCGCTCATTCCCGCGCCCGCGGACAATTCCGCGCCCCAGAGCTTGCTGAATCGTGCGCGGGCTGCGCTGTCCGAAACCATCGAGTAGCCGGGCAGCCGCGCTGGAAGGAGTCCCATGTCGGCAGCGCCGCGCGAATTGCTGTAATCGCCGAGCGCCATGTAGCGAGTCCGTCCGCCGAGTGAGGAGCCGTACTTAACCAAATCGCGCACAACCGCGCCCGCAACGTTCGCGCCAAATAAAATGAAGACGTCCGATTCCTTCGTGAGAGCTTCCTTCAATGCGGCAAGCTCGCCCGGAGCGGAACCTTCGCCTGTGGCGAGCCAGTGCACAGCGGAGGCTTCGCCGCCTTGCGCCATTACCGACATTCGCGCCTTACGATCGAGCGAGCTTGGCTGCACATTCAACACGTAGAGCCGAGCTCCATGATGCCGGATCGCCGCGCGAATCTGCCACGCGACGAGCGGATTCTGATTTGTCGCATCGTTTCCAATCAGCAGGATCGCTTGCGCTTCGCCAAGTTGCTGCATTGTTGCAGAGGCAGACGCGGCGTTCGCCCCTAGCGCGGAAACAAGCCCCGCGTAATCGGCGGTGCGGTGGTGGTCGATATTGTTTGTTCCAAACGCGGCGCGTGCAACACGCTGCAGCAGATAATTCTCTTCATTCGTCGTGCGATTCGAGCCGATGAATCCGATTGCGCTGCCGCCATTTTTCTTATGGATCTCCGCGAGCCGCAAAGCCACTTCGCCGAGCGCTTCTTCCCAAGTTGCCGGTTGCAACTTTCCGTTGCGGCGCACCATCGGCAAGCGCAACCGCTCGGGATGCCTTGTGAAATCAAAAGCAAATCTGCCCTTCGCGCATAAGAAGTCGCCGTTGATGCCACTCAAGTCGCGGTTGTTCGCGCGCAGAATCTCGTTATTGCGTACGCTGAGCGTCACCTTGCAACCGTTCGAACAATGCGCGCAGGTAGTTGGCGCGTAGGTCATCTCCCACGGCCGCGTCTTGTAGCGATACGTGCCGCTCGTAAGCGCACCCACGGGACAGATGTCAATGCACATCCCGCATTCTTCGCATTCAAGATGATCTTCGCGGTTGGGAATAATCACGGAATGCACGCCGCGCTGCCCGACGCCTAGCGCCTTCACGCCCATTCCTTCATCGCAAACGCGCACGCAACGGAAACAGAGGATGCAGCGGGGCGCATCGTAGTACACCGCTTCAGACCACTTCTCTTCAGGCTGGTGATATTTTTCTTCAACGAAGCGGCTGGTGTCCGCGCCATAGCGGAAAACCATATCCTGCAATTCGCACTCACCGCCCTTGTCGCACACGGGACAATCGAGTGGATGATTCGTCAGCAAAAATTCAAGCATGGCCTTGCGCGCGGCGTGGACCTGCAGCGTGTCCGTGCGCACAATCATGCCGTCCATCGCGACAAGAGTGCACGCGGTCTGCATCTTCGGGGCTTTCTCCACCTCGACAAGACACATCCGGCACGCGGCCTGAAGCGAAAGGCCGGGATAATAGCAGAACGACGGCACCTCAATTCCCAATCGCCGCGCCGCTTCAATGACGAGCGTCCCCGGCGCGACTTGTGTTTCGCGGTCGTTAATTTTCAGCGTGATGAGTTTTTGTTCAGCCATTTGTTCCGCGAATCGCCTAGTGCGCCGCCAATACTTCCGCCGGTCTGAATGGGCACCGGCCCTTCAAATGTTCTTCAAATTCATTCCGCCACTTTTTCACAATACTGATTGTGGGCATTGCGGCGGCATCACCGAGCGGGCAAAATGTTTTGCCCAGCATGTTCTTCGCAAGCTCGTCCACCAAATCAATGTCTTCTGGGCGGCCAAAACCATCGTGGAAGCGGTCCATCATTTTGCTCAACCATGCCGTGCCCTCGCGGCATGGAATGCACCAGCCGCAGGATTCGTGCGCGTAAAAATGCATAATGCGCCGCGCCAAATCCACCATGCAGGTATCCTCGTCAATTACCACCGTGCCGCCAGAACCAAGCATCGAGCCGATCTTGGCGACGGAATCAAAATCCATCGCGACGTCAATTTCCCCTGCTGACAGGAGCGGACAGGAACTCCCGCCGGGAATCACGGCTTTCAATTTCTTTCCGCCGCGCACGCCGCCCGCAACTTCCTCAATCATCCGCTTGAGGTTGAATCCCATCGGCAGTTCGTAAATTCCGGGGCGGTTCACGTGGCCGGAAATTGAAAATAGGCGCGTGCCTCCATTGCGCGGTGTGCCAAGCCCCGCGTACCATTCCGCGCCCTTCAGAATTACGCTGGGCACGGAACTGAGCGTTTCGGCGTTGTTGATCACCGTCGGGCAGCCATAAAGTCCGACCACGGCGGGGAAAGGAGGCCGGATGCGAGGATAGCCGCGCTTGCCTTCGAGCGATTCCATGAGCGCGGATTCTTCGCCACATTCATACGCGCCCGCGCCGGTGTGCGCGACCAAGTCAAAATCAAATCCGGTGCCCAGAATATTCTTGCCGAGATAGCCGCGCGCGTAGGCCTCTGCGATCGCGCCATCAAGAATGTTGAGCACGTGCCGGTATTCGCCGCGAACGTAGATGTAGCCTTGATGCGATCCGACCGCCTTTCCGGCGATCACCATTCCTTCGATCAACTGGTGCGGGTCCATCTCGAGAAGTGGGCGGTCTTTGCAAGTGCCGGGCTCGCTTTCGTCGGCATTTGCGATGACGTACTTCGGCTTGGGAATATCCTTTGGAACGAAACTCCACTTCATGCCCGCCGGAAAGCCCGCGCCGCCACGGCCGCGCAGATTCGATTTTTTCGTTTCATCGATAATCTGCTCGGGGGTCATTTGTTTCAGAGCTTTTTCGAGCGCCTGGTAACCCTCATTCTTAAGGTAAATATCAATCTTGTGCGAATCCTTGATGCCGAAACGGCGGCTGATGACGGGCACTTCCGCCGGATGCCGCTCGTGAACCGACCCTGACGTGCGCGGCGCGGGCGCGGGCTTACGGCCGGCATCCAGCCCGTCAATAATCTGGTCCACGGTTTCCGGAGACAAATTCTCGTAGAAGTCGTAATTCACCTGCATCGCTGGCGCGCCAGTGCACGCGCCGATGCACTCGACTTCTTCAAGCGAGAACACGCCGTCTTTCGTGACTTGCTTATGGCCAATCTCCAGTTTTCGTTCGACATGCTCGAGTATCTTGTTGCCGCCGCGCAACATGCACGCCACGTTCGTGCACACCTGTACGTGATACTTCCCAGCGGGCTTACGCCGCAGCATCGAATAATACGCGAGCGTTTCGGTGACTTGCAGCTCGTTCAAGTCCAGGCGCTGTGCGATCTCTCCAATCATTTCGTTGTTGATGAAGCCATATGCATCCTGAGCGTAGAGAAGCATCGGGACCAGCGCTGAGCGCTTCACCGGATAGCGCGAGAGCAGCGTCTGGAATTTGGTCTCCAGCGCTTCGGGGAGTTTCATCAGCGGTCCACTTCTCCCAGCACGATATCGATCGTGCCGATACACGCCACCACATCCGCGATCAGCTTGCCTTCCACTAATTTCGGCAGCGCCTGCAGATTTACAAACGAAGGCGCACGGAACTTCACGCGGTACGGCTTCGGCGAGCCATCGCTCGCCACAAAGACGCCTAGCTCCCCACGCGGCGATTCAATGCGTTGATAGACTTCGCCTGGCGGCGGCGAAAAACCCTCCGTAAATATTTTGAAATGGTAGATGAGCGATTCCATCTCCGTCTTCATTTTTTCGCGCTGCGGCGGCACAATTCCGGGGGCATCCGTCCTGATGGGTCCTTCGGCGGGGATTCTAGCCATCGCCTGCTTCACGATCTTTATGCTCTCGCGGATTTCGGCTACTCGCAGGATGTATCGCGCGAAGCAATCGCCCTCCGTCCGCACGGGCACGTCAAATTCAAATTCGTCATAGCTGCTGTAGGGGAAGTACTTGCGCACGTCATAATTCACGCCGGTGGAGCGCAACGAAGGCCCGCTCATCCCCATCGATATCGCATCCTCCGCGCTGATAATTCCGATGCCTTTTGTCCGCGCCCACCAGATGCGATTGCCGGTCAGCAGGTTTTCGTATTCGTCCAAGCGCGGGGACATCAATTTCAGGAACTTTTCCACGCGATCCAGCCAGCCGGGCGGCGGCTCGAGGGCCAGTCCGCCAATGCGGAAATAGCTGGTCATCATCCGCTGGCCGGAAACCATCTCAAATATTTTCAATACCTCTTCGCGTTCGCGGAAGCAGTAGAGGAAGACGGACATCGCGCCGAGATCAATCGCGTGCGTTCCAATCCAGACGAGGTGCGACGCGATGCGCGTCAATTCCGTGAGAAGTACGCGGATGTACTGCGCGCGCTTCGGAACTTCGAGGCCAAGCAGCTTTTCAACGGCGAGGCAGTAGCCGAGGTTATTTGAAAGCGGCGCGAGGTAATCAATTCTGTCGGTGAGCGTGATGGCTTGCGAGTAGGTCAGCTTTTCACAGGTTTTTTCAATTCCCGTGTGGAGGTACCCGATGTCTGGGGTCGCCTTTATGACCGTCTCGCCCTCCAGTTCCAAAACTACGCGAAGCACGCCATGCGTCGAAGGGTGCTGCGGCCCCATGTTCAAGACCATCGTCTTGGCCGCGCCGGTAACCGTATTGACGGTCGTCGTGCTCATTACCGCGCACCCTCGACCGGATAGTCCTTGCGCAGCGGATGACCTTCCCAATCGTCAGGCATCAGGATTCGCCGCAGGTCGGGGTGCCCCTCGAAACGGACGCCGAACATGTCAAAGACTTCGCGCTCATGCCAATTCGCAGTCGTCCATACCGTTGTGACGGAAGGGACCACTGGATCGCTGCCGTGGAGGCGGACGCGTAGCCGCAGGATCGTGCGGTGCGAAAGGGAAACCATGTGGTAGTTCAATTCAAAGCGAGGCTCGACCGGGAAGCGGTCAACGCCGGTGATGTCGGAAAGAAAGTTAAAACCCATGTCCGGATCGCCTGCCAGCAATTCCGCCGCGCGCCGGAGATGCGACCTCGGCACCAAAAGCGTTCGCTCGCCGCGGTATTCGGTCACCTCCGCGACGGCCTGCGGGTCCCAGGAGCGCAGCCGCTGGGCGATTGGATCCTTTTGCAAATCTTCAGTTTCAGGCATTTATGTTGGTGAACGGCGCGCGGCCTAGCGGTTCCAGTCCAGAGCGCCTTTCTTCCAGAGATACACGTATCCCGCCATCAGAATCCCGATGTAAATCAGCATTTCCACGAAACCAAACCAGTGCAGCGCGCGAAACACGAAGGCCCAGGGGTAAAGAAAAATGGCCTCGACGTCGAACAGAATAAAGAGCATTGCAACGAGGTAAAACTTGACGGAAAAAGGTTCGCGCGCATCGCCGGATGGATCGACGCCGCATTCGTAAGCCTGCTGTTTTGTGCGTGAAGGCCGCCGGTACCCAACCAGCATAGAAACTGCTACGAGCGCTGCCGAAAGCAGCACCGCCGCGAGCAGGTGAATCAAAAGCGGCGCATAACTCTCAAGTGGATTTCCACCCATCGGCCGAGACGTTATAATAGCGGCCTGCTGCCGCACGGTCAAATAGCCATTCCAGCCTGTGCGGCGTCTAATTCACTGAGGAAGAGAGACCAGTCACTTGGGAATTGGCGCTCATTCCAACATTCAAGCCGGCGGCCAGGCATTCGACGTTGAGACGGAAACGCGCTCGACGGGAAAGCCCCCGCACATCGTAATCGACACGACCGTCTATGTCCGTGGGCGCGTGATGTACCGCCGCGTGAAGGCATTTGACGAGACGGCCATTGTGGACCCGGCCGCTGCTTTGCATGAGCACGTCCAAGCTCAGCACAAAAGCGTGGTCGAGGACTTGCGCTCAGGTGTGCTGAAATTCGAGACGCCGGGGACTTCCACGTCACCCATGATTTCTCAAGCGCCCATCGAATTCCCAAGGGGTATTGAAGTACGGTTGCTCAATGCAGGTTCCTGGCTCGTGTTGGGAACTGCTTCGCTCAATATCGAGGTGCGCGGCCGCGCGACGAATAAACCCGCCGCGGGAGTCACGGTCGAGGTTGTGCTGGAGGGCGCCGAGCCGCCATTTCGCATTCAGGCGGGGAGCGATCCTCAGGGACGCGTTTCGCTGGTATTCCCGATGCCGAAACTTGGCGTGGCCGGCGGAGAGCTGGTGGTTCGCGCTTCGGGAGCGATGGGACGCGACGAAATCCGCTATCGCCTGAGGGCCAAATCCGATTCCGCGAAGAAAGTGCAATCGCAGTGAGTGACGCGGCGGGAGGCCAGGCACAGGGAGCGCCTGAGGGGGTCGTCGGAATTACTGTGAATGGCGAGCAGAAGCAGATCCCGGCGGGCCTGGACATTCCTCGATTGCTTGAACATCTGGGAATTCGCCCTGAC
This sequence comes from Terriglobia bacterium, assembly GCA_041484365.1. Classification (GTDB taxonomy): domain Bacteria; phylum Acidobacteriota; class Terriglobia; order Acidiferrales; family UBA7541; genus DASTCZ01. Next base: position 11,846 of record JBGPHM010000034.1, on the reverse strand, counting down.
CGCGTAGCAATCGAGCGCAACTTGAATATTCTTCCCAAGGATCGCTGGCAGGAAACGATTGTTGCCTCGGGAGATCACTACGAAATTGTGCACTTCGTCGGCGGCGGCTAGCGCTTGCGTTTCAGATTCAGGTACGCCTTCCACGGTTTCCAATAATACTTCGGCCAGCCTTCGCGAACGCCCTTGTGGTCATACGCCGGGACATTGACGTGAACAAGGTCAATTCTGCCGCCGCCCTTTGCCTTGCTGAAGGTCAAGACGAGGATTGAGTCCGGCTCGGACTTCTTGAAAACGCAGGAGCGCCAGGTTTGTACGATCATCCGGTTTGGCACGATCAAAAGATTTCGCCCGAAAATCATGCCGCCCCACGCGCTCCATTTTCCACCTGGCTTGTTGCTCATTTTCGCGGGGCCACTCGTCACGGCGGAGTGCATTTTCGAGTCCAAGAACGTGCGAAACAATTCCTCCGGAAGCGCCGGGAGAACAACCGATTGCTGGATTGCACGAGTCATAGCCACTCCCAGTTTTATAGCCCGGCCAGCAGATGGCCGAGCTTGGTTTTCTTTGTCGTGAGGTATGACCGCGTGGAGCGCGAGGCGCGCGCCTGGCAGGGAACTCGCTCGATCACGCGGATGCCCGCTTTTTCGAGTTGTTCGACTTTATCCGGATTGTTGGAGAGCAGGCGCACGCGGCGAATGCCAAGTTTGCGCAGCACGGCAGCCGAAAAACTGTAGTCGCGCGAATCCGCTGCAAACCCCAGTTGTTCGTTGGCCTCGACGGTGTCCAAGCCGCGGTCTTGCAGTTCGTATGCGCGCAGCTTGTTCATTAAGCCGATGCCGCGGCCTTCCTGCGGGAGGTAGAGAAGTATGCCGTGAGATGCGGAGCCGATTTTGCGCAGCGCCAATTCGAGTTGCGCGCGGCAATCGCAGCGCTGTGAAGTGAAGACGTCGCCCGTGAGGCACTGCGAATGGACGCGCACCAGCGGCGTTTTGCCCGCACCGCTTCTGCCCCCATGCCCTGGCCTTGCGCCACCGCGCATCAGGATGACTGCCGTTTCCTGCGGCCCCGCGCCCTCCGCGCCGAGGATCGTGAATGCTCCGTAGCGTGTGGGCAGTTTTGCGCGAGCAATGATGCGGACTCCTCCTGCGCGCTTCGACCGCGCGGCTGGTTTCTGATTCACTCGTGTTTGCTTTTTGGTCGGCATGAATTGAGTCAAGATTATAGCAGGCGTGCGATGTTGCAAGCGGCTCCGCTGTCAATGGGGAACTGAACCACGCCAAAATTACCAGGAGTAAGATGTGCCGCGGCTTTACATCAACCGCCCGATTGGCTAACGTAACCTGCATCGAGGCCGCATGAATTCTCTTACCGGCGAAACCGGCCTATTATTGTTTACGCTGCTGCTGAAGGTGGGAGCTGCGGCTGCTATTTCCGCAATCGTGGTCCGGTCGGCGACCTTCCGAAAGGTGCTCTACACAGAAGTCCGCGACTACGACCTGAAGGTTAAGCTGATGTTTTTCTTGACGCCACCGCTCGCTCTGGGCGTCGTCCTGCGCCTGATCGGGACTCCGTATCATTTCGCCGATTTGATGCTCGAAGGCGCGTTCATTCTTGGTTTGCTCGGCGGGAGAGTTGTGGGGCCGCTGGGCGGGGCAATCATCAGCCTGCCGGCTTTTCTTACCCACGAATGGCTTTCCATGCCCGTGGCTGCTACCGCAGGCCTTGTCGGCGGTCTGGTGCGGCAGTTCATGCCGAATACGGAAGACATCTGGAGTTTTGGGCCGTTCACATTTTTGGGAATTCCACGGTCGATTGTGAGGCTGGTGCGCGAGCGCCAAATCCCGTGGGGCATGCTGCCGATGACAGTTACTGTGTTGTTGGAAATCGCGCGTCAAGTCTTGGGCAAAGCGACGCATCAACATCCAAAGTGGTTTTTCTACATCGCTGCTCCCGGCACATGGCAATTCGGACTGATTTTGGTCGCAACCCTGATGGCCGTCGCCGTCCCTCTCAAGATATGGAACAACACGCGAATCGAAATGAACCTGGAACAGCACCAGCAACTGCTGCTCAAAGCCCGCATGGACGCGCTTTCACGGCAGATCAACCCGCATTTTCTATTTAACACGCTGAATACTGTCGCATCGCTAATTCGCTTCGATCCGGACATGGCGCGCGTCGTGGTCGTTAAACTGAGCAACATCCTGCGGCGGCTTTTGCGCAAGCATGAGACCTTCGTCGCTTTGCGCGATGAGCTGAGTTTTATTGACGATTACCTGGACATCGAAGTTGTCCGTTTTGGGCGCGAAAACCTTCAGGTCTTCAAGGAAGTGGACGAGCGCTCCCTGGATGCATTCGTGCCCAGCATGATGCTGCAGCCCATCGTCGAGAACTCACTGAAGCACGGCCTGGCAGGGAAGCTTGCGGGGGGACAGATTTGCATCCGAACGACAATGAATGACGGGCGGCTAGCGATTGAAATTGAGGACAACGGCGCGGGCATTCCCGAGGAGCGGCTCGGACAAGTTTATGTGGATGGCATTGGAATCAGCAACGTGCACGAGCGATTGAAACTGCTGTACGGCGCCGAATTCCGAATGGACATCCACAGCCGCGAAGGAGAAGGCACGCGCATCCGCATCGAAATACCCGAGGTCGTACCCACGCCATCTTTGCTGTAACCATGCGCCGCCCGGCGCGCCCGGAATCCTCCAATCGAAGAAAAAGCGAAGAGCCAAAAAAGGGCTTGACAAATTCCGTTAATTACAGTAGTTTCTGTAATGACAGAAATAACTGAAGGAACCGATGCCAAACCTAACTACAGTCCACAAGAAGTTCATCCTCCACTGGGGGGAAATGGGGATCCGGTGGGGAATCAACCGCACGGTCGCGCAAGTGCACGCGCTGCTCTATCTTTCGCCGGAGCCGCTTGACGCGGACGAAATCGCCAAGACGCTTGGGGTGGCGCGTTCCAACGTCAGCACGAGCCTGCGCGAGCTGCAAGGCTGGGGCATTGTGCGCGTGACGCACCTGCTCGGCGACCGGCGCGACCATTTCGTTTCGCTGACGGATGTGTGGGAGATGTTCCGCATCATCCTAGAAGAGCGAAAGCGGCGCGAGATCGACCCGACGGTGAAAATGCTCGGCGAGTGCCTCGAAGAGGTGAAGAGGGAAAACTCGACGGACACTTACACGCGGGAGCGAATTGAAGCGATGATCGATTTCATGTCCACAATGATGATGATTTACGACAAGGGGCGACTGATGCCGCGCGGGACACTGAAGGCGCTTTCCGCGATCCGCGGATCGCTGATTTCGTTTGCGTCCGGCTCAAAAAAGATTAAGAAGCAGGCGCAAGGGTAGCGGCGGAGAAAAACAATGATTTCGCTCGCATCCGAATTCACGGACGCAAAGGGCCGCCACGCTCGCGGATGGCTTTTCTACGACCGCGATTGCGGATTCTGCACGCGGACTGCGATGTGGCTGGCGCCGGCGCTTACGAAGCGAGGTATTGCGATTGCGCCGCTGCAGGACCCGCGCGTCGGCGCGCTGCTCGGATTGAACGAGGAAGAACTGCTGGTAGAGATGCGCGTATTGATCGCGGACGGCGCGCAAGACGGAAAGCAAGACGGCGGAACAAAGTATGGCGGTGCGGGCGCGGTGGTCGCGCTGGCGCGGGAAATCTGGTGGGCGCGGCCTTTTCTGTGGTTCTCAAAACTGCCCGGCGGGATGCGCGCCCTCGATGTGGGTTACCGCTGGGTGGCGTCGCACAGGAGATGCGCGGCGACGCAAGGGGCGGCCACGGTTTGCGCCACGGGAAAAACTGCTGGAGAGGGTCGTCCTGTAAAACGAGTTGCATGAGGCACTGCGATGCGTTCATTGGCAACAGATATGCCAACCGTCCAAACGGAACCAACTCACGAGCCTGCAGACGAACAGATTGAGTTCCGGCGGTCGAGTCCGATTGTCGAATGGCTTCCTCTTGTTTTCCTTCCGCTCATTGTTTTATTGACCCGCAACGACCTCCAACCCTGGGTTTTCATGTGGCTACTCGCAGCGGCGATCTTTGCCGGGTGCAAGTGGCTGTCCTTTTATGCGGCGCGCGGCGCAGCGCGACAAGCCGGATGGAAACGCAGCGTTGCGTTCTTATTCCTTTGGCCGGGAATGAATGCAAGGGAGTTCCTTAGCACGACGGCTGTGGCGACGAGAGTCACGCTGCGTGAATGGAGCGTCGCGGTGGCGAAGACGATGTTTGGCGCGGCTTTGATTTGGATTGTGGTGAGGCGCGTTCCGGAGCCTTTGCTTGCGGCATGGGTGGGAATGCTGGGTCTCATCCTTCTTCTACACTTCGGAATCTTTCATCTGCTTTCAGCGGCCTGGCGAAGCGCGGGAGTGTGCGCGGAGCCGATCATGCAGAAGCCGCTGCAATCAAGGTCGCTCAGTGAGTTCTGGGGAAAAAGGTGGAATCTTGGTTTCCGCCAACTTTCTTACGCCTGGATTTTCAAGCCGCTGCGAAAAAAAGGCGGTGTCGCGCTGGCCACGCTCTGCGCGTTTCTTGCATCCGGTCTGATTCATGATCTCGTGATTTCTGTACCTGCGCGGGGCGGCTACGGATTGCCCACAGCGTATTTCATGATTCAGGGGATTGGCGTGCTGGTGGAGCGGTCGCCCTTCGGCACGCGGTTAGGGCTCGCAAAGGGAATCGCCGGCTGGACGTGGATGGCATTGTTTACCGCGGGGCCTGCTTATTGGCTTTTTCATCCGTGGTTCGCGATGCGAGTGATGCTGCCTTTCCTGAGGGCCATTGGAGCGGCGTGCTGACATGACAGGAATTAATCACATGGATGGGCTGGTGAGCATCGCGTTGTGGCTGGCCGGAATCGGGCATTTCTGCGTGCTCATCGCCAGCGTGCAGGTGCCACGCCAACTTCATTGGAAAACCGACCTGGCAAAACTGGAGCCGTTTAACCGCAAGCTCATGTGGACCTACGGCGGTTTTACGGTCTACACGATTATTGCGTTTGGAGTGATGACGCTCGTGCTTCACAACGAAATGCTGCGCGGCGAGCGTGCCGCGATGGTGCTGGCTCTTTTCATCGGAGTGTACTGGCTGCTGCGCATCGTTGTGGATTTTACCTACTACTCGCATGAGGACTGGCCGAAAGGGAGGCAATTCGTAATCGGGCACGCGCTACTCACAATGCTGTTCGCATTTCTTTCGGCGAGCTACTTCACGGTTGTGATTTGGAACGTTTGGATTGGGAGGGGACGATGAACATTCTAAGGCTGTGTCTTCTTGCGGCGGGGATGATTCAAGTTGCGATTGTCCTTGCGAACTTTTATCTTCCGGGAAAACTTGGCTACCACGAAAACCTTGCGCGCGTTGCGCCGATTATCCGGCAAGTGTTTTTCGTCCACGCGTGCTATATCGTGGGGATCGTGCTGCTCTTCGCTATAGTGACCTTTGGATTTGCGGGTGAGCTGGCGAGCGGGCATGGTCTGGGGCGATTCCTGGCCGCGGCGATATGCGTCTTCTGGTTGTGCCGCGTTCCGCTGCAAGTGTTTTATTACGACAGTTCACTGCGCCGCGCGAACCGGCTGGGTGATGCGGCGATGATTTGTGCGTTGGCGTTTCTTGCTGCGACATACGGCGCTGCGGCGCTGGCTGCGGCCTGGTGATGAACATGATTGATCCAGACGAAACAAGAGACTCGCGAGCCTGGGAGCGCACGCTTCTCTTCGGCGTTGCAGTTTGGCTTCTCCTCGCCGCGGGCACATGGGTCGGCCGGTTTCGATTGGAATTCGTCGAGATCCTTTTCTTGACCGCGACTTGGGTGGTTGTACCGGCGGGTACGCGACTCGTACCGAAGCTTCACAATTCGATGCTGAGACGATGGGGTGTGATGGGCGCCTGGCCGCAGTTTTTGGCCGCCGCTCTTGCAACTCTGTCCTTCCTATTACCGCAGGGCAGAAATGCCGGATTGCTCGCCGCGGCGTGGCTCCTCGTTTGTGTGGCGTGGGCGCTGGACGGACTACTTAGGATTTTGGAATTTCGCGCAAGGTCGTTTACTCAACTCTGTTTCGCCGCAGGCGAAATGTACCTCGCAGTGGGCGGGGCCTGGCTCGCTGCATCCAGACTGGGCATGCAACCCGCAGGTTTTGCGGAGCCAATCGTTCTTCTGACCGCCGTACACTTTCACTTCGCAGGATTCTTGTGTTGCGTATTCGCGGGACGAACTTACCAGAGAATTCGAGATAAGCGCTGGGCAGGACCAATCCGCAATGCGCTCCTCGGAACAGTGCTCGGGCCGGGATTGCTGGCGATTGGTTTCATGGTCGGACCAAAGGTGAAGCTTCTCGCAGCGATGCTCGTGGTGATCGGTCAGTGTGGGTTAGCTGTGGGGATGACTCGCGTCGCATGGGAAAACATACGAAGTGTTTCAGGCATCGCGCTGCAAGCGTCCGCAATTTGCGTTGTCGCAGGCATGGCGCTTGCGGCTTTGTGGGCGCTCGGCGAATACCCGCTGCATCCTTTTGCCGATCTCTCCCGGATGGAAAGAATTCACGGGACGCTAAATGCAATTGGATTCGGTGCTCTCGGTTTGATTGGGTGGACGTCCATTCACCCAATTGGAGGCAAATCATGAATAACGGAGTGGCAGTTTATGGTTTCGGTATCGGACTGACCACAGTTCTTAGTTTCATCGTGGTGCTTTATCTGAACCGGCACGTCCGAAATCTCTTGATCGACTTGTGCGGAACGAAGGAGCGTGCAGATTTCTGGCGGGCGTTCTCGAATGTGGTGCTCTTTCTTCTCCCGCTTCTCTTTGTGCTGGATTTTCGCCCTGAAGATGCCGCGTGGATCTGGAATCTTACGGCGGAACTCAAGCGAGGGCTACTGGGATTGGGAGCGACAGTGGTCGTTCTTGGAATTGTCATAGGCCTGTCCATACCACGGCGGCGAACACCAGCGCCCTCGATTCCCTGAGTGCTTTCGATGCACGCTATGCCACAACCACTCGATGTCGTAACCGGCGCATTTGGATACACCGGCGCAGCGATTGCGCGGAAGCTGCTGGCGCAAGGGCGCAACGTGCGCACGCTGACAAATCACGCGAACGCCGCACATCCGCTCGTGGGACGCGTGGAGGTCGCGCCGCTGGATTTCAGCGATACGGCGGGTCTGCGGCGAAGTCTTGAAGGCGCTGATGTCCTGTATAACACTTACTGGATACGGTTTGCTTATGGAGGAATGACATACAATCGTGCGGTAGAAAATTCGCGCGTGTTGATTCGGGCAGCGAAAGACGCCGGCGTGCGAAGAATCGTTCATGTAAGCATTGCCAATTACTCGGATGATTCGTCGCTCGGCTACTACAGTGGGAAAGCCCAGGTTGTGCGCGCGATCCAGGAATCGGGGCTAAGCTACGGGATTCTCTGTCCCACGGTAATCTTCGGAGACGGAGGAATCCTAATCAACAACATCGCGTGGCTCCTGCGGCGTTTTCCGTTTTTTGCGATCCCCAATAACTCGGATTGCCGGATGCAACCGATCTTTGTCGAGGACATGGCGGAGCTGATGGTTCGCGCGGGTTCACAAACCGAGAACACAATTGACGACGCGGTCGGGCCGGGGATTTACACCTTCGAGGAATTGCTGAAGCTGACAGGAAAAGTGACCGGCAGGAAGGCGCGGGTCCTGCGGGTGAGTCCGGGAATTCTCGGCGTGATGGTCAAGCCACTCGATTGGATGACAGGCGATATCGTTCTGATGAAGTGGGAGATCGACGGACTCGCCGCGGACTTGCTTGTCTCGAAGAAGCCTGCGCTTGGGTGGACGGCGCTGAGCGAATGGCTCTCGCAAAACGCGGGCAAAGTAGGGCAGGAATACATCTCGGAGCTGCAAACGCATTTCAAGCAACAGAAACGACAAGGAAACTGAAATTACGCCCGGGCGGAGGTGGTTGTCGCGTTGAGAATGCGCTGATAGTAGGCCTCGTACTGCGGAATAATGTCATTGGCGCAATACTTTCGTCGCGCACTGGCGCGGGCTTGCTGACCCATCGAGCGCCCGCGATCCGCGCGCGAAAGAATGTCCAGCGCGAACTTGGAGGCGGCAGCGACATCGCGCGGCGGAACGAGGTAGCCATCCACGCCATGCTCAACGACTTCGGGCACACCGCCCACGTTTGACGCCACCACCGGCACTTCGCAAGCCATCGCTTCCAGCGCGGCCAATCCAAACGATTCCAGGTCGCTGGGCAAAAGAAACAAATCCGCAAGGCCCAGTTTTTCGTAAACCTGATCCTGCTTGCCAACGAAGAGAACATCCCGCGTGAGTTTTTTCTGTCGCGCGAGCCATTCGGCGGCTCCGCGGTCGGGGCCGTCGCCAATCATGACCAGCTTTGCGGGCATCTTCTCGCGCACCTTGGCGAAAATCTCAATAACGTCGGTGACGCGTTTCACGGGACGGAAGTTGGAAAGGTGCATCAGGATCGGCTCGCCATTGGGGGCCCATGCTGACCGCGCGTTCTGATCCTCGTTGCGATGATAAAAATCGCAGTTCACGAAGTTGGGGATTACCTCAATGGGATTTCGCGTCCCGAACTCCTCAATCGTTCGCTTCTTCAAGTATTGTGAGATGGCGGTGACGCCGTCGCTCTGTTCAATGGAGAACCGAGTGATAGGCAGATAGCTTCGATCTCTGCCGACCAGCGTGATATCCGTGCCGTGCAGCGTGGTGATAAACGGCAGCCGGCGCGGCAGGGACATCGAGCGCGCAAGCTGCGCGCTGACGGAATGCGGAATCGCGTAATGAACGTGCAGCAAGTCGAGTTGCGACGACTCTGCCACTTCAAACATTTTTGAGGCCAGCGCAAGTGTGTAGGGCGGATGGTCGAAGAGCGGGTAATTGGTGACTTCGACCTCATGGAACCAGATGCGCTCGGCTTTCGCGGGCATGCGGATGGGCGGAGCATAACTAATGAAGTGGATTTCATGGCCGCGCGCGGCGAGCTCAATGCCAAGCTCGGTGGCGACGACGCCGGAGCCGCCGTAGGTCGGATAGCATGTGATTCCGATGCGCATGTCGTGTATTGAGCGTGGGCCAGGGCTAGCCTGCTTGCGAGGCCCGAATCCGGGTGCTACATTCGCCGGTCGCTCGGTTCTGTATTAGACGCGTGAGGTGGACTCCAGGTGACAAGGCTGGCGGGAAAAGTCGCCCTGATTACGGGCGGTGGCACGGGGATTGGCCGGGCCTGCGCGCTGGCCTTTGCCCGCGAGGGCGCCAAAGTGGGGGTCGCGGGGCGGCGGCTCGAGCCTCTTACGGCCGTGGCCGCGGAAATTTCCAGCGCGGGCGGCTCGGCGGTCGCTGTGCAATGTGATGTTACGAAGACCGAACAGGTCGAGCGCGCAATGCAGGAATTGGCCCAGCGCTTCGGCCATTTGAATGTGGTGGTGAACAATGCCGGGGCGATGGCGCCAGGAAACGCGGAGCAGACCTCGGAAGCGCACTGGGACATGATGATTGATATCAATTTGAAGGGAACCTTTCTCGTGTCGCGGGCCGCGCTGAGATATCTGAGACGTGCTGGCGGCGGGTCGATCATCAACATCGGCTCGGTTTATGGGCTTGTGGGCGCAAAGCAGCGGGCGGCATATGCGGCGGCAAAAGGCGGCGTCACAATGTTGACACGCGCCATGGCGATGGACCACGCGCACGAAAAAATCCGCGTCAACTGCATTTGTCCATCGCTCGTCGAGACGGAAATCGCCCGCGAATTGTTCGCGCGTGCGCCGAATCCGGAGGAAGCGCGCAGGCAGCGCATCGCAATGATTCCGATGGGGCGCGCGGCGAGTCCGGAAGAGATCGGGCACCTCGCGGTGTATTTGGCTTCGGAAGAATCGGCTTGGGTGACGGGCGCGGCGCTGCCGATAGACGGCGGGCAGTCGGCGGGATGAAGGGACATGATATGGCGCGGGGAAAGCGGGGCCATTCACCGGAGGAAGGCGCGACCTGGAGCAAGGCTGAACTTGGCATGCGCATCCGGAAAAGTGTGCCGGGGCGGCTCTTTGGTTTCGAGCTGGAGTCTATTGAGCGCGGCACTGCCATCATGACGATGCAAGTGCGCGCACGCCACAAGCAAGTCCACGGCGTGGTGCATGGCGGGATATTGGCGTCGCTCGCGGATACCGCGGGCGCGCTGGCCGCCTACCCCCTGCTGCCGCGCGCGACGCGGCTCGCGACCGTCGAGATGAAGATCAATTACCTCGAGCCCGTGGACCGGGGCAAGATTGTTGCGGAGGCAAGGATCTTGCGATTGGGACGAACACTGGCAGTTGCAGAGTGTGAAGTGCAAGGTGCCGATGGAACTCTTGCCGCCAAAGCCCTCATTACATACGCAATTTCGCGCGCGGGAACGAAACACGGCCGCTCACAGCGCTCTGCCCGCGGAAAATCCCGCCTCAATAAATCGTTGTGACCAATTGATGTGTAAACGACCCAGCTACCAAGTCTGCGAAGATTATTGCCCGTTCGTGCCGCCCATCGCGGCTTCTTCGCCATCCTTGTAAACATACTTGATGGATTGCTTGTAGATGAGCAGGTTTGGGCTGCCGAACCTTGTGAGTTTGATGCAGTCGCGGTCATACCATTCCACAACGCCGCGGATCACTTCGCCATCCGCCAGGACGATTGCGACCGGCGAGCGGCTCTGCATCTGCTTGACCCAATAAAAGTTCTCAGCGTGGGTCTGTTCGGCGGGAGTGGGTTTCTTGCTTTGTGGCGCGGCGGGCGCGTGATGCATTCGCGGGAGCGGACCCTGCTCTTTTACTTCCGTAAGAGTGGGACGAAATAGTCTGCGGTTTACCATCGGAACTTCCCCCAGGATTTTGGAATCCCCCCAACTGGCAAATGGGTTTGTATTCTGTGAGATGCGCCCAAGGGCAAATGCGTTTCAACTCTTGGGAAAAAAAAGAGGGTTCCCCGGTTGGGGGAGGTCAACCTTGGGAGAGGGTGATTCCCAGAGCATCCAACCCTAATTGACGGTTTATATTGCGCCGGGTACGGGCGGCGAGTTGATCCACGCCGCGGACGGCCCGCGCGACCCAGTCTGCATTAACGCGAGATGCGAGGGCCGACAATTCCTTGCGAAGGCTGGGGTTACGGAGCTCCGGGTGGGCTGGTGCGATTGATAATTCCAGCAAATCAGCCAGTAGGCTGTATAGCGCCTCCAGCAGGGAATCGAACGGCACAGACTGCTGCTTGATGAGCTGGTTTGTCTGGCCAAATAACGAGGGCAGCCTGCCGTCTGATGAGCTCTCCAGTACCCGGAGCGCCTGGCGGCGCAATTCAAAGGCCCCTTCGATATCCGAACCAAGCGCGATTCCGGGGCTGCCCTCGGCAAGCTCGGTTGCACGCCCCCGCTGGGCGGGGGTGAGCTGGGCGTGAGACTTGAGAACAGTCTCCATCAGCCCGGGCGCTAGCGGCGCGAAAAAGAACTGCAGGCAACGGGAAACAATCGTTGTCTGAAGCCGATAGGGGTTGGGCGCAAGGAGAATAAGCGTTGAACTTTCCGGAGGCTCCTCAAGGATCTTCAGGAAGATGCTCGCCAGATCCCAGCGCATGGTTTCGGCACCGTCCATGATGAAGACGCGACGGCGACCCTGCGGGCGGAAATTGGCCGCGCGCTGCACGGCGCGCAATTGGCCCATATGGATTACGGGCCGAGCCACGGGGTTTCTGAGGCGAATGGGGTCTGGGACAATGGCCCATACGTCTGGATGCGTTTGCAAGAGCAAGGGCGTGCGCTCGACCGTGGCAGTATCGGGGTTTTCGCCGCGTTCGG
>JBGPHM010000033.1:0-44324 GCA_041484365.1 Terriglobia bacterium | reverse complement strand
GTTGTTCGCGTACATGATGGAGATGATGATGGTCTTGGGAGTGATCGCGCGGCGCAGGTCGTCAAGATTGATGCGGCCGTCTTTTTCCACCGGCAGGTAGGTCACTTCGTAGCCGTACTTCTCAAGGCGTTTACAGGTGTCCAGCACGGCCTTGTGCTCGGTGACCTGCGTGATGATGTGATTGCCCTTTTCGCGGTACATCTCCGCCGCGCCCTTGAGCGCGAGGTTGTTGGACTCGGTCGCTCCGCTAGTGAAGATAATTTCTTTCGGCGTGGCGTTGATCAGCCGCGCGATCTGCGCGCGCCCGTTCTCCACTGCTTCTTCCGCCTCCCAACCGAAAGAATGGTTGCGGCTGGCGGCGTTGCCGAAGAGCTTGGTGAAGTACGGTAGCATCGCTTCGAGTACGCGCGGGTCCACCGGAGTCGTCGCGTGGTAATCCATGTAAATCGGAGTCTTAACGGCCATTTCGCTTCTCCTCTAAGGAAATCGATTAACTTTGTAAAGCGACAAGCGATGGCTGTTCCGGCTCATCGCTCATCTGCGAAATCGTTACGGTGCTGAGCACGTGCATGATGCTTTCATTCACGCGGCGCAAAGGCTCGCGCACCGTGCACTTCGGCGATTGAAAACATTCCCCCCGCGTTGTGGTGCAAGACGTAATGAAAACCGGTCCATCAACCGCGCTGATTACGTCCAACGCTGAAATCTCGCTGGGGTTGCGCGCCAAACGGTAGCCACCCGTCGAGCCATGCTGGGCGGTCACCAGCCCCCCGCGCGCCAGCTTCTGGAGCACTTTGGCGAGCAGCGTTGCGGAGATGCCGTAAAATTCAGCGATGTCCGCCGCACTCTGGGCTGCTTCAACGCCGCAGGTCGCGAGGTGCTTGACCGCAATCAAGCCGTAGTCGGCCTTCTTTGAAAGCTTCAGCATAGGTCAAATGCGACCAAATCAGTCGCATATGAATAATAGTCTCCAGATAGGACTTCTGTCAAGTAGCCAGTCTAGGAGCCGTGAAAATCCGCACGGCAGAACGCCCCGCCAAGCCAATTCTCTCCAAAACGGGCGAATTACGACTCAATTGGTCGCACATGTCAATTAGATGCCAGCGAAGGCGGTTTGCGGCGACTTGAATGGCAGACAATTGAGTCCGAATGGGAGGAGAAGATTAGACGACTACAGTTTCACGTATCTGGCAGCGGCGCTCGTCAATGGAGTAGAATCCCCAGCACGGTGCGAGCGCTGTGACCAAAACCGTCCTGGCAATTTACCCTGGATCATTCGACCCTGTTACGAACGGCCACCTCGATTTAATCGAGCGCGGCGCGAAAATCTTTGACCGCCTTGTCGTCGCAGTTCTCCGCAACATGGAAAAGGAACCGCTCTTCTCCACACCGGAGCGCGTGGAGATGCTGCGTGAGGTCATCCGTCCGTGGAACAATGTCGAAGTGGATGTATTTGATGGGCTCCTTGTGGAATATGCGCGCCAGCGACAGGCACAAGTGATCCTCCGAGGCATTCGCGCGATAAGCGACTATGAGTATGAACTGCAGATGGCGCTGATGAACCGAAAGCTTCAACCGCAAATCGAAACTGTTTTCATGATGCCCGCCGAGGCCTACAGTTATTTGAGTTCGCGACTGGTGCGGGAGATTGCGCGGCACGGCGGGCCGGTGCAAGGGCTGGTGCCAGCGATCGTTGAGAAGCGTCTGAAAACAAAAGTGCCATAGAAGAGTTTCGCTTGTTCGCCTAGAATTGGACCCGATGACCAATTTCGCTGACCGCGTAAATCGAATCGCATCTTCGCCCACACTCGCTGTGCTGATGGCCGCCGAGCAATACAAGGCGCGCGGCATTGATGTAGTGGACTTCGGCCCGGGCGAACCCGACTTCCCTACTCCGGATCACATCAAGCGCGCAGCCATCCAGGCGCTGGAACAAAATTTCACAAAGTACACCGCGGCGGCGGGAATGATGCCGCTGCGCGATGCCATCGCGAAATGGCACGCAGCGGAATTCGGCTCGAAATACGAAGCGGGAGAATGTTTGTTTTCCTCAGGCGGCAAGCACGCGCTTTTTGACGCGCTGAATGCGCTGATTCAAACCGGGGACGAAGTGATGATCCCGGTGCCCTACTGGGTGAGCTTCCCGGAAATGGTGAAATATACGGGAGGTGTGCCAGTTTACATTCAGACCGAAGCCGGCGACGGCTTTGCACTTCGCGCGGCGGCGGTGGAAAAGGCAATCGGGCCGCGAACGCGCATGATCATCGTCAACTCTCCGGGGAATCCGACGGGAGCAGTAATCCCGCGCGAAGAATTCGAGCGCATCCTCGCCGTCTGCAGGAAGCGCGACATCTGGGTGCTCGCCGACGAATGCTATTCGCATTTTATTTATGACGGAGGCAAACCATATTCGATCGCGGGCGCGGCGGAGGCAAAGCAGCATGTGATCGTCGCGGGCTCGCTTTCAAAAACTTTTGCGATGACGGGATGGCGCGCCGGCTTCGCGCTGGGGCCGAAGCCCGTAATTGATGTGATGACGCGGCTGCAAAGCCAGTCCACTTCAAATGCAAGCTCGATCACGCAGAAAGCCGCGCTGGCAGCGGTGACGAGTCCGATGGACAGCGTGCGAGCGATGCTCGCGGAATATGCACGCAGGAGAGAGCGCATCCTTGCGGGCATTCGCGCGATTACTGGAATTACCTGCACATCGCCGCAGGGAGCGTTCTACATTTTCCCGAATGTCTCAAGACACCTCGGCCAGCCTGGAATTCCGCAGGACACGGCGGGCCTCGCAAAGCAAATGCTTGAGAAATCACACGTGGCGCTGGTGGCGGGCGAAGCGTTTGGCGCGCCGGGATACGTCCGGATTTCCTACGCGACTTCGATGGAACGGATTGACGAAGGTTTGCGGCGGATCGAGCGATACTTCGCTGCGGCCGCCTCCGCGGCGTGACGCAAATCCCTCCGCTTTGTCCCGCGCGGATTGAACCCACCTTTGTGCCGCGCATTTGGGGCGTGAAATCACTCGCTCCACTTTTTCCCGAGAAACAAGGACTGCGCGAGCCAATCGGAGAGGTCTGGCTGACGGGCAACGATTCACGATTCGCGACGGGGCCGTTCGCAGGGCGCTCGCTCGCGGAGGCCTGGCGCGCGATGCCGGCGGAATGGGCGGGCACGGGATCGAATACGCGCGAACCGTTTCCAATTCTTGCGAAGTTTCTTTTTCCGGGCGAAAAACTTTCTGTGCAGGTGCATCCGGACGACGATTACGCGCGGAAGCATGAATCCGCCGCGGGCGGCGTTGGCAAGACCGAGGTGTGGTACATCGTCTCAGCGGAACCCGGCGCCTCGGTTTATGTTGGGTTGCGGCACGGTGTGACGCGTGAAAATTTCCGCCGCGCGATTAGCGAAGGCACGGTGGAGGATTGCCTCTCCAGAATCCATGTGGCGGCGGGAGATGCTGTGTTTGTGCCGGCAGGCACGGCGCATACGATTGGGCCGGGCATGGTGATTTGCGAAGTGCAGGAAAATTCGGATCTGACATACCGCCTGTACGATTACGGACGGCGCTATGTGGACGGAAGCACTCGACCTCTTCATGTCGAGAAGGCGCTGGAGGTGATCAATTTCGGCGAGCAGCGCGGCGGAAAATTGCGACCAGGGAGCGCGCGCGCGCACGGCGCGTCAATCGAGCATTTCGTCGCATGCCACTATTTTGCGCTGGAAGAGTGGGGCATCGCCACTCCTGTTTCGCTTACGGCGGAGCGCGCGCACTTTGAATTGTGGATTACGCTCGCCGGTAGCGGAAAAATCAGCTGGGGCTCAACTGCTGCTGGCGATGCCAGCGCTGCTGACTTTGGCCCTGGCCAAGTCTGGCTTATTCCTGCCGCGCTCGATCACTGGAAGATTGACCCTCAGACGCCCGTGCGTATACTGCATGTGTATCCTCCTGACCTAGGTTTATATGCTGAGCAACTCAGACGCTACGAACATCTGGCCACACAGATAGACGAGATCGTTCGTAAATAGGGCGCAAGCAGAGGATCCGAACAAATGGCTCGCGGAAAGCTTCGCGCATTCGCAGTGATACTGGCCGGAGGGCGCGGCACGCGCTTCTGGCCGCGGAGCCGCACTCGCACGCCGAAGCAATTGCTCGACATCGCCGGAAACGACACGATGCTGCGGCAAACCGCGGCGCGCATCTCTCCGCTTTTTTCGGCCGCGCAGACCTGGGCGGTGACAAACGCGCAGCAAGCGCCCTCCGTGCGCAGACAACTGAACCGCGTGCCGATGTGGCAAGTACTCGCGGAACCCTTTGGGCGAAACACCGCCGCTGCAATCGGATTTGCCGCGATACATATTCGCCATAAAGCAGGTGACGGCGTGATGGCCGTGCTTCCCGCGGACCATTACATCGCGGATTCAGCCAAATACCGCGCGCTCGTGCGCGCGGCGCTTCATGTGGCGGAGACGCCGGGCAAGCTGGTCGTGCTTGGAATCCCACCGACGCGTCCGGAAACCGGCTTTGGATATATTGAACTTGGCGGGCGCGCGCAGCACGTGAGCGGCGCAAGAGTTTTTGCGGTCCGCCGGTTTACGGAGAAGCCGCCGCTCGCTACCGCGCGCCGCTATGCGTCTTCCGGCAAGTACCTGTGGAACGCGGGGATGTTTTTCTGGCGCGTTTCAACTTTTATGGACGCCTTGCGATGCTTCCAGCCAAAGATTCACACGATGCTTGAGGACATCGCAGCGACGATTGGAACCCCGCGTTATGACCGCGCGCTTGAAAATATATATCCACGGATTGAAGGCATCTCCGTTGATTACGCGATCCTTGAACCTTCGACGCAGCAGAGTAAGGGCCCGAGCGTCTGTGTGATTCCCGCCGAAGTCGGCTGGAGTGACATCGGCTCCTGGGAGGCCGTTTACGAATTACTTGCAAAGCGCCCAGGCGCGAATGTCACCGAAGGCTCCCACTTCCTTCTCGACGCCACGGGCAATCTGATTTGGAGTCCGCGCAAACTTGTTGCCGCCATCGGGATTCGCGATTTGGTGGTCGTTGAAACGGGCGATGCACTGCTCATCTGTCTGCGAAGCCGCGCGCAAGACGTCGGCAAAATTGTGAAGTGGCTTGAGGAAAAAAAGCGCGAAGAACTGCTCTGAGCCCATCGTTCGTGCGCGCCTCCCCTTTAGGTGACAATTTGGCTGTAGGATTCCACGGCGTTTTCCTTATACTTCCAACGCATGGCTGAGATTCGATTCGGCACCGATGGCTGGCGGGGCGTAATCGCGGAGGACTTCACGTACGCGAACGTGCGCAAGGTGACGTATGCGATTGCGCGCTATGTCGTGCGCAATGAGCAACCGGGCCTCGGTGTGATCATCGGCTTCGACAATCGATTTGGCGCTGAGAATTTCGCGCGCGTTGCCGCGGAAACCGTCGCGATGACGGGGATTCCTGTGTGGCTCTCCGACGAACCTTGCCCAACGCCCGCGATCTCGCTTCTTGTGAAGCAGCGCAACGCCGCGGGCGGGATCGTAATCACCGCGAGCCACAATCCCGCGCGGTGGAACGGAATCAAATTCAAAGCGACGTATGGAAGCTCGGCGCTGCCTGTGATCGTCGCGAAGATTGAAGCGGAACTGGCAAATGTTTTGCGCGATGGCGTTCCGGCGCTTCCACCACGCAACGAACTCATCCAGCCGCTTTCGTTTCGCGCGCCATACCTCGACACTATCGAGAGGCTTGTGGACTGGGACCGCATCCGCAATCACAAGCTGCGATTGATCATGGATCCGATGCATGGCGCGGCGCGCGGCCTGTTGCGCGAACTGCTTTCACGGCACGGTGTGAAATGCGACGAGATCCGCGGGACGCGCGATCCGCTCTTCGGCGGCGTGAATCCGGAGCCGATTGAACCAAATGTCGCCGCGCTTCAGCATGCTGTCCGCGAGGGCCGCTATGACGCGGGGCTCGCCGCCGACGGCGACGGAGACCGCATCGGTGCGGTGGATGGCGACGGCCGATTTGTAACGCCGCACCAGATTTTTTCGTTGCTTCTGTGGCACCTTGCGGGAACACGAAAACTCACCGGTGACGTGGCGAAAACATTTTCATCCACGAAAATGATTGACAAGATCGCCGCGAAATATGGCCGAAGCATCTTTGAGGTCCCCATCGGCTTCAAATACATCTGCGAATTGATGCTCGACCGCGACATTCTGCTTGGCGGCGAAGAGTCCGGCGGCATTGGCACGAAGCTCTACCTGCCCGAACGCGATGCAACCGTGACGGCGCTTTTGCTTGTCGAGCTGATGGCGTGGCACGGCAAGGGACTGGGTGAGCTGGTGCAACAATTGCAGAACGAATTCGGCGAACATCACTATGGGCGCGTGGACCTCGAATTGAAGCCGGGGCAAAAAGAGGGCGCCATCAAACACTTTGCAAGCAAAAAGCTGTTGAAATGGCTTGACTTGAAAATCAGCAAGCGCGAAGAAATGGACGGAGTGAAACTCATTTTCGGCGACAGCGGCTGGCTTCTGGTGCGCGCGTCTGGCACCGAGCCGATGCTTCGGCTTTACGCGGAAACTCCGCATGCGGAGACCACACGGCGGATTCTTGACGAAGCAGCGAAGCTCGTGAAAACGATTTGAAATGGAATTCATGGCGAACACATTCTTCGGCGAAATCCTAATCAACGACACCAAGGGAGCAATATCGTGAAGCGACGCCTTTATACATTAGATGTTTTTACAGACACACCATTTGCTGGGAACCCGCTTGCCGTGGTGACGGATGGCGACGGACTTTCCGGGCGGCGCATGCTCGACGTCGCGCGCGAAATGAATCTTTCGGAAACGGTGTTCGTGCAGAAACCAACGAGCGCGCAGGCTCTGGCGAGATTGCGGATCTTCACGACGCAGAACGAGCTGCGGCTCGCGGGACATCCCGTGATCGGCACGTGGTTTCTACTGGCGCAGCTTGGCGTGGTGCCCGCCCAGGAAGGCCCAGTGCACGTGTGGCAGCAGACCGGCGCAGGAATTCTTCCCATCGAGATTTCTTTTCGTAACGGCAGGCCCTCGCGTGTGACGATGCAGCAGATGCCGGCGGAGTTTAAGGCGGCGCGCTTCTCGAAGGCCGCCCTGGTGCGCGCGCTGGGCCTGAAAGCGGGCGACTTGAATCCCGCGCTGCCGGTTGAGTCGGTGTCGACGGGCATCTTCAACCTGATGGTCCCCCTTGCGAACCGCCGCGCGCTCGCGCGGATCAGCTCGGACCCGCGAGCGCTGCTCACGGCAATGCGAGGCGCGGACTCTGTCGCATATTGCTTCGCATTCGGCTCGCGCACGCAGGTTTTTTCGCGCGGGATGCTTCCGTGGTCATTGTATGAAGACCCGGCAACCGGCTCAGCTGGAGGATCGCTGGCGGCGTATCTGGTGCGCCACGGCAAGCTGCGAACTGGAGAACCACTCACAATCGCTCAGGGCATGGAGATGGGCAGGCCCAGCCGGATTGAAGCGGTGGTCGAAGAGCAGCGCGGGAAACTGGTGCCGCGCGTGAGCGGCGCGGCGGTTGTAATTTGTGAAGGCCACATCGAAGCCTGAAATTCATTTGAGCAAAAACAAATGGGCCGGCTCGTGGGAGCCGGCCCGTATTATTTCCACACATATCACACCGGAACAGAAGAGGGTGCTTTACTTCCCTCTCCGGTCACGGTGAACATCGCGGCGGTCGCGGTGGATATCCCTGCGGTCGTGATGCGCGTCCCTTGAGTCTTTGTTCAGTTTATTCCTGTCACCGTTGAGCGTGTGCTCGCCGGCTTTCAGGTTCGCCCTGTCCTGCTTGATTACGTTTTCAGAGGCGCCGTTCTGTTTATCCGTTTTGAGTTGATTCCGCAGATTCTGCACGTTCTTTTCGTCGGAACCGACAGCATTCTTGTCATTCTTGATTGTCTGCTCGTCGGCCTTCAGGTCGGCGCGGTCCTTCCGAAGATCCTGTTCGTCCTTCTTGATGTCCTGTGGATTCCCAGTCGTGCCCGTTGCAGGCGGTGTCTGCGTCTGGCCCGCCGTTGTGGGGGGTGGGTTTTGTGTCTGGCCCGTCGCTGGGGGCGGGTCTTGCGCCCACGCGCACATTGCGAGCAGGGCGGCAAGGGCCGTGGCCGAAAATGTATGGCGAAGGATGTGCTTCATCTCCATTTGAGTCGCTCCTTTGTGAGTCGCTTCCGTATGAGCTGGGTAACCGCTTACTTGGATGAAACACTTCCGTAGCAGGAAAGTTTCGGGGTTGCGGCGATTCTTTTCAAAGGGATTACTTCGACTTGTCTTGTAGTGGAAGTCTTGTAGTGGAAGATTTCGCAACCTCGTCCAGTTCCACGCGTATCGCGTCGAGAACGCCGTTGATGAAGGGCACTGCCTCATCGGTAGAAAACTTCTTCGCGATTTCGAGCGCCTCATTAATTACAACTTTGGGCGGCGTGCCCGTGGTGCGCAGCTCCGCGACGGCCAGGCGGAGAATCGCGCGGTCGATCGCGGACATGCGGTCCACGCGCCAGTCCGTGGCGTGGCGCGCGAGGAGCGCGTCAACCTGCTCGGCCTGGGCGGCAGCGGCTTCAAACAATTGCATGGCAAATTCGCGCGTGGGCGCCGCGGCGCGCGCATTGCGCCAGAATCCCGCGGCGATCTGAGTTGGAGAGATACGGCGCATCTCCCACTGAAAAATCATTTGCAGGGCAAATTCGCGGGACTTGCGGCGGAGAGCCATATTAGCGGCGTTTCCGCCGGACGAGATCCTTCCTGGAAATTCGCGCGCCTGCGGAGAGTTTGCGCGAGAGCGTGGCCATTTCGATTGCGGCGAGGCCGGACTCGTGACCTTTATTGCCGCCCTTGAGCCCGGCGCGGTCAATCGCCTGCTCGAGCGTGTCGCACGTGAGCACGCAGAAAATTACCGGGATTCCCGTATCCATCTGAGCGAGCTGGACACCGCGCGCGACTTCCGAGCAAATATGATCGTAGTGCGAAGTCTCCCCGCGCAGAACGCAACCGACGGCGATGACGGATTGAACTCGTCCGGATTCGGCGAGCTTCTTCGCGGCAAGTGGAATTTCAAATGAGCCCGGCACGTGAACGACTTCGATTTGCTTTTCCGTAGCGCCCGCCAACGCCAGCGCGTCCAGCGCGCCGCGCAACAACCGTTCAGTAATGAAGCTGTTGAATTTGCTGACGACAATCCCGAACCGCAAGCCCTCTGCTTTCAAATTTCCAGCGGCCGGCTTCGGATTGAGTTCGTGGGACATGAGATGAAATGAATTCGTTGGCGCTTTCTACTTGCCTTTGAATTGCGCGGGGCGCTTTTCGAGGAAAGCGCGCGTGCCTTCGCGCATGTCTTCGGTCGCGCAGGAAAGTCCGAACAGAGTTGCTTCCAGGAAGAGCCCCTCTTCCTGCGGCATCTCCATACCATGTTCAATGGCTTCCATGCAGTACTTCACCGCGAGCGGCGCGTTCGCGATGATTTTTTTCGCAATCGCTTCGGCGGTAGGAATCAGCTCCGCGGGCTCGACGACTCGATTCACGAGGCCGATGCGTTGCGCTTCGTCCGCGGAAATCATATCGCCGGTGAGGATTAGCTCGTTTGCAACGCCCTTGCCGCAGAGCCGCGCAAGCCTTTGCGAGCCGCCATAGCCGGGAATGATTCCGAGCTTCGCTTCCGGCTGCCCGAGCCGCGCGGTCTTGCTGGCGATGCGCATGGTGCACGCAAGCGCCAATTCGCATCCGCCGCCGAGAGCAAAGCCGTTAATCGCGGCGATGCTTGGCTTGCCCATTAGTTCCAACGCCCGCAAAATATTTTGGCCATAAATCGAAAATTCCTTGCCATCCACAGGGGTGCGCTGTGCGAGTTCGTTGATGTCCGCGCCTGCGATAAATGATTTTTCTCCGGCTCCGGTGATGATCAGGACCCGTACATCCGGATTCGCGTGGGACTCGCCGATGGCCATGCCAAATTCATTCATCGTTTGCCGATTGAGCGCATTCAGCACTTTTGGGCGGTTGAATGTGATGTAGGCGATCGAGTCGCGGACTTCATACAGGATGTTTTCAAGGTTCATGCGCGGAGTCTCCCGTTTCTTCAGGTGAGCTGCATCGGCTTGGGATTTTGCGGGTCGGTGTAATCGTAAAACCCGCGGCCTGCTTTTCGTCCATTCCATCCCGCCATCACCATTCGCTTCAGGAGCGGCGGAGAAGCAAATCTCTTTTCGTGGAATTCATCAAACATGATCTGTGAGATGTAATAGGTCGTGTCCAGGCCGACGAAATCGAGCAGCGTCAGCGGGCCCATGGGATGCCCGCAGCCGAGCTTCATCGAGTTATCAATGTCCACGATGTTTCCCACTCCTTCTTCGAGAGCGCGAATCGCGTCCAGCAAATACGGCACCAGCAGGCGGTTGACGATGAACCCGGTGCGATCCGTTGTCCGCACAGGAGTCTTGCCGAGGCGCGATGCAAACGCGACGAGGTCTTCATAAACCTTGGGATCGGACGCAATTGTGCGAATCACCTCAACGAGTTTCATCACTGGCACGGGATTGAAAAAGTGGAGGCCGAAAAATCGCTCCGTTCGCTTCGTAGATGTGGACATTTCCGTGATGGAAAGGGATGACGTGTTGCTCGCAAAAATCGTCGCGGGCGGGCAGATTTTGTCGAGCGCGCTGTAGAGTTCGCGCTTCACCGGCAACTGCTCGATGATCGCCTCGATGACGATTTCGCGGTCGGCGAAATCTTCGAGCTTCGTCGTGCCGCGCAGCCTGCCACGCACCGCATCGCGGTCAGCGGCCGAGAGAGTTCCCTTCTCGACGAGCCGCGCGAGATTTTTCTCGATACTCTTCAGCCCCTTATCCACGAGTTCCTGCGAAACCTCGCGGACGACCACGTTGCATCCGGCATGGGCGGCCACCTGCGCGATGCCCGAGCCCATGAGTCCACAACCTACAACGCCTACCTTTTCAATTGCCATCCGAAATCCCCCCGGCAGATTGTACGCGAAAAATTAAAGGAGAGCCCGCTAGCCGAGCGACTCGACAATCATTGCAATTCCCTGCCCGCCGCCGATACAGGCTGTGGCCAAGCCGTAGCGCAGATTTGTGCGCCGCAATTCCAGCAGCACGGTGAGCACAAGCCGCGTACCGGACGCGCCCAGCGGGTGTCCGAGAGCAATCGCGCCACCATTTACGTTTGTCTTGTCGCGATCGAGCCCCAACGCCTTTTCCACGGCGAGATACTGCGGCGCGAACGCTTCGTTCACTTCGATGCGGTCAATCTGCGAGAGCTTAAGTCCCGCCGAGGCCAGTGCCATCTGCGTGGCAGGCACGGGGCCAATTCCCATCATGCGCGGCTCGACGCCAACAGCCGCCCAGGAAACAATCCGGCCCAGCGGTTTCCAACTGCGCTCGCGCGCCGTCTTCGCGTGAGTCACTACGACGGCCGCGCCGCCGTCCACAATTCCGCTTGCATTGCCCGCGGTAACAATCCCGTCTTTGCGAAACGCGGGTTTCAATTTTTCGAGCGTCTCGAGAGTGGTGTCCGGGCGGCGATGGTCATCTTCGGTGAATTGCTCGGATTTGCTCCCCTTCTTAATTTCCACGGGAACGATTTCTTCCCGCATGCGTCCGGCGCGAACCGCGGCCTCGGCAGCCTGCTGGCTGCGCAAGGCATACTCATCCGAGGCGCGACGAGTGATTCCGTACTCCGCTGCGACGTTTTCCGCCGTCCCGGCCATGTCAAAGCCGCAGTAGGTGTCCGTCAATCCGGTCATCAAGGAATCTTCGAGTTTGCCTTCACCCAAACGAAAGCCGGTGCGCGCGCCGCGGATCACGTGCGGGGCCTGCGTCATATTCTCCATGCCGCCCGCGAGCACCAGCGCCGCCTCTCCGAGCATTATTCTTTGCGCCGCCTGCGTGATGGATTCAATCCCGGATCCGCAAAGACGGTTCACGGTGACGGCGGGAGTCTCAACCCTCAGCCCCGATTTCAGTGCAACGTGCCGCGCGCCATACAGCGCGTCCGCGCTCGTCTGCATTACATTGCCGAAAATTGCGTGATCGAATTCGGCGGGATCCGTGCCCGAGCGGCGGATCGCCTCACGCGCGGCAATTGCGCCGAGATCATTTGCCGGAATGTCCTTGAAGGCGCCGGTGTAGCGCGCCATCGGCGTGCGCGCTCCGGCAAGAATCACCACATCGGTGGGAAACATTCACCCTCCGCTTCTCTAAATTGGGCCGGGATTTCAGCTCTTGGGATTGGCCAGCGAAATCACGGAATCGCCGCCGCGTTTCCGGGCTTCTTCCAGACTCGCTTCCGCCCGGTTCATCAAATCGGTGACGATGTCTTCGGTATCGTAATCTACTCTCGCGATTGCCTCAACCACGCCCGCGCTCAGCGTCATGCGGCCGATGGCTTCGATTTCCGCGCCGCCGTTCCGTGCCGCGACAGCCTCGCGCATCTTTTCGACCAGGCCAAGCGCGCCTGCAACAGCCGTCTCCGGCAGAATAAACGCGAGCGACCAAGCGGTGTATTTCACGGAGAGATCCGTAGGCCGCACGATGGGGAGCACCGCCTGAGAAATTCTCTCGAGCGTTTTTTCCACGAGCGCCTCCCCATGCTGACGCACCAACTCCGGGCCACGATCCAGTTGGAGAATTGCAAGGGAAAGCAAAGCGCCGTGCGTCTTGGCGCGTTGCGCCTCGCTCATCAATCTGTCGGTGTAAGCGCTGCGCACGAGCAGGCCCGTTTTCTCGTCGGCTACGGCAAGCGTTTTCACTAGCGAGCGAAGGCGTGTGTGACTCACGCTCAGCAACATCTGGTCTCCGACCGTCTGTAAAAAGTAAGTCTCGTTGGGCTTCCAGGCGTATGTTTCCGCCCGGGCGACGATGATCATGCCGGCGGGGGTCTGTGTATCTTTATCCATCAGCGCGACCGCAAGCGCCGTAGCGAGGCTAATTTCCTTCAGCACCGGCGCAGCCGCAACCTCGAGCGGCAATCCTCCCATGGCATCGGGAGCCGCGCGTTCCATCTGAGCGACGAGACGCATCACCTGGTTCCCCGACGCGGGCGCCACACCCGGTGCGCAATACTCCGCCGCGAGCTGAGGCGGCTGGCCAGGCGCCCCAATCACCGCCATGCATCGAGATGCGCGCAAATGCTTGCCGATTTCGTTCACCGTAAATGAAAGCATCGCGCGCGGGCTTGACTGTTTGTAAATCTCCTGGCCAATCTCTGAAATTTTGGAAAGGTCGCGCATCGTCTCGGGAGAATAGACGCCTGAGGGCGCGGCACGCAGTGAGGAAGCGGGCGGGACTGCGCCGGCAGGATCCGGCGGCCGGGCGGGCGCTTTTCTGCTCATTCCAGCGGGCCACCAGTTCGCCAGCTCACACAAATTGCGGAAGCGCTCGTTTTCTTCCGCGTCATCCGGAAAGTGGTCAGCGATTCGCTGCAGTCGCTCGATGGCCTTCGGCATCAGCGCGTACTGCACAAAGATCTCAGCTTGCACAAGTAAATCATCCAGCGCCGTCGCGCCCGCGGATCCAGCCGAATCGGCCGGATCCGCTCCATCACCGAAACCTGTGCCCGCCACGCCGGCTTGGGCCATGGTTACGCCGAGCCGCGATGCGACGCGCGAGAGGTAGTCCTTGTCCGCGGTATCGCGAAGTTTCTCGAGGCGCTGCTGGTTGCGGAAATCATAGGGGTCGATATCCACCATGCGGTCAAGAACGTCGCATGCACCTTTCACGTTCGTGTTTTCCAGGTAAACGTCAAAGAGCCGCACGAGAGTCTCAAAATACTTCGCCTCGCGGTTCAGGCCGCTATAGACATCGCTCCAGAATTCCATGAGTGCGAGCGAGTGAGGATGCGCTTCCGCGATGCCGTCAAGACGCCCGGCAAAAACGGCCGCGCTGCTTGAATCCCGGTAGTTCTGGCGGATCGAAGACAAAACCTCGACGCCTTTCGCGCCTTCTTCCGCCGCGATGTAGGCCTCGGCAAGGTCAAAGAGCAATTGCCAATCTCCCCCGGCTTTTCCGTAATAAATAATCAGCTCTTCGCGGGCACGGTCTAGTTCACCAGAGCGCATCAGCGCTTCGCCGAAACACTTCCGGAAAATCGCCGCGGATTCTGACTGCGCGAATGGCGAAAGTTTCTCGACTGCCTGCGCGGGATCGCCTGCCATCAAAAGCGCCTGCGCATAAAGCAGCGCGACGTCGCGGTCATCCGGCGCGGCGCGATTCGCGCAGCCGAGCAACTCGATGGCCTTCGGCATCTCACCCTTGCCAAGCGCAATCTGGCCCGCGCGGACAAATCCTCGCGCCGCGAGATTGGCGCGTCCTCGCGCTTCGGCGAGTTGCGCCATGGCAAGTTGCCGCTCTGGTTTTTCGGGATCGAGTTCGGCGATTTGCTCGAGGCATTTCAACGCCTCGTCTTCCTTGCCGCGCGCAAGGAAATGTTCCGCGGCGACGCAATAATTTTCGATTGCCTCACCTGCCTTGTTTTGACGCTGCAAGAGCAGCGCGTAGCGCGCTTGCCGCTCCGGGGGCTGTTCCGCCAGGCGCAAAAACCTTGTGTAGAGCGCCGCGGCCTTCGGCTCTTCTCGCGGCTCGATCATGCGGTCAAATAATTGACCGTAATAAACGGCAGCTTTGCCGGTGTCACCCGCGCGCGTGTGGAGATCGCCGAGCGAATGCAACGCCTCCATGTTGCCGGGCGCTGCTTGCAGCACGGACTGAAACGCCTCGATGGCGTCCACTGGCTTGCCCTTCTCCAGCAGGCGCTTCGCGCGATCCAGCAATTTTTCTACGTCATTCGCCATTGGGTTTCACGATTGCGTTCGCAAACACTCCTGAGTACACATCGGCCATATTGATGCGCCTGCACAAGCCTCACTTCCAATATATACCCGTGGGCAGGGCCGACCAACGCGAGAGAGAAAACCCTGTGTCCCCTTAGCCGACTCCCGCTGGTGATTCGGGGGGCTTACGGGGCGCGTTGGCCCGAGGGATAAAACTGTGGCACACTGAAGCGTTCTGGAGCGCCCGATTTCCTCTTCGATGTGCGCCGCAGGATTCGGGGCGGTGCGTCAGATAACAGAGCGAGCGAATGGACCCCAGGTTCGTACGAAATTTCTGCATCATTGCGCATATTGACCACGGCAAGTCCACGCTTGCGGACCGGCTGCTGGAGCGCACCGGCGCGCTCACGCAGCGCGAAATGCACGAGCAGGTGCTCGACTCGATGGACCTGGAGCGCGAGCGCGGCATCACCATCAAGGCGAAGAGCATCCGGCTGCACTATCAGGCGAAGGACGGAAACATTTACCGCCTGAATCTGATTGATACGCCGGGCCACGTGGATTTTTCCTACGAAGTTTCGCGCGCACTTTCGGCCTGCGAAGGCGCGCTTCTGGTGGTGGACGCGAGCCAGGGCGTGGAGGCGCAGACCGTTGCGAATACTTTTCTCGCCGCGAAGCACAACCTCACCATCATCCCGGTGATCAACAAGATTGACCTGCCCGCGGCGCAGCCCGAGGTTGCAAAAGAGCAGATCGAAAATGTGCTCGCAATTCCGGCTGCGGATGCTCTGCTGATAAGCGCGAAGAGCGGCCTCGGTGTGGACGAGTTGCTCGAAGCCATCGTCGCGCGGATCCCCGCGCCCAAAGGCGACGCCGAAGCGCCGCTGCGCGCGCTGATCTTCGATTCGTGGTTTGACTCCTACCGCGGCGCTGTGGTGTTGGTGCGCGTGATGGAAGGGCGCATCACGATGCACCAGCGAGTCAAACTCTGTTTCAGCGAAGAAATCCACGAAGTGGAATCGCTTGGCGTACTTACGCCCAAGCCAATCGTGCTGAACGAGCTTGCGGCGGGCGACGTCGGCTTCGTGGTAATGAATATTAAGCAAGTGGCTGACGCGCGCATGGGGGACACGGTGGTCGAAGTGGACCGCCCCGCCTCGCCGCTGCCCGGCTTCGAGGCCATTAAACCTATGGTCTTCGCGGGGCTTTTTCCTGTCCTGGCAAGCGACTACGAGGCGCTGCGCGACGCGCTTGGCAAGCTGCAGCTGAATGACGCCTCATTTTTCTACGACCCGGAGAATTCCGTGGCGCTCGGCTTCGGCTTCCGCTGCGGATTCCTCGGGCTGCTGCACATGGAAATCGTGCAGGAGCGCCTCGAGCGCGAATTCGGAATCAACCTGATTACGACGGCGCCTTCGGTGCGCTACCGCATCACGAGCGTGACGCACGAAATTATGGAAGTAAATAATCCGACGAAATTTCCTTCGCCGGGCCTCATCGAGAAAATTGAGGAGCCGATTATTCGGGCGATGATCATCACATCCGAGGATTCCGTTGGCGCAATCCTGCAGCTTTGCGAGAACAAGCGCGGGGTGCAGAAAAACTTCGAGTTCCTTTCACCCACGCGCGTCATGCTGACTTACGATCTACCGCTGAATGAAATCGTGCTCGACTTCTACGACCGGCTGAAAAGCGTTTCGCGCGGGTACGCGTCGCTCGATTACCAGCTTGAAGGGTACCAGGAGGCTGATCTCGTGAAGCTCGACTTGCTGGTGGGCGGCGAGCCTGTGGATGCGCTGACGCTGGTGTGCCACCGGGACCAATCGTACGAACGTGGCCGCGAACTCGTGACGCGATTGCGAAAACTGATCCCGCGGCAGATGTTCGAGGTGCCGATTCAGGCGGCGATTGGCAGCCGCGTGATCGCGCGAGAGACGGTCGCGGCAATGCGCAAAAACGTGCTCGCCAAATGCTATGGCGGAGACATCTCGCGAAAACGGAAGCTCCTTGAGAAGCAGAAGGAAGGCAAGCGCCGCATGAAGCGAGTTGGCCGCGTGGACATTCCGCAGGAGGCTTTTCTTGCCGTGCTAAAGGTTGCGAGCAGCAGCGACGACGAGTAGCGCCTGCTATTCCGCGCGGCGCTTGATTTCGGCAATGATGCGGCCGCGGGCGAGGCGGACGGAGACTTCGTCACCGGCAGCGACCTGGTCGGCGGCGCGGACGACACGGCCGGCGGAATCGTAGACAATCGCGTAGCCGCGTTCGAGAACGCGGAGCGGGCTGCGCTCCTCCAGTTGCAGCACCAATCTCTCAAAGCGCTGACGCTTCACGACGAGAAGTCGTTCCACGCGGCGCGTCAATTCGACATTACGCTGATCGATGCGCGAGCGCATTGCTTTGAGCCGAGTGCGTAGGTCGAAGGAAGCGATGCGTGCGCGGGCGTCGATGAATCGCTTGCGCAGGCGGTCGAGCCGGACGCGCAGCGCCTCACCCAATCGCAATGAGAATTCGTCAGTACGCTGGCGATGCTGGCGGAGAATCTCCTCCGGGCGGCGCCAAGCGCGACGGGCAAATAGTTCATGCAGGCGATTGCGCTGTTCGAGAATCGTGTACTGCACGCGCTCGCCGAGGGACTGCACGAGCTGACGAATGTGATTGTCGAAGGCCTCGCGCGTTTGCACGACGATTTCCGCGGCGGCGGATGGAGTGGAGGCGCGAACGTCGGCGACAAAGTCGGCGATAGTGAAATCGGTTTCGTGGCCCACGGCGGAAATAACCGGGATTTGCGAGGCGGCAATCGCGCGCGCGACCTTCTCTTCATTGAACGCCCAGAGGTCTTCGAGTGAACCGCCGCCGCGCGCGAGGATCAAGACGTCGGCGGCATTTCGCACGGTGAAAAACTTCAAGGCGGCGGCGATTTCGGCCGCCGCGCCCTCGCCCTGCACGCGAACGGGATAGATCAGCACGCGGACATTCGGGAAGCGGCGGCGCAAGATGCGCAGAATGTCACGCAGGGCGGCTCCGCTTGTTGACGTGATTACGCCGATGCGTCCCGGCAACATCGGCAACGGCTTTTTGCGGGCGACATCGAAGAGTCCCTCTTCACCGAGCTTTTTCTTGAGCTGCTCGAAAGCCAGTTGCAATTCGCCGACGCCGACCGGCTCGATGTGCTCGACATAAATCTGGTATTCGCCGCGCGGCTCGTAAACGCTGATGGAGCCGCGCACGCGCGCCTTCAGGCCATCCTCAGGACGGAACTTCAGCCGCATCGCGGAATTTCGGAAGCAGACGCAGCGGACCTGCGCCGAATCATCTTTCAGTGTGAAATAAAGATGCCCGGACTGAGCCTCTTTGAAATTGGAAACCTCGCCTTCAACCCAGATGGACGAGAATGCAGCGGTAAGCAGCTCGCGAATGCGCGCGTTAAGCTGGGTGACCGTCCAGATCTTGCGCTCGGGGATCAGATTGAAATTTAGTTGGGACACGCCGCGATACCCTCAGCGCAGAAAATAATTCATCTGGCAGCTTTCTTGATGTCTTCAACCTTGAGGAAAGTTCCCTTTTGAAGCTCGTCAAAGGCCTGTTGGAGCTGCTCCTGCGTATTCATCACGATCGGGCCGTACCAGGCAACCGGCTCCTGCAGCGGCTTGCCGGAGACGAGAAGAAAACGGATGCCTTCTTTTCCGGCTTGCACGGCAACTTCGTCGCCGCGGTCGAAGAGGACGAGCGAGCGGTCTTCCGCTTCTTTCGGCGGTGTGGCGTCCGCCCAGCCAACGGATTCGGTGGGCACTTCGAGCGGTTTCGACGCGTTGCAAAATTTCCCGGCGCCCGCGAAAACATATGCGAATGCGTGGCGAGTTGTTTCGACGGGGAGAACTTTGCGAACGCCCGGAGGAACGGTCACGTCAATGTAGATGGGATCGGCCGCGATTCCTTCTACCGGGCCCTTCTTCCCCCAGAATGTGCCGGTGATGATGCGGGTGACGGTTCCGTCGTCGTCCTTCACTTCGGGGATTTCGTTGGATTTCACTTCCTGATAGCGCGGCGCGGTCATTTTCAGCGCGGCGGGAAGATTCGCCCACAACTGAAAACCGTGCATGCGGCCCGCTTTGTCGCCCTTGGGCATTTCCTGATGGATGATGCCGCGGCCCGCCGTCATCCACTGAATGTCTCCGGCGGAGATGGCCCCCTTGTTGCCCATGCTGTCGCCGTGCTCGACGGTGCCCGCAAGGACGTAGGTGATCGTCTCAATGCCGCGATGCGGATGCCAGGGAAAACCAGCGAGATAGTCTGCGGGAACGTCATTGCGGAAGTCATCGAGAAGAAGAAACGGATCGAAGTCGGATGTGCCGTGGAATCCGAATGCGCGGCGGAGGTGAACTCCTGCGCCTTCGATGGTCGGCTGCGATTTGATAACCCGCTTGATTGGACGAATGGACATGTGTGCCTCCTGTGGGAGCCGCGATTCCGGCGAGGGAATCAACTCGGCCAGCTTTGCTGAAGACTAATCCGGTGAAAGAAAGAATGTACTCCAAACCCTTGGGAAATTACACCGGGGCCGCGAGGGGACAGCGCCTCATTTTGAATTTGAGGGCACTGGTGCTCGATTCAAGCGTTCGTCACGCTTAGCACATTGCCATCCGGGTCCTTAAACCAAGCCACGCGCACGGTTCCTCCAGGCGCGGTCCAGATGCCGAGTTCATCCTGACTGAAACCCTGATAGATATTGAAAGTTACGCCCTTTCCGCGCAGGGCTTTCACGGTCGCTGCCACATCCGGCACGTTGAAGCCGAGTATGGTGTGCTCATGCGGCGTGAAATCGGCCACGATGGATACGCGTAAAGTGACTCCACCAATGTTAAAAACGGCGGCGAAGCTGTCCTCGTAGGCCACTTTCAGCCCCAGCGCGTCGCGATAGAACGAAGTTGCGCGTACGCGGTCTCTCGTGCAAATGACAATCGCAGGCTTTGCAGCCTCCAGAATCCCCATTTGTTCCTTCCTCTCTTTTGAGCTGCTCTCCTCTTGGCTAGTCGCCACTTGGCCAAAGGCACGCCGCCAACGTCAAGGATGGCTATTTTTCAAAATGATTCACAACCCAGCAGTGGGTAGCGGGACCGTTTGGACTTTGGGATCTTTGACTGCTTCAAGAAACCAGACAACAAACGCAGTGAGCAACCGTAAAACAAAAAGACCGCCAAATTCGGGCGGTCGTTACACTTTTATTCCGTCAATAAATATCTCACAGGTCGGCACTCTTGTCAAAGGAAAACGAAGCGGCTCAACTCCCGGTTTCATCGTGAGAGGTTTTGGTAAGCCCTAACCAAGCTCCATGCCGGAGAAAAAGTAGCCGATTTCAAAGGCAGCGGTGTCGGGGGCGTCGGACCCGTGCGTGCAATTGTTGCCGATGCTGGTGCCGAGGTCGCGCCGAATGGTGCCGGGAGTGGCTTTGGCGGGGTCGGTGGCGCCCATCGTTTCGCGCCACCTGAGGATGGCGCCTTCGGCTTCGAGAACGATGAATATCGCCTTGCCTGAGCTCATGAAGTCCGTGAGTTCGCCGAAGAACGGGCGCGCCTTGTGGACGGCGTAAAAACCCTCGGCCTCGCTCTTGCTCAACTTCATTGATTTGATGGCGACGATTGCGAAGCCAGCCTTGTGGATGCGGCTGAGGATGTCGCCTTGAATGCCGCGCTTTACGGCGTCAGGCTTGATGAGTGCGAGAGTCTTTTCTACTGCCACGATTTCCTCCCGGGATGCGTCGGTGCTCTTTACTTTTTCCCCCGTGTCTTGTTCTTTGCGGGCTTCTTCGCTGACTTCATCTGTATTTTTTTTCCGCGCGACGGCTTGCTCTTGAGCAGCTCCGCCATCTTGTGACCGATTTCGGCGGGGCTCTGCACGGTGCGGATGCCCGCGGCGTTCATCGCGGCGTATTTATCTTTCGCCGTGCCCTGCCCGCCGCTGATGATGGCCCCGGCATGGCCCATGCGACGTCCGGGCGGCGCGGTCTGGCCGGCGATGAAGCCGACGACGGGCTTGCTCACATTTTTCTTGATGAATTCCGCAGCGACTTCCTCGGCGTTGCCGCCGATTTCGCCAATCATAACGATGGCATCGGTACCGGGATCGTCGTTGAAAAGGCGAATGGTGTCGAGGAAATTCGTGCCGATGATGGGGTCGCCGCCGATGCCAATGCAGGTGGACTGGCCGAGGCCAAGCTTTGTGAGCTGGTCGACGGCCTCATAAGTGAGCGTGCCGCTGCGGCTGACGAGGCCGACGCGGCCCTCCTTGTGGATGCGGCCGGGCATGATGCCCATTTTGCATTTTCCCGGCGAGATGATGCCGGGGCAGTTGGGGCCGATGAGGCGCGTCTTGCCACCGCGCAAAACAGCGGCGACGCGGACCATGTCCAGCGCCGGAATGCCTTCTGTGATGCAGACGACGAGCGGAAGCCCGGCGCTCGCGGCTTCGAGGATTGCGTCGGCGGCATAAGGGGGCGGAACAAAAATAATGGTCGCATCGGCTCCGGTTTCTTTCACGGCCTCGGCAACGGTGTTGAAGACGGGGCGGTCGAGATGCGTTGTGCCGCCCTTGCCGGGCGTGACGCCGCCAACGACCTT
This sequence comes from Terriglobia bacterium, assembly GCA_041484365.1. Lineage (GTDB taxonomy): Bacteria > Acidobacteriota > Terriglobia > Acidiferrales > UBA7541 > DASTCZ01. The sequence goes on along the minus strand of JBGPHM010000033.1, from coordinate 22,883 downwards.
CGTGCCGTATTCGATCATCTGTTGCGCGTGAAATGCGCCTTCGCGTCCGGTGAAACCCTGAACGATGACGCGCGTTTTTTCATGGACGAGCACGCTCACCGGACACCTCCGATGGAGGCGCTCAAGCGCGCGAGCCTGACGACTTTTTCCGCGCCGTCTTTCATGTCATTGCCAATCGTGAAATTGAGGTCCGACTCCTTGAGAATTTTGCGGCCCTCTTCAACATTTGTGCCTTCCATGCGCACGACGACGGGGATTTTTATGCTCAAATCGCGGGCGGCGGCGACAACTCCGGTGGCAAGGACGTCGCAGCGCAGGATGCCGCCAAAAATGTTGATGAAGACGCCGCGGACTTCGGAATCGCTCATCAGAATGCGAAAGGCATTCTTGACCTGCTCGGCGTTGGCGCCGCCGCCGACATCGAGGAAGTTCGCGGGCGAGCCGCCGGCCAGCTTGATGATGTCCATGGTGGCCATGGCCAGGCCGGCGCCATTGACCATGCAACCAACGGTGCCGTCGAGCTTGATGTAATTCAGATTGAAGCGCGAGGCTTCGACTTCGAGCGGGTCTTCTTCGTCGAGGTCGCGCAGCTCTTTCAATTCCTTGTGGCGGTAGAGCGCGTTGTCATCGAAAGTAATTTTTGCGTCGAGAGCGATGAGTTTGCCGTTGCCAGTGACGACGAGCGGATTGATTTCGACGAGCGAGGCGTCCATCTCCACGAACGCGTGATACAAGGCCTGGAAAAAGGGCGTGGCGTTTGCTGCGGCGTCACCGGAAAGCCCGAGGCCGAATGCGAGGTTGCGCGCCTGATAAGGCTGAAGTCCGGCGATGGGGCTGATTGTCTCGCGGAGAATGGCTTCGGGATTCGTTTTGGCGACCTCTTCGATTTCCATGCCACCGGCGGCGCTGGCCATGAATACGGGCGCGGCGGTGGCGCGATCCACAAGGACGCTGAGATAAAGTTCGCGCTTGATGTCGAGGCCTTCTTCAATGAGCAGGCGCTTTACAACTTTCCCTTCGGGCCCGGTCTGCGGAGTAACGAGCCGCGTGCCAATTAATTCCTTGGCGAGCGCGGCGGCCTCGTCGGGCGACTTTGCCAGCTTGACGCCACCGGCTTTGCCGCGGCCTCCGGCATGAATCTGCGCCTTGACGACGGTGACACGCGTGCCGAGCTTGATTGCGGCGTTGCGGGCTTCGTCGGCGTTGAAGGCCACCATCCCGCGCGGCACGGGGACGCCATATTTGGCGAGGAGTCCCTTGGCCTGGTACTCGTGAATCTTCATCGGGTTCCTATCGGTGTTAGAATTTTCGCATGTGCAAAACGTAGAAGTTTAGCCGGAACGCGACGGAGGAGCAAGGAGAGGCCGCTGTGGCGCTGGAAATGAAGGTGCGGTGCATGCATTGCGAACGTCCGCTGGCGGCGGACAGCGAGGCGTACATTTGCTCGTTTGAGTGCACGTTTTGCCGCGAGTGCACGGATAACTGTAAGAAGGAATGTCCGAATTGCGGCGGCGAATTGGTGGCGCGGCCGAAGCGGAAGAAGGGTGCAAGCGCGTGAACCTCACATCACTGCTGGCGCAAATCGAAAACGGCAGGGGCATCAGCCGCGCGGACGCCGAGGCCGCGATGGAAGAGCTGCTCTCCGGGCGAATGGCGGAGGACGACATCGTGCGGCTGCTCGGCGCACTGCGCGAAAAGGGCGAGACGGTCGAAGAGATTGTTGGGTTCGCGGCCGCGATGCGGCGGCACGCGAAGAGCGCGTTTCCCGCAGGGCACGCTGCGCCGGAGGGGATCGTGGATACCTGCGGCACGGGCGGCGGGACTCCGGGCACATTTAATATTTCGACTTGCGCGGCGTTCGTTGCAGCCGGCGCGGGCGTGCGCGTGGCAAAGCACGGGAACCGCTCGTACAGCTCGAAAAGCGGATCCGCGGACGTGCTGGAGGGGCTGGGCGTGCGCGTGGACCTGCCGATGGAGCGCGCGGGCGCGGCGATCGAAGAGATCGGCATCGGATTTTTATTCGCGCAGATTGCGCACACGTCGATGCGGCACGCGGCGGGGGCGCGGAAAAAACTCGGCGGGCACACGATCATGAACTTGCTCGGGCCGCTGACGAATCCGGCGGGCGCGCGGGCGCAAGTGATGGGCGTCTTCGCGGCGAAATGGGTGGAGCCGGAGGCGCGGGCGCTGGCGGAGCTTGGCGCGCAGCGCGCATTCGTGGTGCATGGCGCGGACGGGCTGGATGAAATTTCGCTTAGCAGAGAAACTTTTGTCAGCGAGGTGATCAACGGCGCGGTGCGAAGCTACCGCGTTGCACCCGATGATTTCGGGTTGGAGCGCGCGCCGCTCGCTGCAGTTTCGGGGGGAGACGCCACGGAGAACGCGGCGATCATCCGGGCAATCCTGAACGGTGAGCGCGGCGCGCGAAGGGACATTGTGATTGCTAATGCCGCGGCGGCGATTGTCGCGGGCGGAGTCACGGCGAGTTTCCGCATCGGCGCTCACCTTGCGGCGGATGCAATTGATTCGGGCGCGGCAATGGGAAAGATGAGGGAGCTCGTCGAGTTTACGAACAGGCAGTAGAAAAACCACCCAAGACTTCACCGCAGAGACGCAGAGAAAACCTGCCCTTGATACCTAGCCCCGTCTTTCTTACGATACAAAGGAATTGCGCCGGGAAATCCGGATCGCGTTCGTCGGCTACAATGTAAGTTCAGAAATTAACCGGCCCGGTTTTCCAAAAAATCTCTGGAGGAAAGACATGAGTATGAAAAGGATCTCGTTGGTTTTGGCAGGCGCACTGGTGATTTGCATTGCAGGCGCGGCGCAGCTTTCTTCGGCCGCAGTTGACGCGTATATGGTCATCAAGGGAGCGAAACAAGGGCAACTCAAGGGCGAAGGGCCGACCGCTTCGGCGAACAAGATCCATGTTGAGGATTTCAACTTCGGCGTGTCCGAAGCGCGGGAGGCGTCAAGCGGAATGGCAACAGGGCGTGAAACAGCGTCGCCCAAAGCCACGGGGCAAGCTGTAACCGCTCCGCGGGACCAGTCCACAGGGATGGCATCCGGCAAACGCCAGCACGGCTCGATCACCATCACTAAGGAATGGGGCGCGTCCTCGCCGCAACTCAAACAAGCAATGGACACAGGCGAAGTGCTTTCGTCAGTGGACATTGAATTTGTACATCCGGGCGGAAAAGGACCGGAGGTCTACAAGACGATTCACATGACAAATGTGATGGTTTCTTCAATCACGCAATCGGCGACCTCTGGAGCCGGCTCAGGGAAAAGGGAGATCATCACTTTCACCGCGGATATGACAAATGTCCAGATGTTGTCCAAGGATGGCAAGAAATCGGCAATGGACGACTGGATGGGAGCGAAGTAGTTCCGAGGGCGAAGACTAAATTTCAGGACGGTGGGCGACAATCGAGTCGCCCGCCATTTTTTTGCCGATTATTCCTGGCTGCGCAAGCTGCGAACCGCAAGAAAAAACACAATCACCGAGAACGCCGCGAACGCAGCGGCTTCCATCATCACGTGCCGCGGATTTCCCATTCCAATGGAGGCGTAGCGGAGCAGATCCACTTCCCAGGTGATGGGATTCGCGCGCGCGACGCCGCGGAACCATGCGGGCAATGTGGCCAGCGGGTAGAACGTCGAGCTGACGAAAACGGGAACGAAGTAGATGACGGAGGTCAGGCTGTTGTAAACGTCATTGCGGCGGATGCGCAAGGCTAGCGTGGCGTAAAAAAAGAACCAGCCCGCGGCGCAGCCGACGATGCCGACCAGCAACAAGGGAAGCAAATCCATTCGCAAATGAACGCCGAGGACGGTTGAGGAGAGGGCGATGGTGATTGCCGCCTGGATCAGCACGACAAAAAGATTGAAAACGACTTTGCCGATGAGGTATTGGGCGCGGCTGAGCGGGTAGGTGAGCATCTCGTAGAAGATGCCGTTGTCGCGGTCCATGAAAAAAGACCACGCAGTGTTGGACGCGATGGCAAAGCCAGCCATGGCGAGCACTCCCGAAAGAAAAAAGGAGTTGTAGCTCGCGCCGAGCGCGGATTCGGGCACGCCGAGGCCGAACGAAACTCCGACGCCGAAGATGAGCATGTAGAGCAGCGGGAAGCAGAGGTCCCAGAACACGAAGGTGACATTTCCCGCCCGAAGGCGCGCTTCGCGATAGATGACTGCGGCAATGGCGCTCATTGCTGACTCTCTTTCTTCGTGAGTTTGATGAAAATATCTTCGAGGCTCGCGCCGGAAAGCTCGGCGTGCAGAAGCTTGCCGCGGCGCGCGAGGCTGGAAACCCATTCGAGCACTTGCGATTCGCTGGCGCGCAAGGCGGCTTCAAGAGTGGTTTGATCAATGTGGCTGCGCAGGGGATGGAGCGCGGCCATCTCGGCTTCGGCGCCATCGGGGACGCGGTCAAACGTAAGCGCGATTTCGTAAACGCCGCCGGAAAGCTGCTTCAGCGTGTTCATGTCACCGCGGGCGACCTGTCGGCCGTGGTTCATAATGAGGATGTCGTCGCATAGCTCCTCGGCTTCGCTGAGAACTTGCGTGGTAAGCACAAGCGTGCGTCCGCGGCGCGCTTCGGCGCGGAAGGTGTCCATAATTTCGCGCTTGAGGATGGGGTCCATGCCGGTCGAGAATTCGTCGAGAAAAAGCACGGGCGTATCGGCCATGAAAACTTTGGCGACCTGAACGCGGCGGCGAAAGCCTCCGCTCAAGTCCATCACCTTGCGGCCGGATTCGGAGGTGAGGCCGAAGCGCTCCATCACTTCGGCGGCGCGGAGCTGCGCGGCGCGTCCGCGAAGGCCGTGGAATCGCGCGAAGGAAAGCAGATTGCCGCGGACGCTGAGGAACTGGTCCACGGCGGTCTCCTGCAATACGACGGAGATGCGGCGGCGCACTTCGAGCGGGCGCGCGACGACGTCAAATCCGAGCACGCTTGCGCGGCCACCTGTGGGGCGGACGAGCGTCGTGAGCATCTTGAGCAGCGTGGTTTTGCCTGCGCCATTCGGGCCGAGCAATCCGAAGATGCTGCCTCGCGCGACGCTGAAGCTCATGCCATTCACAGCTTCGACGGGCTTGCCGCGGCGGAAAAGACCGCGTGGCGCGTAAACCTTTGCTAAGTTTTCAACCTGCAGAGCAAGTTCAGTCATGGCTCGATTCCCTGCCCCGGTTCGGGGCACGCAAAAAGTTGAGGAAAGCCACCACCCGTGGCTTGGGAAAACTATAATGTCCACTCGGAAGTCTAGTGTAGGTGAGTGGTGCTTTAGAACAAGTTAACGGAGGGTAATCATGATTCGCATCGGCGTCTCGATATTTCTGATCGCTTTGTTAGCGTACCCGGCGGGCGCTCCGGTGTCAAACGCGAGCAGGGCGCAGAACGCCCAGCAATACTCCGCACAGTTAGCGGCGCGGATCGCGCTGGAGGTGCGCGCGTGGCGCGAGGTGAATGAAATTCGCATCATGGACGAACTGCGCGCGTTCCTCGCGATCCCCAATTTTGCGAGCGATACGGCCAACATCCAGCGCAACGCTGAGAAGCTGGTCGAAATGCTGCACAAGCGCGGATTTGAAACGCAGCTTCTGCCGATCGAAAACCGCGGACCGGTGGTATTCGGAAAGCTTGCAGCGCCGGGCGCCGCGCGCACAATAATTTTCTACATGCACTACGACGGGCAGTCGGTGGACCCGGCGACCTGGACGGGCACGAGGCCCTACGAGCCGGCGCTGCGCGACGGGCCGCTTGAAACGCACGGAAACATTATTTCATTTCCCTCGGGCAGCGAGCGCTACAAGGATGACTGGCGACTTTATGCGCGGTCATCGGGCGACGACAAATCGCCAATCATTGCGCTGCTTGCGGCGATTGATGCGTTGCGGGCACGGGGCATCCCTCTGGGCGTAAACGTCAAGGTCGTATTCGACGGCGAAGAAGAGGGCGGCTCGCCGAATCTCGAGCGCACGCTGATGGCGCACCGCGACTTACTCGCGGGCGACCTGCTCATCAATGGGGATGGGCCGGTGCACCAATCGGGGCGGATGCTGGTGACGTATGGCAATCGAGGAGTTGTTTCGGCGCAGATCACTGTTTACGGGCCGCTGCGTCCTCTGCACAGCGGACACTACGGCAACTGGGCGCCGAATCCGGCAATGCGGCTGGCGCAATTGCTCGCCACGATGAAGGATGAAAACGGCAATGTGCGGATCACACATTTCTATGACGGCATAGAGCCGCTCGGCTCGACGGCGCGAAGGGCGCTCGAAGAGATGCCGAACAATGACGCTGACCTGGAAAAAGATTTCGCCATCGCACAGCCGGAGGGCGACGGAAAGAAACTTGTTGAATTGTTGACGCAGCCTTCGCTGAACGTGGATGGGTTGCGCAGCGCGGACGTCGGCGAACAATCGCGCACGGTAATACCGGACACAGCGACAGCGGCGATTGACATGCGGCTGGTGAAGAACATCACGCCGCGGATGCAATTCGACCGGCTCGTCGCGCACGTTCGTGCGCAGGGCTATTACGTGACGGATGAGGAGCCTACGGTGTCGGATCGGCGCACGCATGCAAAGGTCGCGCGCGTAGTGATGTCAAAAGGCAGTTATCCGGCGGCGCTTACTTCGATGGACCTGCCGGTATCGAAGGCGATTGCGGATGTTGTGGACGCCGCCGTGGGCGGCGGATTGGTGAAGATGCCGATTCTCGGCGGCAGCTCGCCGATGTATATCTTCGAGAATTTGAAGCTGCCGGTAATCAGCGTGCCCATCGTCAACTATGATGATAATCAGCATAGCCCGAACGAAAACCTGCGCATCGGGCATTTCTGGCGCGGGATCGAGGTTTACGGGGCGATTCTCGCTGACCTGAAGTGGTGATTTTGTAGGTTAATCTGGCGCGGCAAGACGCACTCATTTCTGCGTGCCAATCGGGCAAGGTTTGTAACGAGGACCCACATCCTCCAGGCACCCCACACCAGAGCGTCCGAGCCCGCAGTACCTGAGAAAAATCTGAGCGTCAGCGTGGGATGACCAGCCATGCCAGTCGTCGCCCTTAGTGTTACCAATATCCCCTAGCAACCATCCGTACCCACACCTATAAGCGACTACATGAGCGCTGGCCCCACAGCTAGTGTGGACGCCCGTTTGTCCAAAGTTTGAAAGACATCCACCGATTCGATATGCGTAGCTTGCCCGCATTGTACGTATCGGAAAGTGAATGACTCCATCAGCGCCAGTGATTTTTTCTTCCTCATGGGATCTTGACTCGAGCGAATACTGTACCCAGTCCTCAAGCACTGTGACGTCGCCGAGGGGCGCACCATGCTCATCCACAACGCGAACAGACCAATCCGGAGCCACTGTGATTGTGAATGGATAAAAAAGCAGAAACGCCAAGACCAACAACCCAATTATGGCTGATGCAGCAATTTTGCGCATATTCTATGAGACGAGGGAAAGGAAGTTGCGAAGCAGATCCTTGCCAACGCCCGTCAGTATCGATTCCGGATGGAATTGTACGCCCTCGACGCGGAACTTGCGGTGGCGGAGGCCCATGATCGTGCCGTCGGATGTTTCGGCGGAGATGGCGAGTTCGCGCGGCAATGATTTGCGCTCGACGATGAGTGAATGGTAGCGCGTGGCGGTAAAACGCTTTGGTAGTCCTCGAAAGATTGTCTTCCCGTCGTTTCTTACATCGCTCGTCTTGCCATGAAGAATCGCTTTTGCGCGCACAACTCTGCCGCCGAAGGCTTCGCCAATCGCCTGGTGCCCAAGGCAAACGCCGAGAATCGGGATCTCGCCCGCAAATCGCCGGATGAGTTCGACGGAAATGCCCGCCTCGCGCGGTGTGCACGGGCCCGGAGAGATGACGATTCGCTCGGGTTTCATGCGCGCTATTTCATCGGTCGAGATCTCGTCATTGCGGCGCACTTCCAGCTTGCAGCCCATTTCGCCGAGATACTGCGCGAGGTTATAGGTGAACGAATCGTAGTTATCGAGCAGCAGGATCATTTTCTTATTCTAGCGGCGCGCCCGGCGAACGTCACGCGCTAGTCCTCGCTTTATTCTTGCGCGCCGTGAGCTATCTCGATCGCGCGGAACAGCGCTTTGGCTTTGTTGACGGTCTCCTCGTATTCGCGCTGCGGCACGGAGTCATACACAATGCCGCCTCCGGCCTGCACGTAGGCCACGCCATTTTTCACCACCAGCGTGCGAATCGCGATGCAGGAATCGAGGTTCCCCGCGAAATCGAGATATAGAATCGCGCCGCCATAGACGCCGCGACGCGTGGGTTCGAGCTCGTCAATGATTTCCATGGCGCGGACTTTCGGCGCTCCGCTGAGCGTGCCGGCCGGAAAACAAGAGGCAAGCGCGGCGAAGCAATCCACGCCGGGCCGGAGCTTACTGCGCAAACTTGAAACGAGATGCATTACGTGAGAGTAGCGCTCGACGAACATCAACTTTTCCACGCGAACGGAGCCGTATTCGGAAACGCGCCCGAGGTCATTGCGGCCCAGGTCCACAAGCATGATGTGCTCGGCGCGCTCTTTGGGGTCCGCGAGCATTTCTGCTTCGAGCTTCTGGTCTTCACGCTCTTCGCGTCCGCGCGGGCGCGTGCCTGCAATGGGCCGGTAAAAGGCGTCGCGCCCTTGTACCTTTACCAGCATTTCGGGCGAGCTGCCCGCAACGGAAACATCACCAAGCTTCAAGTAATACAGATAGGGCGAGGGATTCACCACGCGGAGGGCGCGGTAAATTTCAAAGGGATCCACATGGATGCGCGTGGAAAACCGCTGGCTCACAACGACTTGAAATGCGTCTCCCGCGCGAATGTATTCCTTCGATTTACGGACTGCGGCGAGAAATTTGTGCTTTGTAAAATTGGAAGCGACCTTCAGTGGAGCGGCATTTTTCTTTTTGCGCGGCGAGGGCTTCTCCGCGGGAACGGGCTGGTTGAGCACTCTTCTCAGGGCGGCAATTTCGCGCACGGCAGCGTTGTATTTCGAGCGCAGGCTGCCCGGCGCACTCGTGTAAACGTTGCGGACGATCCAGACGCGGTGCTGCACGTGGTCGAAAACAACGAGACCGAGGAAAAACATCATTACAGCGTCGTCGAGGTCCACATCGTCGCGGCCAGATTCGGGGATGCGCTCGAACTCCCGCACCATGTCATAAGCAAAGTAGCCGACGGCTCCGCCGACGAGCGGCGGCAGACCGGCAACCCGCGCGGGCTGAAATCGCGCAACCATTTTGCGCAGGAATTCCATCGGCCGCGTGTATTCCACGCGCATACGGCCTTCCGATTCGACAACGCAGGAGCCGTTGCGGAAGCGGAAGATCTCGCTAGGGTTTGCGCCCACAAAAGTGTATCGCGCGATTTTCTCGCCGCCTTCGACACTTTCCAGCAGGCAAGCGTAACGCGCATCTCGCGCAAGACGCAGATATGCGGAGACGGGAGTCAGCAAATCGGCGCGAAAGGTTTCGTACACCGGGACGAGGTTTCCCTTGCGCGCGAGTTTGCAAAACGTTTTGTAGTCAGGCTGAATCATTTTCTATTTGGCGGAGCTTTTGCGCCGCAGTGCGGCGAGAACTGTCCGGCGCATCGTTTCCGCTGGGGCGCGCTCGCCCATCCAGATTTCCCACTGCGCGGCGCCCTGCGCGAGAAACATCTCGACGCCCGAAACCGTTTCGATGCCGCGGCGTCGCGCCAATCGCAGAAGCGGCGTTTCCATTGGCCGGTAAATCATGTCCATCACCACGCGGCAATTCAATTCATTCGCGCGCAGCGGCGAGCCATCTGTTGCTTTCATGCCAACCGGCGTCGCATTGATGACGGCGTCAAAGAATTCGCCGCGCAACTGCCGCCTGCGAATCACTTCAGCGCCAGCGGCGCAGGCCAGTGCTTTCGCCATTCGCGGACGTCGCGCACAAATGCACACGACCGCGCCGGCCTCCCTGAGCGCAAAGGCCGCGGCCCTTGCGGCTCCTCCCGCTCCAAGCAATAGGACTCGACTTCCAGCCAACCGCACGCGGCGTTCGATTGCGCGAAGCACACCGACGTAATCTGTATTGTAACCGTAGAGCTTCCCCGCTCCACGAACGACGACCGTGTTCACGGCCCCAATTTGGGCGGCCAGGGGATCGCATCCGTCGAGGTATCTCAAGATCGATTGTTTATGCGGGAGGGTTACGGCGAAACCGGCAAGACCGAATGCTTCGCGCGCGGCGAGAAAATCCTTGAGGTCGTGGACGAGGAATGGAAGGAAGACCGCGTTGACTCGACGCGCAACGAATGCCGCGTTGTGCATTTGCGGAGAGAGCGAGTGCGCGATGGGATCGCCGATAACTCCATAAATGCGCGTGCGGCGATTGAGCTGATCCGCGCGGTAGAGATCGCGCATTTCGGAAACAGTGAGTTGCCCGGGAGCGGTGGAATCCGTGACCGCGGCATAGGCGAGAGCGCTGCCTTCGCGCAATGCGAGGACTCGCGCGGGCAAACCGGCTTCACCCATGGGCACGGCGACCAGATTCTTGCGGCGCCGCGCGGTGGCAAGAAGCTTTACTGCATCCGCAAGATTATTTGATTGCGCAGCAATCTTGACGGCATCGCCGCCGAAGCGCGCGAGACGGCGCACAACAGCCTCGGGACGAGCGGGCGTCCGGTGAAAATCGTGGTAGGAAATCATCACCCGCGCCCCGGCCCGGCGCAGAGATTGAATTGCGCCCCGTCCAACTTTTGCAGCAGACTCGATTTCGAGGTCGCACCAGGCGCAGCCGGCCCGTGCTGCCTTCTCCAGCCAGACAATTTGCTCGCCCACGCTTCCGGTGTAGCGGCCTCCTCCCCCTCGGCGCCGCAAAGTGGCGATTAGGCATGCCCGCTTACTAGCCCCCGGAAGATGTCGCATACGCGGAAGATGCCGCATAAGTGGAAGCTGTCGTTTAAGAAGATGTCGTATAACATTTTCAATTTCTCCGCGATTCCGCAGCCAGTCGAGACGTACCTCAACCGTGTGTGATTCCCGCAATGCACGCTTCAGCGCGCGCAACGCTTGGGCAGCGGTTGGCGCGGCTACAACAGCACAAATATTGTCCCTGCCGAAAAGCAAGGTTTCTCCTCTGTCCCATCCATATTGGGATAAGCCCTTGCTTCTAGCATGCGGTATCGAATGTGTAAAGGCTTGTCCCAGCGTTCCATTGACGCTTTACCGGGCCTTTGTTAGCGTGAAATCACACGGGAATACAGGATCTTCAACGGCCCGTAAAGTCCAAGGAGTAAAGCACATGCGAGGAAAATGGGCGGTTTTGGCGTTGGCGGTTACGCTGGTGGCGGGAATTGCCGTAGGACAAGTCCCAAAGCGGACGACCGTGGATATGTCCACGATGTACTGCTCCGGCGTAGTGACCACCGCAGCGGTGCCTAGTGAGAACTATATTATCTCTGGTGAGCAATCCGATCCATATTATGTGTTCCGGATAAACGACCTCGTCTACATAAACCGCGGGGCTGGCCAGGGCGCGAAAGTGGGCGACGAGTATCTCGTCGTCCGGCCAGTGGACGACAAACTTCACCAGAAGTGGTTCCACGGCCAGCCGGAACTTATGCGCGCGATGGGCCAGAACTGGATGGACGCGGGGCGGATCCGCGTCGTTCATGTGGATGCGAAAGTTTCTACGGCGCAAGTGGTCTTTGCCTGCGCCTATATGCAACGAGGCGACATTATCCTTCCCTATGCGGAGCGGCCCGCACCGTCGCTGAAGCCGAATTCCAACATTGTGGACCCGTTCACGCCAGTCGCGGGAAAAACCGGCACGCTCGTCTCGACAAGAGACTTCGGCCAGTTGGTCGGGAACAACAGCATCGTGTACGTCAATCTTGGCTCCTCGCAAGGAGTGCACGTGGGAAGCTACCTCCGCGTTTTCCGCCATCAGGGCGAGCGGCGCGAGGTCATCTTTCAGACGCCCGGAATGCAAGACCACGTGTATGGCTACGGCAGCTCGCCAGTGCGCTACACATGGGAAGGTTTGCCGCGGGAAATCCTCGGCGAGGGAATCGTGGTACGCGTTTCCGGCAATACGGCGACCTTGCTGATCACCGCAAGCCGACGCGAGATGTATGTTGGAGACTACGCAGAAATAGAATAAATCTGCGCATAGAATTTTCAGAACAAGCAATCGGAAAAGGGCCGGCGCGAGCCGGCCCTTTTCATTTCCATTGGCGAATGGTTAGGAGCGTGCCTCGCGGGCCTTGCGGGCGGCGTGGCGCCAACGGAGGATGCCGATGGCCGCCACAACAATGAGACAGACTTCGATATAAACTTTTTCACCATCGAGGAAATCCATGGGCGAGTTCTTCAGATTGGGGTCCGTGAAAATGCTGTGCCAGAAGAGCGCGATAGCGGCCGCGTAAATCACAAAGTGAAATGACTTCCAGGTCCGGCGGCCGAGCCGGAGACGCAAATAGGAAGTGATGACGACAATCATAACGAGGAACAGAGCGATGGCACCGATGGTGTTGTCGAGCGGCTGGCTGGGCGAATGCACCGGGTAGATGATGTCAAGCAGGCGGAACCGCGCTGTGGGCGAAAAAAGCAAAATCACGGGATGCAGGATGGATGTGCCCAGCAGCAGATAGCCCGTCCAATTGTGAAAACGGAAATAATTGAAACGCCGGTGCGGCCAGTAACGGAAAGGGCTGTAGCGCAGCGCCATCAACAGGCCGAGCAACATGTTGGCTGTGACCAGTCCAACGGCGACCAGCCCGACATAGGCGCAAAGATCAATCGCAGTCATGGGCCGCCTTGAAGGCTCCTTACAAACAATTGAGGAATCGTCTGGATAACTCAGACGCTTGCGGGTGGGTGGCGCGTTTCACGGAATGTGAAGTTATGCGCGTTAGACCGAGCCCATTCCGGATACGCTTCCGGATGAATGTGAAACCCCGGCGGGGATGGCCGCCTCTGAAAAAAGTTCCGCTGTAAAGCAAGATAGCTGGGTCTCCGGCAACTTCCAGGCGTCCTCGGAAAGGCCAGCCTTGTCGCAAGTCTCCTGCAAGAAACGCTCGCGCGTCCAGCGATGCTCGACGGCGACTTGCGGCAAGAGAACTCCACGAAAAGGCCCGCACACGACCATCAGACCGTGCTTGCCGATTTCAATCTGCCGCGAATGAATCGCTTCCAGTGGAGCCATTGGGGAAAGTACGGAAATCTCAATCGTAAGCTCAGCGACTTCATTCGGGCGGACGGGAGAAAAGCGCGTGTCAGTGCGGGCCGCCGCGATGGCGCAATGCGCAACAGCCTGCGCGAGCGGATCGGGGGCGGCAACCTGGCCGACGCATCCGCGCAATTTCCCGCGGCGTTCGAGAGTGACAAACACGCCGCGCGGCTCGGCGATGGCGTCTCGCCCACGTTCGGGCCTCCAAGCTCGATTGTGGACGATTGCCTCGACAATCGCGCGCCGCGCAATTTCCAGCAGAACGCGCTGATCTTCCTTGCTGAGGGATTGGCTAGCGTGTGGGGACATCCTGCGTTTTTCCGCGCCGCTCAAGCATTCGCAAGCGCCTGCGTTGCTTAATGCTGCTGTCCACCTGGCTCCAGAATTTGAGGAAATATTGCACCGCGGAAATTGTGGCGCTAGCAACCACAAGCCACATCAACACATTTGCAAGCGGCTTCAAGAATTCGTTCCTTGCGCCGAGAATCACGGCGCTCACCGCCACCACTTGCAACCCCATTTTCACCTTACCCAGCGCGGAGGCCTTGATTGTGAGCCCTTCCGCCGAAGCGATGGTGCGGAGGCCCAGGACAGTGAATTCGCGGCCAATGATGATCACTACCATCCATGCATAAACGAGATGCATTTCCACGAGCGAAATGAATGCGGCGGAGATGAGCAGCTTATCCGCGATTGGATCCAGCAAAATGCCAAGCGTTGTCTCCTGGCCGCGGCGCCGGGCGAAGAATCCGTCCGCCCAATCCGTGGCAGCAGCCGCCCACAAAATCAAAACGCCCCAAATGACGAAAGGAATGGAAACTCCCCAAACGACAACGTTTGGCTCGCGAGTGAGAAGCACGACGACAAGGACCGGAACGAAAAAAATTCGCAGGATGGTGAGCGTGTTAGGCAGATTCATAGGGTACCGGGGCGCAATGCCCCACTCGCTGCTGATCCCGACAGATGGGCCAACTATAGACTTCCGTTATACCCCAGTCAACGGTAGTGAAAACCACGGTGCGTTACTACCTTGGATCGAGATTTCCGCCCGCCCGCAAGTCAATGCAGGATAACCACTTGCACAAGCCAGTGCTGCGAAACTGTGCAAAACCAAGGTGTGATGAAAAGTTAACAATGGTGGATGACAAACTCGAGATAGGAGATCGTATGGCTGTAAAGCATTCAAAATAAACATGTTAATCGCCAGATTGCGTATCGCATTCCAGGACGGATTCCGGCCGCTTCGCAAAATCAAGGCTTTGCATCACGGGTTTCCACAGGTTTATCCACAGGCGCGCCTCCTGCGATTGGGGCCACTTTTGAGCTAAATTCCATTGTGGAAGCGCAGCAAGTTCACGAATACAAAGACTTTATGATGATCTGAAGCAACCTTGCCTGCTGAAATTGTTGCACAGGTTTTTATTTTGCCGCCGCCGGGCCTTCGCCTTGAATGGCATAAGAATTTACGCGGCGCGCAAGAGACTCTGGCAAATCGGCTTCGAGCAACATAGAGGTTTCTTCCAAAGTGGAACTGAGAACCTTACCCAGAGCGTGAACAAGAGCGAGCGTGCGGCCATCGGTAAGAGGAATGCGCAAAAGGAGATGAACAACTGGATCCACAGGCATTGCGGCGTCCATCCGTCTCAGCAAGTCTTGCAGCCCCGTGCCTTCCAACGCAGATACATATGCTTTGTTTCCATTTGCAGAGAGGAGTGCATCGACCTCGCCAGCCGGAAGCCGATCGATCTTGTTGCAGACATGCAAACGCGGGCGATCGCCGACGCCAAGCTTCGCCAAAACTTTTTCGACTTCCGCATCCTGTTCCGCATGATAAGGATTAGAAACGTCGGTGACATGCAAGAGCAACGAGGCTTCCTGCACTTCCTCGAGAGTCGCGCGAAACGCGGCAATCAGCGCTGGTGGCAATTCGCGGATGAAACCGACTGTGTCAGAAAGCAAAACGCGGCGGCCCGAAGGTAACCGGACCGCGCGAACGGTGGGATCGAGCGTGGCGAACATTTTCGGCGAGACAAGAACTCCAGCCTTCGAGAGCGCGTTGAAGAGAGTGGACTTGCCCGCATTGGTGTAACCCACAAGAGCGACGGTGCCGAGCGGCACAGCCTGGCGGGCTTCGCGGCGCCTGGCGCGCTGCTTGCGCACGTCTTCAATATTCTGCTTGATGCGGCCAACGCGGTCGCGAATGCGCCTGCGGTCCGTTTCGAGTTTTTGTTCGCCGGGACCTCGCGTGCCGATGCCGCCGCCAAGACGAGAAAGTTCCGTGCCCCGCCCAGAGAGGCGCGGCAAAAGATAATTCAATTGCGCGAGCTCGACCTGCAACTGGCCTTCGCGGCTGCGGGCGTGGCGGGCAAAGATATCGAGGATGAGTTGCGTGCGGTCAATGACGTGGCAATCGAGCGCCTTTTCGATATTGCGCTGCTGCGAGGGCGTGAGACTCGCGTCAAATATGACGAGCGGCGCCTTGTGAGTTCGCGCCTCGATTTCGATTTCTTCGAGCTTGCCCGCACCCACGAGCGTCGCGGGATCCGGCTTGTCGCGCATTTGCAGGACGGAACCCGCAACGGTGCCGCCCGCGCTGCGGACAAGCTCGGCGAGTTCTTCAAGCGATTCGCGCTCCGCATGGCCCGGCTCCGTGCCGGGCACGCGCGACGGGCGCTTGCGGCCCAAGCCGACGAGCAGAGCACGCTCACGGGAATCCGTTTTCTGAGCTGATTTCATAGGATGGCAAAATCCCTTATGGAGTGCCGGGAGTTGCCGCCTTGCGGGCTATCCCCAGGGCTTCCTGCAGGTGCTGTAGCACGCTCTGCATTATTTTTGCGTCGTCGCCAAATCCCTCGAACCAGCGAACGTCCTGCTCTTTGCGAAACCAAGTGAGCTGCCGCTTGGCGTAGCGGCGCGTGGCCTGCTGGATATCGGCGATGGCTTTTGTCAGCTCAAGTTTTCCGTCGAGGTGTGCGCGCAATTCCTTGTAACCGATAAACGAAAATGGCTTTGCGGTTGCGGGTATTCCCTTCCCTACGAGCGCGCGGACTTCGTCAAGCCATCCGCGATCAATCATTTCCGCGGTGCGGCGCTCGATTCGTTCGTAAAGGGCGTTGCGATCCGGCAGGAGTCCAATCTTCACGGGACGAAAGCCCTCAAGCCGCTGGCGGCCGGACCGATGGACCTCGGTAAGTGGCTTCCCGGCAAGAACGCAGACCTCGATCGCGCGAATGAGTTTGGGTGAGTCCTGCGGCGCGATTCGCGCCGCCGCTTCGGGATCCATTCGCTTCAGCAACCTGTGCAGATAGCCGGGGCGGCGGCGATCCGCGCGGGCGATTAACCGCTTGCGCAACTCTTCTGAGCGCAGAGGCGCCTCCGACAAGCCTTCGAGGAGCCCACGGAGATACAGGCCGGTTCCGACTACCAGCACGGGAAGTTTGCCGCGTTGCTTCAAATCCGCGAGCGAGCATATCGCGCGGCGGCGATAGTCGCCCGCAGTGAAAGCCTCATTCGGCTCAAGCAAATCAATCAAGTGATGCGGCACGGTGCGGCGCTCGGCTTGCGTGGGCTTGGCCGTGCCGATGTCAAAGCCGCGATAGACCTGCGTTGAATCGCAGGAGACGACCTCGCCGCCGAGACGTCCGGCCAGCCACACGCCCAGCGCGGACTTGCCGGAAGCCGTTGGGCCGACGATAACGGCCAGCGGCGATGGGGTTTCAATTGAGGAAGCAGCCATCAGAAAATCTTTCCATAACGCAAGAGCAAGAAAATGAGCGCGACAAACCCGAGAAGGATTATTCCTAGGACCTGATTGCGCGTTGGTCTCACTGTGCGGCAGATAAAGGCAAATTGTAAAGGAAAACAAATCGCAACTTGATGACCGGGCCACCGAAAGCCGCAGGGAGGGGCTCAAAAGGGCTGGACGCGCGAATCGATGACAACGCAGCGCGGTCGAGCGGGTCCTTCCCGGATGTCCGCAACAGTGTCGGTTCAGATGGCGGAACCGAGCCATCTCTCCTGATTTCAAAATCGATATACACTTTTCCCTGTTCACCCATTCTGGCAGATTCGGGGATGATTGAATACCAGTTGCGCCTCACGCTGGCCAACACGCGATCCAAATAACTGCTGAAGTCCACTCCTTCGGGATCTGTCAGTAACGTGAGGCCATTGCTCATTTCCTGACCGCTTCCGCCCCCTAAGGAGGGAACGGTGCCCTGGGCACCCCGGCTGATGCGCCCGCTGCCACCCATGCGAGTCACATCATCCAGCGATTGTTGAATAGCCCGGCCGGGCGAGTAGCGTGGAATCGTCAAGCTACTTTTGGGTGGCTGCTGGGGCGGCTTGATCGGCTCAAGTTGAGGAGTTGGAGAAGGAGCATCAATTCGCGGCGCGGGCGACGGCGGGAGGCTGGGCGTCGGATTTGGACCGGGCGCAGGCGATGGTTGACTCATATTGATTGGCGGCTCGTGAGAAGCAGGCGGCTCGGGAAGCAGCTCTGGAGGAGCAAGCCGCCGGATAACCTTGGGATCTATCCGCACAACGGGACTCTCAATCACCGGCTTTGGCGTTTGATGGCGGAGAGTTTTCATATCCGGCGGCAAATACAACTCGCCGAGCGACCGCGCCGCCATCTCGATTTCTTCGTTTGTAGGAGTGTGCGCAGGAATCAGCGTGGAAATCAAAAGAATTAGAGCGATGGCAGCGGCATGCAGGATTGCGGATGCGCCGCGAAGCACCCACCGCTTTTCTTCCTGAAGACCGCCGGGCGCCTGCGGGATCAAATTAACTTCGCCCGTGGTCATCACATCCGGTTCGAGCAAATCCCCCATCTCCGCCGGATGCTGCATGGGCTTTGCGGCAATCTCGTAGAGCCGCGCATCCTTTGGCACGGCTACGGGAGTTCCCAGCACAGCGAGGGGCAAGTGTGAAGGAGTTGATTGCCGGACATCCAGCGCAACAACGGGCAGGTCACGCGGAATCACCAGACGGCTGGACAGGACATCCAGAGGCATGTACGCCGGAATACTGGACTTCGCGTCCAGCACCATCTGAGGCAAGTCCGCGGGAATGATGGTGCGCAAGTCCAACTGAGTCCGCCGCCGCTGGCCTTTTTCAACGGCCGATTCAGAGAGAGGACGCGAATTTGAAGGAACGAGTAATCGGCCTATCATTTTCCTGCCAATGGGGACACGAATGCACTTAGTTGGACGCGCCGGCCGTGTTCGAGGATGCTTGCGGCGACGCGTTCCGCCAACTCCAAAGCACTCCGCCCTGCAATGCCATCCACGCGCGGCGTCTTGCGAGTACGGACAGATTCCAGGAACGCTTCCAGTTCGGCGCGGAGAGGCTCCTTAGGTTCCGTCGCCAGTTTCTCAAAGCCGAAGTCAGGCTCCGGCCCGGGCTTATTGACCCGAACGCGCAAAGCATCCTGCCGCGTGTAGTCGAGTGAAACGTACTCCTGCTCCTGAAAGAAACGCATCTTACGCACGCGTTCGGTGGAGACGCGGCTCGCCGTAACGTTGGCCACGGCGCCTCCGGCGAATTCGAGGCGCGCGTGGGCGATATCAACTTTATCCGAGACCACTGGAATCCCAACGGCCTTCAAATCCGTTACAGGTTCCTTCACAAGCGCGAGCAAAATGTCCAGGTCGTGAATCATCACGTCGAAAATAACGTCAATATCGAGACTGCGCGGCGAAAAAATGCCCAGCCTGTGAACTTCAAAGAAAAGCGGGCGGCGCATGATTTCTTCCACGGCGATGACGGCTGGATTGAAGCGCTCCAGGTGCCCAATTTGCAAAATGCGCTTGGATGCTTGCGCCGCCGCGATCAATTCGTCGGCTTCCGCGAGTGACGCAGCCATCGGCTTTTCAACGAGAACGTCAATTCCTCGCCGCAATAGCGCCGAGCCAATGCGCGCGTGCTGCGCCGTAGGAACTGCCAGACTCACGGCGTCCACGCGGCCCTCGAGCGCCTCAATGTTCGCGACGGCCGCGGTGCCAAATTCGGCGGCTACGCGAGCGGCGCGCTCGATATTCTGGTCCACCACGCACACAAGCTCAGCATTTGGCAGCTCGCGATGGACGCGCGCGTGGTTGCGGCCAAAATCGCCGACGCCGACAACCGCAACGCGAATGCGGCCTGAGGTCATCGTTGACCTGCAATCTTTCCTTCACGCGCGCCAGCTGGCGCAGTAACAGGCTCGAATGCCTGTATCGCGATGCCGCTCGAGTTTGCTGCTTCGATAAGCTGAGCGCGATCGAAAAGCAGGGTCCGCGCAGCATCGATTGCCAGCGCAGTGGCGCGAGAGCGCTTCATTACTTCGATGGTTGGGAGGCCAATCACGGGTACATCGAAACGCATGTCCTGACCCGGCTTGCTTACCTTGACCACGGTCAGCTCGGCGCCTCCGGTGAGCCGGGCGGCGCGCTCGATTGTTTCGTCGGTGCCCTCCATCGCTTCGATAGCGACGCAGGCTTGGTCGCGAACCACGACCGTCTGGCCCAAATCCATCGCGGCGATGTGGCGCGCAACGTCAAGTCCGTAAGAAATATCCGCAGCTTCGCGTTCATCGGGCGCGCGGCGCGTAAGCACGCCGGGCTCCGGCACGAGTGGCTTCAGGAAGGCTGTCGAATCCACGAGCGTGATCCCCTCCGATTCAAGCACGCGCGCGACCGCGCCAATCAAAGAGTCCGTGTTCTTACGCGGAAGCGAAAAGAGCAACTTGGCGAGCCGCCAATCGGGGCGAATCGAAGCAAAAATCTTGTTGTGTTTTACCTGGCCCGCCATCACGGCCTTGGTGACACTTTCCTGATGCAGCAATTCAATCGTGCGGCTGAGTTCTCCGAGTCCCACCCAATGCACTCGCTTCGCCACACGCTCGAGCTCCGGCGAGGCTTCTTCGCGCAAAGCAAAGACGGCCATTTCAATCCCCTGGCTGCGCGCGCCCTCCAAAACGAGAAACGGAAAGCGGCCATTCCCGGCGATGAGTCCCCATTGAGGGGCGGCTGCTCCGGCGGATGTGTTGGATGGATTCGGCATGCCCATGGGGGCGTCCTACTTGGTAAGACCGCGCGCGACCGATTCGATGAACGCGATCATCTCTTGGACGTCGGCGGAGGCACCCAGCGTTTCGCGCATGCGCTCGACCGCCTGCGTCGTATTGAGCTTCGACCGAGAGAGCAGGCGGAAGGCGCTCTCGATTTCGCGGATGCGATCTTCAGAAAACCCGCGCCGCTCGAGGCCGATCTTATTGGCGCCAAACAAGTGCGTCTCGCGCTTCGAGACAACCAAGCTGAACGGCGGAACATCCTGCGTGACAACCGTGAAGCCACCGATGTAGGCGTAACGGCCGACTCGGCAGAACTGGTGCACGGCGCTAAAGGCGCCAACGGTGACGAAGTCCTGCACGGCGACGTGCCCCGCAAGGGTGGCTGAATTGGCAAATACGGTGTTGCTGCCGACCTCGCAATCGTGAGCGATGTGCGCCTGCACCATGAAGAGGTTGTTGCTGCCGATGCGCGTTGTGCCGTGTCCTTGCGCCGTGCCCCGGCTTACGGTGACGTATTCGCGGAACTGATTGGTGTCGCCAATGACGACATCGGTGCGCTCGCCGGCAAATTTCAAATCCTGCGGATCGGTGCCGACCGAACAGAACGGATAAAAAACATTTGCTCGCCCGATGCGCGCCGGGCCCTGCAGGTAGGCATGAGGCATCACGCGACAGGCGTCACCCAGTTCCACGTCGTCGCCGACGCACGCCCAGGGGCCGATTTCGACACCATCGCCCAGGCGCGCGCGAGGCGACACGACCGCGCGCGCGTCAATCTTCACGCCTATGGGCCGGTGAACCGTTTCGATTGCCCTTGCCTCACTCATTCTCGATTGATCTTTCTAAATTAGACTCATGCTGTTAGGGCTGGTTTCGGTCATTTACCGTTTGCCGTGGAGATGGCATAGCGGTCCACGACTTTGCACATGAGCGTGGCTTCAGCCGCCAGTTCGCCTGCCACACTCGCTTCTCCGTGCATCTTGAAGAAATCGCCGCGCCCATTAAGAACTCTTACGCCCAGCCGAAGTTGGTCACCGGGCACGACCGGACGGCGGAACCTTGCATCATCCACAGCGACAAAATAAAGCAACTTCTTCTCACGGTCTTCAAATTCCTGAAGTAATAGGAAGGCCCCCGTTTGCGCCAGCGCTTCAATAATCAGTACGCCCGGCATGATCGGCTGCCCGGGAAAGTGCCCTTGGAAGTGAGGCTCATTGATCGAGACATACTTCATCCCAACAACGCTCTTGCGGCGCTCCATTTCCAAGATGGCATCCACCATCAGGAATGGATAGCGGTGTGGAATGACTTTCTGGATGCCAATCGAGTCAAAAAGCATTGCCACTCCTCGTCCGCGCTCCCACCGGGCTACCCCATGGGTACGCCGGACGCGATATTACTGGTCAGAATGTTTGGCCGAATCGAATCAAAGAATTATACGCGAATGGAGAGGAAGCGCGAAACAAGGTATTGGGAAAGCACTTCTGGCAATGGCGCCGGGAATCGCGGCAGAGGCCTGCCTTGTCGCGCGTCTGCGGCCTTGTTAGCATGACTTCCGCATGCCGACCACCAAAGATCTGCGCAGCCTGCTTACTGGCCTGAAGTCCCGGGAGGGAGAGATGCTGCGGCTCCTTGGGCGATTTGTTTGCGCCGAGTCACCTTCTGATGACAAGTTCGCGGTGGACAGCCTTGGGCGCATTGTGGGCGCAGAGTGGCGCAGGCGCGGCGCACGCGTACACATCTTGAAACAGGCGGGGCGCGGCAATCATTTGCTGGTCAAGCTCTGGCGCGGCCCTGGACGGCCCGCGGGCCGCATCCTTCTTCTCGGCCATCTCGACACGGTCTATGACAAGGGCGCGATTACAGGCATGCCCTTCCGAATCGCGCGTGGACGTGCCTGGGGCCCTGGCACGTTTGATATGAAGGGCGGCCTGGTACTCGCACTGGCGGCAGTGGATGCACTTGCACGCGCGGGAATTCATCTTCGCAAAGAGATTGCGTGTCTTTGGACTTCGGATGAAGAGATCGGTAGCTTCACTTCCCGCCGTGCAATTGAAAAGGAAGCGAAACGGAGCGACGCAGTTCTCGTACTTGAGCCCGCAGGTGAACCTCGCGGAGCGCTGAAAACATCGCGAAAGGGCGTGGGGGAAATTGAGTTGCGCGTGATTGGCCGCGCCGCCCACAGCGGCCTGAAACCTGAAGAAGGCATCAATGCTGTGCACGAACTGGCACTGCAAATCGCGAAGATTGCCGGGTGGAATCAGCCGAGGGCCGGCATCGGCGTCCATGTGAACGTCGCGAGTGGAGGCACTCGCGGCAATGTAATCGCCGCCGAGGCGCGCGCGCTGATTGATGCGCGCGTTTCACGCGCAAGCGACATGCGCCGCCTCGAACAGCGCTTTCACAATCTGCGGCCAATTCTCCGGGGAGCGCGGCTGGAAGTCTCCGGCGGATTCTCGCGCCCACCGATGGAACGCAAAACGAGCGCCGAGCTCTATGAGCGCGCCAATGAATTGTCGGAACATCTGGGAATTCCAATCAGCGAAGTTTCCGTCGGAGGAGGCTCCGATGGAAACATCACCGCTGCTCTCGGTGTTCCCAC
>JBGPHM010000032.1:0-46035 GCA_041484365.1 Terriglobia bacterium | reverse complement strand
CCCCGCACCGGGATTGAACGCCGGTGCGTTCGGCGCCACCACTTGTGGGCTGGTTGTGTTGCCACTGCTGTTTTGCCATCCATTGGTCCCCGTGAATGCTGCGGTTACCGTATGGCTCCCCGCCGCAAGCGTTGTAGTGCCAAAGGAAGCCTGCCCGCTGCCATTGACGGCAACACCGGAAGCCAACACGGCTGCCCCCTCACTGAACGTGACTGTTCCAGTGGGGACAGCACCGCCTGATGTAACAGTCGCAGTAAATGTGACCGATTGACTGTAAGTCGTCGGGTTCGGTGAAGATCCCACCGTGACTGTGGTTGAGAGTAATGGATTGACCGTGATGGTCACGCTTCCGCTGCTCGACCCAATCGAAGTATTCGATGAATAGAACGCGGTAACGGTGTGACCTCCGGTGATTAGGAACGAAGTGTTAAGTACTGCCTTGCCGGTTCCATCCAAGGGAACCTGGCCCAGCACCGAGGTTCCTTCCTGAAAAGTCACCGTGCCTGTCGGCGTCACTGAACCTGCGGTTACTGTCGCTGTAATCGCAACTTGCTGGCCGGTAATTACAGGATTGGGTGAGGCGACAACTGTGGTTGTGGAAGTGCGAGCGTGAATAACTTCAACCATGTTCGCATTGGCAGACGGAAAGTTACTATCCCCGCTGTAAACGGCGGCTATGAAGTGGTTGTTCGCACTAAGCGATGATGTCGTAAAACTTGCTACGCCCGAAGCATTCACCGAGGCGACACCCAAAGTTGTAGTCGTCGCCTGCAATGTGCTGTTGGAAACTGAATACACCGTATCTTGAAAAGTGACCGTTCCCGTCGGCGTGTTCGATGTAGATCCAGTGTTGGTGATTGTTGAGGTAAACGTAACAGGTTGTCCGAAGACCACATTGCTTACATCCGGTAAAGAGGACGTGACCTTGATTCCAATCCCTGTCAGGTTCCCCAACGCATAGAGGGTGCCTGAATAGATTGTATACACCGTACCATCCGGACCAACCACAGTAGGCACGTAGGGTTTGTCGATGCCCGGCCCCAGCACGAAATCTTGCGCGAGTGAATTCGTCTGCAGATTCCACCGGTAAATGCGGCCATCCGCGCTAGGAACGAAAACACTGTTCGTGACTGCGTTCACAGCAGGTGTGTTGAAAGCCCATGCGCTCACAGCAGAAGGGTAAGTGCTGGATTGGAAAAGTGGATCGGCAGTCGGGCCGGTCAACGTGAGAAATTCACGCATTTCTACCAATCCATTGGCGGACGGGTGCGAGTCTGTCTGTGTTGTGCTGGGGTCAAGGAGGGCGAACTTATTGATGCCGTCGCCGTCTCCTTGATTTGCATAATTGTTGTAGTTCACCAGGATCAAGTAAGAAGAGCTACCGGCATAAGAAGGGACCATGCTGGAAGGAACGATCGCTGGCGTCGCATCCCAACCAAATGCTCCGGGGCTCTTTGTCACAGAAAGGTCGCTGCTAAAGCGCAACAGATATCCGCGCGAACCATTATCCGGACTAGCGGCAACCCCGATGTAAACGTCATTGTCGGGAGCGACAGCGGGAGACGCCGTGCTATCGTCAAGGATTCCGGCAGCATTGCCATTCCTGGGGTCTTTCAGGAAAACCTTGTATTTGGTCGCCAAAGTTGTGCTGTCAAGACCCAGCAAATAGCCGTAGAAATCCGTGCTGGGTGACTTTACGACCACATAAAGAGTGCTTTGATCGTTGGACAGAGCTGGAGCCGAATTGTGCGAGTCGTGGCCGATGGAGTTATCGACCGCGGCGGTTCCCACGAGAACATAAATCGCATTGCCGTTCGGATCGATTCGAGCAAATCCGCTCTGTGATGTGTTCAAGGGGGTGGGGACGGTCCCTTGTACTCGAAATCCAAAGAATATGTTCCCGTTCGTATCCGCCGTAATTGGTGTATCAATAAAAACTGTCGAGTTAAAATTCGCCGCATTGGCTTGATAGTTGGCCAGCGTCGTATAAAACGCCTGTCGCGCTGCGGATGCGGGCGCGTTGGAATCGAGATTACTTACATAGAGCACAGTACCGCCAGCCCCTGCATAATAAAGGCGCAGGCCCGCGGAACTCGTGGCAAGAACCGGCTGATAGGCAGGAGTCGAGTTATGTGTCGGCAGTATGTAGTCACTCGAGATTGTATATTTGGATCCGCCATCGGAACCGCTGAAAGCCCTCAATTGAAATCCGTCGGTTGCCGTTTTCACCGGAACAATGACCGTGTTCGCTGTTGTAATCACTGGTGAGCCATAGTGAGCAGGAGCACTGGAGCTATTCAAATCCATGGAAGTGGACCAGTGAATGGCGTTCAAGTCTTGTGAAGTCGCGGAATATTGGGCCGTATGCTGGGCGTTCTCGCCGAATGTTGGAATTGCTGCGGTGGCCGGTGCTGCTTTGGCCGGCAATAATGGGAACTTGGCGGTCGTTGAGTCCAGTATGAAATCATCAAGAAAAGTCGTGTAACTATTTGCAGGGAATGTCTGCTGGTTGTTCCCGAGTTGTATGGATGTAACCAGATTGTTGGTGTCATCCACGTAGTTAGTGCTGCCTACGAGGTTGAGGGAAGTATCGTAAACACTGAATGTTCCTGTTCCTCCTTTCACATGCTTCATCGTGCACCAGTACCAGGTATTGTCCTGAATCCCCGTCACAACAAGGTTGCTGGGGCTCACGCGAAATTGCCTTGCGTTGGTGGCCCCACTTCGTTCGTCTGAAATGCGTTCCAAACTCCCGTAGGCTTCGTTGAAGAAAACCATGAAATGCGGGCCTTCACCCCAAGCGTATGAGGCTCCCGTCTTGTACCAAAGTCCGACGGATACAGCGCTTTTCGCAGCCGGCAACATATAGGAAATGTAGCCGACAGCGCCCGTGGTTGAGCTGTATTGAAGGCCGCGTGTTCCGGTGTCCCCGGTCAATGCGTGCGCGGGATCTTCTCCAGCGGATTGGGTAGTGACGCGACCGCCCTGTTGAGAAGTGTCCCAGGTGCCCGCCGCTCCATGGGAAGAGCTGGCGAGTTGCACTGCAGTCATCGGGCTCCCGAGCGTACACGCCTCAAAATCAACCCAGAGATCATAGGTCACGCCCGGGAACGCGGCGAATGCAGCTGCGGCCGTCAAGAGCGTGAGAATGCAAAGAAACAGACCTCTGTTTTTTTTCATGTGTTCACCGTGGGTGGTTGTCGATTGCGATTCGCTGTCTCATCCTCATAATTCCATCTTGAACATCGGCCGATCACCCTGGAAATCGCACTGCATTAGGGCCTGCAAATTCAATTGCGCACTGCTCAATGGATGAGATCCGCTACGATGATTTCGCCGAACCGCCCCCACGAAGGTTTCATGCCAGGGACGCAACCCCGCTGCTCTAAATCAGGTTGAGGGGAATCGAACCTCCTACACAACTAAGCAAATCGGCCGAATCCCACCTGGCAAACTGAACCTAGAACACTAGAAATAGGCATTCGAAGAGCTCTTAGAGGGGGACACCCGTGAGCTCTGGAATGGCGACGCGCACAAATCCAATTGAGATGTTCGCAAATCACATGCCATTTGAAATCAAGCCAAATGGCAGCAATTCAAAGAAACCCGCAGTGTCACACTTATCTTGCGGAGGCTATTTGCGCATGGCTATGCCTGAACTATGCAAGTTCATGTACATATTGATTTTCTTGTGTGAGCGACGTAGTACTGAACGTCCTGAGAGTACCGGGACTCACAACCAGCTTTGTGCAGCTGTGAATCATGTGCCGGGATATCCGTCAAGGCGCGTGAATAGAGCTCCACCTTTTGTGTATCCTTAAGAGAAGGCCCGCACCATGTGGTGCGGGCCGTTCGTCAATTTGTGAATTGGAATGGCAACCTTACTTGACGCCTAGGAGTTCTATGTCGAATACGAGCGTCGCATTAGGAGGAATTCCGGGTCTACCATTACTTCCGTAAGCCGCTTCCGGAGGAATTCTCAACTGGCGCTTTCCACCGACTCTCATCCCGGGCACACCTTCTATCCATCCCTTGATTAGCCCGCCATCCACGAGGGGGAATGTAGCTGGCGTACCGCTATCAACTGAACTATCGAACTTCTTTCCATCTGTGAACCACCCAGTGTAGTGAACCGTGACGGTCTGTCCTTTGCTCGCGATCGCCCCCGTTCCGACCTTGATGTCCCAATAGCTGACACCGGACGCGGTCTTCTTTGGCGCGCCAGTAACCTTGGTTGGCGCCGATGTGTCCGGCTTGGGGCTGCCCTGCGCAAAAAGCGCTGTGGCCGCCATTACGAGAAGTAATGCGAAAACTGTTCCTCTGAACATTGTTCCTCCGTTGGACTCGATGCCTGTCGCGGCAAATGCTGCTATCAATCCGCGAGGTGTACTTTTATCAGCACAAGGCCTGATTCACAACTCTTGTGGTTGCATTCGCCGAAACAATCTATCATTGCTGGCCGTAATTGATTGGGGAGGGTTGATGTCGCAGGCAGCGATTGTCACGCAAGGACTTACGCGCACCTTTGGCGGTTTGGTCGCCGTGGATAACGTCAGCTTCCAGGTGGAGGCAGGACAGTTCTTCGGATTCCTCGGGCCGAATGGCGCGGGAAAATCCACAACGATCCGAATGTTGACGGGGCTGCTCGCCCCAACTTCTGGGAGCATGCAGGTGCTCGGGCTGGATTTTCAACAGAATCCCATCGAGGTTAAGCAGCAGATCGGCGTGGTGCCGGAGGGGCTGGCGCTTTACGACCGCCTGACGGGGAAGGAATATCTGAATTTTGTGGGACGCATGTACGGGCTGGACCGCGCCACCGCCGCACAGAGGGCCGCGGAGCTGCTCGACTTCATGGATTTGGCGGATCGTGAGAAAACGCTCATCGTTGACTATTCGCACGGTATGAAGAAAAAACTCGCGCTTGCCGCGGCGGTGATCCACGGGCCAAAGATACTTTTCCTTGACGAACCCTTCGAGGGTGTGGATGCCATCGCGGCGGGAACACTGAAAAACATGCTGCACAGCATGACGTCGCGGGGCGCGACGATCTTTCTCACATCACACGTGCTGGAAATCGTTGAACGGCTCTGCAGCCACGTCGCGATTATTTATAAGGGCAGGATCGTGGCGCACGGTTCACTCGACGAACTGCGAGCCGGCGTCGCCGCGGCGCGTCCGGATGAGTCGGCGGGCGCACCCGCTGAGAAACTCACGCTCGAACAGATCTTTCTCGCCGTCGTCGGACAGGAAGGCGCCGTCCGCAAATCCGAGGATGAACTTTCATGGCTGAAGTAAACCGCGGGCTCGGCATCAGCGAGCAGGTCCGCCTTGTGGTGGGTTTGCGCTGGCGGCTTTTCCGTAATGGTCTTCGCAAGTCCACCGCGAAGATGAATTTCATCATGACAGTGATTACGGAAGTCATCTGGTCCCTGATGGCCATCGGCTCCGGAGTTGGCTTGATTATCGCGGGCTATTATCTGGCGGAGCATGGCAATACGAAGGTGTTCACAATCATCCTGTGGGCTTTCGCTTTTTTCTGGCAATTCATTCCCGTCATCACCGCTCAGTTTGCCCCGGATTTTGACATCAGCGGGCTCCTTCGATTCCCCCTTCGGTTCCCGGTGTTTTTCGCGCTGTCCGTGAGCTATGGCCTCGCCGACCCCATCGCATTGACCTGCGTCTTCTGGCACATCTGCCTTGGCATCGGCATCAGCATCGCACGTCCGGATCTGGCGCTTTGGATGGCCCTCGTGCTGTGCGCCTCCATCCTGATGAATCTGCTGTTCAATCGCATGGTTTTCACTTGGCTCGACCGCCTGCTCGCAAAGAGGCGCTCGCGCGAAATCATGGTTGTAGTGTTTATGCTTTTCGTTATTGCCATACAGTTCTCTCAATTCCTGTTCCGCCAGGAAGGAAGCAGAATCGCGCATGCGCTGACCCGCTGGATGCCGGTATTGACGATGCTGCCGCCGGGCCGTGTCGCCGCAGGCTTGGTCGCCGCATTCCAGGGGCGTGCAGCCGACGCATTCATCGCGACAGGCGGCGTGCTGCTCTACGCCGTAGCGTTTGCCGGGTTGTACACAATCCGACTGAAGGCCCGTTTCCGTGGAGAGGATCTCGGAGAAAGCGCCGCTCCTTCAACGCGCAGGCCAGTCACGTCCCGCGCCGCGAGAGCAATCCCAGTTGTGGCCGTGCCAGATAAAGGCATTCATCTGCTGCGCGCGCCAGTAGCGGCAATCCTCGCCAAGGATTTTCGGTACTTCTATCGCAACACAGCGATGCTAATGAACTTGGTCTTGCCGTTGATTCTTGTCGTGTTGCTCCGGATGTCCGCAATGAACGTAGCCAGGGGAGGCGTGCCTCACTCTAATTTCCTGACCGGAGATTTTGGGTACCCGTCCGCAATGTTTTATGTGTTTCTGCTGACTTCACAACTTTGCCAGAACTCGCTGGCTTATGAAGGCCGCGGCGTCGAGCGGCTGTTTCTTTCGCCGGTTGCGTTTTGTGATGTGATGATGGCGAAGAATATTTTCCAGGGGTTCTTGATGACGGCGGAAGCCCTGTTCGTGCTGGGAATCGTCGTGGCGATGGGCCCCACGCCACGCATGGCTGTCTTGCTGGCCACGTGGGCAGGCTTGCCATTTGTTGCTCTGATCCATTTCATAGCTGGGAATTGGCTCTCGATCCAATTCCCAAGGAAATTTGAGTTTGGAGTGCGGCGGCAAAGTGCTGCGGGGATGACGATTCTGATTTCTATGGGGATTCTTCTGGGGACAATGTTGATGGTCTCCCTCACAGCAGCCCTGACAATCTGGCTCGCGGGGCTTTGGCTCCTGCCAATCGTTTACCTCGGGATGAGCGCCGCAATGTATGCGTTCTATCGACTTGCGCTTGGCGCGACAACCCGTCAGGCGCTCCTGAAGCAGGAAGCGCTGCTCGAACAACTCGCCAAGTAAGAATCAAACATCGTTACGAAACCCGTGACCAGCGTGGGGCGTCTCTCTTTCGTCCGGCACGGCGCGGTTGCCACCCGCCGCCGGGCGCGATAGAGTCAGCGCCACGCGGCGAACGCGCGCACTCAGCTTCCTTCATTAGACTGAAAAAGGAGTGGTCTATGAGATTGCCTCACGTTGCCTGTGTGGTTGCGCTCAGCGGATTCGCGGTGGGAACCTGCCCTGGCGCCTCGGCGCAAGATTTGCGCCAGGACCTCGCGAAATTTGTCGAAACCCCCGCAGTGTCGGGTTACGAGCAGTCCCTTGGAAAGGAAATCAAGGCGCGGCTCGCAAAATGGAAACCACAGACCGACACAATGGGCAACGTGATTGTAACAATCGGCAGCGGTTCGCCCGTGCGCGTGATGGCTACGCCGATGGATGAGGTCGGGTATGTGGTGAGCGGGATCACCAACGATGGATTCCTCCGGGTGCAGCGCGAACCAAACGCGGCTCCATTCACATACTTCGATGCGTTTTATTCGGCGCAGCCCGTGCATATTCAGACGCGCTCGGGAAAGCTGGTCCCGGGAGTCGTGGCTGGGCTCTCAACGCACTTGCAAGGCGGCCGTCTGAATCCGCCGAGAGCGGATAGCCTGGATGATTTTTACGTGGACCTTGGCGCCAATTCTAAGGCCGACGTGCGCGCGTTGGGTGTGGACGTGCTGGACCCGATTTCGATCAACCGTCATCTTTATGAGATGGCATACGGGCGATTTACTTCACCTGCGATTGGAGATCGGTTCGGTTGCGCAGCGCTTGTGGAAATGCTGCGGAATCTGAATCCCCAAAGCATTCATGGAACTCTCGTCGTCGCATTTCTCGCGCAACAACTGAGCGGAGCGCGCGGAATTGACCGCCTCCTGCAAATGCTCTCCGCATCCCAGAAGCCGGATGAGGTGATCTACGTTGGACGCATGATCCCACGGCGTCCTACGGCCGCTCAGCTCGCTGCCGCCGCGGCGCGCGGAGGTACACAGGGAGGCGCTCAAGGTGGAGCGCAGGGTGGCACGGACGCGCAAGCAACGCCCGGAGGCCGGGGAGGACGAGGTGGGACTCAACCGGTTGAACCGAAAGAGCCGGATGGCAGTGGCGCCTTGATCGGAGATACAGGGCCGACGGCAACTGATGGTGCAAAGGCGTTTGCCGCGAACCTGAAAAGTATTGCGCAGCAAAACGGCATCAAAGTTGCCACGGATGTGACGATCCCATTGCCGAGGGGCCGCGACACCATTGCCGTCCCCCTTCCCGAAAAGTTCGCGCAACTGGGGATCCCCGTGCTGTGGCCTTCAACGCCAGGAGAAATCATAGACAGTGAGGATCTCGTCGCGTTGTCTCGACTGCTCGAGGTGTACGCGCAAGGAAGCGCGTCAACTCAGCCGATGCAACATTCGTTTTCACCGCTGCCGCGCCCTGCGCTGCCGCCCGCGCCTAAGATTGCGCCGACTCCAGTAGAACTCGTTTCAAAGTTGACTGAGGCATACGGAGTGAGCCGTCATGAAGATGACGTTCGCGCTCTTGTGCTGAAGCTTTTGCCTCCGTGGGCCAAGCCTCAGACGGATGAAACCGGCAACATCTGGGTCCACGTCGGAGACGCCGCGAAGAATTCGAAGACGCCGCACATTGCCGTCGTCGCACACATGGATGAAATTGGATTTGAGGTCGTCGGGATTGACACTGATGGGCGATTGCAAGTCGTTTCGCGTGGTGGCGGGATTATGTATTTCTTCGCGGCACACACAATGCTTGTGCACACGGCGAACGGAGACATTCCGGGAGTCATTCAGCTGCCCACTGGGTGGTATCTGCCCGGATTCACGATGGCCGGAGGAGCCACTCCTCCAGTCGCACCGGGCGGCGGGACTCCTGGCGCTGTGGGGGCCACCGGAGGAAGCGGAACCGGC
Source organism: Terriglobia bacterium (assembly GCA_041484365.1). Taxonomy (GTDB): domain Bacteria; phylum Acidobacteriota; class Terriglobia; order Acidiferrales; family UBA7541; genus DASTCZ01. Next base: position 37,139 of record JBGPHM010000032.1, on the reverse strand, counting down.
GTGGCTGCTGGCGACACAGGTGCAGATCCAACGGTTGGCGGTGGTGCACAGGCTGGCGGAGGACGAGGCGGCGCGGCGGGAGGGATGCGATGGCACCTGGATATCGGCGCGCGTAGTCCCGAGGAAGTGCAGAAGCTTGGCATCAAGGTTGGAGCCAACGTCGGAGACTTCGTAACAATCCCCAAGAAATACATTCCTCTCGCCGGTCACAAGGCAAACGCACGAAGCTTTGACGACCGCGTCGGGTGCGCCGCGGCAATTTCAGCGATCTGGGCGCTGGGGCCACAATTGCCGGGCAGGGATATTACTTTCGTGTTTTCGTGGGGTGAGGAACTTGGACTGTTCGGCGCGGCCGCATCAGCTAAGAAAATGGCCGCTGACAACCACGCGCCGGACTATGTCTTCGCGATCGATACGTTCGTGAGCGCCGATTCCCCGCTTGAGTCCAAGCGTTTCGCGGATGCTATCCTCGGGCGCGGGTTCGTCGTGCGCGCCGTGGACGGATCGAACATCACGCCGCGCGAACTTTCGGATAAGGTCGTAAATATTTGTAAGCTCAACAACATTCCAGTGCAATACGGCGTGACAGGCGGAGGAAATGACGGCGCGACGTTCCTTCCGTATGGGACTCTTGATGTCGGCATGGGTTGGCCGCTACGCTATTCGCATTCGCCCGGCGAAGTGATTGACACGCGAGACCTTGACGCGCTCGCACACATTCTCGCGGCTGTCGCAAAGAGTTGGTAACGAACCGAAGAAACAACCAAGGAGAATCACTCCTTTTGCAGACCTGGAGAGGGGCATGACGCATTTGTCTCAATGCCAATTAGCCAAACTCTTCTACAAAATTCGTGGGGACTCTTTCCATTCCTCGCCGATTGTGTTTCCATCATCATTCCACAATGGCAATCAAGACCATTATTGAGCCGTTCCGCATAAAGTCAGTCGAGCCAATACGCCGCACGACGCATGACGAACGTCGCCGGTTGCTCGAAGCCGCGGGATGGAATCTATTCCTCGTCGCCTCACAAGATATCCTCATAGATCTGCTTACTGACTCAGGCACGGGCGCGATGTCCACCGCGCAGTGGGCCGCGTTGATGCGCGGTGACGAATCCTATGCCGGGTCGCCAAGCTTCACGCGATTCCGCGAGTCGGTACAGGCGATATTCGGCTTCCGGCACGTGATCCCCACACATCAGGGGCGAGCCGCGGAGCGGATTCTTTTCAGCGTCATGTGCAAGAAGGGCGACGTTGTGCCTAACAACACGCACTTCGACACCACCCGCGCGAACTGCGAATTTGTCGGTGCCGAAGCAGTGGACTTGCCGATTCCTGAAGCGCTCGAACCTTCCCGTATTCACCCGTTCAAAGGAAACATGGACACGGGTCGGCTGGCGGAGCTGATCGAGCGCGTCGGGCCGAAGCGCGTGCCGCTCGTGATGATGACCGTCACGAACAATTCCGGCGGCGGCCAGCCGGTTTCGATGGCGAACATCCGTGAAGTGAAGCAGGTTTGTAAGCGGCATGGAATTCCTCTCTACATTGACGCGTGCCGGTTCGCGGAGAACTCCTACTTCATCAAGCTGCGCGAAAAGGGGTATGAAGCGAAGACCCCTCGCGAAATTGCGCAGGAAATGTTTCGCCACGCCGATGGCTGCACCATGTCCGCAAAAAAAGACGGCATGGCAAATATCGGCGGCTTCCTTTGCACGAATGACGACGTACTGGCACGGCTGGAAAGCGATCTATTGATTCTCACTGAGGGCTTCCCCACCTATGGCGGTCTAGCAGGCCGCGATCTGGAGGCGGTCGCAGTCGGACTAAATGAGGCGCTCGAAGAGGATTACCTGAATTATCGAATCGCCTCGACTGCGTATCTTGGAAATCACCTGGCTGACGCCGGAGTTCCCATCGTCCTCCCACCGGGTGGCCATGCCATTTATCTGGACGCGCGCGCATTTCTGCCAAGCGTTCCTTCCGCGCAGTTCCCCGGTGTCGCGCTCGCAGGTGAACTCTATGTCGAGGGCGGAATCCGCTCCGTGGAAATCGGGACACTAATGTTTGGCGACAACGCGAAAATGGATCTTGTCCGGCTGGCGATACCGCGGCGCGTTTACACGCAGAGTCACATTGACTACGTCGTAGAGGTCATCCTGGAAGTGTGGCGTCGCCGCCAAGAAATCCGAGGGCTGGAGCTTATCGAGCAGGCGCCTATACTGCGCCACTTCTCAGCCAGGTTGCGGCCCATTGCAGCGGCATCCATGCGAGGCTAAGAGCCGCGCAGCCTTGCCTTTGATATAATCGCGTCCCGTGCCCGCCCCCAAGCGAAAGCTCGTACCCACTCCCGCATTCAAGCCACCGCGCTACATTGCTGTCGAGGGTCCGATCCGTGTTGGCAAGAGCACGCTCGCGCAAGTGCTTTCCGACCGCATGCACGCGCGGCGCATCTTCGATTGCGAGGACAATCCATTTCTGGCCGGCTTTTACAAAGAAGAGCGTGGCGCGGCCTTTTCCGCGCAAATGTATTTTCTTTGGGAAAGGCAGCGGCGGCTGCGTGATGCGGAGATTGGCGAAACTCCGGGTGCGGTCGTGGCGGACTTCTTATTTGAAAAAGACAAGGTATTCGCCTATTTGAACTTGAGCAACGAAGAGTTGAAACTTTACGAACGCTATTACGAGGCCTTCGCTGAAGAGTTGCCGAAACCAGACTTGGTCATCTATTTGCAAGCCACGCCGGAGGTTCTGCAGTCGCGCATCGCCAAGAAGGGCGCGCAAGCAGAATCACGCATCTCACCCGAATATCTGACTGAGGTCGCCCGCGCCTACGAACATTTTTTCTTTCATTACACTGCCTCCGATCTGCTCGTCGTCAATACTTCGGAAATCGACTTCGTCGAGCGCAACGATGACCTGCAGCAGTTACTCCGGCGGATTCAGGAACCCGTCAAGGGCACACAGTATTTCCTTCCATTGAATCAAGAGTAGCCGACCTATTCTCAATGCTCACTCCGCGTGCAATCCCGCCTTGCCGAAAGGCGACCCGTAGGACTATGCTGCGCGCATTCAGGAATTCCGCTCGGCAGAAGGTGTGAATACGTATGCGCGGGACAGAACAACCATTTTGAAAGGTATGCCGATGAAAGACTGGAGTCGTCGAAAGTTCTTCCTGACCTCGCTCGCGGGCGGGATCGCCGCAGGCACGCAGAGGCTCTTTGGGACAACGCTCAGCAACAGCAATGGCAAGGGACATTCTGCGGACGAGCTCGAATTGATGCCTCTTGCTCCACAGGGAACTTCAAAGGGCACGCGCCCGTTGATCATTTCCTCGTCAAACGGATTCAGTCATCTCGATAAGGGCATGGACGTCCTGAAAAAAGGCGGCGACACACTTGACGCCGTGCTGGCTGTCGTCACTCAGGTCGAAGACGACCCGAATGACACTTCGGTTGGCTACGGTGGTCTGCCGAATGAAGAGGGCGAAGTCGAGCTCGACGCGCAGGTGATGCACGGCCCGACGCGACGGGCCGGAGCTGTGGGTGGCATAAGAAAAATCAAAAATCCATCGCTTGTCGCCAAGGCAGTGATGGAACACACGGACCACATTTTTCTGGTTGGCGAAGGAGCAACACGGTTCGCCATCGCTCACGGATTCCAGCCGATGGATCTGATGACGGATCGTTCGCGCCTGGCTTGGCTCGCTTGGAAGGAAAAAACATCCGCGAACTGGGCCCCCGGGCTGGATAGTCCGGACTGGAAGGGCGCTGTTGGCGAACTCTTCGACACGCCGGAAAAAATCGCACTCAAGGAATGGGTGATGGAAGTAATCACGCATCCGCCGATGGGCACAATCAATTGCCTTGCGGTCAATGAAAAGGGAGAGGTCTCAGGTACGACAACAACTTCAGGAGCCGCGTGGAAAATACCCGGCCGTGTGGGTGATTCCCCCATCATCGGCGCTGGCAATTACGTGGATGGTGATGTCGGCGCGGCGGGCTCGACCGGCCGCGGCGAGGAAAATATCCGTATCTGCGGCGGACATACGGTTGTCGAAATGATGCGCAAGGGGATGTCGCCAACGGATGCTTGCCTCGAAGCCTTGCAGCGCGTCGTCCGCAATTTCAATAGTGACAAGACGCGGCTGCCATTGGTGGACATCATTTTCTACGCGCTCAACAAAGATGGCGTCCACGGCGGCGCAACGCTTTGGGGCCCTCAGCCGGGACGAAATCCCACAACTTATGCCGTTCATGATGGAACGCAAGCGCAGCACGTTCCGCTGAAGCCGTTGCTCGACCGGAAAACTTAGCGGGGCGTCCAGGCAAGTCACTTTAACTTTTCAGGCGGAGCGGCAATTAGTCGTATAACGTTCCGCTTTCTTTGTAATACCCTTCCTTCAAGGGTGCGAAACATCCGCGCCCAACTCTCATGGACCGCGCAAACATCGTCATCATCGGCGGCGGAGTGATCGGCTGCGCCATCGCATTCGAACTCTCCTCTCGCTGGCAGGACGTATTCCTTCTCGAGCGCGCGCCTAAACCGGGCATGGGAGCAAGCACGCGCAACAGCGGAGTGATTCATTCCGGTATTTATTACGCGAATGGATCACTCAAGGCTCGGTTCTGTGTCGAAGGCAATCGGCTCTTGCACGAATTCTGTGCGGCGCACAACGTACCGCACCGGCGCACGGGAAAGCTTGTTGTTGCCGCTCATTCGCATGAAATCGCCAAGCTCGAAGCGCTAGCTGCCAACGGCCATCGCAACGGCGTCGAAGGCCTCGAGATGATCGACCGCGCAGCGATTCGCGCCCGCGAACCTCATGTGGCTGGCGCGGCTGCACTCTGGGTTCCCTCAACAGGGATCGTTTCCGCGGAAGATCTCGTGAAGACGCTTGCGCGGCTAGCCACGCATCGTGGCGCGCACATTCTGACGCACGCGCGCGTGACTTCGCTTACGCCTCGCGCCGGTGGCATTGAAGCCGGAGTGGAAATCGAATCCGCGGAGGAGGGGGAAGCCTCGACCCATGAATTGGTAGAAGCGCGCTGCGTAATCAATTGCGCCGGGCTCTATGCCGACGAGGTTGCTGCCATGCTGGGTCTCACCGGCTATCGCATCTATCCTGTTCGCGGGGAATACGCCGAGATTGTGCGCGGCCGAGCAGACCTTGTCCGCGGCCTTGTTTACCCCCTGCCGCACCCGGAAGGTATGAGCCTCGGCGTTCATTTGACGCGCACGGTTTGGGACACGGTGCTCGTTGGGCCGACAGCGAGGTACGTTGCTCGGAAGGACGATTACGAAAACGATCGTCTGCCCATCGAAGAATTCGTACGCCGCGCCCGTCCGTTGCTTCCGGATTTGAAAGCGGAAGACATGCGGCTCGCCTACTCAGGCTTGCGTGCAAAACTTGTCCCGCCGCTCGATGCCACCGGACACGAACCCGCTGGACTTTCTCCGGACTTCGTTATTGCCCGCGACCCCGCCGTTCTGTCTGCAATTCACTTGATTGGCTTTGAGTCGCCCGGTCTGACTTCCTGTCTTGCCATTGCGCGGCACGTTCAGCAGCTCGTAGCGGAAACATTGAACTAGAGCATTCTCACGCTCGACGCATTCTAGCGAACTAATTTAGAGACAAACATAATCTCCACGCCCTCGCTCTCAATTTTCGGCAGGTAATCCTGCAAAACCTTAAGCGTCGCCGGATGTGGGTGTCCGATGGCGATCGCCTGCCCATGCAGCTTTGCATCGCGCACGGCTAGGTCAAGCTGGTGACGAATTGCCGCGGCATCCTGAACATCATCAAGAAAAACGTCTCGCGAGGCCACAGGCACGCCCGCGCGTCGCGCGGAGGCGAAGGCGACGCTCGCAGAGGTCGTGCGGCTATCCACGAAGAAAAGCCCGCGCTCCTGTAGTGCGGGCATGATTGCATTCATCAAAGTCGCGTCTGCCGTTCCGAGGGAGCCTTGATGGTTGTTTACTCCAATGGCCTGCGGCACTGTGCCCAGCATCCCTTGCAACATTCGTACCGCGTCCTCGGAAGGCATCCCCGCGCGCAGCTCGACGCTTTCCGCCTTCTCACCGCCATTCGATTCCACTGGCATGTGAAGCAGCACTTGATAGCCGCGTCGAAAGGCCTCCTCCGCAATAATGGATGAGAGCGTCAAGTGGGGGAGCACGGAAACGGTCAGCGGATAAGGAATCTGAAAAAGTGTTTCCGCGGCTTCACGGTCATAGCCGAGGTCATCAATGATGATCGCGAGTTTTGGAAGACCGTTGGCGCGAGCCTGCCCGCTGCCGTTTCCCACAATCTGCGTCACCAACTCCACTGTCTGTGTCCGCTGGCCCGCAAAGAAAAAATCGAAACGCAAAATTCCCGGCGCGCCTTTTCTTTGCGCGCGCGTCAGGTGATGGAGTTCCGCCACGCGGTCCATTTCATCAAGGATCGCTTTGAGGGCTGCGCCGTCTTCCCTTCCATTGTCCATGCGCGGCAAAGTAACGAAGATCAAGTCCGCGGGCGGACTCGCCACCGTGTCACTTCCTCGAGATTGTGGCGGGACGGGCTGCCGCTCGGGAAACATCCCTGTTTCGGCGCGGCCGCCCGATGCTTCCTTCACTGCCCGCACCAGCTCTCGTGTAATCGCGCGTACCTGCACGCCCGTCAGCGGCTGCGGCTTCTTCTCGCATGCGATGAAGAACGCGCTCCACGCAAGGAGGAAACACATCCACGTCCTCGCGAAACGCGTGAAATGAATTGGCTTTTTGACTTGTCGGAAAATAATCAGCGAAACGGGGCGCACTGCCGCGCTACGTGATAATTGGAGAGTGTGAAAATGCGCGCCGCAACGGGATCTGGCGCTCCGCCGCCTTTTGACCGCCATTCAGCAGCTCGAGCGCCTTGGTAAGGACCGGGTCGCTCTTCGGATCGCCCGGTGTAAGTGGCGGATTTTCCGCGTGACCGTAGGCCACTGGATCGTCGCCGGTTGTAGGAACTTCGGCCGTTGGCATGACGCCCTCTTCTGGAATCGCTTTGCCACCCGGCGTGTAGTAATACGCCACGGTGATATTTACGGCCGCCCCGTCATCAAGTTGAATCAATTTCTGCTGGCTCGCACTGCCGAATGTCCTCTCACCGACTACTTCTCCGCGGTGGTTCCCACCGATGACCGCAGCAAGGATTTCCGCCGCACCAGAGGTTGCACCTGAGGTTAGGACTGCCACAGGATTCTTCCACACAACTTTGCTCGCATCCGCGGTGAATTCCTGCTTGGAGACGGTCTGCCCTCGCAGCGTGGCGATTGTGCCGGATGCGAGGAACAACTTGGCTGCTGAGATGCCTTCAGAATTTTCACCGAGCGCGCAGCCGCGTACATCGAGAATCACTTTTCGCACCCCATCGCGATCCAACTCAACGAGCTTCGCGCGAAGTTCATCAGCCTTACCCGCGTCGAGCACGGGGATCCGGATGTATGCGATGTCCTGGCTAAGTTTGGTCACCGTGATGTGAACGGGTGTGAGCGCCGCGCGCGTGACTTCCCGAATTTCTGTATGCGTCTGCCCGCGCGCGCTTACTACAACGCCGACTTTCACGACCGTGCCGGGCGCGCCGCTCAGCATCTGCGCGGCTTGCTCGGTGGACATCTCACGGGTGGTATAGCCGGCGACGGATTCCATGATGTCACCGGGCAACAGACCGGCTTTCTCCGCGGGGCTACCTGGGAGCGTGGAAACAACCATCACATAACCGAGTCCTAGCCGCTTGGACAGGACCGCACCGATTTGTCCAGTAGGTTTCGCAGCGGCATTTTTCTTGAATTCCGTGTATTCCGCCGGGCTCATGTAGCTCGACATCGCGTCCAGCGATTCGAGCAAGCCGTGAAGCCCCCCCGCCGTCGCCTTCGGGATGTTGGGCTCCTCGACGTAGTCCTCCTGGACTTTTTCCAGGACTTCGCTATAGACCGTCAGTGCGCGGTAGGACTTTTCGTCATCCGACTTGAGCACATAGCCCAGCGCGGCGTATGAAAACACCAACAAAGAAAGAACTACGATTGCGATTTTTATAGGACGGTTCATGGGTAGTGGCTCGCTAGAATTCGAAACTCAAGTATAGCACCGCCTCATTTTCGGCACCACACAGGTGGCAGATCGGTGGCGAATCAGGCAGGAGGCGTGTGGGGTGGTTGGGTCTCGGCGGCCAACATTGCCTCAGCGGACGTGATATAAGTTTGCGAAATGCGGTCGTGCCAGCTCAAATGGTCCTCATCCCAAATCGTTGATAGGAAGCCCATGAAGACGGTCCCGCCGGAGATAAGGTATCCAAAGCTCCGCCACGCCAATTGTGTCGGCTGGGGCGCAGTCCCGTCAAAGCTGACCAACCGCAACCCTGCAAGCATCATTCCCGGCGTGGCCCCACCCATCACCGTGAACAGAGTGAAATACTGAGTGTACAGAAGCGTGGCAATCGCGCCGAAGACCACTGCGTCCATTTTCGACAGCGCAAGACGTCCTCCAAATGCGGCAAACAATCCAAAGATTCCCGCAAGAGCCAGTGCCAGGCACACTGCATCCACAAGACCCGCGCGGCGGCGCAAGGAAATATCGGCGACAGGCAAGAGCGCGGAATCGGATGGGAGAGTCAGGCTCGGGGACAATTCGAACTTGGGTGATTCTCCAGGCTTCGCAGGACGGGAAACATCAATGACGAGATGCTCGATCGTGTCGCGATTTTTCTTGGTATTGGAAGAATCAAAACCGGGATCAGTGTCCTCCATTGAAATTCGCGCGGCAGCGGCTGCCAGCGTTGCCTGAAGCGGATCCTCATATTGTTCTTCGTCAAGGCTTGGCGGATCAAGACTCTCTGCCACGTCGGATTCAGATGGGTCGTCCATGAATTTTTCTGCGGATTGCTGTTCGAACGGTAGTGCGGATTGCGAATCAGGTTCGCCGCTGTCGGCGCGATCACGCTTTGCGCGGTAAGTACGCACCCGGTGCGTCAGCTCTTGGCGCCATTCCGTTTCAACTGCCGGGCCTGCCGCAGCCACCGCTTTGGATACGCGATTGGGCGCAACGACAGCGACAGTTTCCGCCGGGGTGCTCAAGCGGGACTCACAGTAACAACACTTTTCAGCGGCTTCCTGATTTATGGCGCCGCAGTTTTTGCAGGTTTGAATCACCAATCCGTTTTGCGCTGCGGATGGCGTACAGGTTGGAATTCTAGCAGCCCGTCGGGCCTCCGCCATTGGCAACCACGGCCTGTTGTCGCGAATCGTACAACCCGCCGGCGGATTGAAAATGGGGGCCTTTTGGATTGATTTGAGCGGTTGCTGCCGCATTGCGGCGGTCTTGGGGCGGTGTTAGGCTACCACTCTGTTTTTTCTCTCTGCGACTGAGGCCTTGCGGGACGATGCGTTTACCCAGAGCGGTATGGCTTCGCAGTGCCGCAATCCAAATTCTCGCGATCGCGTCGCCCTTCTGCATTCTAGCGCCGGGCGCGCTTGCGCAATCGCGCGTCCCTGCGCGAGGCGGTACGGCGGAGATCGAAGCAAAAACAGTAAAAGACAAAAAAGGCGATGTCGCCACTTTTGAAGACGATGTCGAACTCCGGTACGAGGGCAAACGGCTGCGGTGCGACCACCTCGACTACAATGAAAAGACTCACGTGGCCAATGTCCGCGGCCACGTCCAGTTTGATTTCAACAACCAGCATGTCGAGGCTGACGATGCGACTTACAACGTTGATACCGGGAGCGGCGTCTTCCACAATGTTCGCGGCGCCATCAAAGTTCAGCACCGGCCCAATGTGGAAGTGCTGGTCACGCCGAACCCTCTCTCCTTCGAGGCCCGCGAACTGGAACGCGTAAACGAACGGACCTACAAGATCCGTGACGCCCAATTGACAGTTTGTAATCCTGATAAACCTACTTGGATTTTTTTCGCCCCCAACGCAACGCTTCACGTAGACGACAAGGTCGCCCTGCTGAATGCAAATTTCCGGCTCTTTCGTATTCCGCTGTTGTGGCTTCCCTATGCGACTGCCCCCGCGGGCAAAAACGTTCGCCAGTCGGGTTTTGTCATCCCAACATTGGGACAGAGTTCGCGCAAGGGATTCATCTTTGGCGATGGTTTCTATTGGGCGCCAAAGCAGTGGTTTGACAACACGATCGGCGCGCAACTCATGAGCCGCCGAGGCTGGAGCCTGACCGATGAAGTGCGCGCGCGGCCGTGGGACGACGTGAATTTCACGGCGCGCTACTTCGGTGTTCAGGATCGCGGACTTCCCGGCGCCGGCGGGATTCTCCAACCACAAGGCGGCCATGAAACCACCGTTCAGTTCGATGCCCTGCTCCCGCAAGGATGGCGCGCCGTTGCGTCTGTTGACCAGCTCAGCTCGCTTACATTCAGGCTGGCTTTCGCGGAGACATTTGGCGATGCCGTGAATGCGGAAGCAAACACGTCCGCATTTCTTTCCAACAACTTCCGCGGATTCAGTTTGAATTTCGGTTTCCTGCAAAACAGGGATTTCCTCACCGCACAGCCACAGACCCTGGTTTCGCTTCGCAGCACTCCACAGGTGGATTTCGGTTCTGTCGAACGGGCGCCCTGGGCGCGGGTTCCCATTTATCTTTCCTTCGATGCATCGGTCGGCGGCATGTTTCGCAGCGATCCAAATCTCACCACGCCTTCGATCGTTCAACGGTCTGAGGTAACACCCCGTATTACCGTGCCGCTACATTGGGGAGCGTGGCTCGGATTGACCACCACCGGCGCGCTTCGTGTGACTCGCTATGGCGCGCAGGTGCAAAGCGGCGGAATCGTTGACAACTCTTTTGTCCGCACAACGGGAGAGCTTACGGTTGATTTCCGGTTGCCCTCGCTCGAAAGAACCTGGGGCAATGAAAACTCGAAGTGGAAACATTCCGTCGAGCCGGACATCGTCTATCGCTACGTGACCGGCGTGAACGATTTCGGGCGGTTCATCCGGTTTGATTCCGATGACACGCTTACTGACACAAATGAGATCCAATATGGCTTGACCAACCGGCTCTACCACCGGACCAAGAATGGATCGACGCAGGAAATTGTGACTTGGCGTCTGGTTCAAAAGTATTATTTCGACCCTACATTTGGCGGGGCCATCGTCCCCGGACAACGAAACGTCTTTCAGGCTCTTGATTCCATCAGCCCGTTTGCTTTCGCTGACGGCCCACGCCGGATTTCGCCGCTCGTCAGCGATGTTCTCATCACGCCCGGCGGCCGGTACGACGCTGAATCGCGCATCGAATACGACACCCAACGGCACCGTCTGACGACCATCGGCACGCTGCTCAAGATGCATCCGCATGAAAAAATCACACTGACGCTCGCGCACTTTGACATCAATGAGAATCCCGCTATCTTGCAGCCTCGCTCCAATCAGATCCGCGCATTGGTGGGTTATGGCGATCAGTCCCGTCAGGGTTGGAACGTCACCGCCGGCTTCAGTTACGACGTCCAACAGCGTTTTCTACAAAACCAAATCGCGCAGATTGGCTACAACGGTTCCTGCTGCGGTTTGCAATTTGAGTATCGCCGCTTGGCCCTCGGCAGCATTAGACAGGAAAATCAGTTTCGCGTGGCGCTTGTCATCGCCAATATCGGGTCATTTGGAAACATCAAGCGCCAGGACAAGATCTATTAGGAAAGCACGATGCCCGTGACCACACGCAAGCAATTGACTGCAACAGATTCCGCGGACGCCCTTGCATTCGCAACCATTGAAGAACTCTCCGTTCTTCTGGCACGCCGGAAGATTTCCCCTGTCGAACTTGTGAATTTGTTTCTCGGACGAATCGAGCGCCACAATCCCTCTCTGAACGCCTATCTCACTGTTACAAAAGCCCGCGCGATCGCAGACGCAAAGAATTCGGAAAAATTGCTGCTCCGCGGCCACTCGCGCGGCCCCCTCGAAGGCATTCCCGTCGCAATAAAAGACAATTTATATACGCAGGGTGTGCGCACCACGGCCGGCTCGAAATTCTTGCGGGATTTCATTCCGCAATTCGACGCCACGGCCTTCGCGCTACTGCGCAACGCCGGCGCGGTTCTCCTTGGCAAGACGAATATGCATGAATTCGCTTACGGCATCTCGACCGGAAATCCTCACTACGGCGCGGCTCACAATCCGTGGGACCTTGACCGCATCCCCGGTGGCTCCAGTGGCGGTTCCGCCGCGGCAATTGCCGCGGGGCTTTGTGTCGCCTCTATCGGCACGGACACCGGTGGCTCCATCCGCATCCCGGCATCGCTATGCGGCATTTTTGGAATTAAACCCACCTTCGGACGTGTGAGTTGCTACGGCGCTGTACCTCTTGCTCCAAGCCTTGATCATGTGGGGCCTCTCGCGCGGACCGCCGCCGACGCGGCGCTGCTGCTCGGTGTCATCGCAGGCGCAGATCCGCATGACACCTCGACACTTACTCAGCCGCGCTTCAAACCATTCTCAGGCATTCGCGCGATTTCTTTTCGTCTCTGCCCCCGATTTACAAAGAAACGCCGTTTGCGGCTCGGCTGGCCGCAGGACTACTTCTTTGACGCCATCGATCCTGAAGTTGTTTTCACCATGGACGCCACCGCGCGCTTGTTCGAGGAACTTGGAGCGATAATTGAAGAGGTCTCGCTGCCCCACGTGCGAGAAGGTGACGCTCCCTCGACGACAATCGCTTTGGCTGAGGCAACTCACGTTCACGAATCCGAAGGTTGGTATCCCGCGCACGCGGCGGACTACGGCGAAGACGTTCGCAAGCGGCTTGAAATGGGCCGTGACATTCGTGCCGCGGACTATCTCGCCGCACTCAGCCAGCGCAAACGCGTTCGCGCCGATTTTGACGCCGCCTTTGAAAAAGTGGACGCCATCCTTGCTCCTGCCACGCCGATCGCCGCGCCGCGCATCGGCGAGAATGTTGTCATGATTGGTTCAACGGAGGAGACTGTCCGCAGTGCCTTGATTCGCACGAACCGCCCCGCGAATCTCACAGGTCTGCCCGCCCTCTCAATGCCGTGCGGATGGACGCAGAGTGGGCTGCCGGTTGGATTGCAACTGATTGGCAGGCAGTGGGACGAAGAAAATCTCCTGACGATTGCTCGTCTCTTCGAACAGGCGCACCCGGAATTTCGGCGCCGCCCACCCGGTTTCTGAAATTCTCGCCACGCGCCTTTGAATCTGCGGGACACGCCCCGCGCAGCCGCATCAAACGATGGCCGAGCCAGAATCCGGCCACGCCGGTTAACAGGCCGCCGAATACGTCCGCCGCATAATGATTTCGGACGTACACCGTCGAAACGCACATACAAACAAAAAATGGAAGGAAGCTCCAGAACATCCACCGCCGGTAACGCCACGCGCCTAACAAAGCCACGAACGATCCCGCCACATGTTCAGACGGAAACGCTCCGCCATGTACCCGGCCAAAATGCTCGATGAGATCGCTCAACCACGTGAATGGCCCTCCTTGCAATGGCGGCAGATGAAGCGCCGCCAGCGAATAGTAAGGACTCTCAACCGGAAAAATGATTGAGACAACGTACCCGATCGAGTACGCAACCATCGAGCTTGTCATCACCGCCCAAAAAGCAGATCGATTCGGCTTTCCAAACGTAACGCGATTCGCCCCGCTTCGATAAAGCGCGATGGCAAGAATCGTCAGAAAGAAAAAATAACTCAGGTACGCCATCTGCATGAAGTCCGTCAACAGCGGCCGGGCGATGCGCGCAAGGAAAACAGCCGGTTGCACGCCGAACAGCCAGTGGTCGAAACGCAGGAACCATTCATCGCACCACCCCTTGCGAATCAGGTGGACGAGCGCACCCAGTTCTTCAAAGCAGAAAAGGAAAACCGCCTGTGGATACCAGTGCCGCATCGCTTGCAGCACGCGCCCCCACTTCGTGCCGCCCGTTCTCGTTAGTGCCGCGCTCCGCGCCGCTGCCAGAAGCCCGATAAGCCCTGCGACGAAGCCAACGTGAATCGAAAGCAATCGCCCGGCGCGCGGCAGATTGCGCCAGAAGAGCATCATAAGAAAGCCGCTTAATCCCAGATACGAGAGCGCCACCCATTCGAATGCGCCGCAACCTTCGAGAAATCCAACAACTGCCGCACGCGCGCGTTGCACTCCGCTCTGCGGGTTTTGCCATGTTGCGGATCCGGTTTGGATTCCCAGTTCCGTAATCCCCATCAGACCTTCTCCTGTGGCGCAAGCGGCTGCTTCGCCGCGTCCGGGCGAATCTCAAGGCCGTGCTCCAATCGCGGCCAGCGGGCAATTCGCCAGCCCCGCCTCCGCGCGAGCCACATCAGCCGCGCTCCCGGATTTACGGCGGTTGAATTTCCAACGATGGTTAGCATCCAGCGATCCCCGAACGAGTTTCCGTAGGCATAGCTTTCATCGAGACTCACGTTGTGGCGCGCGGCCAATTCTCTTACTCCGCGCGCCTTCTCCATGCCGCAAACGGCCGCGCCCGCCGCGCGTCCGGTCCACAGCCCGGCGAAACTTTCCATTTCAGTTGCTGCCACGCCGATTTCTTCGTCTCGCACAATTCTCTCCGCCAGAGCCCGAGCCAGCGGGGCAAGGGTTCCGCTTACAAGGAAAATGGCGTGGCCTTGTTCGCGATGCCACGCAATGCGCTCGAGCGCATCTGGATAGCATTCGATCGCGGCAATGTTTTCTTCGGCCCATTCCCACGCAGCTTGTTCGCGCACGCCTCTGAGATAAATTTTGTTTTCATCTATGGCCTTGAATCGCGCGGACGTCCTGTCTGGCGTTAGAAGCGCCAGGATTCCCTGTTTCAGAAAAACGCGCAGCCATGACAAAGCAGCCCCGGGTCGCAACTCGCCACGCCGCGCGAGATAAAGCGCAAAGCGGAACTCGAGCGAAGGCGGCACGATCGCCGTTCCGTCCAAATCAAAAAACGCCGCGACTCTGTTTCGCTCGCTCATGCGGTTCCTCGCATCCTCACCGGGACACCGCCACTGGCCGCGTGCGTGCCGCAAGTGGTCGTGGCGCAGCCGCGCGTCCCTCCGCCTGCCGCGCCATCGCGACGATGTCCCGCCAGCCTTCCCAGAAAACGGGCACCGCGCGCGCCAGGCAGAAAACGACAGTCGCCGCAACCAAACCGTTCACTCCCGTTCGGATTGCTTGCGCAGAAGAAAGATTGAAATGCATGTTGGAATGAAATGCGGTCCATTCGAGCCCCAGCGCCACAAAGCAAACGCACTTCATTGTGGCGTACGCGGCGCGGCTGAAGCGCGAAGCCACCAGCCGCTTGCCCCAGCCCGAGCGAAGCATCCAATTCCGGCGAAACGCTTCGGCGTTTTCTCCCGCGCCCGGCCCGCGTGTTACGGCAATGCCTCGCAAAAAATCAGCGAGCGTTCCGCGAACAAAGAAAATCACCGGCACCCAAAGCGATATCTCCCCGCAGACCGCGAAATAGATAAAAAAGATGTTCTCGATGACGCGATCCCCGAGAATGTCCAGTTGCGCCCCGAGCGGCGTCGCCAGATTGAATCGACGGGCCAGGTATCCATCCACGCCATCCAGCGCAATCGCGCCAATCGTCAGCGCCAGAGCCGCGAAACCGATCGCCACGGCGTTCTCCCGGGCGTCCGCGGCATAAAGCCCGACTGCCGCGCCGCCAAAAATCATGCGCATCAGGGTCACTTTGTTCGGCGTCATCAGCTTCGCCATCGTTTGCCCTCATGCCTCTCCCGGTCCGCGCCGGGCACACGAGATGAGAAGTGGCAACCTGCATACCAATCCAAAGGCGCGGTCAGCGGCGTATATCTCTTGTATTTGCCTTAACTTACGCGGAGGGAGCAGATGCTCGGTCAAGCAGTCAGCGCTGTGAAATCCGGCACTTGGCGCCATTTTCTTGCGTGCTACAGCGTTAACGGAGCGAGGCCCGCGCGAGTCAAGTTGAAAGCACAGGGAAGAATGGCTACAGTTCTGAAGTCAAGAACTAGCAGCCGATAGAGATTCTTCGGAGCCGCAATAAGTATTCGCCAGAACGAATCACGCGGCCATCCTGATTTAAGGAATAGGCGGAATTAATGGGAGAGGTTGCAACAGTCTTTCTAGCCGGCTTGGTGTCATTTCTATCGCCATGCGTGCTTCCGCTCGTCCCCGGCTATATCTCGATGCTTTCGGGCATCGGTGTCGAGCAATTGCGCCAGGGACAAGCGCCGCGCCACAACCTCATGAGCTCGGCGATTGCGTTCACTGTTGGTCTCTCCGTTGTGTTCATCGCCTTCGGCGCTTCCGCCAGTGCGGTTGGTCAGTTTTTGAAACACAACCGTTCGCTTCTCGCACCCATTGCTGGCTCTCTTGTATTTCTCTTTGGCCTTCACCTGATTGGCGTGCTCGGAAAACTGAAACCCGTCGTCGGGATCGTGCTCGGGGCCGTTCTTGTTGGACTGGGTCTTTTCACGCAGACGCGTCCGGGAGTTTTCGGTGATTCGCTCGGTCCCATTCAATTCATATCGCTTGCCATGATTCCTCTTCTCGGCCCGGGGCTCTCTAGATGGCTCAACCGAGACGTCCATCTCCGTAATGTCGGGGGCGGGGGCGCGAAAGATAAGGGCCCGCTTGCGGCCATTACCAGTGGATTCCTGCTCGGATTTGCATTCGCTTTTGGATGGACGCCGTGTATCGGCCCCATCCTCGCCACGGTGCTTGCCATGGCCGCCTCCACCGCCAGCATTGGACGCGGCATTTTTCTGTTGGCCGTATACTCCCTGGGCCTCGCCGTGCCATTCCTGCTTACGGCGCTCGGCATTAACCAGTTTCTTCGTTTCTATCAAAAATTCCGCCGCTATCTCCACGCGGTGGAGATTGGTAGCGGCATTCTTTTGCTCGGGATCGGCTTTCTGATTTTCACGAATCGCCTTCTCTGGCTTTCAGGTAAACTGGGTTTCTTGAACCGTTTCATACGCTAGAATAACGAAAGGCTGCGGCGAGCATCCCGCATCGGGTCATCGGCATGAAAAACAAATTAACCGCAATCGCGACAATCGCCATACTCGGCGTCGCATTGTTTGTCTTTGCACGCAATCTGAAACATACCAGCCAGGCCAATGCGGGATCTGGCGCAGTGTCAGCCGGGCTCCCCGCCGGGCAGGGGCAGCAAACCATCGTCTCCGGCCTCACGTTTAAGGATCTCAATGGAAAAGAGGTCAAGATTGAGGATTTCCGCGGAAAAGTCGTCCTAATCGATTTTTGGGCCACTTGGTGTGAACCCTGCCGCATCGAGACTCCCTGGCTCATTGAATTTCAGAAAAAATACGCGTCCCGCGGTTTCACCATCATTGGGGTAGCCATGGATCCGGAAGGCGTTAGCATAGTTGCACCGTTCCTCCAAAAAGAACGATTCGACGTGAATGGCCAAATGGAAGCGATCAATTATCCTATCGTCCTCGGGACAGAGGCGATCTCCGACAGATTTGGTGTCGATGGGTATCCCACGGGTGTCCTGATTTCCCGCGATGGCCATCTCGTGAAGACTACCGAGGGCCTCACCAGCCGCGACGAAATCGCGAAGGACATCGAACGCCTGTTCTGAAGCGGCAGCCCGCTTCACCCTCGCGCCGCTTGAAACTTTCCGCGCTCGCTGGCGTAGTATTGAAGGAGGGTATAGTCTCCCTCCCAATACGCCTTGAAATCAGTTTCCCATCTTCGTGAAGCGAGCGGCATCGCGCTGCAAACCCTGCGCGAGCATAAGATGCGCTCGTTCCTTACATTGCTCGGCATCATCCTCTCCGTCACCACGCTGATCGTTGTCGTGGCGCTCATTGCAGGGACGAACCGCTACGTGGCCGAGCGCGTCGCCACTCTGGGGACAAACGTCTTCCAGGTCACGCGGTTCCCTCTCATCACGAATGCCGCGCAATTCGTGAAGGCCGTGCGCCGCAACAAGATCATTACCTGGGAAGATTACGAATACCTCCGTGACCATCTGACGCTGCCACTCCGCGTCGGCGTTCAGTCCGGCACCGGCGGCCGAATCAGCTCTGGCACCGTTTCACTCGATCAAATTGCCGTCCGCGGCGTCACGGCCAACATGGGCGAGATGGCCCTCGTTGAGCCGGCTTCCGGCCGTTACATTGTGGACAGCGACAATGAACGCCGCGCGCCCGTCGGCATGATCGGCCCCGATGTCGCCGAAAAACTTTTTCCGGGACTCGATCCCCTCGGCCGCAGTGTGAATGTCGATGGCCGACCCTTCACCGTGGTCGGTGTCGGCAAACCGCTCGGAAATGGAGTTGGCGGCTTCTCGCAGGACGCTTACATTTACGTCCCAATCCAGACCTTTATGGGGATTTATGGAAGTCGCGCCAGCCTCACCGTGGTTGTTGAAGCGCGTGCCGCGGACTGGATGGCCCGCTCCCAGGAAGAGGCGCGCATGTTGATGCGCGCGCGCCGCCACCTGAAGCCCAGTGATGAAGATAGCTTCGCGGTCCTTTCGTCCGACGCGCTCCTCGACCTCTTCCACACACTCACGGACTGGATTGCGCAGGCCATGGTCGGAATTGTCTCCGTGTTCTTATTGATTGGCGGAATCGTGATCATGAACGTCATGCTCGCGAGTGTTACCGAGCGCACGCGTGAAATCGGCATGAGGAAATCAGTCGGTGCGAGGCGCGCGGACATCATGATGCAGTTCATGGTGGAGTCATCCGTCCTCGCAAGCGTTGGCGGTGCGGTCGGAGTGGCTTTCGCCTGGCTCATTGCTCAACTCGTGCAGGCTGTTTCGGGCGTGCCGATGTTTGTCTCGCCGCTCGCGGTACTCGTCGCACTGGTGGTCTCCACGGCGGTTGGGATGTTCTTTGGAATTTATCCGGCCCGCAAAGCGGCACAATTGAATCCCATCGAAGCCTTGCGCCAGGAGACATAGGGAAAACGCGATGCGGATGGCTCTTGGTGAAAATGCGAAGATGGCGCTCGATACGCTCCGCGAGAACAAGTCGCGGTCGTTCCTGACCGTGTTTGGTGTCGTCATTGGGGTGACGACTCTCATCGCCGTCTCCTCTGTGCTCGTTGGCCTCGATTCCTCTATCCGCGACTATCTCAGTGAATTTGGCACGGACACGATTTTCATATTCAAGTTCGCACCTGGCATTCGCACCACGCGCCTGACACCCGAAGAACTCAATCGCCGCCCTTTGACAATTGACGATGCCATGGCCATCAAGACCGAATGCCCCGACGTGCTCGAGATAGACGCCCAGGCCCTTGGGCGGATTACAGGACCATTTCCTCCCTCGGCTTCGGCGCGGTATCAAGGCCGCGAAGTCAGCACGGTCAATTACCGCGGCACACTTCCCACCGCCGTGGATGTCTATTCATTGAGATTCCTTTATGGACGCTACTTCTCGGAGGCTGAAGACGAGCATCGCGCCGACGTCGCCGTCATTGGCTACGACGTTTACAACTCGCTCTTGCCGGGCGAAAACCCACTTGGTAAGGAAGTGCAGGTCCGCGGCACCCTCTATACCGTGATCGGCGTTCTGGACAAGCGCAAAGGTGGGCTGAATGCCGGCCAGTCCGTGGACATTGATTTCTGGGTTCCTTATCGCGCCTACCGGAAACACAATCCTCAAGACGACGAGATGCTCATCTCCGCGGCGGCATATCCCGGCAAAGTGAGCGAAGCCGAGGATGAAATCCGCGGCGTGCTGCGCCGCACGCGAAAACTCGCTTACAACGAGCCGGATAATTTTGGGATGACCAGCGCACAGGAGATTGCCGACCAGTTCCGTCAGATTGTCGGCTCCATCGCGGGACTAATCATCGCGGTCAGTTCGGTCGGGCTGCTCATTGGCGGCGTGGGTGTGATGAACATCATGTTGATGTCCGTGACGCAACGCACGCGCGAGATCGGCGTACGCAAGGCCATCGGCGCGCGTCGCCGTGACATCATCTGGCAGTTCCTCATCGAGGCAGTTACGCTCACCGGCGCGGGCGGCCTCGTTGGAGTCGCCCTTGGCTGGGGCATCAGCAAGCTGATGCGCGTCGTCTTACCCTCGCTGCCCTCGGCAGTGCCGCTGTGGGCTGTTGTGCTCGCAGTCGCTGTCTCAATGAGCGTCGGGCTCTTCTTTGGCATGTATCCCGCCATCAAGGCTGCGCGCCTCGATCCCGTTGACGCCCTCCGCTACGAATAATTGTTATCGGACAGTTCTTGTGAAAGTAGTTCGGACACATTTCTCCGGCAAAGGCAGGTCATCAACCCGATCAATTCGTGGCTTGTATTCTGGTGACTCGTTAAGAAGAAACTGACTTTGACTTTGGCGTAGGAGCTTTCGCTCCAATCCCCGCCTTAACTTCGCAGACTTCAACCGTCCGTTTCTCATACGCCGACTTCGTGGCGGCAAGTGCGACCTGCAGCGCGCGAATCCCATCGTCAATGGTGATGCTCGGCGGCTGGCCTGCGAGGACCTTCCTTCCAAAGTCCTCCAGTTGCGCCACGTAGGCTTTCTCAAACCGCTCCATGAAGTACGGCACGGTGTCATGCGCAACCGAGTTCTTTGTCATCACGTCGAGCGCGGTTTCCCGTAAATAGCCCATCCGAAGTGTTCCTTTTGACCCCAGAATCTCGGTGGCGATGTCGTACCCATAGACCCCGGTCCTGGACAAATCCACCACTCCCAGCGCGCCACTCGCAAATCGCAGCGTGACCACCGCGTTGTCAAAATCTCCGACCGTCGCAAGCTCCTTCGCGCAAATCACTCCCGCTGTCGAGTGAACGGACTCAACGTCGCCCATGAACCACTCCGCCAAATCAAAATCGTGGATGCCCATGTCCGCAATCATCCCCCCGCTGTGCTTGGGGTTTGCGTATTCAAGGGATGGCGGATACGGATCCCGCGAAGAAGACTTAAAGAGCAGCGGTTGCCCGATCTCTCCATCCTTCAACCGCGCCATCCCGGCCGCGTACGCAGGATCGAATCGGCGCATGAAACCAATATTGAGAAATTCGCCTGTTCGCGCAGCCGTTTGTTTCATCTCCTCGCACTCCACAAGCGAAAGCGCCGGGGGCTTCTCGCAAAACGTCGGCTTGCCTCGCTCGAGTGATGCGATGCAGTATTCGCGGTGTGTGGAAGTCGGCGTCGTAATCACAACTGCGTCCACCTCTGGATCGGCCAATAATGAGTAGGCATCAAAATGGCGCCGCTCCACCCCAAAGTCCTCCGCCACCCGCTCGGCGGTCTGGCGATCCGTATCACCAACCGCAGTCAGCCGGATGGACCCAACGCGCCCGGACAAGAACTGCGCGTAGAGGCGCCCCAGGCGCCCCAACCCAATCAGTCCGACCTTCAGCCGGGTTTTCATCACTTCCTCCTAGGTGCCACCAGACGTCAACCGCTGCCAGAAGTTGGCAAGACTTTATACTTCGAATTGCCGCGCCGTGCAAAACGGTAACAAGTTTTTGATTTCGCGGCTTGCTTGGCGCCGCGCCGCTGCTGTACGCTCAAAACCTCATGTCGAACGAATTGAGCGAACACGAATTCCGCACGCGCTGCGATGCCGCGCTGGACAACCTTCGCAAGCGACTGCTCGAACTTTCCGATGAGCACGGCTTTGAAGTGGAAGGCCAGTCAGACCGGCTGGACCTCTTGTTCGAAGACGCGGATGAGACACGATTCGTCATCAGCCCAAACGCACCCGTGCGTCAGATATGGATTTCCGCGCTGACAACAAGCTTTAAGCTTGGTTGGTCGGACGCCGTGGAAACTTTTGTGCTGGAAAAAACGGGCGAGACGCTCTCGCGGGTGATGAGCCGCATCCTGAGCCAGCAGCTTGGCGGCGCGATAACCGTCTAGGATTCGGCCTACGCGTGCATGGCCGGCAATGCCCGGCGCAATCTTTCGACAACTTTCTGGCGGCCAAGCACCAGAAATGTTTCAAAGAGAGGCGGCGCCACAGCCTGACCAACAATCGCCACCCTCGTCGCGTTGATCAGCAGCCCTGCTTTCACGCCTTCCACCTCAGCCAGCCCGCGCAGGGCATGCTCGCATGCGTCGTGGTTCCATTCGGGCAGCGTCGCAAGTGCATCGGCAAGTTTGCCCAGCATCGCGGGTAGCCGCTCGTCCTTCCAGAATTTTTCTTTCGCTTGCGGGTCGTAGTCAAACGTGTCGCTGAAAAATGCTCGCGCCCAATGCGAGAAATCCGGCAGCAATCGAGTGCGCGGACGCAGAAGATCCACGGTATGTGTGAACCATGCGCGCTCCGCGCCTGCCCATTCCGCGCGCCAGAGGCCCGCACGCTCGAGCTCCGATTGCACTTCAGGCAGCAGCTCCTCTACCGGCAATTGCTGCAAATACTGTGTGTTGAACCATTCAAGTTTCGGCCGGTCGAATACCGCGTTCGTTCGGCTTACTGCATCGAGCGAGAATCTCTTTACCAACTCGCTCGTGCGCAAGAACTCCGTATCATTCCCCGCCGACCACCCGAGCAGGCACAGAAAATTCCGGAACGCCTCCGGAAGAAATCCTTCCTCGTGATAAGACGCAACGCTCGTCGCGCCGTGCCGCTTTGACATTCGCGTCCGGTCCGCGCCCAGAATAAGCGGCAGGTGCGCGAACGCGGGAACCTCTGCACCCAGCGCTCGGTAAAGCAGAACCTGCTTCGGAGTGTTCGACAAATGGTCCGCGCCGCGAATCACGTGCGTGATCCGCATATCAATGTCGTCCACAACTGCGCCGAGTTGATAGGTTGGCAGCCCCGATTCCGCCCCGGCTTCTTTCGGCGACCGCAGCAGGACGAAATCCTCGATCTCCTCATTAGTGACTTCGCGCCGACCGAAAACAATGTCCTCAAAAACAGTGGTCGTCCCAAGTGGAGTCCTGAATCGGATGGCGGGTTTCTGATTCGGATCCATGGGTCGCCCCTCGCGGCAGGAGCATCGAGTCACCCGGCGCACTGCGTGCGCGCCGCCCGCCCCAGATTCATCCGCTGCGTCGCCGCCTGCATAGCGCTCCGGCGGGCAATAGCAGAGATACGCTGCGCTCGCGGCAAGCAGTCTTTCACCCGCCGCGCGATACAGCGCCATTCGCTGCGACTGAAACACTGGCCCCTCATCCCAGCCGAGCCCAAGCCATCGCATTGATTCGAGGATACCGTCCACAAGTTCGGGCCGATTGCGTTCCACATCTGTATCTTCCACCCGCAGAATGAAAGTGCCGCCCTCACGCTTGGCAAAAAGCCAGTTAAAAAGGGCTGTTCGTGCCCCCCCCACGTGGAGGTACCCCGTCGGTGAAGGCGCGAACCGCACTCGCGGGCCTTTTAATGTGCTGGAAGTCATGATTACCTTGCTCTCTTCGCCCCAACCCTCAATCCGGAAACCATCAGTTTAACGGAACGTGCGGCATCGAGTCACGCGGCATCTCTCCAATCCATTTCGGCATGGGGAGTTACGCCGAGGGACACCGGTACGCGAGTACCCTTGACCCCTTGAAATACTGGCACCTATATTCACTTGGATACCGCGAATCCCTCTCAAACCCCCGGTTTGAAGGGAGATTTTTGCGAGGCCTCTTAAGCGGCGCTGACCTGCATGGACTGCGCCTCGCACAGGGAACGGTCGGCCCAAACCTGCGCTCAGCGCACGGCACTGGGATAACGGATTTCGTTGGAACACGAGAGCACTCTCGCCTTCGCCCTCTTTGCTGCAACCGCAGTTATTGCGGCGCTGTATGCCTACGTCTATATCCTCAAGCGGCAGCTTTACCTTCTGCTCTGGGCCGCAGGCTGGGGACTTTTCTCTCTTCATTTTGCCGGGTTTGCGATGCACCGGTGGATTGGTCAAACCCCCTGGCAATCGTGCATTGAGACCTGGTTCGTCGCCTGTGCGGCTCTGCTGTTCCTATTGAGCGCGCAGCTCTATGTTCAGAAGACTCCCTGGACCTACGGAATTGTTGGCTTCGCTGCTGTGTTTGCATTGTGGTCGGCGCTTTTTTCGCAGGGGCAAATCAGTATTTCTCCGGACTATGGCATCGCCTCGGTTTTTCTTGCCACTGCCTGGTTCTTTTGGCGCGCGAGCCGCAAACAGGATACGGTCACCGATGGCGCGCTCGGGATCGCTTTCGCCATGTGGGCCGTGCTCGGTCTCTCCAATGAATTCGCAGCGCGGTTTGGAGTCAGTTGGCGCACTCTTTTCTCCACGCTCATGGTAGTGCCGTTGGTGTTCGTCGCCGTCCTCATGGCAATGGCGCTCTACGAAGAGGAAAAGCGCCGCATTGAACGGCACATGCTCGCCCTTTCCAGCCTCAATCTTGCCACCTCCGGCGTAATTGGTACCGAAGTACAGAAAATGCTGGCGCAGGCCCTGGACCGTATCCTGAACGTTGTCCGCATTCCCTCCGGCGCACTCTTCCTCCATCACGGCGATCCGCAGGGGCCCACGGCCGTCGTCGCCGCGGGGCTAAGCGACAACTTCTGCAACGCATCACAACAGGAAGGCCTCGACGACCATTTGGTGGACCTCGTCGTGCGCCTCGGTGGTCTCGCGGTATTCCGCGACCTCAATCGCGACGCGCTCTGGGGGACGCTTGAAAAAGAAGAGGCCTTCCGCCGCTTCCGCCAGCTTGCGCTCCAGCAGGGCCTCCGCACCGTCGCCGCAATCAGTTTGCAATCGAAAGAAAGAGCTTTCGGTGTGCTCCTGCTCGGTTCCGCTGACAGCCGCAGGTTTACTCCGCCGGAGCTTCACCTATTGCTTTCGCTCGGCCATCAAATCGGCATGGCCGTGGAGAATAGCTATCTCATCCAGCAGACATCGCGGCGCAGCGAGGAACTGCACATCCTCAACGAAATAGGCCGCGTGCTCAGCTCCACGCTGGACACAGACGCACTCTTCGGAAAAATCCAGTCGGAAATGCAGCGTCTGATGGACGCCGGCAATCTTTACATCGCCTTCTACGACGCCGGTAGGCACTTGCTGCGATTCGAGTTGGAAATCCGTAATAGTGAACGCATGCCCAAGCGCACCCGCCCCTCCGGCAACCACCTCACCGAATATATTCTGCAGAATCGCCAGCCTCTTTTGATTCGCGAGAATGTCGAAGAAACCGCTAAACGCCTGGGCGTCGAGCCGATGCAGGCGATGGGTTGCTTTTGTGGCGTCCCGCTGATGATTTATAACCGCGCCGTCGGTGTCATGGCCGTCCTCAGCAAACAGGAACGCGCCTTCGACGAAGGGCACCTCGAATTGATGCGCGTTCTCGCGAGCGAGGCAGCCGTGGCGTTGGAAAACGCGCGGCTCTTCAAAGGAGAGCAAACCAAGTCGCGCCACCTCACTCTTCTCAACAACATTTCCCGCAATGCCATCGCCACACTCAACCCCGATGAAATGCTCTCCCGGATTGCAACCGAGTTGGAGCAGGGCCTCACTTACGATCACATCGGCATCGGCGTCTTGGACTACACTGCCAAGGTTGTTGTGATTCATACGGAAGCAGGGCGCCGCCGCGCTGGCATGCAAAAGCAGATCCCATTCGGTGAGGGTCTCGTCGGCCGCGTCGCCCGAACCGGTGAAATGAAGGCCGTCCGCGACTTTTCCGCGGAGCTTTCCGCCGGAGGTCCGGTCCTCGAGGATTCCTCTTCCGGTGTCGCGCTTCCCATTCTCTACGGCGATCAGTTGCACGGCGTTCTCTACGTCGAATCTCTCGACCCTTGCGATTTCGCCGACGAAGAGCTGCAATTGCTCGAGACGCTTGCCGACCTCATTTCCGGCGCGCTCCACAGCGCCCTCACTTTCCAGAAGGCTCAGGAGCAGGCCATTACCGATGGCCTGACGCGAGTCAAGACCCACCGCTTCTTCATGGAAACCCTTTCCGCGGAATGGAAGCGCTCCACGCGCGCGGGGCGCCCCTTCTCGCTCGTCTTGATTGACCTTGACCGCTTCAAGTTCGTTAACGATTTTTACGGTCATCTGGAAGGCGACGTCGTTCTCCGCCGTGTTGGCCAGCTTCTCGACGAAAATTGCCGCCGCTCTGACATCGTCGCCCGTTATGGAGGCGATGAGTTTGTCGTCCTCATGCCTGAGACAAACGCCGAGCAAGCCCGGCAGCTCACCAACAAGTTGCGCTCCTGGCTTAGCTCAGACCCGTTGCTGCGCGATAAAAACGTCACCGGCAGCTTTGGTATTGCAAGCTTTCCAGTGCATGGCTCCACCCCGCAGGAACTCATCCAGGTCGCGGACGCCTCGATGTATCTCTCCAAGCATCAGGGCGGCAACTCAGTCTCCACCGCTGACCACTTCGACCCCAACGAAGCAAAACGCTGGAAGCGCGATGTTCTCGAGGCCTACATCGGCGTCACGCTCAAGCGCGTCTTCACCACTGGAGGCGAAGCGCTCGAAGAAGTCTGTCAGCGATTGGACCAATTCTCAAACTCGCTTGATTCGACCGAGACGTCCCCAACGGCGGGATCCAATGGCAACCCGGATGCCGAGCACCCCTTCAATGAGATTCTGCATCCGCTTCTTGTCGAAACCCTGTCTTCGCTTGCGATGGCCGTGGATTCGAAAGATCCATCTACGCAATGCCATTCACAGAAGGTTTCCTCTTACGCTGTCGCTCTCGCGGAAGCCGGCGGACTTGACCCGGCGGCCGTTGAGGAGATTAAGCTCGCGGCTTTGCTTCATGACGTTGGGAAGGTTGGTACTCCTGAAGCCATCTTGAACAAATCCGGCCCCTTGGATCCCGAGGAATGGGAACTGATGAAGCAGCACGTCAACTACGGAGCAAGAATCCTACAAAACTGCCGGGGTGCCGGGCGTATTCAGGCCATGGTATTGCATCACCATGAGTTCTTTGATGGTTCCGGATATCCCAATGGCCTTGCGGGTGAAAAAATTCCGCTCGGCGCGCGGATTATCGCTATCGCTGACGCGTACGACACCATTACCTCCGCGCGCTCCTACAAGCGTGCGCGCTCCGCCGAGGAAGCCCTCGGCGAACTCGAACGCTGCGGTGGCGCGCAGTTTGACCCCGAGCTGGTCTCGGTTTTCGTGGCTGCCATTCGCAAGTTCCCTCGTTCCATCGTTGAAATCGAAGAAATCCCCCTGCAAGCTTCCGTCGAGACACCCGCCAACTAACCTGCGGTACAAGTTCGGTTCGATCCCCAGCTTGGGCCTCGCAACAATGGAGAGGACATTTTCCGAACCTTTCGTACGGCCCTAGCAAGGTTCTTCCCTTTGAGCTTCGACAGAAGCAGTGGTATCCTCCCCTGTAGAAGTGTAAGGGGAATGGATGGCAGAACAAACGATTGACCTTCCGCAAGGCACCCTGGATTTGCTCATTCTCAGAACGCTCGCGCTTGGACGCGAACACGGCTGGGCCATTTCCGAACGCATCCACCAGATCTCCAGCAAGGTTCTTCAGATTCAACAAGGCTCGCTGTATCCGGCTCTGCACCGGCTGGAACGGCGCGGCTGGATCAAAGCGCATTGGGGAACATCTGAGAACAACCGCCGCGCGAAATTCTACGAACTCACCAAGAGCGGACGCAAACAGCTGGAAACCGAAAAAGGCGATTGGAAGAAGTTGGCGGCTGCTGTCGCCCAGGTCTTAGAGACGGCCTAGGTAGTTTCCCATGTTCAATAACTCGGGGAGCGAAAGATGCTGAGCGATCTCTTGATCCGCCTGCGCGGCCTGTTTCGGCGCAACGCTGTCGAAAATGAACTCGACAACGAGCTGCGCTTTCACTTCGACCAACAGGTCACGAAGTTCGTTCAATCCGGCTTGCCTCTCGCGGAAGCGCGCCGCCGCGCACGCCTCCTCATCGGCGGCTCTGACCAAATCAAAGAGGAATGTCGCGACGCGCGAGGAACGCATTTCCTCGAAACTTTGGCCAACGACATTCGCTACGGTTTGCGTATGTTGCGCAAATCTCCCGGTTTCACGGTTGTTGCGGTACTCATTTTGGCATTGGGCATCGGAGCCAGCACTGCCATCTTCTCCGTGGTGGAAGCGGTACTTCTTCGTCCGCTGCCGTTCAAGGACCCGTCGAGGCTGGTGGATGTGTGGATGAAGAATACCAAGCACGACGTGCGGCAAGGCATTACGAGTTACCCGGAATTTCTCGATTGGAAGAAACAAAACAACCTGTTCGCGTCCATGGCCGTGTACCGCGAGACCCACGGCGCAACCCTGTCAGGGGTAAGTAATCCCGTCCGCCTGCATGGCGCCGTTGTCTCACCTGGTTTCTTCGAGGTGCTCGGCGTCAATCCACTCCTCGGAAGAACTTTTCTTCCCGATGAAGATCTTGGCGGCAAAGCCGATGTTGTGGTTCTCAGCCAGGAATTATGGCGAACGCATTTCCAATCTGATCCGAATATTACGGGCAAGTCTGCCGTGATTGGAGGCAAACCTTACACGATTGTCGGTGTAATGCCGGGCAGCTTTCAATTCCCCATTCTTGCGGAGCCCATCGAGATATGGGTTCCTCTCGCCGCCTACGATGGCTCGATGCCAACCCATCGCGGCAATCAGATCTATTCAGTGATCGCAAGACTGCGTCCGGGAATCAGTATCGCGCAAGCATCGTCGCAGATCGACTCGATCGAAACCCGCCTCGCGCTTCAGTACCCAAATACACACACACCCGGCGACGGCGCTTACGTTTCACCACTTCTCCCCGACCTGGTCAACGGCACGCAAGACGCGCTCCTGGTTCTTTTCGGTGCGGTCACAGTCGTCTTGCTAATCGCCTGCGCAAATGTTGCAAATCTAATCCTGGCCCGTGCGGTCGGCCGCTCCCGTGAATTTGCGATTCGACGCGCCCTGGGCGCGGGGCGAGCCCGTCTCGTCCAGCAATTGCTTACGGAAAGCGTGCTTCTCGCGGCTCTCGCCGGCGCCTTTGGCCTGCTTTTGGGTTACTGGACCATTCAAGCCCTCGTAAGCCTGGGGCCGCGCGACATCCCCCGAATTGTCGCAGTTCATGTCGACAGCTACGTCTTCGCGTTCACTCTCACCCTCACATTGCTCACGAGCGTACTTTTCGGCTTTGCTCCCGCGCTGCGCGCCGCAAGATCAGATCTCGCCAATTCTTTGAAGGATCGCCTGCCCGCGGGGATGGGAAAAGGCGGAACTCGTCTCCGCGAATCTCTGATCATCTGTGAGGTCGCGCTTTCCTTAATTATGCTTCCGGCCGCGGGCCTATTACTTCGAACCCTCTGGCATTTGACAAACGTGAACGCGGGATTCGACCCAAATCAGGTGCTCACCTTCTCGGTCGAGTTGCCATCCGCCTACAATGATCCGCGGACAACTGCATTTTACAGTGAGCTGCTGCCTCGGCTTCGCGCTCTTCCGGGAGTCGAGCAAGTAAGCGCCGTGTTCCCCTTACCCTTCAGCGGAAACGGGATTACAACCGATTTTGTTATTCAGGGGCGTCCTTCCGATCCGGCATCGCCGACGGCGGCGGACCTCTGTGTGGCAGGCCGTGATTATTTCCGGACGATGCACATTTCATTGCTGCGTGGACGCGAGTTTGAAGAGCGGGATGGTGGGGCCGGAAAGTCCGTCGCCATCGTCAACCAGGCATTCACCAAGCTGTATTTCCCAAATGAGGACCCGCTTGGCAAGCGCATACAGGCGAATGTTGCAACTAGCGGTACCCCTTCCCGGATGAGCGAAATAATTGGCGTGGTCGCCAATATCAAGCTTGCGAGCTTGCGTGAAGAGCCGAAACCCGTCGTTTTCGTGCCGATCCCTCAGCTTCCGATTGGTGCGCTGAGCGTGATCATCCGAAGCGGACAAACTCCGGGCGTCCTTATGCCCGGTGTGCGCGAGCAGGTTCATTCGATCGAACCTGATTCACTTGTCTTCAGGGGGAAAACACTGGACCAATATCTAAATGTCACGCTCGGCCAGCCGCGGTTCATGGCGTTGCTGCTTAGCGTATTTGCAACCCTGGCAATCGTGCTCGCAACGGTTGGCCTCTATGGCTCGGTGGCCTACGCCGTCAGCCAGAGAACTCATGAAATCGGGATTCGAATGGCGCTTGGCGCCATGCCAGGGACGGTGCTAAAGCTGATTTTAGGTCGGAGCTTGAAACTTGCGCTTACGGGCGCTGCCCTAGGCTTGTCGGGCGCATTTGTGCTCACTCGCCTGATGAAGAGCCTGCTCTTCGGCGTAAGCTCCTCGGATCCGCTTACCTTCATCGGTACCGCAATCCTTATGGCGAGTGTCGCGGTTGTGGCATGTTACATCCCTGCTCGTAGCGCAACGCGCGTAGACCCCATTGTTGCATTGAGAAACGAATAGCACTTACTTGTGGAATCCTTCCCTCCCGCTTTCCGCTCTGTTAGTCTCGCTTTTTGCCCCGAATTGCCCGAGAGGAATGATCCATGCATGATTCCGCCACAAAGATTGCAAAAGTTCGCTGGGTGGGAGCCGAGCAATTCATTGCCGTCGGCCCATCCGGTCACGCTGTTCCGCTGGATTCCGACCGCCAGTCGAACACCGCTCCGGGCCCGATGGAGTTGCTCTTGCTCGCGCTCGGCTCCTGCACGGCAACCGACGTTGTCTCCATCCTAAAGAAGAAGCGCCAGAAACTCGACGCGCTCGAAGTCCAGGTCTCGGGTGAGCGCGCCGCAACCCCTCCGATGGTTTGGCTAAAACTTGAACTCGTATACCGCTTGCGTGGAAAGCTCAATGAAAAAGCCGTGCGCGATGCAATCCAATTGAGCGAAGACAAATACTGCTCCGTCGCCGCCGTGCTGCGCAAGACGGCGAAAATATCCTTTCGCTACGAAATCACCGCTTCCTGAAATTGTGTTCGGAACCCTGAGGAATAAACAAGCGGAGTGGACTACTTTGTTTGGCCTGCGCCCGCATGCGTGCCCGCGGCCTGCGAAATCTTCGGCAGCTTCTGCACCTCCCACGCGTCAAATCCGCCGGTGACGCTTCCAACGGTCGCGAATCCGGCGCGCTCCAGCAAGCTTGCCGCGATGGCGCTGCGGTAGCCGCTCTTGCAGTGCACCGCCACCGGCCGTGCGGGATCGAGGTCCGACAGAAGTTTTCTACTCGCCTCTCCGTTTGCACCCAACAATGCCGCGAATTGATTGAGTGGCTTCAAATGCCCTTCCGCAATGTGTCCCGCTTCCCACTCCGCGGGTCGCCGCACGTCCACCACTTGAATCTCCCCTCCCGCTGCTAGCAGGTTTCGTAGCTCGCCTGCGCTGACTTGCGCCGTTTGCGCCACGCGCCGCCCGCTTCGCTGCCACGCATCAATCCCGCCTTCCACATAACCAACCACTCGCTCAATCCCCACTCGCGCCAGCCGCATCCGCGATTCCTCGATTTGGTCAGCGTCCTCTGCCAACAGAACGATCGGCTGGTCCAATCCGATGATCGCGCCCGCCCATGAAGCATACTGCCCGGACAGTGCGATGTGCACCGAGCCGGGAATGTGCGCCGCGAAATAGTCTCCCGATGGCCGGGTATCCAACACTATCGCCGCGCCCTGCTTTGCCGACGTAAGTCGTTCCACCTGTTCCGGTGAAAGCGCCGCGAGAGGCTTCAATTCCTCCATCGCCTCCGCGCCTTCGCGGTTGATTTCCGCGTCGCGGCTGAAATATCCCGGCCGCTCGGGCAAATCCGTTGTCAGCATTTGAACAAATGCTTCCCGTGTCATCGGTTGCAGCGCGTAGTTAAATTGCTTCTCCTTGCCGATCGTTGAGCTTCGCTCGCTCCCGATACTCCGTCCGCAAAGCGACCCCGCCCCGTGCGCCGGAAAAACCTGCACGTTATCGTTCAGCCGTAACAATTTCCCGTGCAGGCTGTCGTAAAGCATCCCCGCCAGTTGCTGCGCCGTGTACTCGGACGAAAGGTCTGGCCTGCCCACGTCACCGATGAAAAGTGTGTCGCCCGTCAGCACGGCCCACGGTTCCACACCGCGTTCGAGGTCCGTCACCACAACGCACACACTTTCTGGCGTGTGACCCGGTGTCTCAAGGAATGTTAGCTCGCATTTTCCGAATGCGATCTTCTCGCCGTCGCGCATCGCGCGATGCGGAAACTTCGCGCCCGCGTGCGCGCTGATGCAGATTGTCGCGCCCGTCCGCGCCGCCAGTTCGGTATGCCCCGAAACAAAATCGGCGTGCAGGTGCGTCTCAATCACATAAGCGATGCGCAGTCCTTGCTGCTTTGCCTCTTCCAAATAGATCTCCACGTCCCTCTGCGGGTCCACAACCGCGGCGATCCCCTCGGACTCAATCATGTAGGAAGCGTGCGCCAGGCAGGTCAGGTAGAACGGTTGAAGTTTCACGAACAATCCTCGCAATTGATTCTTTCCGGGGAGCCTTCCACTCGAAAAAGTCTAACACAATCTTCCCTTTCTTCCCGTGTATCACCTGACTTGTCTGCCCCGCGCCCTTCCCATACAATCCCTGTTTCGGTATTTCTGCTTCCAAACGCCAGAAGGGCTTTCACGAATGTCACACAGGATTCCCGCGAAGATTACCGGAGTGGCCTGCTACGTTCCTCCCCGCGTGGTCACCAACGCAGACCTCGAGAAGATTGTGGCGACTACCGATGAGTGGATTCGCACCCGCACCGGCATTCGCGAGCGCCATTACGTTGACTCCGGCGTGGCCGCCTCCCACCTGGCCACGGAAGCCGCGCGCCAGCTCCTTGCTCAGAAAAAGCTCGACCCCAATGAAATTGACATGATCATCGTCGCCAGCGTTACTCCGGACATGATGTTCCCGGCCACGGCGTGCCTCGTGCAGGACCGCATCGGCGCGAAAAAGGCTTGGGGCTTCGATCTCTCCGGCGCCTGCTCCGGTTTCGTCTATGCGCTGACCGTCGGCGCGCAATTCGTCGGCGCAGGCTCGCACAAAAAAGTCATGGTCATCGGCAGCGACGTCATGACCTCCATCCTCGATTTCACGGACCGCGCTACCTGTGTTCTCTTTGGCGATGGCGCAGGCGCCGTCCTTCTCGAGCCCGCCGGGGAAAACGAAGGTATTCTGGATTTTCGCCACGACATTGACGGCTCCGGCGGCCGCTTTCTTTACATGCCCGCCGGCGGCTCGCTGAATCCCCCTACGCACGAGACCGTCGAGAAACGCATGCATTACGTTCATCAGGAAGGCCAAAACGTTTTCAAATATGCCGTGCGCCGCATGGCGGATGTCTCC
The DNA here is from genome assembly GCA_041484365.1 of Terriglobia bacterium. Classification (GTDB taxonomy): domain Bacteria; phylum Acidobacteriota; class Terriglobia; order Acidiferrales; family UBA7541; genus DASTCZ01. Next base: position 3,980 of record JBGPHM010000032.1, on the reverse strand, counting down.
ACTCAAATTCTCGAAGAAAACGGTTTCACCAGCCGCGACCTCAAACTTGTCGTGCCTCATCAGGCCAATTTGCGGATTATTCAGGCCATGCAGCAGCGCCTGGGCATTGAAGACGAAAAGGTGGTTGTAAATATCGACCGCTTTGGAAACACCACCGCAGGCACCATCCCCCTTTGTCTACGTGACGCCCTCGATCAGGGCCGCCTCAAGAAGGGCGACCTCGTACTCCTCGTCACCGTCGGCGCGGGTTATACCACCGGCACCATTCTTCTCCGCTGGGCGTACTGAACGCAATCCCGCGAAACACCGAAAGTGAGCCATTCAATTTGAAGATTTGTGATTTGCCTTGTTTGGACGGAAACTGCGGCTAGTGCGACCGCATCTCGGCCGCATAGGCCAGGTTCTGCGTGAGACGCTGATCCACAAGCACCGCGACATATCTTGAGCAGGTCGCCATTTCCCGCTTTGCCCAATCTTGCAGCGCGGGCAACCGGCACAGGACGTGGACCGCTGTGTAATATGCGCGCAGGGTGGTCAGGTTGTCCGCACGGCGGCCCAGTGTGGGCGTAAGCCGGTGCAGGCTCAGCAGCGCTCCAAAGTCCTCTGCTTCAGGGGATTCGTGGTCAAGCCCGGAAAATAGCGGGAATCGTTCGGAGAGCGGCTGGGAAGCGTATCCAGCGACTAGCGAGCGCCAGTAGTAAAGGCCAAACTGCGCCGTGGCGCCTAACGCTGCGATGAGTATGACTACGCTTAACATTTCCCTCAGCCTCTACGTACATCTTCGCTTCGCCGCTCGTCCACAACAATGGAGCATTGGTACTACCGCCCGTCATCCTTGGTACTGTGTTGCACCCTTCCCTGCAGGAACGCCCGCCCGTAATACACCGAGAACCGGGCCAGGCCCAGGATCGAAGCCAGGAGAACTATCAAAGAACGGGTAAACATGGTCTGAGTATTCCAAGGGTAAGAGTAAACAAAAAGCCAACATCCTCACAATAGAACATCCGTACCAGCAGACCACTACTTTTCGATTGTGTAGAAAGTGCTTGGCCGGAGGGCGTTTAAGCGATGAATTGCGGGGAAATCCCCATTTCTAATGGCCGCCGCCGCGGCTTTCTGCGCCCTTCTCTTGCAGGACGGCGGGTGCAACCTCACTTCGCGCCGTGTTGTGCCGGGAACCCCGTCCAGGCATTGGCCAGTCCGAGGACTTCCCGCAGAACATCGTGCGCGTCGCCCGTCCTGCGCCACCAGTGCGCGCCATCGTACGGGTCCTCTCGCGCATAACGCACAATCAGCGCGGGATCGTCGCCCACCAGTCTGCGCCAAATGGTATGCACGCGCCGCGTGTGCGCCTTGGACGTGACAATGATTACGCGGTGGATTCCCCCATCGCGCGCGGCCTTTGAAATCACGCGCACTTCGTCTTCGGTGTTGTAAATCGTGGGCTCAAGCACGCGGATTGCTTCAATGGGCACGCCAAGCTGCATCAAAACTCTCTGATTGTAAAATGACTCGCCGAGATAACTTATCCCCAGCTCGTGCAGCTCGGCGGTCGCGTCCTCAGGGTGCGACACCCAGACTTCCGGCGCGAAATTCCCGTGATAAATCTCGGCTGCTTCGCGCGCGCGCATCGGGAGCCCCCCGCTCAGCACCGCCACCGCGCGGGCGGGCTGCAGGGCGTCCTCGACCACCAGCCACTCGCCCACGCCGCGGAACATCCATGTGCCAATCGCGCCAAGCACGGTCAGCACGGCCAGCGTCCACAGCAGGCGCCGGCGCGCGTAGCGGGAAATCCTCAACGCGCCACCGCCGCGTGCGGCCAATAATCCTGGCGAATGACAAACCTATCGCAATTCACGTGGAGCCCTCTCGGTCGCCGGAAGCGTTTCGCACCAGATCACATTGTAGTGGCGGCGGTCGCACACCTCGCAGCGGAACGGCCGGCTCAGGAAGATTGGAAGAAACAATACCTCGCCCAGCCCGCGCCGGTGCGAGCGGCGCACGTCGAAGCTTCCGCAGAACGGACAAATGGCCACGAGCAATCGGCGCCTGTGACTCATCGCATCCCCCCACCGCGCCGCATCGTACCTTTCGTTCTCATTGCGGTCAATTGCCTTTGCGGCTACACCCCCGCTCCCCGCGTTTTGACCACAGCGCGACTCACGCTAGAATCATCGCTCCATGCAACACACCACACTCGCGGCGCACCGCACCGGAAAGCGCAACTGATGCGCGCGGTAATCACCGGCGGCGCGGGATTCCTCGGCTCGCATCTCTGCGACGCCATGCTCGCGCGTGGCTGGGAAGTCCTGTGCATCGACAACCTCATCACCGGCCGCGAAGCCAACATCGCGCACCTCGCGAGCAATTCAAAGTTTCACGCCATGGCGCATGACGTCACCCGCTACATTGACGTCCCCGGCCCGGTCGAAGCCGTGCTTCATTTCGCTTCGCCCGCCAGCCCTGTGGACTACCTCGCGCATCCGATTCCCACTCTGAAGGTCGGCTCGCTCGGTACGCACAACGCGCTCGGTCTCGCGAAATCCAAGGGTGCGAAGTTTCTGCTGGCCAGCACTTCCGAATGTTATGGCGACCCGGAAGTAAGTCCGCAGCCGGAAACATACTGGGGCCACGTAAATCCCATCGGCCCGCGCGGCGTTTATGACGAAGCCAAGCGCTTCGCCGAAGCGATGACCATGGCCTATCACCGCTTTCACAATCTCGACACGCGCATCGTGCGCATCTTCAACACCTACGGCCCGCGCATGCGCCTCAATGACGGCCGCGCGCTCCCGAACTTCGTGCATCAGGCGCTCCTGGGCATGCCGCTCACCGTCTATGGCGACGGCAAGCAGACGCGCAGCTTCTGCTACGTCAGCGACCTGATTGACGGCATCTGCAAATTGCTCGATTCCGATGAGCACCTGCCCACGAACATCGGCAATCCGCACGAAATCACCATCCTCGAATTCGCCGAGCGCATCCGCGCGCTCATCGGCGCAAACGTCAAGATCGAATTCCGCCCGCTCCCGCAGGACGATCCCAAGCAGCGCTGCCCGGACATCACCAAGGCCCGCCGCATCCTCCACTGGGAGCCGAAGGTCCAGCTCGAGGAAGGCCTGCGCCTAACCCTCGCCTACTTCAAGCAGCAAGTCGCTGCGACTTCGTAGGGCCCTCCTTCAGGTGGGCCGCACGATCGAGGAAGAGTAGCCGAAACTCTGAAACAAATCAGTACGCTCATGCGTAACAAGTGTCAGTAATTGACAGGAGGACAATATGTTGAAGCTTTTGAAGTGTGGCTTCCTATTTGCTGTTGCAGGCTGCCTACTCTTGGCGCAGCCCTTGAGGGCGCAAGAGGGAATCAAAGGCAATCTTGTCGATGTCCACTGGCTTGAGAAAAATCTTAAGAACCCCGATGTTCTGATACTCGACGCCTCACCGGCTGACGCCTACGCCGCGCAGCACATTTCCGGCGCACTGAGCGTCAACATATATGAGCTGTTCGCGTATGGTTTTGGGGGAATGTCGCCCGCCCAGACGGAACAGACCTTCCAGTCCTGGGGAATCAGCGCCGGGAAAAAGATCGTGATGTACGACTCGGGCGGCACAAACCTGGCCACCAGACTTTTTTTCGATCTCGATTATCACGGCTTCCCCGTGCAAAACCTATTCATCCTGGACGGCGGGATGTTCAAGTGGCAGAAGGAAGGTTTGCCGGTGACAAAGGATCCGACACCTGCCCCGAACAAAGGCACTTTCAGAGTCACGAAGCTCAACGAAGATGTAAGAGTCGGGCTGCCGGAATTTCTCACCGGATCCGGCGACACCGCCCACACTGCCTTAGTGGATGCTCTCACCCCTGACTGGCATTATGGAAAAATCGTTCCCTTTGACAGGGCGGGCCATATCCCCAACGGCATCCTGGCGCCCGTTGGTGACTTTTACAATCCGGACAAGACCTTCAAGTCTCCCGAAGAAAT
>JBGPHM010000031.1:0-46662 GCA_041484365.1 Terriglobia bacterium | reverse complement strand
TGTTGTCTTTGTAAAAGCCGGTGTGGCCGGAAGTTTCCCAGAGATGGAGACGCATGATGTGCGGAGTGAAGACGAGGTCGTAGCCGCGCTTGAGCAGTTCGTCACGAAGCCAGTCTTCGACAATCTTGCGGATGAGTCCGCCCTTGGGGTGCCAGAAAATCAGGCCGGGGCCGGCTTCTTCCTCGATGCTGAAGAGCTCGAGTTCGGGCCCGAGCTTGCGGTGATCGCGGCGCTTGGCCTCTTCGAGCTTGTGGAGGTAATCGTCGAGCTCAGGCTTGGTGAAGAAACACGCGCCGTAGATGCGCTGCATCTGCGGATTGCCTTCGGTTCCTTTCCAGTAGGCGCCCGCGACGCTCATCAGCTTGAAGGCCTGAATTTTGCCGGTGGATGGAATGTGCGGGCCACGGCAGAAGTCGATGAATTTGCCGGTGGCGTAAAAGGAGACCATCGGCTCGGTTGCTTTTTCTTCGACGAGTTCACACTTGAATGTCTGGTTGGACTTTTTGTAAAGGTCGAGCGCTTCGGGCTTGGGCATGAGCTTGCGCTCGTTCGGGACGTTGCGCGACGCGATATCATGCATGCGCTTCTCGATGGCGGCGAGATCCTCGGGAGTGAACGGCTGCTCGCGCAGAAATTCGTAAAAGAAACCAGTGTCCGTGGGCGGGCCGACGCCGAGCTTCACGTCCGGAAAAAGTTCGAGCACGGCGGCTGCAAGCAGGTGTGCGGCGGAATGGCGAAAGACTTGCAGCGCTTCCGGATCCCTCTCAGTAAGGATTTCGAGCTTGGCGTCATGGTCGAGCGGGCGCGAGAGATCTACGAGTTCGCCCGGCGCGCCATTGCTGACGCGCGCGACGAACGCGGCGCTGGCGAGGCGGGGCGAAATTTTCTTGGCGACATCGGCGGCGGTCGAACCGCGCGGCACGTCGAGTACGGCGCCATCTTTCAGCGTGATGTGAATAGTATCCATCGAGTCCCCGCGATTCCGGCAAACGGAAGGAGTTCTACGCTAACAAATGACGCGAGGTAGGGCAAGGCGAGGCAACAAGCGAGCGGGAACAAATCTAGGGACATTTCCGTATCTCTCAACGTCAAAGGATTAGGGGAGTGGTGTGTACGGTTGGGCGCGCAGGACAAGAGCGCACAGGGGGTCTGATCTATGCATTCATTCAGCAATCAGCTCAGACAGGTTTTGCGAAGGCTCGGCCGCGCGCCGATGTTTACGGCGATCACGCTCGTGACGCTTGCGGCAGCCATCGGCGCAAATGCCGTGGTCTTTGGCGTGGTGGAAGGTGTGCTGCTGAAACCCCTACCTTATCCTAAGGCCGAAGAGCTGGCAGGCATTTGGCTCACGGCACCGGGCATCAACATAAAACAACTGGAATTGGCGCCCTCGAACTATTTCATCTTTCGGGAGCAGAACCAGACCTTTCAGGATATTGGGTTGTATGGGGGTGATTCCGACAGCGTCACCGGTGTTGGAGAACCCGAGCAAGTACAGGCCTTGATGGTGACCGAAGGCACGCTGCCGATGCTGGGCGTGCAGCCCGCGTTGGGCCGCATGATCCGCCACGAGGATGACTTAGCGGATGCGCCGCGAAGAGGAATGCTTTCCTACGGGTACTGGCGGAGCAAGTTTGGCGGATCCGCTTCGGTGCTGGGAAAAACAATTGTCGTGGATGGGAAACAGTGGGAAATCATCGGCGTGTTGCCGCAAGACTTCCACTTCCTGGACCAGAGCGACTCCGCATTGATACTGCCCTACCGGTTTGACCGCAACAAACTTCATTTAGGCAACTTCAGCTATCGTGCCATCGCGAGGCTCAAACCGGGCGTGACGCTCGCGCAAGCCAGCGCCGATGTGGCGCGCATGCTTCCAATGGTCGTGCAAAGTTTTCCGCCGCCGCCCGGGTATAGCGTGAAACTGTTCGAGCAAGCGGGAATTGCGCCAAACCTCCGGCCCTTGAAACAGGATGTGGTCGGGGACGTTGGCAAAGTTTTATGGGTGATCATGGGTTCAATTGGAATGGTATTGCTGATTGCCTGCGCGAATGTGGCGAACCTGCTTTTGGTGAGAGTCGAGGGACGCCGGCAGGAACTGGCCATACGCGCAGCTCTCGGGGCCGGGCGGAGGCGCATCGCGGGGGAGTTGCTGTTTGAAAGCGCGATCCTGGGGTTGTTGGGATGCGCGCTTGGGTTGGGAATCGCCTACGGGACATTGCGCGTTCTCGTCGCCATGGCGCCCACGGGACTGCCGCGCATCCGCGAAATCGGAATTGATGGGCGGGTGGTGCTATTCACGCTGGGGGCGTCGCTGTTTGCGAGCCTGCTCATTGGTTTCATTCCCATTTTCAAGTACGCGGGAGCGCGCTTGAACACAGGTCTTCGCGAAGGCGCGAGGGGCATGAGCCAGAGCCGGGATCAACATCGCGCGCGAAACTCACTGGTGGTGATTCAAGTGGCTCTGGCGGTGGTCCTGTTGATCTGTTCGGGGCTGATGATCCGGACATTTCGAGCGCTAACGTATGTGAACCCCGGATTCAGCGGCGCCGCCGAATTGCAGACGTTTCGGATATACATTCCTGAATCGGAAGTGAAAGATCCCGAGCGCGTCATCCATATGGAAGAGGAGATTTCCCGCAGGCTCGCGGCGATTCCGGGGGTTTCCTCGGTTGGAATCTCCACGAAAATCCCAATGGATGGAGATGGCAATTTTGATCTCCTTTTCGCGCAGGACCGCCGTTACGCCGAGGGCCAGATTCCGCCCGTCCGCCGGTTCAAATTCATGTCGCCGGGCTTTCTTTCCACGCTGGGGACTCCACTGATTACCGGCCGAGATTTTACTTGGACGGACGTCTACGACAAGCGCGCCGTCGCGCTCGTCTCCGAAAACTTCGCGCGCGAGTATTGGGAAAGTCCGCAAAACGCGCTCGGCAAGCGCATCCGGGCAGCCACCACGGATGACTGGCGCGAAATCGTCGGCGTTGTTTCCAATGTGTACGACACCGGCGTGAGTGAGGAACCGTCAAGCGCCGGATATTTTCCGATTCTGCTGAAAAACTTCGACGGCGATGCCATCGACTCCCACCGAGGGGTTGCGTTCGCCATCCGGAGCCCACGCGCCGGGTCGGAAGCCTTCATGAAAGATGTGCGGCAGGCGGTGTGGGCGGTGGACTCAAATCTTCCACTCGACGCGGTCCACACGGTGGACTACTACTTCACAAAGTCCATGGCGCGCACGTCGTTCACGCTGATCATGCTTGGTGTTGCCGGAGGCATGGCGCTGCTGCTCGGCATCATTGGGATTTATGGAGTAATTGCATATTCGGTGTCGCAGCGCACGCGCGAGATTGGCATTCGCATGGCGCTGGGCGCGCAGCCCCAAGCAGTCACGCGTATTTTCGTGCGTAACGGACTACTGCTATCGGGAATCGGCGTTGTGTGCGGTCTCGGCGCGGCGTTGGGCGTGATGCGATTGATGTCATCGCTGCTGTTCCGGGTGAGCCCGGTGGATCCAATGACTTATGGCGCCGTCTGCGTAGGCCTTGTGGCTACTGCGGCGCTCGCCAGCTATTTGCCGTCGCGTCAGGCCGCGGCAGTGGATCCAGTGCAAGCCCTTCGTGCTGAATAGATAGATTTCTTAGAGCCAGTTCTTCCTAAACCACGGCGCACGCGGCCGCGTTGCGTACTTAACTTCAAACCAAAACAGAACGGGCCGTGTGAATTCACTGACGCGGGATCATCGCAAGGAGAAGCGCGATGGGAGTTCAATGGTGAAGGGCGGGCGGCGGATGGAATCGGCGCAGGAGGCGTCTAGGCCGGTGGTGGAACCCTTCTCGATGAAGGCAGAAAATATGGACTTGGTGCATGGGTCGCCGAACTGGTGGCCGAAGTAACGGATTTTCACGAGTCGGCCATTTGGAAGAAACTTGATAGCCGCTTCGGCGAACCAGGGACCCACCGCGCCGTCGGCTTCGCCGACAATCATCAGCACCGGGAGATCCGATTTCACAAGATCGATGTAGCTCACGGGGATGTCGCCGCGAGCCCATTCACTGCAGGCGTCCATGTGAATGCGGGCGCGGGAATCGCCTATAAACGTCCCCTGAGTTTCACGGACGAGATCCTCTTCGGTGATGAAGCGCGCGCCCTCGGAACATGTGACGGTGAAATACATTCCGCGCGCGAGACCCCCACCGGGATTTGCGAAAATAGCGGCGCTCTCAAAGGGAACGAAGTCATTCTCAAAAGCTTTGTGGATGATCGTAGGGACGTATTGTGCGGTGCCGGTGGTGTAGAGCAGAAGGCGGAAATGGTCGACGAAGCTTTCGCGAGATAGAAGAATGGACTGCTTCTGTTTGTCTGACGGGCGAATGAGTTCCAGGCGCAAAGGGCCGTCCTTGAAGCGGGCGAGGACGGCGTCAAATTCTTCGCGCAGCTTCGGAAAATTATCGCGGCAGAACTGATCGGCCGCACAGTCCTCAAAAAGTAGGTCCAACGCATGTTGCGCGGACCGGGCGAATTGCAGCGGTTGCTTGATATTCGGCGTGGCGACTCCGCCGAGGAAAACCGTGCGGACGTGATCACCGTGCTGGCGCAGATAGATCTGCGAGGCAAGCGAGCCGTAGGACATGCCGGCGATATTGATCTTGGCGTAACCGAGGGCGTCGCGAACCTCGTCAAGGTCGTCCATGGCGATCGGCGTTGTGTAGAGTTTAAGGTTGGCGACTTTCTCGAGCGATTCACGGCAGTTGCGAAGACTCTCGCGAAGCGGCGTGCCGCCAAAAAATTTCTGAAGGTCACCGGGAGAGTCGCCGACGTCGCACGTCAACGAATTCGATTTCCCTGTGCCGCGCTGGTCCACAAAGACGAGATCGTGAGTCTTGCGGACATCGGAGAGAAAGCCCCGCGCGGCAAACGCCATACTCGTCGCACCGGCGCCCGGGCCGCCTTCAAGCCAGAAGAGGGGGTCTGGTGCGTGGTTGGGGTTGAGAGCAGGGACTAAAACGATATTCAAGGCAATCTTGCGGCCTGACTTGGCTGCGCGGTCTTCGTAGACCTCGTATGTGCCGCAACGTACTTCTTCCGGCAGACCTGGAGGCTTGCACGGTTGCAGAGCGACACGAGAGGCCGGCAATAGAAAGTGGTTTCGCGGGTGTGTAAACCGGTACAGCCCGTAGATGGACGCGAAGAGGACGCATCCCGCAATCATGCAAAAAAGAACGAATTTGCCAGCGCGCGCCATTTCAGGGGGCAGATTTCTTCCGGGAAGCGCTGATGGGGACCTTGTTGCCGTTATACAAGGTGATCGTCAATTTGAGCGTGTCCTTGTCAATGCTTCCTTCAAATAGGATCACGTCAACCTTGAAAGAGATCTTGTTTCCATCCAATTTCACGTCGGCGATGTCGCCGAACTCCTGGCCCTCGCGGAAAACTTTTCCGGTGAGGACATTTCCCTTTGCGTGGAATTGGAAAGTCATTGTTTCCGTTCGACCCTCGTGGTCCCACTTTCCATCCCAGGTTCCATCTAACTTTGACGCTTGAGCCGCCACCATTGTTGCAGCAAGTATCCATACTCCAAGAAATGCGGCGATCCTTTTTGTGACCATATGATTCGATTTCCTTTCTGGATTTACTTTCTAAGCCGCTACTCGTAACGCAGCGCAATAATCGGGTCCACACGCGAGGCGCGGCGCGCGGGAATGAACCCTGCAAGTACGGCGACAATCGTGAGAACAATCGCGGAGGCGGCAATCGCGATGGGGTCGCGCGGCGGCACGCCGAAGAGAAGGCCGGTCAATAGCTTCGACAAAACCAGGCTCAGCACAACACCGCCCGCGATTCCTGCGCCGACAAGCCAGAGGCAGTTGCGCAGAACCATCCATAGAATGAATGAGCGCGTGGCGCCGAGCGACATTCGGATGCCAATTTCGCGTGTCCGGCGCTGGACGCTCGAGGCAATCACTCCATAGAGCCCGATGGAGGCGAGAAGCAACGCGAGGGCGCCGAAGAAGCTGGAGAGTGTCGCGAGGAGGCGCTCGGGCGCGAGCGATTCGAGTTTTTGTTCGGCGAAAGTTTTCACACCGTAAATGGGCAGGCTGCTATCGAGCGTCTGCACTTCGCGGCGGAGTGCGTTAATGACCGGAAGTGGATCGCCTGTTGTGCGCAAGTAGACGGTGCGTTCACCCACAGGCTGGGGGCTTTGCTCAAAGCTGACGTAGGAGATTCGGGGCGTATCTTCGCGGACACTTTCGTATTTCGCATCGGCGGCGACGCCGATGATTTCGACGCCATCATGGCCGCCGAAGCGAACCCTTTTGCCAATGGGTTCCTCGCCGGGGAAGAAGTGATCTGCGGCGGTCTTCGTGATGATGATGACGGTTTGAGCGGTGCCGATGTCGGTGGGGAGAAAGTCGCGCCCGCGCAAAAGTCTCGTTCCCGTCGTCCGGAAAAAATCTCCACCGACAAAATTCATCAGGATGGCGCGGTCGTGATAGTCCGGCGGGAGAGGACGGCCTGGAACGATAAGGCCCGCGCCATTCGAGGTCCCGCTGAGCAACGGATAAGCGGTGGTGGCGACGGATTCAACGCCGGGAAGACTTTGCAGGCGCGCCTGAAGCTGGCGATAGAAATTCGTGATCTGCCCCGGCGGGTACCCATTTAAGGCCGGATTCAGAGTGGCCTGGACGACATTCTCCGTGTTGATGCCTGCGTTTACATTTGCGGCGTTGCGCAAACTGCGCAAGAAGAGGCCTGCAGTGACGAGAAGAAGGAGCGACAACGTGACCTGCGAAACAACGAGGAACTTTCCGAGTTCGATGTGGCGCGGCCTCGCGCCAAGTGAAGCGCCTTCATCTTTGAGGGCGCCCGCAACATCCGGGCGAGTGGCCTGAATCGCGGGTGCGAGGCCAAACAATATGCCCGTAGCAAGAGTGACGGCCACCGCGAACCCGAGCACGCGCGCGTTCGACTGCACATTGATCGAGAGGGGAATCATCAAATCGCCGACGTTCATGGTTGCTGGAAGGAACCGGGTGAGCAGGGCGACGCTCCAGCGAGCGAAGATGAGACCAAGCAAGCCACCGAGCACGGCGAGTGAAAGACTCTCCGTGAGAAGCTGACGCACGAGACGGAGACGCCCGGCGCCCAGAGCGAGGCGTACGGCGATCTCACGGCGTCGCGCGGCGCTGCGTGCGAGGAGCAGGCTCGCGATATTTACACAGGCGATGAGGAGCACAAGACCGACGACCGCCATCAAGACATAAAGCGGGCTTCCGTAATTCTCGGCAAGACGCGAGAAGCCGGCGGCGCCGGGTTGGAGATGAAGAGATTCGCGTTCCGGAATCTGGCCACGATACAGCTTGTGGTGCCCGTCCTTAATGATCTGGTGAAATGTGACGTTGAGGCCCGCGATTGCCTGTTGCTCGTTGATCCCCGGCGCGCGGCGGCCGATGAGGTTGAGCCAGGCGTAGCCAGTGTTGTCCATCACGGGGCCTTCGTCCGGGAAAAGACGGGGCTGAGTCATCAGCGGAGTCCAAACCTCCGGCGATGAGCCGGGCTGGACACCGAAGAATGTAGGAGGTGCGACACCCACAATGGTGAAGGGATAGTCGTTGATGCGGATGGTCTTGCCAACCGCGGTGGAATCCGAAGCGAAGTGGTCGCGCCAGAAGGAATAACTGAGCACGGCGACGGGATGGCGCATCAGCGCATCATCATCGTCCGGCGCAAGCAATCGGCCGAGAACGGGTTGAATGCCAAGAAGGGAGAAATAATTTCCGGAGACGAGCTCGGCGGTGGCGCGGTCGGGCCGGCCCAAAGTGACGAGGCTGACCGGAGAGACCTGTCGCGCGATGAGACCGGAAAAAACTGTGTTTGCATCGCGGAGTTCGCGATACATCGTGAAGCTGTAATAACTGTCAAATTTTTCAAGCTCGGCTGGTTTTTCGACGGGGAGCGGGCGGAGGAGGACCGCGTCCATCAGGCTAAAGATGCCGATATTTGCGCCGATGCCAAGCGCCAAGGAAAACACAGCCACGGCGGCGAAGACCGGACTCTTGCGAATCATGCGCAAAGAGAAGCGAAGGTCGTGTCCGGCGGTTTCGATCCAGGCAAACAAGTCGGCGTCGCGAGTTTCTTCTCTTACAAGAGTGGGATTGCCAAAGCGTTTATGAGCATCGTGGCGGGCGCTCTCCGGCGACATGCCGCCGGCGACGCTTTCATTCGCGCGCATCTCGAGGTGCGAGCGCAGCTCGTCATTGAGATTGCGGTCAAGCGCATCCTTTTTATGCAGGTTTCGCAAACGAGAGAGCCAAGCCATAAACGACATTCCTTTCAAATTTCCGGGGCACCGAAAGCAGTTCGGCAAGCATCCCGGCGAGTTACTCGTAACGCAGGGCGATAATCGGGTCCACGCGCGTGGCGCGACGCGCGGGGATATAGCACGCCGCGAGCGCAATGATCACAACGACCGCAGCAACACAGGCCATCGTCAGGGGATCTGAGGCACTAACCCCAAATAGCAAACTGCCGATCAGACGGCCCGTGAACAACGCGACGACCAGGCCACCGCAAAGACCCGCGACCACCGGTGCCATTCCCTGGCGAAAAACCATGTTGCGAATGCGGGACGCGGGAGCGCCAAGCGCCACACGAATGCCAATTTCCCGGCGGCGTTGCTCGACGGAGTATGCGACGACTCCGAAAATTCCAAGGGAGGTAAGGAAGAGCGCGGTTCCCGCGAAAAGAAGGGCGAGAAACATCTGGAAGCGGCGCCCTTCTACCGATGCAGACACGATTTCAGCCATCGGGCGGAGGGCGATAATCGGCACGTCGGGGCCCGCGTCCGTCAAGATCTGCCGGACGGGAGCGATGACCGTATCAAGGTCGATTGATGTGCGCAGAACAATGGTTGCAGAAGAAGGCGGGCCCGGGGGCCTCTCGCCATAGGAATCAGGCACATAGACCATAAGGAGCGGAGGGAAGTCGAGCCTTACAGTGCGAATGTTCCCAACCACACCGATGACTTCGCACTGTTGCAGCAGGCCCCATTGCGCCAGGCATTGCTGTCCGACCGGATTCTTGCCCGGCCAGAGGCGATCCGCGAGGCTCTTGGAAACGATGACCAATTTCTTGCCGCGATCGTTTTCCGTGAAAACGCGGCCTTGGATCAACGGGATTCCCATAGTCTCGAAATATGCGGGGCTGACGGCGCGGAAGTTCGCGTGGGGCCGCTGATCTGGCGGTATCGAACCGTCCGGAAGCGAAAAGCCGGTGACGCTGCCCTGTCCTGCGAGGGGAAGAATGCTTACCCATCCCGCGGAGCGGACGCCCGGCAAGGCGCGAACGCCAGTGAGCGCACGATCGAAGAAACTCTGGCGAGCGCCGGGGGTCGAATAGCTCTGCCTCGGGATATTCACGGTGGCGGCGAGAACTTTTTCGGTCGCGAATCCCGTATCGACGCGGAGCAAGTGAGCAAAGCTCGCGGTCAATAGACCGGCGAGAATCAGCAGCATCGTGTTGAGACCCACTTCAATACCGATGAGGCTGTTACGAAGGCGCCGGACCGCGCGTCCATCGGTTACGGATGTGCCTCCGGCCTTGAGAGTGTCCAGAGGCTCGGCGCGGGCAATCCGCCATGCTGGCAAGATGCTAAAAAGTATTCCCGTGAAAAAAGTAAGGAAAACGCCAAACCAAAGAACTCGCGCGTCCACGACCACTTCGTCGAGGCGCGGAAGGTCCACGGGAGCGGTGTGAACGAGCCACTGAACGCCAAAACTTGCCAGCCAGATCCCAAGCGCGCCACCGAGAATGCAGGGGAGCAGGCTTTCTGTGAACATCTGGCGAAGGAGCCGCAGGCGAGAGGCGCCAAGGGCCGTGCGAATCGCGGCTTCCCTCATGCGCGCGGGGGCGCGGGCGATCAGAAGATTTGCCAGGTTCACGCAAACGATTAAGAGCAACGCTCCAACGGCGGCGATCAACAGAAACAGTCCGCGGCGTGCGGAGCCCACAATTTCTGCTTCGAGAGGCAGGAGTTGGGCGCGCAAGTCCAAATTTGTTTTTGATTCCTTCGCGATTTGCGACTGGACGACATCCAGTTCAGCGAGCGCCTGGGTTGCAGAGACGCCGGGCTTGAGGCGCGCAACAGCCAGAAAATCGAATTCACCGATGAGATCCTGTTCGTAATACAGCATTCCACCCAGAGGCTTGAAAAACTGAGTGCGCGAATTGATATCAGTAAGAGGACCCCAGTTTTTGGGGAAATGGAATGATGCGGGGAGAACTCCCACAACGACATGCGGCGCGCCGTCGAGCACGATTGCCTTTCCCAGGATTGCGGGGTCGGCGTAAAATCGGCTGCGCCAAAACGAGTCTGTGAGAATGACGACACGGCCATGCCCATCCCCGTCTTCTTCCGGCGAGAAGTTTCTGCCGATGGCCGGTTGCACGCCAAGGAGATCGAACAGATTCGCCGAGCCGCGTGCGCCGGGAATTTCTTCGGCAGGACCCTGTTTGGTCAGAACGGCGGCTGTGGATTCGACAATCGCAACCTGTTCAAACGAGTGGCATTCTTTTTGCCAGATGAGGAAATCCGGGATATTGGCAGCGAGCGAAGAAACCGACTTGCTCCATTGGGGAACGACTTCGCGAATGAGGTAAAGCTGTTGCGGCTGGCGAAACGGCAGTGGCCGCAGGAGCACGCTGCTTACGATGGAAAAGATGGCGGTGTTCGCGCCAATGCCGAGTGCGAGCGTCAAAATGGCAACCGCGGCGAAGCCAGGGCTTTTGCCGAGCGAACGCGCGCCGTAACGCAAGTCATTTCCAATGGATTCGAGCCAGGCGAGGATGTCCGCGTCGCGCGTGCGCTCTTTCATCAAGGTGGCATTGCCAAAGCGCCTTTGTGCGTCATAGCGGGCGTCTTCGGGCGACATGCCGGAGGCGACACCGTCATTTGCGCGCATCTCAAGGTGCGAGCGCAACTCGTCATCGAGAGTGCGGTCAAGCGAATCTTTCTTCCAGAGATTTCGCAGTCGCATGATCAGAGACATGGGGCGCCTCTTTCTTTTGCAAATCCCTATGCAAATCGCAGAACTTCAGCAACGGCCTCCGTGAGCTTGCTCCACTTCTTTTCTTCAAGTGCGAGCTGCTTCCGGCCCTTCGGCGTAAGCCGGTAGTAGCGGGCGCGGCGATTGTTTTCCGTGAGGCCCCATTCGGCGGCAATCCAGCCGTCCTGTTCCATGCGATGCAGCGCGGGATAGAGCGAGCCTTCCTCAACGCGCAGGGCGTCATTCGATACGCGCTGGATGTGCAGCGTGATGCCGTAACCGTGCATGGACGCCCGTGTGAGGGACCTCAAGACGAGCAGTGCAAGCGTGCCCTGGAGTAAGTCGTTGTTGGCTTTGGTCACGGAGTCTCCTGTAGACAGCTATAGGAATAGACGCACGGCGGCAACAAATGTTTCAGGAGGAATCACGGCAGAAAAATGGGAAGGGCTGAGCTACTGCTGCGCACGGGGCGCTTTTGACGAGGAAAGCTCGCGGCGGATGAATGTGAGCGCCTCATTCGGTGGGCCGATGCGCTCGTAATGCGAGGCCTCCGTATGTTCGTTGATCTCAAAGCCAAAAAAGAATCTGCGTCCGGTGAAATCGTATTGAAGGACGAAAGGGAACCAGACCCCAGGTGCGATTTCGGTCTGCTCGAGCGTCATGCGCGAGCCGCGATAGACTTTGCCGAGCACACCGCCTCCGACGGAGAAATCACTGGTGAGTTCGGCTTCGGCCCTGACGACCTGCCCCGCAGCTTCATCGGCCCATATGGTGGCGGAAGCGTGGAGAAAAATTTCAGTCTCGCGTGAAACTGGTCTGTAATTCGGATTCGGGGCCAGTCGGAACTTAGCAAGCGTGCGGCCGTTTCGAACTTCGCGGCCAAGCCAAGTGAAGGTAAATGCGTTGCGGACCGCTGAGATGAGGTCGGCGCGATCCTTCAAACGACGCTGGAATCTCTCGATGTCGCGCTTTGAAACAGCATTAACAGGATCGGTGACGATTTCGAGTGCGCGCTGGACGTTCGCCAGTTGCATACGGTAGTCCGCCGTGGGAATGGGGCGGCCGTGGTCTTCGACGAGAACGCGCCATCCGGTACCTGTGCCGATGGGTATGACGCGAAAAGTTTTGTCTTCGGTTGGGTTGTTGTCGGACGCGTGTTCGCGGATCTGGTGGTGTTCGATACGCTGATAGAGTGGAAGCGCAGCGTCGTCCGAGTGTTGATTGGAGAAGAGACGGTCAATCAAGGCGCGCTGTTCGGCTTCAGTGGGTGGTACCTGAGTCGTACCAGCGGAGGATCCAGGGGTGGAGCGCTGGCCTACGAGGACGCACCCGCGCGGGAAAGCAATGACTCTCATGGCCCCAAGCGCAGCGGCGGAAATCGCGATTATGAGAAAAAGGCGGCGCATGGTCGCGTTCCGTCAAATAATCGGGTCCATCCTTTACCTTGAGACCCTGGCCTTCGCAGTGGCGAAGCAAGGCCTAAAGCTACAGCAAATCCTCAAAAGGTCTCCCTCTTAACGATTCAGCGTCCGCCGGTCCGGGTTGCCAAGCGGCGGGCGGGAGATCACGCTATTATTGTAACTGGAACGCGGACAAACTGCGGATAGCTCCAGCCGAGTTTTCTTCAGGGAAGCGAATAGGCCCGCCATCCGGATGATTCGCCAGACGGTACGGTGGCAAGCTTGCCTGCAAGTATTCCTTGCAACCGCCTGCAAACAAAGCCCTTCTGACATTTCAGGCTAACGGGAAACATTTGGTGCGGTCTAAGCGTTTAACATAGTAGAGGCTTGCGTCCGGGTACAGGTATCGAATGACAACAAACCGTCCATCGGCAAAGGTGGCGCTAGGGGAGACGTTTCACCTGGCGCTAGACGCCCTGCGCGCGCACAAGCTGCGAAGCTTCCTGACATTGCTGGGGATCATTCTGGCAGTGATGACGCTCGTCGGCGTGATGTCCGTGGTTTCCGGGTTAAACCTCTATATTTCGGATAAGGTCGCGAATCTCGGCGCGAACGCCTTCGTCGTGGATCGCTTCGGTATCATCACCAACATGGATGATTTTCTGAAGGCGCGGAAACGTCCGCTACTCACTTACGACGATCTTCAGGCGGTAATTGCCGGGGCAAAAATAGTGCAGCAAGCAGCGGCGATCGAGGGGACAACACTCGACGTGCACAGCGGAAACCAGTTGGTGGAAGACGTAGGTGTGCGAGGAGTGACGCCGAATTACATGGATATCCGCGCGATGGGGATTGACCGCGGGCGGATGATGAACGAGGGCGACGAAGACCACCGCACACAGGTGTGCGTGATTGGCGCGGATATTGCGTCCAAACTTTTCGCCAACACAGACCCGCTCGGGAAAACGCTGAGGGCAGGCCCGAGGGAGTTTCAGGTGGTTGGAGTGGCCACAGCGAGGGGAACGGTTTTCGGGCAGCCGCAGGATATGTTCGTGCTCGTGCCTTTTCGCACGTACGAGAAATCGTGGCACACATCGCAAAACTCGCTGACGATGTTCGTGCAGGCGCGCTCGCCAGACGCGATGGACGCGGCCGAGGACGAAGTGCGGATGATTCTGCGGGCGCGCCGCCATGCGAAATACGACGATCCGGATGGCTTCGGGATCATCGCACCGAATTCGATCATGTCGCTGTGGCAGGATTTGACCGGAAAGATTTTCAGTATGGCGATTGGCTTGACCGCGGTGTTCCTGGTTGTCGGTGGCATCGTCATCATGAACATCATGCTGGCGAGCGTGACGGAGCGAACGCGCGAGATCGGGATTCGCAAGGCGCTTGGCGCGCGGAAAACCCACATCGTCACCCAGTTTCTTGTGGAGGCGGCAGTCCTTGCGGCGGTGGGTGGAGCGATCGGGATCGGAATGGCGTATGTGATCACATGGTTCGTAAAGACCGTGCTGGAATTTCCGATGTCCACGCCGTTGAGTGCGGTCATCATGAGCCTGATTCTTTCCACCAGTGTCGGACTTTTCTTTGGGATTTACCCTGCAATGCGGGCGGCACGGCTTGATCCAATCGAAGCGTTGCGCGCGGAGACGTAACCAAGAGGACCTATGGCGCAGGATTACCGCGAAAACCTGAAGCTCGCGATGGATACCCTTCGGGCTCACAAGCTGAGGAGTTTCCTCGCTGTATTCGGTGTCGTAATTGGAGTCGGCGTAGTTATGTTTGTTGTGGCGCTGATCCAGGGATTCCGCCAAAACGTCGTGGACAGCATCAGCTCCTTCGGCGCGGACACCGCTTTTGTGAGCCGGTTTGAGCAGGGCCCGCACGTCGGGGGGCGCCGGCCGAAGGAGGAGCGCGAGCGCAAGCCGCTGATGGTGGAAGACGCCGACGCCATCCGCCAGTCGTGTCCGGCGGTTGCAAACGTAACCGCATGGATTACCCAGTGGGAGACGCAACATCTGGTGCGTTATCAGGGCCAGAGCGTTTCCGGAATTGATTTTCGCGGCGCGCAGGCAAATTATCCGTACGTTTACGCGAATGCGGTGATGAAAGAGGGGCGCTTCTTCACCGAAACGGAGAACGAGCACCGCGAAAATGTCGTCGTGCTCGGAGAAAACACAGCGAGCGCGCTCTTTGGCGACCTCCCGGCATACGGGCGGGAGGTCTTGATTGACGGGTCCAACTTCAGCGTCATCGGCGTATTTGAAAAACCCAAGGGAGGGTTTGGCACCGACGACGAAGACCGGCGTGTGGTGATCCCCTTTCAAACGCTGAAGAAAATCTATCCCGCGGCATTTGAGATTTCGATTCGCCTTCAGGCCAAGACGGATCAGATCAACCAGGCCGTGGACCAGGCGCGCGAGGTTCTGCGGCGGCGGCGAAACGTTCCATATGACAAGCCGGATACTTTTTCGATTTCGACTTCGCAGGAACAGATCCAGCAATTCGACTCGATTGTCGGGATGGTTGTCCTTGCCACGGTCGTAATCGCTTCGATTGGACTGCTGATCGGCGGCGTGGGCGTGATGAACATCATGCTGGTGAGCGTGACCGAGCGCACCCGCGAAATTGGCGTGCGCAAGGCGATTGGCGCGCGGCGCGGCGACATCACAATGCAATTCCTTTTTGAGGCCATGACGCTGACCGGCGTTGGCGGTCTGATAGGCGTTGCTACCATCGAGTCTTTAGTCGCGGCAATCCGCCAATGGACTGACATGAAAGCTATCGTGCCGATGTGGGCGGTGATTGTAGCCCTCAGCGTGTCCCTCAGCGTTGGATTAATCTTCGGCGTGTGGCCCGCGGTGAAGGCCTCGCGGCTCGATCCTGTCGAAGCGCTGCGATACGAATAAGCGCGAGCGGCACAATCCATCAAAAAACTCATCTGCAGATTGAATCAGCGTTGCGCGGCCGGAAAGGCCTGCCCCGCAAGGGATGGGTCACGCGCAAGCGTGGCGGGGAAGGCTTCTACGTATCGGGCGAGATGAGGCAGGAGATGACTCCAATAGTGGAATGCACTCATCTCTGCAACAGCTTGATCCGGCGTCCAGTGGTCGTAGGCGATGCGATAGAGCGCGACCATGACGCCAGTGCGGTCGGCGCCGCGGTTACAATGGACGAAGATCTTTTTCCCGGAGTTGTCATGAAGAACCGCGAAGAATGCGACGACAGTTTCACGCGAAGGGTCATGCCACGCATTCCACGGGATGCTGACGAACTTCATGTCCTGCGCTTCGACGCGAACCTTCTCACTGCGAATGTCCTCGCGGGTGTCGCGGAAGTCCACAACAACTTCAACACCAAACTTCCTTAATTCAGTGAATGCCTCCGGACGCGGCTGCGCTCCACGATAGATCGTGCCGCTGACGTGCGCGGCATTGGAGATTCCGGGAAGCGTTATTCTTTCGGCACTTCCAACCAGTGGTGATTGCCGCGCCGCGACAGTTGAAAATGCGAACCCTAGTGTAATTGTGCCTGCGAAGATCGCGGCTGCTAGCCAAGTTGTCTTGCGCTGAACGAGTTTGAAGCGCGGGATCATCATCAATCGAAAGGGGTTACACCATTCATGCTAGAGATTGGATGCGAGTGCGTCAATCTGAAGACCAATAATTGTGCTGCGCGACGGATTGTGTCGAATTGGGAACCCCACCACTACAAATAGACACATGTTTCCTCTTTGACCAAACATTTTGTGCTTTTTGTGCAGTTCCCTCTTGACAGAAATTCCTCCACCGATGATACTGCCCCCCCAGATTCGGGGGACCCGTGGAGCGGCGCGCAGGAGTTCCGGCACCCACGCTCCTGTAGAGTACGGCGCCACGCAGCCTGCCCGGCAAGAAACGGAGACATTCGACGGGAAGAATTCCCGCCGCCGGTTCCAACCAGCTCATGAACCGGCGCTGAAGCGATTCCGCTGAGCGAAAGAATCAAGCGGATTCGCGGGGAGTGGATTTCGCTTTTTTCCGGTTTTGATTGCCCTGGAGAACCGAGTCAAGTAGTGCCTGACGGAGAATCGGGCGCTGCGCCCCTGCCCTCAGTGGGGGTAAAATAGAGGGGTTCCGCCATCCGCGCGGGGCTTCTCACAAATGCGCGGAGGCGGACCATGGCGGAAGTCAGAATGGCTCTCAACAACGAAACGCTGCAGACTGCTGTGCAAAATCCCACCGAGGTCCGTCCAAAAACAGGCCTTGAATTCAATCGCCATTATACCGATGGAAAGATTTCGCCGTTCGATTCCGTGGAGTGGGAGCAGCGCACTGCGCAGATCGGCAACGAAAAGGGACAGGTGATTTTCCGGCAGGAGAACGTCGAGGTGCCGAAGACATGGTCCCAGACTGCGACGAACATCGTCGCGTCAAAATATTTTCACGGGAAAATCAACACGCCGGACCGCGAGACGTCCGTGCGGCAATTGATCGGTCGCGTGGTGGACACGATTGTCGGCTGGGGAGAAAAGGGCGGCTACTTCGCGAATACCGCTTCCCGTGATGCATTTCGCGATGAGCTGGCGCACCTGCTCGTCGAACAGAAGATGGCGTTTAACTCGCCGGTGTGGTTCAACGTGGGCGTGCAGGCGAAGCCGCAGTGCTCGGCCTGCTTCATCAACTCCGTGCAGGACGACATGAGCTCGATCATGGGGCTGGCAAAGACGGAGGGGATGCTTTTCAAGTGGGGCTCGGGCACAGGGACTAATTTTTCATCGCTGCGCGGGAGCAAGGAGACTCTTTCCGGCGGCGGCATCGCCAGCGGGCCGGTGAGTTTCATGAAGGGCTTCGACGCATTCGCGGGCGTGATCAAAAGCGGTGGAAAAACGCGGCGCGCTGCGAAGATGGTGATCCTGAACATGGATCACCCGGATATAGTCGAATTCATTGAGTGCAAAATGAAGGAGGAGCGTAAGGCCCAGGTGCTGATCGAGCAGGGTTACGATCCCGCGATAGACGGCGAAGCGTACTCCTCGGTTTACTTCCAGAATGCGAACCATTCCGTCCGCGTGACGGATGAATACATGCGCGCGGTGGAGGAAGACCGCGATTGGTGGACGCGCAATGTGACCGACGGGACCCCCGCCGGGCAATATCGCGCGAAGGAACTGCTGCAAATGGCCGCGGATTCCGCGTGGCATTGCGGCGATCCGGGGATGCAGTACGATTCGACGATCAACCGCTGGCACACCTGCAAAAAGACGGCGCGAATCAACGCGTCAAACCCGTGCTCGGAATACATGTTCCTTGACGACACGGCGTGCAACCTTGCGTCGCTCAACCTGATGAAGTTCGCGGGGACAACCGGACAATTCGACGTGGAAGGATTCCGGCACGCGGTGGACGTGACCATCACGGCGCAGGAAATTTTGGTGGACAACGCCAGCTATCCGACGGAGAGGATCGCGCAGAATTCGCACGACTTCCGTCCTCTGGGCCTTGGCTATGCGAACTTGGGCGCGCTGTTGATGTCGCAGGCGCTGCCCTATGACAGCGACGCGGGCCGCGACGTTTGCGGCGCAATCACGGCGCTGATGACGGGCGAAGCGTACGCGCAATCGGCGCGCATCGCCGAAAGGCTCGGCCCGTTTGCAGGCTATGAGAAAAACCGCGAGCCGATGCTGGATGTGATCCGGCTGCACCGCGATTCGCTGCGGCCGATCAAGCCGGAAAACGTGCAGCCTGCGCTGCTGAAGGCCGCGCAGCAGTCTTGGGACGACGCGCTCGACCTGGGCGCAAAACACGGCTACAAAAATTCGCAGGTAAGCGTGCTTGCGCCGACGGGCACCATCGGTTTCATGATGGATTGCGACACGACGGGCATCGAGCCGGACCTGGCTCTTGTGAAATTCAAGAGGCTGGTGGGCGGCGGCGTAATCAAGATTGTGAACAACACAGTGCCGGAGGCGCTCTCGCGGGCGGGCTACACGCCGGAAGAGATTGAAAAGATCGTCGCGCACGTGGACAACACGGGGGCGATGGAAGGCGCGCCGGGATTGAAACCGGAGCACTTGCCGGTGTTTGATTGCTCGCTGGAATCGGCCGTTGGCGGGCGTTCGATTTCGTGGCATGGCCACTTGAATATGATGGCCGCGGCGCAGCCATTCCTTTCCGGCGCGATCAGCAAGACGATCAACATGCCGGAAGAATCCACGATTGATGAAGTGATGCGGGCGTATGTGGATGCGTGGAAGCTCGGCCTGAAGGCCGTGGCGATCTACCGGAACAATTCGAAGAAGTCGCAGCCACTGGCGGCCGCGGGAGCGAAGAAGGACGATTCTGCGAAAGCGCAGGAGCCGGTGCAGGCCGGAGCGGCGCAGCAGCAGGAACTGTTCGTCAGCATGCAGCGGCACAGGCTGCCCGATGAGCGGAAGTCGCTGACGCACAAATTCTCTGTGGCCGGGCACGATGGTTACATCATCGTGGGAATGTATGACGACGGCGCGCCGGGCGAAGTGTTCATCAAGATGGCGAAGGAAGGCTCCACACTTTCCGGCGTGATGGACGGCTTCGCGCTGGCGATGTCCATCGGTTTGCAATATGGCGTCCCGCTGCGTGCGCTGGTGGATAAGCTCGTGAACACGCGCTTCGAGCCATCCGGCTTCACGCGAACGCCGGAAATTCGCATGGCGTCTTCAGTGCTGGACTATATTGCCCGGTGGCTGGGCTGGAAGTTTATTTCACCGGATTACATCAAGTCGGGCGACGCCCCGCCGAAACCGCAAGAGACAGACTATCGCAAGACAAGCGATGAGGAGATTCTTGATGGGCGGGCGGTCCTAAAGGATGGGCGCAAAGTCGTTTTTGGAGACGCGCCGACGTGCAGCAACTGCGGGATGCTCATGACGCCGAATGGAAGTTGCTACAAGTGCGAAAACTGCGGCGGAACAAGCGGCTGCAGCTAAAAGAAGAAAAAACGATGAAATTACAACGGCAAAACGTAAAGGGTCGCATCATCCGTTTCGAACAGTTGCAAGATGAAGCTCCGACGATTTCGTTGGCGGAAACGAATTTGAATCGGTGGATCTCCGCCTGCATTGCCGAATATGTTCGAGCGCGTCGCGCATTTTTGAATGGGGAGATTGATGAATCCGAATTCACGACGCTGCGTAGTCATTTAAGAATTCTTGTGTGGCACATTCGCTCTTACGCCGACCGTCATTGGACTACTCGTTGGTGGCTGGGATATTGAATCGAAGTTTTGACTGCAAGTAAAAACTTCTACGGGGCGCGGCTTGCGCCCCGTAGTGTTCTTGGCCGGGATTCGGCGCCACACTTTGGAATTAACTGAGCCGATTTCCATCGAGTAGAATCGAAACATGAAAATCACCATAGACATTCCCGGTCGCACAAGTGCGAGGCTGCGGAAGCGTGCCGCAAGCGAGGGGAACATTGCCGAAGACTTAATCCTCCGCGGAATTGAAAGGGTTCTTGAACAAAGAGAACCGAGATATCCCGGGCATGTGCGACTGCCAATCGTTCGATCCAAGCGCCCCGGGAAGGTGCGGTTGGGTAATCGTAAGATTTACGAAATTATTTCATTCCCCTGAGACTTCGACCCCCGCGTCAAAAAATGAATTTTGCAGGGCGGGGGCCCCTTGCCTTCGGCACCGCCCCTACAAAGGCATAACCTGAACCCAGAAACAAAAAGGGGATCCATGGCGGATCCCCTTTTGCGACACCCCAAGACCCTGCCGGGCAGTAGACAAGCAGGGTCACCCCGGGAAACGATTTGTCTTGTCTATATGTAAGCAAACGCTTTGCCATGCCACAGGGTAGTTTTCCACCGCCTCTAACCCCTAGATAGCAGGGAACTTACGCTGAAATCATGCGCATCTGCGGGCGGCCAACGTCTGCGGACGATACTGTTTTTCACAGGGGAAACGCGGGGCATCTATGTTAAGCGGAAAGTTGCCGTGAAACTTGGCGTGGCTTGGCTGCTAGCCGACGCCCAGTGAAGCTTGGATCGCCGAGGCGATTGCGGCCGCCCACCGCTCGACGTCTTCGGGGCGCTCGGCTTCGACCATGACGCGGGCCTTCGGCTCGGTGCCGGAGTAGCGGAGGATGACACGCCCGGAATCGCCGAGGGCCGCTTCGGCATCCTTCAGCGCGCGGGCGACTTCGGGGATGGATTCGAGGGGCGGCTTCGAGCGCACTTTTATGTTCCGGATAGTTTGTGGGAATACCTTTAATCCCGCGACGAGCTCATCGAGCGGGCCGCGCAGTGCGACGAGGCTTGCCATCTTGAGCGCGGTTAAAAGGCCGTCGCCGGTGGTGGCGTCGTCTAGAAAAATAATGTGCCCGGATTGTTCGCCGCCGAGGTTGCAGCCGCCACGGATCATTTCTTCGAGGACGTAGCGGTCGCCAACAGGTACGCGCGCGAGGTTGAGGCCTTCCTTCGCGAGTGCGCGTTCGAGGCCGAGGTTCGCCATCGTCGTGCCCACCACGCGTCCACATTTGAGGTTTCCCGTTGATTTCAAGTAGCGCGCGGCGGCGAGCAGGATGCCGTCGCCATCCACAAACTTTCCGGAGGCGCTTACAAAAAGCGCGCGATCGGCATCGCCATCGAAGGCTACGCCGAGCGCGGCGCCTTCGGCGGCGACTCGCTTCTGCAGCGCTTGAGGATGAAGCGAGCCGCAGTTCGCGTTAATGTTGCGGCCGTCGGGCGCGTCGTGGATCGCAGTGACGGCAGCGCCGAGCGAACGAAAAAGCTGCGGCCCGAGCTTATAAGCCGCGCCGTTCGCGCAATCGAGCACGATCTTCATTCCGGTGAGCTTTGCCCCGGGCAGCACGCGCCCGCGCAGGAATTCCAGATACTCTTCATCGAGCGCGGGATCGGCTTCGAGCCATTCCGCTTTAGCGGGCTCGATCTTGCCGCCGAGGATTTCGGCTTCGAGCCGCTCTTCCATTTCGTCTGGGAACTTCATTCCTTTGGAAGAAAAAAGCTTCACGCCGTTATCGTGATAGGGGTTGTGAGACGCGGAAATCACCGCGCCCGCGGAAAAATTCTTGCGGCGTACGAGACACGCGACTCCCGGCGTCGTGATGATGCCCGCCGATGCGGTGGCGACTCCGGCGGAGGCGAGGCCCGCGGCCAGTTCGCCGGCGATGTGTGGGCCAGACTCGCGCGTGTCCATGCCGATCAGCACGGGGCCTGTGTGCATGGAACCGGGCGCTGCGCCACCATTCGGGCGGAGAAAGCGACCGAGCGCGCGTCCGGCGCGGAAAAGCGTGGCGTCGTCCAGCGGAAATTCGCCGGGGACACCACGGATGCCGTCGGTTCCGAAAAGTTGTTTGGCCATGCGAGAAGTGCGCTCGTGATGCTGACCAGCCAGTCTAGCATACGAGTTGGAGCGCTGAACGAAGCGATAAGTGCTCGTGGAACCGATCGTACAATTCCCGGCCTGGAAGAAACACCTAAGACGAAAAACCCGTATCAGTGGGGCCGAACCGGTGCGGATGGCAGCGAGCGGACGTAGTGAACGAGACTCCAAATTTCATCGCTGGAGTGGGCGTTCCCGAAGCCGGGCATGCCGGAAAGACGGATGCCGCCGCGAATGACGACGAATAACTCCGCGTTGCTGTACTGCTGGACTTCACGCGCGGCGAGCGAGGGTGAGATGGGGTAGAAAGAATTTCCAAGCGGCGTGGGCGTGCGGCCGTCGTAACCGTGGCAGCCCGCGCAAAGCGAGCCGTAGAGCACGTGGCCATCGGCCTGGTTGTCTTTCGTGTCCGCTGACTCGGAGGGAAGCGATTGCTGCGCGGCGCGCGCGATCAGGCGGTGTTTGGCCTGCGTGGCGAGGTAGTTCTCCACGCGGTTTGGTTTGGCGAGCGCGCTGATGTCAAAGTGTATGAAAGCAAAATACACGCCGACACAGATGGCCACAATCACCAGAAAAATAATGGAGAGAATTCTTCGCAGCATCAGGCAATAACCTCGTTTTCAAAACCACAAATACATACGCGCTTTTATTCCTTACCGCGGAGCCGCGCAACGAGCGCCGCCAGATCCGCAGTTTCCTGAAACATTCGGATGGCGGCGATTCCCGCCGCTCCCGCCGCAAAACATTCCGCGGCATTTTCTTCGTTCACGCCGCCGATGGCAAGCACGGGTATCGCCACGCTTCGTGACACGTCTGCCAGCCTGTTGATCCCCTGCGGCTCACCGAAGGCGGCCTTCGACGGCGTGACAAAAACCGGGCCGAAGAAAACGTAATCAGCGCCATCGTGCTCGGCCGCGCGCGCTGCATCGAGAGAGTGGCAAGAAGCGCCAATCAGAAAGCCCTTCGGTATGACGCCCCTCACGCGAGCAGCGTTAACCGTGGCAACTGGCAGGGACCGTTCGCCAAGATGGACTCCGGCAGCTCCCGCGGCGAGCGCTACATCCAGATTGTCGTTTACAAGGATGCGCGCGGGTGAACTGGATTTCCCGGTTTCACTCACGGCGAACTGTGCGAGCGCAAGCAATTCATGCGCGGGCAGATCTTTTTCGCGTAATTGAATCCAGTCCACGCCCGCCTGCACCGCGCGCGCGACATGGCCGGGCAAATCAGAACATTGCGCAAGCGCGCGGCGATCCGTCACGTAACAAAGAATAGGTGATTGCTTTGGCGAGAGAGGCATCGCGCGGATTATTGCCCGGCGGGCGGGGCGGGGCGGCGAAGAAGGGTGATGGCCACGATGATGTCCAGAATCCCGAGACCCGAAATCGCGCCGCGCATTGTGGGATGTAGCAGGATGTGAATCAGATCGGGATAATGGTCCAGAAAATAATTGTGCTCCCAATAACGAAGCCAGGGCAGGGCGATCAGCCCAACTCCCAGCTCCATCAGAATCAACACCACCAGTACGCGAAGGAGACGGTCCATTTTTATGGGGCTATTGCTCGAAAATCATCGCTGTCGGAGCGAGCCGATGCGTTCGGAGATGTCGCGGTAATCTATATTCATCGCGTAGACCTGTTGGTAGCTCTTCAGTGCCGCGTCCGAATGGCCTGCTAGTTCCTGCGCCACTCCGAGGTCATAGCGCAATGCAAGAACCGCGTCCTGATCGAGGCCGGGCGTCTTCAGCGCGCGCTCATACCAGAATGAGGCGATCTCCGGCTGGCCCTTATCTATAAATGCCAGCGCAAGCAGCGTACAACACTGCATGGCGTAACGGAAGTCCCTGCCGCGGTCGTGCGCCTGGATCACTTTCTGAAATTCGCTGATGGCCTCTTCGACGAGCCCCATCTCGCGGTAGGCGATGCCCAGGTTGTAGTGTGTTTCCGGGTCCTCGTCCGTTTGCAGCTCTTCGAGTTCCTTGCGGAACTCATCGAAAATCTCGCTGAGTGGCCCCCCGGGATCGGATGGCAAGCTCATCTTCGCAAGCGGAGGTGTGGTCGAATGAGCGGGCGTCCTCGCCGCGCCATTGGCCGGTGCCTGAAATGGGTCGATCCCTGCGCCGTCGATCGCGGCATTCAACTCGGCAGCTAAATCGCCGAGAGGGCTCTGGCTTTCGCCAGCCGAGTGAGCGGGAGCCCGGATCGGCGAAACACTTGCGGGACCCGCGGCCGGAGATGATTGCTCAACCAGCTCGAGTTCATACTCCACCGGTTCGGGTTCTGCCTTCTGCGGCGGACGAAGAAGCTGCGGCGGTGCCGAACGCAATTCGGACTGGAGCGCATCTTCGACCACAAAAGGAGCAGATTCCGATTCCGTCAGTACTGTTTCTTCTTCGGGCGCATGTTCGCCAGAGGTTTCGTCCTCCGCGCCGGGTTTCACCACTTGCTCGGAGATGGAGGCCCACTCATCAGAGAGGTCCACCTCGTGCACCGAGGACCCGGCAGAATCCACGGACGGTGATTCCTGTGCGCCGGATGCGAGTGCCACTTCTTCCACGGCTTCGTTTTCACCCGGAGCGGCAATGGAAATATCCGCGTCAGCCGTGGGAATTTGGAATTCAGCAGGCGGCTCGATTGCGGCCGGAGGCGCAGGTGGAGGAGGCGGCTCGGGCTCGAGCGCCGCGGCGCGCTGGAAGCGGCGATGCAACTCCATGAATTTCTCGGCCTTCGCCGTATCCTCGCGTTCGGTGTAAATCTGCGCGAGTTTTTCGGCGAGTTCCGCGGTGCGCTTGCTCTGGCCCGCCCCGAGGTATAAATCAAGAAGTTTTTCGATGGCGGGCGTGTAGCGCGGCGTGCGTTCGAGGACGGATTCGAGCAGGTCAATCGCCTTTTGGGAAAGGCCGTAACTCGAAAACAGATCCACGTCGGTGAGTGCCACGGTGACGAAATGTTGAGTTTCCTCGTCGAGCGGCGGCTCTTCAAATTCCTTGGGTTCTGGAGTCCCTTCGGCCATCGGGGGGACGGCCTCGGAGTGGATCGCGGGTTGCATTCCGAGGCCCGAGCGGACCGCTTCAAGATTCCGGCGAAGCGTTTCGTCTTCGGGCGAGCGCTCGAGGAGTTGCTCGTAGATCTCCCGCGCGCGATCCAGATTTCCGCCGGCGGCGGAAGCCTGTGCGAGATGCGAGAGCGCCTCCGGCAGATGGAACGCGTCATTCCCGTGGGTGTAAAGCTCAACAATCCATTCGAGCGGCTCGAGACGCCCCGGCAGTTTCGCCGCCGCCGCTTGCAACATTTTCGCGAGCGCTTCTGTCTCGCCGCTTTCGGCCATCGAATGGCGAAAACGATTCACTAAATCAAGCGCCGCGTCAGCCTGGCCGCTTTCGAGCATCGCCAATGCAGCTTTGCGGGCGAGTTCGTATTTCTTCGGATCGCGCGCCAGGACGCGCAAGCTCAAGTCAGACGCGCGCGCCGGCTGGCCGGCCTGCAGGTAAAAGTCCATCAGCAAATCCGTGGTTTCGCCACCGGTATCCAGATCAGGAAGTGATTCGAGGAGCTTCGCTGCTTCAGCGTGTTTCCCGGCGCCGGACAAAACGCGCGCTTTGAGCAGGCGGGCCGCTGCGTTCTGGGGCGCGAGTTCGAGTGCGCGGGAGATTAACCTGTTTGCTTCGTCATGATCGCGAAGGGCGAGGTGGCGCTCGGCGCAGACGAGGAACGTTTGCGCGGCGTCATCCTTCTGTCCCATGGCGAGCTGTACTTCGGCGAGGCGCATTTGCACGCGCAGGTTATCCGGCTCGGCTTCGAGCAGTTTGCGCAGCAGCGCGGAAGCTGGCTCGCGGCGCCCGGCTTTGATATGCGCTTCGGCGAGTTGGAGAAGAAGCGGTCGCGCCTCGCTCAGGATGCCCTGCTGGATGTAAAGCTCGGCGAGCCGTTCGAGCGGCTTCATCTCTTCGGGCGCGAGCTTGGCGATTTTTTTGTAGATGGCGATGGCTTTAGTCAGGAAGCCGTCGCGGATGAAGTGTTGCGCGAGCCGCTCAAAAAATTCGATGGCCTGAAAAGTTTCGCCCTTGCGGACATAGAGGTCGCCGATGGTCATCAGCGTGACCTGATCCGACGGCTCATGCTTCAGGATTTGCTGGTATTCGGATATGGCCTGTGGAAGGCGTCCCTGCGCAAGGTGCTTTTGCGCGGCTTCAACGTGTTTGACCTTGCTATAGCCCATCGGCGGCGTTCTTCCTGACTTTCTGAGAGGCCTGCATGGCGCCAGGAAATTTTCCTGTCAACATGCGGGGCGGCTCACCGAGCCCTCGGCGGCCGCTAAGTGCTGGTCCGCCTCGCTTCGCGGAGACGGTTCGCCCAACCTGCCATTCGGGAGGCAGGGATGGAACCAAATTTACGCTAGCACGCGGTCAGGGGGTGGTCAACGAATCGTGCAAGGGGACGCTGCGTGGCAGTAATCGGTACCCTCGGGGGCCTACCCCTGAGGGGCATCAGGAAGGCGTCCGAGAGGACTTGTACAAGCGCGGGTTCGTGATTCGGGCGATCCGAGAGGAGTCCTTATCGAGGGTAAACACAACCGCGCGATGCTCGATTGCGATGGCCGCGATTAAAGCGTAGATCGTCGTCACGGTAATACCTTTCGCGCGGGCCAACCGAAAAATGGCGGCGGCCTCGCGGTAAGTGGAAGCCCCGGCAGGTTCGAGCAATTCCCACATCGAAAGTAGCCGGTCCACTTCTATCACGTCACGCGTCAGGCCTTGCAATATCTCAGTAATGACGACACCAGTGAGAGCGAGTGGTTCCGCCGCGGCGATCATGTGGCGCAGCTCACGGCCAGCGGGGCCGGGGGATGAGCTCAAGAAATCAATCCAGACGGAACTATCCACAAGAATCAATTGCGATTCCTGCGTGCGGCTTTTAGGTCACCCTTCCAAATGCCGCTCCCGTAGTAGCGAAGGATGTCTTTGCGGCTTTCCGAGCGCACGAGCAATTCCAGCGCCTTGCCAACGATCTCGCGCTTTGTTTTGAGCCGGGTGAGCCTCCGCGCTTTGCGAACCAACCCGTCGTCGAGTTCTATGTTTGTTCTACCCATGAAATAAGCATACACCACATTTAATGATTTGTGTGTATGGCGTTTGGGGTGCAGCCTTGGGGACGGTAAGCGCTCAATCAGTGGCGAGGGGCAAGGGCGTCTGCGATGCCGACGCTGACCAGCAAGTGCATTCACGCACCGGCGCGAATGAGTGGCGGTGCAACGGCGATGGGCCGTGGGCGCGCAGCGCCGCGAGGTGGTCGGCGGTGGCGTATCCGCGATTGTGGCCAAGCCCGTACTGCGGATAGACCTGGTCGAATTCATCCATCAACCGATCGCGCTCCGTCTTCGCAAGGATGGACGCGGCGGCGATGGAAACCGAGCGTGCGTCGCCGTGGATTAGAGATTTCTGCTCGACGGCGAGCGGCAACTCCATCGCGTCAACGAGTAAGTAGTCGGCGGCCATCCTAAGGCTCGAGACGGCGGCAAGCATCGCCTGGCGGCTTGCTTCGTAAATGTTCCAGGCATCAATGCGAGAGGCGTCCACTTGCGCGACGGCGAAATCAAGCGCGTGCTCTCGGATGCGGTCGGCAAGGACGGCGCGGCGCGCGGCGGGAAGTTTCTTTGAGTCGTCAAGGCCGACGATGCGGCGGCGCGGATTCAGGATGACGGCGGCGGCGACCACCGGGCCGAAAAGCGAGCCGCGCCCGGCTTCGTCAATGCCCGCGACGCGCAACCACCCGCGCTGACGCGCGAGCCGCTCAAAGCGGGAACAGCAAAGTCGTGCCATCGGGCGGGGATTTTAGCACGCGAAAAGAATTAGGGGCGCACACCGCTGTGGGTTGCGCCCCTAAATGACAATTTCAAATGGAAAGACTTTTTACGCTTGCGGAGCAGCCGCCTGCTCGACAGTCCGCTCGACGCGCTTGATGCGCGCGGCCTTGCCCTTGCGCCCACGCAAATAGTAGAGCTTTGCGCGGCGCACGCGTCCGCGCTGCACCACTTCAATCGAGCTGATCATCGGGGAATGCAGCGGGAAAATGCGCTCAACGCCGACGCTGAAGCTCACGCGCCGCACGGTGAATGACGCTCCGGCGGTCCTGCCACGGCGGCTGATCACCACGCCCTCAAACGGCTGGATGCGTTCCTTATCGCCCTCGGATTCCTTCAGGCGCACATGCACCCGGATGGTGTCACCGGGGCGGAAATCCGGGATGTCTTTGCGCAGTTGATGCTCTCTCATCTTTTCCAGCACGATGCTCATGGCAATTCTTCCTTAGGGTTTTGTGGTTCAGACCCGCTCAGGCGGAGCCCGCGCAGCCGGGACAATCCGCAACTATAGCCGATTCCGCGTGTGTTTCGCAAATGAAGGTTGCGCACTGATTTTGGGGTGCGAGTCTTGATATTACTTATCTCAGAAGAATAGGTAACCTACCACGCATCTTTGCCCTATTGCCCAGTGGTCGCCTTCGCGGGCGGGCCGGGTCGCGCCACGGCAATCGAGGAGATCGTCAGCACACCGCCTATCGGCGTCGTTGAGTCCTGCCCCGCGTGATGGAAGTCCTTCGCTTCGCCGCTCTGCGGGTCCACGCTCTGACCGGCGTGCCGCATGACGCTCGTCCCCAGCGTCCCCGTCACCGTAACGCGCTGGCCCACGTAGGCCGCTCCCGTAGCTTGCGGATCGAGCACGTAGAGCTTCTGCGTCTTCTCGTCATAGACGGCATACTTCGCCATCCCCGCCGCAACGTTCCGCTTGCTCGCCTCCGAGTGCAGCGCATTCGCGCCCGGCTTTCCCGATAGCGTGTCCGTCACATACCCCGTCACACTCATCTTTGTGGATTGCGCATACGATGCCAGCGCCATCAAAGACACAGCGACTCCCGCAAAACCACCCATCAATCGTTTCATGATGTCTCCCCTTAATCTCAAGAAACAATATTAGGAATCCAATCCATTCGTTCCGAATTCGTTCGGTTTGATTATCAATACTCTAGCTTCCCCTTGTACATCAGCGTAGGAGTTGGGAATTCGAGCGGTGTGGACGGCCTCCCCGGAATCACCAAACGATGAAAATCACCGGGGCTCAGCGGACCGAGCTTTTCCTTCCTCTCGTGATAGGGCAACACGGCTCCGGGAACAATAGAAAATGCCTTATCGGTCGAAGCGTATAAAGGCTTCCCATTCACCATTCGGGGAAAAACGTACTCAGCAGTGTTGGACATCGTCAAACCAGAGACCGTTATCTGAAGGGGCATAACGAGAGCACCGTCAGATAGCAAGAGAGCGCACTGTCGCATTGGATTTGAGTCTCTCAAATCGTCCCTGCTCCCTCGAGGCAAATCGTCCTGCCCTCCATGTGTTTCCCAGACCACCACTTGACTGTTATCGCCTTCAGCGAGGTCTGCAGCATGTTCTTGATCGAATGCTTGCCTTTTCTGTGAATCCATCTTGTCGTAGTGCTTCTGCAACTGTATTTGCCTCAATAGTGCTTGACGAATTGGTAGCGCGGATCGAAGTTGTATGAGGATCCAATCGGAGACATAGACACTTGGGCCCGTTTCACGACCGCCCTCATCCGAGTAGTAGGCCCAAGGGGAGTATTTCAAGACGTTTTCGCAATCTGTGGACGTCCACTGCGTCCAGTCCTTTTCCACCCAAGGCTGATGTTTTGTCCCCGCCTCTACACACATACAGAAAGAGACAACAACAGCAACGAGGAGCAATATTTCATTGCGTCTCCCATTGAAGAATCTGAACGGCCAGCGGAGATATCTTTTCCTGAGCATACGGACCTCAGTATTCCCAATTCCTACGTAGACAAGCATCTTAATTTGAACACGATGAAACCGTTGCTGAAGTAGGCGTAAGTCCTTTTAATATGATCGAATTGGGACAAGTTGTTGTTGTGGACGCCAACGAGCAGGGAGTCGCCAACGCTCCTAGAGTTGTAGAATATGTCGAGAATAGAAGACCGCCACCACGGCAAGTGTAGTTGCATGTTGAACCAACTTGGGATTGTAAATTGCAATTCGCAGTTGCGGTCGGAGCCGGATTTAATGGTTGGCCGCCGTGCATCGCACTAAAAGACCAACTAAGGATAGCTTGCCACCATTTCTGAAGTGCTTCCTCATACTTTATCCATTCCACAATAGATGACTTGTCTGCAGGTGCCTGTGGAAGGTAACGAATCCCCGTCAAGAATGAACCGGGATCATAGTAATTAATGAAATCATCCATGGTTATCTTACGATCAAAATTCCCTGTGTTCTCATTATAGCCCATGAGAGCGTTGTTCAAAAAGGTCGAAAACCTATTCTGTGCGGCGAAGTAGGCGTCAAGTGCTCTGAGCCCCCCAAATACACCAAAGCCAGGGCCGCAGCCTACGCAGCCCGTCCCGCCCGAGATGTCAATTATCGAAAAGTCGCGCGGCGGATTAGGTTTGTCTCCCGGAGAAGTTTGTCCAGTCAGCGATGGATCTACCAGCGGATCATCCCCACCATTCGGGTATGGGTTCAGGAGCGGAGGAATGGTAGCGCCCTGCCGACCGGGGACCATTGTCTGGTACTGGCCGTTGCGAGCGGTAACGAATCGCGATGCCGCATAGTTCAACATCGCGTTGTCAACCTCAAATTCCTTTAAGTACGCTGCATATTTCTGTTCCACGCTCGCATCAGCCACACCGTTGCCATACCAGGGCTCTCCGAAGGGATAGTGCCCCTGATAGCTCGCGAGCACACCGCTGTTGTCCGTCGTCAACCGCGTGCTGACCTGATCCTGATGGTGGTAGAGCAGTGTCGCGTAGTAGTCGTCAACTGCCGGGTTCGGTGTGGTACCGGAGCTATAAGTATTTGATGCCGCGTCCTCAAACTCACTGATGATCATCGACCCGGCGTAAATATAGATCGACCGGCTCGCGTCCACCACCTTCACAATCCGGTTGGAATTTCCGTCGTAGGCGAACGTCCCGATGGCGCCTCCGGCGATATGATCAATTTCCACCAGGCGGTTTTCCGCGTCGCAGACGTACTTATAAAGATCATCTTCCGTCAGGTTTCCGCTCGCGTCATAAGTATAGGTGTGCCCTCCCACGCTCGAGATTTGGTTCTTCGAGGTGTTGATCGTCGGCGACGACGCGTACCCGCTCCCTGCAGTCACACTCTGCGATGTCCGGTTCCCGTAACGGTCGTAGCTGAATGCCAATCCCCACGCCGGGTAACTTGAAGAGCCGCTCGTGGAAGCCGCCGTCAGCCGCCCCAGCGCATCGTGTGCATACGTGGCGCTCCGTCCGGAACCCCCGCTGCCCGTGCTGTCCGTGATGCTCGCAAGCTGACCGTTGTTACCCCCGCTCTGGCTATAGCCAAAGCTCAGGCTCAAGAGTGGCGTGCTTCCCTCTGTGTAGGCAATGGATGTGAGTTGCAGCCGCTGCGGTGAATAGCCAAAACTTGCGACAACGCCGTTGCCATAGGTGAACCCGGTCACGTCATTCGCCGTGTCGTAGCCAACGCTGGAGGCATAGTACGCGCTGTTGGAATTGTTCTGTACCCCGGTACCGCGCCCAATTGCGTCGTAATAGTTCTTCACCACCCGGCCGGAGGGATACGTCATCGTCACAACGTTGCCCGCCAAGTTGTATGTATAGCTGGTCGTGTAGACCACGTTGTTGACGGTCTTTTGCGCTTGGCTCCGCCTGCCGAGCTGATCGTATGTGTAAGACTCGGACCCCACGCCATCCGACATTGTGATAAGCCGCCCGTTATTGTAAGAGGAGCTGCTCGTCCCATACGTATAGCTCACCGACGGAGTGGAAGGGACGCCAGTTGCACCCGAGACATTGTAGGAAATCCCTGTCAGCCGGTTCAGCAGAGTGGAATCATACGAGTACGTCGTGACCACACCACGCGCGTCCGTCCTCTGCGTCACTTTGCCGGTGCTGTTGTACTGATAGCTGATTGTCCCCGACTCCGGCGTCGTCTCGCTCGTCTCCCGGCCTAGTCCGTCAAATGCGTACGTCCGGGTCTGTGATCCTTGGACAATCTGTGTGATTTCATCCAAAGGGTTGTAGGTGTAAGTGGTCGCGAGTGTCAGCGAATTGCTGTTTGAGGGGTCCGGCTGATCCACCTCGGTCACACTTCCAGCGGCATTAGATATTGTTTTGCTCTGTTTGCCCGCCGAATCGGTCGTCGTGACGGCGTTGCCGGAATAACTGAACGAAACGTTGTTTGAGGACGAAGATCCATCCGCCGGGATGACCTTCGTGATGCGCCCAAGAGCATCGTACTGGGTTTGCGTCCAATAGGAAGCGCTTGAACCCGTGTACGGCATGCTGACCTGTGTCCCCTGTCCCAAACCATCGTATTGCGTGTCCACCTTCGAATAGACGCTGCTGCTTGCGTCCAAAACCGTCGCGCGAATTGGGCGCATCAAGCCATCATAGGTTGTAGTGCTCTTCATATTCGTTGAGGAGGTAATTGGCGTTGTTACTGTCATGCCCGGATTCGCCGAGCTATCGTCAAAGGCCGTTGACATCGCAGTGCCGTCTGGCCGCGTGACGGAGGTTAGCCTGTCCATCACGTCGTAGTTGTAGGTCGTTGTCTGGCTGTTCGCATCAGTTGAGCTTGCCAGAAGTCCCGTATAACTGTCATAGGTGCCACTAACAGTTAACGTGGTTCCTGAACCGCTAACGCCGCTGTCGGGTTGGGAAAACTGCGTCGTCGAGGAATAATTGAATTGCTGCTGGGCGCAGCAGTCCGCAGTCGCCGTGCGCGTGTTTCCTAGCATGTCGTAGGTTGCAGAGTGCGTCACCGCACCCGACGGAGTGATGGGGTCCGTGTATTGAGTAGTCGAAGACATCAGACCCCTGTAGGCAAAGCCTGTTCCATAATTCGTGTCGTCGTGGTTTGAAGCCCCCGTCGCGCTTGTTAACGAAGACCCATCATAGGTAAACGTAGTCTTCGATGCAGCCGTTCCTGCGCCGTCGTAAACAATACTCGACGCGCGAAGCCCCAAAATGTGCCTGCTCGTGTAGTTTGAATCCGTGACGTACGTATTGACTGTCTTGCGTACCAGGGTCAAACCAAAGTCATACTCGCGTATCTCGCTGGGATTCCCATATGTTGTGTAGTCAGTTTGAATCTTCCACTGCTGGCTCGTGTCATTCAGAGTTGTGAGGACCTGTGTGATCCGGGGGTTCAGCGAACTGCTATCGCTTCCCCACGTGTTCGCAGATGTTCTTAACGCCGTTGAACCTATCTGCTGCTGGTTTGGCAACCCATCGTCCCAGATGCCCGAATCGTTGATAAAGGTAGTGGTGGTGGCCGTGCCATTCGGATCTGTGACGGTCGTGGTGTGATCACCGAACGAAAGTGACCAGATATTTGTCGTTGATCCGTCGTTGTTAGCAACGGTCGCCGGTGTGGGCGAAGTTGTCCACCCTCCGCTTGGCGCCGATTGCCAGGAAACCAGAATCTTGCCGCGGACTGTGCTGCTGCTTGACTTAACGTCCATTTCGGTGAGTTGACCGTAGCCGTTGTATGAAAACGTTTGCGACGTGCTGTTTGGGAATGTGATCGAGGAGAGAACTTTTACGCTCGTCGGCGCATTGACAGTCAGTGAGGGCGCGAAACTGTAACTCAGCGTCAGACTCGAGTAGCTAAAACTCCAGGTTCGCGAAGCGTTCCCGAACCCGGACTTGCTGATGCTCGCGAGAGTCCCGTCAGAATTGTAAGAAAAACTGACCGTGCGATTAACGGTGTCCACAATGCTCGAAATCTGTTGGCCCGTCCCGCTGTAGTTGACCGTGATGTAATTGCCGTTGGGATCCTTGACCTGCGTTGCCAGGACGTATCCGCCTGTGCCGCCCTGGCGTGCGAAAGTGATTTGTGTCCCGTCTTTCAACCTAAGGACACCCGTGGAGTCATTAAAATCCAGGTAGCTCGAATCCGTACTTTCGTAGAGGCCATCCGAGCTGTTGTAATGGAGGTCGTGGATGGCCCCGTCCGGGGCAATATAAAAATATTCGTTTATATCGCTCCCGGATGGAGCGTACTTCCCGTCCATCCTCCCAAACCCCATCCGCCATCCGGGTGCGGGCCAACCCTGCTCGCCATCGAAATGCATCGTGGTCCCACTTTTGGTCCATGCCTTTGAGTTGTAAGTCAACGCGAGATTCAGGCTCAATCCGGCGCGTCCAATGAGGGAGAAGAGCGGGACGGTGTACTCGACGTTTTGACTGAACAGATTGACTCTTGCCGGGCAAGTCGCGGGACTTGCATACGTTGCGAGAGAGCTGATCCCCGTCGAGTTCGCAAGTTTTGCGCGGTCAACATAGGCCGACGCGCTGAATGTTATGCCGGAGGCCGGCGAGAAGGACGCCTTCACTGCCGTCACAGCGAGTAATACAACGATGAGAGAAATCAGCCAGATATGTGGCTTGCGAAGAGAGCGGAGTTTCATCGCCCACCCCCTTCCGAATCCCATATAGTGGAATTTTTCTTAGGCAAGGGGATCAATCTAAGTCTTACCGGCTGCTCGTATCTCACCTGGAATCGCCGACGCGGATCAGCAAGCGACATCGGGTTTAGCAAGGCGACCTGGAAGCGGCCTTTATTGGAATTCGGAAATAGAGAAAAGGAGAGTGCAGAGGAGTTTCGATACATCGTGTTCAAACGCCATCGGGATGCAGAGTTTCTAGAAAGGTCGTCATTCAACTGAGCGCGAGCGAAGATCCCATGCTTCCAGGCAGGGGTTAATGGGCTTTGCGGAAAGAGCATGTTCATGCAAAGCGGCACAGAAGCGCTCGCGTATGCAGCATCGCTTGCATTTCCGGCTCTGTCCACGGCGGTCACGGAGTATGTATAGTTTTGTCCCCCGGTCACGTTGTAATCCGTATAGGAGGTCGTGGAAACTCCGAAGCTGCCCTCCCAAGAGCCGTTCTGGTACAGGTTATAGGAGCCAATGCCCGGTCCCACGTCTGTCGCAGTTCCCCAATTCAGAGCTATTCCATCAATGGCGCACTCTCCCGGTGACGCCGACAGATATGGAGGTGCACCCGGCGGGTACTGGCTAGGCTCGGCCGTCAGGATTACCCGTCCGTCGGGTCCGTAAATGTAGTCTCGGACATGCTGCGGATGGGACTGCGCACGGCACACCGGAATCATGCCGAACAGCAAAATTAGAAGCAGGAAAAAACGGGAAGGACGCAGCATAGGGGACCTCCTTGCGTGGCCTATCGCCGCTTGTACTCTGCGTGGCCGTACCTGTCAAGACAATTCTGTGCGAATAATATGTGACCGTATTAGTCTTGGGTTATCTGCGAACCTGTCGCTGTGCATTTTTCTCGCCCTCCTTCTCAGATTTCCCTTGCTTCCTGCATAAACTCATACACACTGACGAGTTGACCTTTTCGCCCTTCCCGATTCCGCCCCGATCCGCCCATTCGAATCGGTTTTGAGTAAGACGTTTCAATAATCCCCAAATAATTCTCTTGACATTAGTTTACTCTTGTTGTAACATGCCGCATGATCTGGTCGTCGATATTGCTCGAGTCGCCCTCTTCAGCTAACTCCCTGTATTTCCTACCACTTACAGGCTCTCGACAAAATCCCTCAAAAATGCCCCAGCGTTTTCTATCACTTACGAGCCATCGTTCCTGTAACTATGAGTCTTATCTATCACTTACGAAAAAAGGCGGGGGGAGGGTGTGCACGCCGATCGCATCACGGCTTCAGCGAATTCAAAGTGTCCGTTTCGCGAAATCCATCAATTGCAGCTATAATGGCAGGCTCTTAGGGAGGTGTACTCGCGTGGTATCTATCCGGCTGGCGAGAATTGGCAAGAAAAAGAAGCCCTTTTACCGTGTGGTGGTGATTGACAAGCGCAGCCCCCGCAACGGCCGTACCCTGGAAGTCGTCGGCACCTATGACCCTTTGCAGAAGCCCGCAGCCATCCTGCTGAAGGCGGATCGCATCAAGTATTGGTTAGGGTGCGGTGCGCAGCCCAGCGACACTGTTCGCAGCTTCCTCCGCGCCCAAAAGATCGTCTAGCGTCCCCGCCGCTCGGGGCGCACGGCGAGAGGCCGAAACGCTCCGGGGAAATGCCCCATAGAGAATTCCGGCTCATACGGCACAAGCGGGAGGCGGTTCCATGAAAGATCTCGTAGAAGCGATTGCAAAGGCACTTGTAGATAATCCGGACCAGGTTGTGGTGCGCTCCGTGGAAGGCGAACAGGTTACCGTTCTCGAGTTGCGTGTACACCCCACCGACCTGGGCAAAGTAATCGGCAGGCAGGGCCGCACGGCAAAATCCATCCGCACAATTCTTGGCGCGGCGGGCATGAAAATAAAAAAACGTCTGACGCTGGAAATCCTCGAGTAGTGATCCCTGAAACAAACGAACGGCTGACACTCGCGCGCGTGGTGCGCCCGCGCGGAATCCGCGGCGAGGTGGCGGCCACAATTCTCACCGATTTTCCTGAGCGATTGACGAAGCTGCGCGAAGTGTGGCTTTGGGACGGCCGCTCTGAACCGCGCCGCGCGGAGATACTGCTGTGCAGGCTAAGCACTAGCCGCGGCGGTCACGCGATTATTCACTTTGCGGGCGTGGATTCAATAGAGGGCGCGGAGAAATTGCGCGGGCTCGAGGTGCAGGTGCCGCTTTCCTCGCGCACACCGCTTCCCGCGAGCAGCTATTACATCTCGGATCTCGTCGGCTGCGAGGTGTGGGAGCGCGGCGTGAAGCTTGGCGAGGTGCGCCTTGGTGTTGTGAAAAACGTCCAGCAAGTGGGCACGCCCGTCCTTGAAATTGACACGCCCGACGGCGAACTGCTCGTGCCGCTCGCGCAGGAAATCTGCACGAAGATTGACACCGCCGCGCGGCGCATCGAGGTCACCCTGCCGGAGGGGCTGCGCGATTTGAACCTACCCTCACGCAAGACCCAACCCAAGCCCATAGCGTAGAATAAGCCCCAGTCCATGCGCTTCGATATCGTCACAATTTTCCCGGAATTCTTCAGCGGACCGCTCGACCACGGCATCGTGCGGCGCGCGCGCGAAGCGAACCTGATCGAGGTCCGCGTGCGGGATCTGCGCGAATTCACGCACGACAAACACCGCACCGTGGACGACCGCCCTTTCGGCGGCGGCGAGGGAATGGTGCTCAAGCCGGAGCCGCTGTTTGAGGCTGTGGAATCGCTCGGAGGAAGTCCGCGCCCAAGCGACATGGCCGTCGTTTTGCTGTCTGCATCAGGGCGGCTCTTTGACCAGCAAATGGCGCGCCGCCTCAGCAAGTTGCAACGCGTCATATTGTTGTGCGGGCGCTACGAAGGAGTGGACGAGCGTGTCGCGGAACAGTTGGCGACCGACGAAATCTGCATCGGTGATTTTGTATTAAGCGGCGGCGAGTTGCCCGCGGCGATAGTTTTGGATGCCGTGACGCGGCTGCTTCCCGGCGCGCTCGGCAATGAAGCGTCGTCGGTGCACGAATCATTCACTTCCGCGGAAGAAGGCGACGCCGTGAACGCGAATGCCCGCTCGCGTGTGTTGAAGGATCTTGCGCCGCGCGATGCCGCGGGCGGAATTCTCGATTGCCCTCATTACACGCGCCCCGCGGAGTATCGCGGCTGGGGTGTGCCGGACGTGTTGATTGGCGGCAACCACGAAGAGATTCGACGCTGGCGCCGCCGCGCCGCGCTCGTGAAAACTTTGCGCAACCGGCCGGACCTGCTCGCGCACACCACATTCTCACGCGAAGATGTACGCACCCTCGAAGAATTGCGCGTCGAATCCAAAAATTAGCAGGGAAATTTCTTACAGTTTGTCAGCGGGATAAATCACAACTTGGCGCTCGTCGCCCATGCCGTCGCTTGACGTGCGGATTTCGGGGATGTCTTTCAGCGCGAGGTGAACGATGCGGCGTTCACGCGCGGTCATGGGGTTCAATCGAAAGGGCTGCTTTGATTCGCGGACTCGATCCGCGGCGACGCGCGCGGCGAGCTTCAATTCCGCGATTCTTGCGGCGCG
Source organism: Terriglobia bacterium (assembly GCA_041484365.1). GTDB lineage: Bacteria > Acidobacteriota > Terriglobia > Acidiferrales > UBA7541 > DASTCZ01. The sequence goes on along the minus strand of JBGPHM010000031.1, from coordinate 8,807 downwards.
GTAGTCGCCGGCATCGAAGCGGATGCGGTCAAAAAACGGCGGCTCGATCCGCAGCGAGCGCACCGCAAGATATTCCAGCGCAAGCAGCGTTTCCGCTCCGTGTTCGAGCAACACACCCACATCAGCCCCGTCAAAAAGCACGACAATTTCCGGCTTTTCAAATTCCTCATCGCCCGCAGCCGACGAAGGCGCGGTCTGAATTTTGCACCGCAGCGTCAAGCCTGTTTTCGGTATGACGGCGCCGAGCCAGCCCTTCAGCGCCGCGGCCACGGCGTCGCGGTCGAGCTTGCCTTCGCGAACAAAGCTCTGCACGGATTGTGGAGGCTGGGCCATTTCTTAAGGAGTCCTTATGTTGCGCCCGCTTACTTTTTCTTTCCCGGGCCTTTGGCGGGGGCCGGCGTGGGCATCACGCGATTCAACACCCACCGTTGCCCCAAATTCACCACGCTGCTTGTGAGAATATACACCACGAGTCCCGTCGGCACAGGGACAATGATGAACATACCGCCAAACATAAGCGGCATGAACTTCATCATTTTTTGCTGGCCGCCATCAGTGGTAGGAGTCGGCGTGGCCATTTGCGCCAGATAAAAAGTAATCGCCATGATCACCGGCAGAATGTAATAGGGATCGCGCACGGAGAGGTCATGGATCCAGCCGAACCAGGGCGCGTGGCGCAGCTCAATCGTGGAGCTGATCATCCGGTTGAGCCCGAGCCAGATGGGCATTTGCAGCAGCATCGGCAGGCAGCCGCCGAGCGGGCTGATGCCTTCGCGGCTGTAAACCGCCATGACTTCTTCATTCATCTTCTGCTTGCGCGGGTCGCGCATCGAATATTTCTTGTAACGGTCCTGGATGGAGCGGATTTCCGGCGCCACTCTCTGCATCTTCGTCATCGACTTGTAAGTCTTGATGGTCAGCGGGAACATCACCATGTTGATGGCGAAGGTGAGCGCGACAATCGCCCAGCCCCAGTTCGGAATGAAGTTGTGAATCCAGCGCAGTACGTAAAACATCGGCTCGGAGACGAATCCCCACCACCCGAACTGCACCAGGTCATTGAGCGGCGGGCGCATGGCCTTCAGCTCGTCGAGATTTTTCGGGCCGACGAAGAGCCGCAGATTGAGCGGCGTGCCGTGTGCCGAGCCCGCGGCCATTTCCGGCGTCAATTCCTTGGAGGTCGAGCCGCCGCTGATTACGTCGCGGCTGAACGCCCAGTCGGTCATGATCATCGCGCCGCCGAGAGTGTCCGGCAGACCCGTGCGCGGCCCGGTTGATTCCATCCGCGGCAAAAACGCAGCGGCAAAAAAATTGTCTTCGATTCCGGCGTAATCGAGCGGCCCGGACTGCACAGCACGCTGGTCCGTCTGGTTCGGCTGGCCCAGCTTGTTCGCGGCTAACGTGTTGACCTTCGCAGCCTGGCTGTAGAAAACGGTCGTCGCGGCTCCAGCGTGCTCGGCGGATGGGTCGCCGAACCCGCCCCGCCAGGCAATCGACGCGGCCACCGGATGCCCGTCCAACTCCACCGCAACCGCCACGCTGACAGCGTAGCTCGCGTCAAATTTCAACTTCTTCGTAATCGAAAGGTGGCCGTCGCTCCACGCGAAGTCCACTTCGCATGGCGCCTGGATCTTGGGACTGGTTGATCCGTTCGCGACGGTGACTTCGTAAAGCCCGGCGTTTGCGCGCGTCTCGAGTTGCTGGTCGTCCATGGCGAGCGAAAGCGGCCAGCCAAGCTGCTGAGCCACCTGCGCGTGGACGACATCAAGTTCCTCCGGCTTCTTGTCGCTCGCATGAGAAGGGAGCAGAAGCACCCAGCTTCGCGCCACACCACCCACGTTGGAGAGTTCGACGCGGTATTTATCCTTCCCTTCAATCGTGAGAGTGCGCTCTGCGGCGGCGGCGCGCACAACAATTTGCGGCTGCGCGGGAATAGCCGCTCGCTTGCTCTTCGGATTCTTCGTGGGCTGCGTCGTGGTCTGCGGCGGGGCGGCGGTCGGAGGCGGTGTGGTCGTCGGATTATTTGTCGGGGCGGTTTGCGCCTGCTGCTGCTGCTGCGGCGCGGTCTGCGCGGGAGGTGTTTGCGCCTCCGGCGGAGTTTTCGATCGGAAGAGCAGAGAGGATGCAGCAATCACGCCGACGGAGAGGACCACGGCGAGCAGCGTCCGGTATTCGTGCGACATCTCTTTCTTGGGCTCGCTCAACGTGCAAACTCCTCAGTGTGTGCAGGCGGCTGCGCCTCATGCGCTTCGCCCTCGCAGGCATGTTCGTCCGCATCCGGTACAGGATCAAATCCTCCGGCATGAAATGGACGGCAGCGCGACAACCTTTTCAGCGCGAGCCACATTCCGCGCCGCGCGCCAAATTGCGCGACCGCTTCGTGCGCGTATTGCGAGCAAGTCGGTTGGAATTTGCAGGCCGAGGGCATCAGCGGCGAGATACACGCCTGATAAGCGCGCAGCGCAAAGAGCAGCGTGCGCGCCGCGATTCCACGGCGGCCGTTCATCGGAGCGCGCTCCGCAGCAGCGCGGTCAACTCCGCCGCCAGCCGTGAATATTCGCTTCGCGCCGTCGAGGCGCGCGGGTGAATCACGATGTCCCATCCAGATGGTATCTCCGGGGTGTGAAGTCGCAGGATTTCGCGGATGCGCCGCTTGATGCGGTTGCGCACAACCGCCCCGCCCAGGGCTTTTTTCACGCTGATGCCGAAACGGCTGCGTCCCGCTTCGTTTGGGCGGAAGAAAACTACGAATTGCGCGCTCGAGCGCCTGCGGCCGCCTTTGTACACGGCTTCAAATTCGCCGCGGCGCACGAGCCGAGCGTCACGCGGAAAGCGCCGGCTCCCTTTCTGCCCGGCGCCGGAAACATCAGACGGGCGTAAGGCGATGGCGTCCCTTCTTTCGCCGCGCGGCCAGCACGCGGCGTCCTCCTACGGTCTTCATGCGCGCGCGGAAGCCATGCGTCTTGTGGCGCCGCCGCACGCGTGGTTGAAAAGTGCGCTTGGGCAAAGCAGTCTCCCCTCTGTGAGCCTTAAATCCCTTAAATCAAGAGGGATAGTGTAAGCGGCCCGCGCGGAGCGGTCAAGGAAGGGTCACTGGGGGTAGTGTGTCAGTCTAGAATTAGCACGTTTGCCGGACAAGTCCGTACTCCGCCGAAACCGCCCGATCCACCAATGGGCGGCACATCACGCACGACCCAATTAGATATACTGCCGTCATGTTGATGGTCATCCTCGGCGCTGGGGCGTCTTACGACTCGGCTCAAGCCTACCGGCCTGTTTATCCGGGGGGCGGGGGCGGCTCCCAAAATTTCGGTGTCAGTGCTCCACGTCCAGACGATGGAGGGCCGTGGCGTCCCCCTCTTACAAATGACCTCTTCCTTGACCGCCATCATGCACGGGGTGAAATCGTCGCAAGGTATCCCAAGCTCGCTCACATACTCCCTCGCCTGCGCGAACCTTCGAACGGCAGAAGCGTGGAACAGATGCTTGAGTCTCTCCAAGAGGAAGGCAAAAATAACCCAGTGCGCCAGCGCGAAATTGCATCTGTCCGATTCTATCTATGCGAGTTGTTGTACAAGGTCACCCAGGAGTGGGGTCAACAAACGAATGGGGTTACAAACTACGCCCCGCTGGTGGGGGATATTCTGCAATTCAACAAGCCCGGCGAACGAGTCTGTTTGGTCACCTTCAACTACGATCTGTTGCTTGAGCGCGCCCTGTACACCTTTGGCTTCAAATCCAGAGACCCCGAAGGGTATCTTGACTCGCATCCGATTCTCAAACTCTTCAAACTGCATGGCTCCGTTGAGTGGTCCCGGATCGCGGACCTTCCCAAGGGCCTCCGACTCCAACCTCAAGCGCTCATCGAAGACGTCAACACCATCCAACTGACCGACAAATTCGTCCGCGCAATCGCTACGGACCCGGGCCAAATGCATGATTTTGGAAGGCCCATATTCCCTGCGATCGCCATCCCAGTACAGACGAAGTCCAAGGATGATTTCGAATGTCCACCCACTCATCTGAACTACCTTGCGGAAATGCTGCCGCACGTGACCAAGATTCTCATCATTGGATGGCAGGCAAAGGAAGCACACTTCCTGAAGATGCTGCGATCGAACCTCCCAAAGCTCGGACACGTGATGGTGGTCGGAGAAAACGCGTCGGATTCGGAACGGATTCGCAAATATTTCCTGGACGAGATTAAGCTGGATCTGCCAAATTCAGGAGGGTCTACTAGCTTTCTTATCGACCGGGAAAACGCATCGGATTCGGAAGAGACTCGCCAACATTTCGTGGACGAGGTTAAGCTGGACCTGCCAAATCCATTTGTGGGCCAAGGAGGCTTTACTAATTTTATCGTCAACCAGGAGGGACGCAGCTTCTTCGAGAAGTAGAACGATCGGCTGTGGCATCAACCCCTCGTAAGTCAGCTAATCGGAACCTGACCCACCACCGACGCTGGCAAGGCGGAGTTAATTGGAGTCACGAAGTTGACCCTACATCAAAAATCTTCAATGCGGAGCTGCACGTCCGCGTTCTTCCAGGCCCTCTCGAATAAGTCATGGGCGCTCTGTGCCTCGTTCGCCTTCTTCTGCGCCTCCAGCGACTTCCATAGTCCGAAGAGCGAGCGCGGATTGTTCGGATTGCGCTTCAAGTCTTCGCGGAATACGGCCTCCGCCTCGGCTGGTTTGCCGGCCCGCAGCAGCGCCGCGCCCAGCGATTCGCGCACCGGGTAATACCATTCGGGCGGCTCGTCGTAATTCATCTTGTCTTGAATCGCGACGGCCTGCTTCCAGTGATCAATCGCGCCTGCACTGAAGGCCTCCGTCGCCGAGTTGCTGTTCACGAAGTCACTCATTGCCGCCGCTATGCGCGCCTCAAGCGTGTGCGAAGCAATCCCGGTGATAACGCTCCAATCGTTGAACGCAATACCGTACGCGGGCCCAGGCGGCAGCTTCGCCACATTCGCCTGGAACGCAGCAAGCTCTTTTTTCGCATCGCCCCATTCCGTTTTCGCGGCGAAGGCGCAGCCGCGCGCGTAATGCCAGTACATCGTCGTGATGTTGAGCTTTTCATCGGGGGCGGCGAGCTTGAGCACGTCATCCCATTTCGCGAAGCGGACCAGATTCAGTATCGGCCCCGGCAGCGCAGCCTCTGCCATCGGGATCTCGGAGACGGCGGGCAGGGCTTCCGCCGCATCCATCTCCGCCGCGTCCTGCGCAACGCGAAATTGGCCCGTCATTCCCGCCGCGTAAACAAGAAATGCCACGTTGTGGCCGAGATACATCATTCCGTACATGCTGTTCGATGTTCCCGTCATCTGCATGAATGCGTTATCCGACGCGATTGCCTCCTGATTGCTCTTCACGGCTCCAGCATAGTCGCCGGTGCGCAGGTAAATGTGCGCGGGCATGTGCACCAAATGTCCCGCGGCGGGAACCATTTTGCGAAGCCGGCCGGCGCTGGCTTGCCCGCGCTCGGGATTCGGCGAGGCTTCGACGGCGTGGATGTAGTAATGGTTTGCGCCCGGGTGATCCGGCCAGCGCTTCAACACAGCTTCGAGCATGGCGATAATTTCCGCGGTGTTCTCATTCGGTTTTCCGTCAACGCTCCAAAGTTGCCAGGGGTGCAGATCCATCAAGCTTTCCGCGAAGATGACTTGCGCATCCGGATCATTCGTATATTTGTGCGCCAAATCGCGCATCGCATTTGCATAATCGAGCGCAAGCTTTTTCAGGTCCGCCTTGGGATCATCCGAGTAGCGCTTCGCAAGCGCGTCAACGTAATCGCGTTCGTTTTCCGGCCCGCCAGCCGCCAACTGCTTTGCCTTCTGAATGGTGGCGAAGGGCCCTTTTTCGTGATCCAGGTCAATGTCCACGTTGTAATTTGGGCCGAGCGCCAGCGCCTTGCCCCAATAAGGCATGGCTGCTTTCGGGTCCAGCTCTGAAGCACGCTCAAACGAGCGAATCGCCTGCTCGTGATTGAATCCGTAGATGAGCGTCAATCCCTGGTCAAAGTATTTCTGCGCTTCGGGATTGGAAGTATGAATGGCGTGATGCAGCGTCCCCATGCCCGGGTAAAGTTTCACCGTCTGCGGCGCGGGCGTCTGATCGTGCTGCGGCATTTGCGCGCGGGCGGCAAGCGAAATCGAAAGCAGCGCGATAATTCCAAGCGTAGTTTTGCGAGCGAGCATAGGTCTCCTCGAGTGCCATTTGGATATACGCCTGCTAAATGTGAATGGATTGTAGCTGCGGACTTTTTTCCGCGTCAATCAGGGAGTATGCAGGCTTACGACGCGCCCTTGAGCTTGCCGCCCAGTCCCTTGAGCCGTCCCGCCGATGCCAGCGCGCCGTATTGCTTCACCATCGTGCGCATCTGCAGATATTGCTTGAGAACCTGGTTCACTTCCTGCACGGAGGTTCCGCTGCCCGCCGCGATGCGCTTGCGGCGTTTGCCGTCAATCAGGCCGTGGTTGTTGCGTTCGGAATCGGTCATCGAATTGATGACCGCCTCGATGCGCTTCAGGCGGCCTTCATCCACTTTCGTATCGCGCGGCACGTTTGCCAGTGGCCCGACCTTCGGCAGCATATCTAGCACGGATTCGAGCGGGCCCATTTTCTTGATCTGGCGAAGCTGGTCGCGGAAATCGCCCAGCGTGAATTCGCTGCGGCGCATTTTGCGCTCGAGCTCCGCGGCCTGCTTTTCGTCCACCGATTGCTCGACGCGCTCGATTAGCGAAAGGACGTCGCCCATTCCCAGCACGCGCGAGACGATGCGCTCCGGATAGAACGCTTCGAGCGCGTCGTACTTTTCCCCGGTGCCGATGAATTTCACCGGCGCGCCGGTCACTTTTCCGATGCTCAGTGCCGCGCCGCCGCGCGCATCGCCATCCAATTTGGTGAGGATCACGCCCGTGAGCCCCAGCCGCTTGTGAAATTCGCCGGCCGAGCGCACCGCGTCCTGCCCGATCATCGCGTCCGCTACAAATAAAATTTCCGACGGCTGCAGTTCGCGCTTGAGCTGCGAAAGTTCATCCATCAATGTGTCATCAATATGCAGGCGGCCCGCGGTATCCACGAGGATCACATCCGACGCGGAAAGTTTTGCTTCGCGGATCGCGCCGCGCACGATTTCCAGCGGCTTGTCCGTGCCCGCGCCGGGCCACAGTTTTAGACTGACGGCTTTTGCGACTTGCGCCAGTTGTTCGCGCGCCGCCGGGCGGTACACGTCTGTGGAAACGGCAATCGGCCGGTGGCCATTGTTCCCGAGCCACTTGCCGAGCTTGCCTGTCGTGGTCGTTTTGCCGGAGCCTTGCAGGCCGACAATCATCCACACCGAAGGTGGACGCGAAGAAAAAAGCGGCTTGGCATGTTTTCCAAGCAGCGCCAGCAGTTCATCGCGCACAATCTTGACGACCTGCTGGTCGGGCGAGAGTTGCAGCAACACTTGCGACCCGAGAGATTTCTCGCGGATGTGCGCGAGAAGCTCGTCCGCCACGCTTACGGCGACGTCGCCTTCGAGCAGCGCCTCGCGGATCTGCGCCAGCGCGGCGTCCAGATGCTCTTCGGTGAGCTTGCCCTGGCCGCGAAGGTTCTTGAACGCGCGCTGAAGTTTGTCAGTTAAGTTTTCAAACATTTTTGGTCAGCAAGATATTGTAACGCAGCACCGTATCCTGAGTCAGTTAAGTGCAACCGCTCCGGAAAATCCAGGGCTGGCACAGTGTGATTTACCTGGGGAGCGGAGCGGCAGGTAAGGTTCGTAATGCCTTAGACGTTTCTTTCTTGGTGGCAGTGAATGTGCCGCTGGCCTGGCCGCCGTAGTCGACGGTACCTTCGATCTTTTTTCCGTCGGCATTCAGTTTTCCGGCGTAGTGCACCGCGATTCCCGAGGCCTCAAAATCAAAAGAAATCTCGTTGCCTTTGATTGTGCCCGTCAGTTTCGCATCACCCAGCGCGCCCGAATACGTGCCCGTCAGTTTTTCGCCGTCCTGCTTGAATGTGAACGTGGGCGAACCGGTCTGGTCGCCCAGGTTTACCGTCGCATTCCACGTGCCGGACACATCCGCGGCATAGGCACCGATAGCCAACAACAGGGTTGTCGCCAAAACTACGGAAGCTCTTTTCATGCAGTGCAAATTATCACCCTGCCGTACCTAAGACAAGCGCCCAAGCAGTGCCCGAATCCTCAAAATGAGACACCGTCGAACCGATTGACTTACGCGGCTGCCCCGACTACCATCCCCTCCACTACCGAAGTCCCATCAAAAACTTGAAAGGAAAATTATGCGAAGCCTCAAGTCTCTCGTTGTCTGCGCGCTTGCTGGAGTAACGGCACTCGCGCTCGTAGCACAGCAAAAGCCGGCGAACATCATGCAGATCGAGTTCCAGACGCCGAAGTTCGGCATGACCAAGCAGTACGAGGAAGGCCGTAAGGCAAAGGCCGCGTGGCACAAACAATTGAAGGACCCCCGCCCGCTCTTTGTTTGGGAAATCATGACTGGCGAACAGACGGGCACCTTTGCCGTGGGCGGCAACCTCGTCCACTGGAAAGATCTGGACAATCCACCAATCAAGGAAGAAACCGATCAGGCCGAATGGGATAAGGTCATCGGCCCTGCAACTCAGAGCCTTGTGACGCATGATTACATGGTTTTGTCCGACATAAGCCTGCCGTCCGCCGGCACGATGCCCTCGAAGTACGGCGAAGTCCTCACCTTCAACGTAAAAATGGGCAAGACGGATGAGTTCATGGCCGACGTCAAGAAAATCACCGATGCCATCAAGAAAACCAATTGGCCCGCACAC
>JBGPHM010000030.1:0-46697 GCA_041484365.1 Terriglobia bacterium | reverse complement strand
TAGCTTCCCAGCGATCTATCCAGTAAATCCTTTCGATGCAATACTTTATCGCCAAAACACCCGTAAGTCCTTTGTTGCACTACTCTTACCGCACCTTTTTGCCGTAAGTCCTTTATTGCACTACTCTTACAAAAAGATGGGGGGTAGGGGGTGAGGAAGCAGGAGTCGGCTAGTTTGTGCGAGAATGGATCGGGTACCCAATACTTATGCGGCGCGCAGCCATAACAATCGTTTGCCTTGCCGTGGTGGTCATCGGAGCGGTCGGCTTTTACTCGTGGCGGCACCCATCCATTTTTGGCCACTCGACGGGCGAGGCGCCATCGCTCGTGTCGCAGCTTCCACCCGGTGCGCCCTTTGTCCTATACGCTGACGTGGCCGCGCTGCGCAAAGCGACATTCCTCGCAAAGATTGCGGCGATGGCTCCCGCTCCGGCCCAGGACCCTGATTACACTGAATTCGTGCGCGCCACGGGGTTTGACTATTCGCGTGATCTCGACCGTGTGGCAATCACAGTCCTGTCAAGCAAATCTCAAGTTAATTTTCAGCCCGAAGTATGGACTCTAGCCGAAGGCCGCTTCGACCAGCAGAAAATCCAAGCCTATGCGCTTCGCACCGGAAAATCCGAAGTGCGCGACGGCAAAACGTACTTTGTGATTGACGCAGGCTCCACGGGGAACGAAGTCGCGCTTCGATTTCTTTCCCAGAACCGGATAGAAATCATCAGCCGGGCAAAGCAATCTTCCGCGCCCACCCCAAGTCAGAACTCGAATGCCGGATTAATACAAGGAAGCACGGCGGCGATCAGCGATCACATCTCCCGCGTGTCGGGTGCCGCTGTATTCGTTGTATTTCGGACGGACTCGGTGCCGAAGGACCTCATCCTCAGCGCCCCTCAATTGAATCAGATCGCTGGCGCGCTTCAAAACGTACAATGGATTTCGGTTGCCGTTACACCCGAAGGCGAAAATCTACGAGTAATCCTCGAAGGCGAGTGCGGCTCATCCATGCAGTCCACACAACTGCAGTTGGGTCTCGAAACCCTGCGATTGATCGGCCGTGGAATGCTCTCCGACTCCAGCACTCGACGCCAGTTCACGCCCCAAGGTCTGGCTGCGCTCGACAGACTTGTTCGTGACATAGACATCTCCCACGACGGCCCACATGTCCGCATCACGGCGGTCATCACTCCGGATATGCTCACCTCATTTGCGGCGCCGACTCCGAACCAGGCGCCTGTCGGCGCGCCTGCGCCAAGATCAACACCCCCAGGACACTGAACCGCAAACCTGCTTTGGAATGTTCCTACAAAGACCGCTGAAAACTAGAAGCTAATCGCCGAAGGAATTGAAGCGTAGATAGCGCCAGGGATTGATAGGCGCGCCATTCAACCGGATTTCGTAATGGACGTGCGGCCCGGTCGAGCGTCCGCTTGTGCCGGAATAGCCGATGGTATCGCCGCGGTGGACTTGCTCGCCAATCTCCGCGTTGAAGCCGGAGAGGTGGCCGTACCAGGTGGTAGTTCCGTAGCCGTGATCTACAACCACAAGATGTCCGTATCCGGGGCGGGTCTCAACGGCGATTACGACGCCGTCCGCAGCAACATGGACAGGGCTGCCGTATGCGATGGAGATGTCCACGCCCTTGTGGAATTCACCTTCACCGCTGAACGGGTCAAGCCGCTCGCCGAAGCTTGCGGTGATCTGCCCGGCGACGGGCCAGAGCGAGGGGGTAAACGCGGCGTCACCCAACCCCGGCTGGGGCGGCAGCAGGTGCAGACCCTCTTTGACCATCGCCAATGAAGATGCGTTTCTCTCAAGGAAATTGAACTCCTCCACCGTACGTCCAAAAGTTTGCTGCGGATCCCCTGAAAAACTCGCCAGCGCAAACGGAGTTTCGCGGAAACGCATGAAACCATAGGTCATAGCCACTTCGGTGGCAAGCGATTGGAGCGAATCAAGGCGCTGGTTGGTGTCCTTTACGGAGGTCTGAAGCCTATTGAACTGCTGTTTCAGATTGTCACGCTCACTGCGGATGGCGTTGTAACTGTCCGCCTTCCAGAGCATGCGAGAATAGGATGCGACGCCCGCAATCACCGTGATGCCGCCGACAACTACAAGAGCGGCAAGAATTTGCAGGAAATAGACAGGGATCCGCAGCTTCCAGATGCTGGTCTGGTCATTCGACGCCAGAAAGAATGTATAAAAACGAGTTTTCATGCCCCTCAGTGCGAATGATTACCTGTTTTGCGTTTGGCTGGGCGCCGCGCATCCCCTGTCACGGGGGTACTGCCAATAGGCCCGACTTCTGCCCGACAAAAGTTTGAACCGCGAGTCCTGGTCCGAAACCGGAGTAAGTCTAGATTCGCGGCTGCGGGGAAGTCAACCTATATTTTGACGGCCCTAGTAACCGAAAGTCTCGCCGTCCGGCCTTCAGAAGCCTGTCTATAATACGTGGCATGATGCGCGGGGCACAATTTGTACCCTGGGCCAGCCGTGGGACACCCGGGTTGTCGGGCGTAGGGCTACCCGGAAGGGCAGGAGCAGCGGAATTACGAGTGTCCCGAAACTAGGGACAAAATCCAATGCGAAACGAAACCGAGATTATCGAGCGGATTTGGCGCGCACTACCAACGCGAACCCGGAAAAAGGGGCGCGATTGGCTGCGGCTCGGAGTAGGAGACGATGCCGCGGTGATACGCGCCGCAGCGCGCGGTGGAACAGAGGCCGGCGACTGGGTGCTGAGCACGGACGCCTTCCTTGAAGGCGTGCACTTTCTGTCCGAGGTGCATTCGCCAGGCGACATTGGCTACAAGGCTCTGGCGAGGGCGACGAGCGACCTCGCGGCAATGGGCGCCGTGCCGCGATTCTTCCTGCTGACCCTTGCCCTGCCTGCGAGCCGCACGGGCGGATGGCTCGATGGCTTCCTAAAAGGAATGGGGCAGGCGGCCCGCGAATTTGGGATGGTGGTGATTGGCGGAGATACCTCGCGATTCCCCTCGGTGGTGATTAACGTCACGGTTGGTGGGCAGGCGGTGGCTCGACAAACCGGGTCCGGCAATGGCGCAAGCAAACGTGCATCGTCCGGCGAAGCTGGCACTGGGCGCTTGCTGACCCGGTCAGGCGCGCGGCCCGGCGACTTGATCTTTGTGAGTGGCACACTTGGCGCGGCGCAGTTGGGGCTGGAACTGATCCTGCATGGCTTGGACGGCCAGTCGAGCACTCCTCGGATTCCCCGTGGCAAGCGATGGAAGCGGCTGCTTCAGCCACACTTGCGGCCAAAGATCCAGCTTGCACTGGGGCGCTGGTTGGCCGGTGAGAATTCAATTGGGGAGCGCAACCCCTCATCCGATAAGAACACTTCGGCTCGCACGGGGCGGGGACCAATCGCCTCGGCAATGATTGACACGTCCGACGGGCTTTCCACGGATTTGAATCACATCTGCCAGTCGAGCGGCGTGGGCGCGCGCATCTGGGCAGAGAAGATTCCCGCGGTGCGCGTTCCTGAATCGCTCCGAAGGCACGGCCTCAGCCTGGATCCGCTCAATCTTGCCCTGCACGGCGGCGAAGACTACCAGTTGCTTTTCACCGTGCCGCCCGCCGCTGCCCGCAGACTGCCCAGGCCATTCCGGGGCATCCACCTCACCCAGATTGGTGAGATTGTCCGATTGCCCCGGAGTAATAGAGAGCGTGCCTCTCGCATTCAACTGGTAGGTTCAGATAGAAATGTCAGCCCGCTTGTCCCCGGAGGATGGGACTCATTCAAGGGGCATTCCTCAAGGTGAATAGTCTGGTCCCAAGCTACCGGATGGCTTCAACGACGGCGGGAACAACAATCTGAGGCAGTGGGTTGTTTGCAAATTGACTTGGGTCTGCCTTGATCATGGAAAGGTTGGTCTGCTCACCTTCCACTGTGGCCTCGGCGGCGGAAGCGGTTGATGGATCGAAATAAAACCCCAGCGGATTGCTGAGCGCCACAACCACTTTGCCTCCAATCCAATAGCCGCCGTTCGAAAGATTCCTGCTGAGCGACAGAAAATTTTGCCAATTTGCCTGCGAATTGAAACCTATCCAGAGATAATTGATCGGTCCTCCGCTGTTTTGGTCGCGGTCTGATATCAGAACATTTCCCAACGTGCCGAACCAAGGGTCCGCCGCAGTGGGAACCGGAGGAGCGCCGGGAGGAAGTGGTTTGTTGAAGTAGTTGTTGCTACAACCGGCGAGCAAGAATAGAAGCGCGAGCATCACAGAGAGTGCACTGATAGAAAAATGATGGATCCGCCTGGGCATCGGGATGACCTGACCCCTATTTAGGATGGTCTGTGAATGAATAGGGTTGCGCGGAAATGGTGAATGGCAACCGAATTCGCCAGGAAAAGACTCAGAATCCCGGCGCTCCTGACGCGGCGGGACGAGCTTCCGCCGGTGCGCGCAGCTTTCCGAAGCGAAACCGCTCGAACCAAGCCTGGCCGAGAGACATGAAACCGGTATAGAGATAACCCCAAACAAATAGCAGCAGGAATGGAATCGTAGCGTAGTTTTGATTCTGGAAAGCGTAAACGATGGTCGCCGCGAAATAGAGTCCGAGGCCAATTTCAATATAAGGAAGCACTCCTGAGCGGTTGCGATAAGACTTCTTCTGCCAGCTACCCTTCTGTCCCGCGATGTTGTATTTCGGCGTGCGCGCAAACTCCGATTGCTTACCCCAAAGAGCTTCGAGCACGGCTATTGCGTTGCGCACCGAGATCCCGATTCCCGTGGCCATCACAAAAGGCATGAAAAGGATTGCGCGTTTCCAGGTCTTCGGATGCAGATTGCGCTGAGCGATTAAATAGAAGCTCGATATCGAGCACGTCGAAGCCAGGAAGAGCGGCAAATCAATCACCAACATCTGAAACGTGCCTTGATAAAACCTTACTACCATCGCGGGCAGCAGCAGAGTCGAGAGCACAATCATCAACGGGTAGCTGATATTTGCGGTGAGATGAAAGAACGCTTCGGCCTTCACGTGCCAGGGCACTTTCGAGCGCCATATGAGCGGCAGAATTTTCTTTGCCGTCTGCATTAAGCCCTTGGCCCAGCGCGCCTGCTGCGTCTTAAAGGAATTCATCTCGACGGGCAATTCGGAGGCGCATTCAATTTCCGGCAAATAAAGGAATTGCCAGCCGCGGAGCTGCGCGCGATACGAGAGGTCCGTATCCTCGGTGAGCGTATCGTGCTGCCAGCCGCCGGCGTCGTCAATTACAGCGCGGCGCCAAATTCCCGCCGTGCCGTTGAAATTAAAGAAGTCGCCGCGGCGGGACCGCGCGCCGTGTTCGACGATAAAGTGGCCGTCAAGCAGAATGTGCTCGACCTCGGTGAGCAGCGAATAGTCCGCGTTCAAATAAGTCCAGCGCGTCTGTACCATGGCCACTTTCGCGTCAGCGAAGTACGGCACCGTGCGGCGCAAGAAATCGGGCGAGGGAATAAAGTCCGCGTCAAAAATGGCGACAAACTCGCCTTTCGCAGTTTTCAAGCCTTCAGCGAGCGCGCCAGCCTTGTATCCTTCGCGGTTCGTGCGGTGAACGTAATGAATGGGCATGCCGAGCGCCTGGAAGCGCTCGACACACGCGCGCGCGACCTCCTGCGTTTCGTCGGTCGAATCGTCGAGCACCTGCACGTCGAGCAGCTCGCTTGGATAGTCAAAGCGCGAAACCGCTTCGACGAGCCGCTCGATGACGTAGCGCTCGTTGAAGATTGGAAGCTGCACGGTGACGCGAGGCCATTCCGTGACTTCCGGCGCCGGGCCGGGAACGTTTTTGCGATATTTGTAATAGCAGTAGACGAGCCAGTAGCGGTGCATCCCGTACATCGCCAGTATCAGAAGCACGACGAAGTACGGAATCATCACGGCAATGTCGAACCCGTTGAGTTGGTAAAGGCCGCGAAACGGATTGCTGTGTGGATCAGTCTGGCGATGCCAGTAACCCGAAAAGGGGTTCAGGAGGGTCAATAGAATTGCTGCGAAGCTAGTAAGGTTCCACACGAGTTCGCTACCTGAGCTAGATCCTGTCTTCCACCGGCCTTACCTGCGTCGGCGGCCAGTGGGTGGGACGTTCACTGGCAGGGGCTGGGGTCTTTGCCGGAGCGACAATTATATGGTGTTGCGAGGGCAAGTCAACGACTCGGCACGTTTGACGGGTCTTCGTCTTCGGACGGAATCAAAATTACGCGCTGCTCAAGGTACGAGGATGATCTTCCCGTAAGCGCCGGGCTCAAGGACTTCTTTGTGCGCGCGGGGAGCTTCGGCGAGCGGAAGTTCTTTGCCGACAATGGGGCGGAGCGATCCGTTTTCAAGTCCCGCGCCGATGGCGGAGTGAATGGCGGTCATTTCTTCCGAGGGAACACCCCACAGCATGACGGCAAGGATCGCGCCTTCGCGCGCCATCAGGTCGCGCGGATTGACTTGTACCTCACCACGGCTGCCGATGACGACAACGCGGCCGCGCGGCGCAAGCATCTTGAGATCATTGCCAAGGTTTACGTTGGCGAGCATTTCGAGGATGACGTCCGCGCCGCGGCCGCCGGTTAGCTCAAGGACGCGCGCGGCGGAATCGGGCGCGCGGTGGTCAATCACGTGGTGGGCGCCCTCGCGCGCTACGAGTTCGCGGCCGCGATCCGTGCCCGCCGTGCCGATGACGCGCATGCCCGCCGCCCGCGCGAACTGAACAGCGGCGATGCCGACGCCTCCGCTCGCGCCGTGCACCAGCACCCATTCATTCGGGCGGGCGTGAGCCATCTGGAACAGACCGCGATACGCCGTCGCATACGGAATGTGAATGGCTGCGCCCTGCGCGAAGGAGATTTTTTCGGGAAGACGGTACGCATCCGCCGCACCAACCGTCGCGTATTCGGCGTAAGTACCCGTGAGGCTGCCGGCGAGATAGACGCGGTCCCCTGATTTGAAGTCAGTTACGCCGGCACCCACGGCTTCGACGACTCCCGCGCCGTCCACGCCGGGCGTGTAAGGCAGCGCGGGCTTGCGCGCGTAATTGCCAGAGCGCATGTAGGTGTCCGCGGGATTCACGCCCGCCGCGCGGATGCGGACAAGGAGTTGCCCTTGGCCGGGCGCAGGCTTTGCGACCTCCTCAAGCTTCATCACTTCCGGCGCGCCGAATTCGTGGACGACGATGGCTTTCATGGATTCTCCCGGAGCTGTGGTTGGGGAGCGGGAAGCGGCACCCCTACAACCTCAATTGAAACGAATGAGCCGCAAGACTAGTAAATGAAAACGTTACGCGGTGGTTGAGCGCTCGGAAATGAGCTTCGCCGTCATGGTGATTTCCGCTTTGAGCAAGCGCGAAATCGGGCAGCCGGCTTTGGCGTTTGCCGCGGCGGTGTCAAATGCGGCCTGGTCCGCGCCCGGCACTCGCGCGGTCACATCAAGATGAACTTTGGTGATGGTCCAGCCCGCGTCAAGCTTGTCCATCGTAACTGCGGCGGTCGTCTCCAGGCTTTCCGGCGTGAAACCTGCGCTGGTAAGTTGCCCCGAAAGTGCCATGGTGAAGCATCCGGCGTGTGCGGCGGCGATGAGCTCCTCGGGATTTGTTCCCTTGCCATTTTCAAATCGAGTGGAGAAAGAGTATTGCGTGCTTGAGAGAACGCCGCTCTCGGTAGAGATGGCGCCCTTGCCTTCCTTGATTGTGCCTTTCCAGACTGCCGATGCTTTGCGAACCATTTGAGCTTTCCTCCCGAAGGATTTAGATGTGTCGAGTGAGTTGAGAGCTACAAATTCATTTTGCTTAAACGTTGAGGGTGAGCGTGGTCGAGGGCACGAAGTCCGAGCCGACGGGCGCTGGAGGCAAATCCGACACGGGCGTGGTGCGGACAACGGGGCGATAGAGAGTGTCGCGCTCGACCGGCGTGCGTCCCGCGGCGCGGATGAGGCGTTCGAGTTCGCTGCGCGGAGTGAACTCGGCGGTCTTGGCTCCGGCGTCATGATAAATTTTTTCTTCGACCACGGTCCCGTCCAGATCATCCGCGCCAAAACGTAGCGCGATTTGCGCGATGCGCGGTGTGAGCATGACCCAGTACGCTTTGATGTGATCGAAATTATCGAGCAGCAATCGCGAGACGGCGATAGCGCGGAGGTCGTCAAAGCCGGTCGGGCCGGGCAAGTGCGCGAGCGCCGTATTCGCTGGATGAAACGCGAGCGGGATGAACGCGACGAATCCGTGCGTCTCGTCCTGCAATTCGCGGAGGAGCAACAGATGCTCGACGCGTTCTTCTTCGCTCTCGATGTGGCCGTAGAGCATCGTGGCGTTCGAGCGCAGGCCGATCTGGTGCGCTGTGCGCGCAATATCGAGCCACTGCTGGCCGCTTGTCTTGTGGTCGCAGATCACCTTGCGCACGCGCGGGTTGAAAATCTCCGCGCCGCCGCCGGGGAGCGAGTCCACTCCGGCAGTCTTCAGCGCGACCAGCACCTCGCGGACGCTGAGCTTCGCGATGCGCGAGAAGTAACCGACCTCAACCATCGTGAAAGCTTTCAGATGGACCTGGGGGCAGCGCTGCTTGAGGCCGCGCATCAGGTCGAGGAAATATTCAAACGGCAGATCCGGATGCAGACCGCCAACCATATGGAATTCCGTCGCGCCGGCGCGGACGCCCTGCTCGGCGCGCTGCCAGATCTCTTCAAGCGCGTAATTGTAGGCGCCCGCGGCGTCGGGGTCGCGCCCGAAAGCACACAGGCGGCAGTGCGCGACGCAAATGTTTGTCGGATTGATGTGCCGATTGATGTTGTAGTAGCAGACGTCGCCGTGGCGTGCTTCGCGGACGTAGTTCGCAAGCCATCCGACGGCGAGCAAATCGGGTGAACGGTAAAGGGCCATGCCGTCTGCGAAGGATAGGCGCGCGCCGCCGAACACTTTGTCCGCGATTGGCTTCAGCCGGGAATCGTTGATTTGAAGTTCACTCACGAGCGAGACACCCACAGTGCTGCGCCCCAGAAAAGAAAGAACAACACACTAATATAGCCGTTTACTGTGAAAAACGCAGCATTCAGGCGGCTGAGGTCATTCGCGGAGATGAGCGAGTGCTCCCACACGAGCATCGCGGCGACGACGGCGATTCCCGCCCACGCAGGCCAGGGAAGATGAAAGCTCGCGGCGAGCCACGCGAGTAGCGCAATCATCGCGACGTGCATCGTGCGTGAAATCAGCAGCGCACGGGCAACGCCGAAGCGTTTCGGAATGCTGAACAGGCCCGCTCGCTTATCGAAGTCGACGTCCTGGCAAGCGTAGAGGACGTCAAAGCCGCCGACCCAGAGCGTGACTGCGGCGCAAAGGATCAACATGCGCAGGTCGAGCGAGCCGGCGATGGCGATCCACGCCGCCGCAGGCGACATCCCGAGGCAAAACCCGAGCACAAGGTGCGACCACGAAGTGAAACGTTTCGTGTAGGAATAAAAGTAGAGCACAGCCAGCGCGACGGGGGAGAGTTCAAACGCGAGGTGGTTCAGCCTCCACGCCGCAACTACTAGTAATGCCGCGGTGAGAATTGTGAACGCCCACGCGAAGGGCAACGAAAGCGCGCCGGTCGCGAGTGCGCGGCCTTGCGTGCGCGGATTATCGCGGTCATAGCGCAGATCTACGATGCGGTTCATGGTCATTGCAAATGAGCGCGCGCCAACCATTGCCACAATAATCCAGCCGATCTGCTGCCAGGTGGGCCACGGAGGCGCGCCCGTGTTTGCATGCACGGTGCGCGCGGCAAGCAATGCCGCCGTGAGTGCAAACGGCAGTGAAAAAATGGAGTGCTCGAACTTGATCATTTCGAGCACGGTGCGGATGCGGTTCATGGCTTGCGGTTCATGGGACGTGGATCATACTTCGTGCGCGCGGCCCTTGGCTTGGCCTTCCCAGCGATACTGCTGCTCCTGCGGCAGACCAAGCGCGGCGAGCGCGCGGCAAACAAATTGCTCGACGAGTTCGTCTATCGTCTGCGGCGAGAAATAGAACGCCGGGATGACCGGCATGATGATGGCGCCCGCCTCTTGCGCGCGCAGCATGTTCTGAAGATGTACGCGGTTGAGCGGCGTCTCACGCAGACAGAGCACGAGCGGGCGGCGTTCCTTCAGGCAAACGTCGGCGGCGCGCGCGAGCAGGTCTTCGCTCGTCCCGTTGGCAATCGAAGCAAGTGTCGCGGCCGAGCACGGGATCACCACCATGCCGTCCACGAGATGGCTGCCGGAGGCGATGGAGGCGCCGATGTCGCGGTCTGGCAGCAACTCGATTTTTTTCGCAGGTGTGCCGGAGACGAGTGCGGGGAGCTGCTTCGCGTCCGCCGGGCGCACGCCAAGCTCCTGCGCAATCAACCGCTGGCCCGCTTCGGTGACAACGAGGTGCACGCGCTCGACGCGCTCGTCCGCTACAAGCAGACGCAGCGCTGTGCGCGCCAGCACCGCTCCCGATGCTCCGGTGACACCTACCGTGATGACTTTTCCCACGAATTCTCCCTATGAAACCATGTGGAACTTTGCGGGGACGGAACAGTTCAGTCTATGGAGCTATTGCAGCCGAA
Source organism: Terriglobia bacterium (assembly GCA_041484365.1). Taxonomy (GTDB): domain Bacteria; phylum Acidobacteriota; class Terriglobia; order Acidiferrales; family UBA7541; genus DASTCZ01. The sequence continues at coordinate 36,144 of JBGPHM010000030.1, read as the reverse complement.
GTCAAGGAAACGGTCAGTCTGAAGCCAGCGCGGCGGCGAGCGCATCGGCGAGCGCGGCTTCCTGTTCGGGAAAAACGGTCCGCAGGTCGAGCACGAGACGATCTTCCTCGATGCGCGCAACGACGGGGACGCCGCGCGTGGGAATTCGCAACCGTTCTTCAAGCTGAGCTGCTGACCAACGCGGACTCTTGATGGCAATGATGCGTGAGGGCAAACGCTGGCCGGGCGTCGAACCTCCGCCGACAACTGAATCCGCGTCGAGCAACTCGAACTTGGCGGCATCCTTTGCTGACGTGCCGGATAATACGCCGCGCAGCCGCGCCAGGAATTGTTCCGCGCGCTTGCCGATTTCTTTTGCGTCGGCGCGGATCATACGCAGTGCGGGAATCGCGTCGTGTCCGGAAGCACCCGGCCCGCGCAGATACGCCAGAAGCGTCGCTTCAAGCGCGGCGATGGTGAGTTTGTCCACACGCAGAGCGCGGAACATCGGATGCCGGCGAATGCGCGTGACCAGTTCGCGGCTTCCGGCAATTATTCCAGCCTGCGGCCCGCCGAGGAGCTTGTCTCCGCTGAAGGAAACCACGGAAACGCCCGCCGCGATGCTCTCACGGACCACTGGCTCGCCGATCCCGCTTGCCCAAAGATCCACGAGGCAGCCAGAACCGAGATCCTCATACAGTGGCACTGAGGAACGCCGGCCCAGCTCGACCAACTCGCCAAGCGCGGGCTGCGACGTAAATCCTTCGACGCGAAAATTCGAGCGGTGTACGCGAAGTAGCAGCCGCGTGCGCTCGTTGATTGCGCGTTCGTAATCGGCAAGGCGCGTGCGGTTCGTCGTGCCGACCTCGCGCAGCACGGCGCCGCTTTCCGCCATGATGTCCGGGATGCGGAAACCGTCGCCGATTTCAATCAATTCGCCACGCGAGACGATAACCTCCCCGCCCTTCGCCAGCGCCGCCAGCACAAGAAACACCGCCGCGGCATTGTTGTTCACGACGATCGCCGCCTCTGCCCCCGCGAGGCGCGCCATCAGCCGCGCCGTGTGAACGTCGCGCGTGCCGCGCTCTCCTTGCGCAAGGTCGTATTCAAGGTTTGTGTATTGTGTCGCCGTGGCGCCGATCCGCTCGACAGCCGCAGCGGAAAGCGGCGCGCGCCCCAAGTTCGTGTGCAGCACAACTCCCGTTGCATTGATCACCGCGCGCAACGACGGCGTAAGCAAAGCCTCGACCTCCGCGGCGATCTCCTGCCCCAATTTCTCGACAGAAATCTCAGCCGCTGCGCTACCCGTAACTTTGGCCGGCTCGCGGGCGCCAAGCCTTGCGCGCAGCGCGGCCAGAACTCCTCGCGCGGAATCCACGACCAGATTCCTGTTTACGCGTGCAGACAATTCAACGAGTGTGGGCGAGGACATCAACTCGTCCACCGAGGGAATTTGGCGCATCAATTCACCCGCGCGCGCGGAGGCAGCGGACCGCTTCATTGTGGTCATTGTGGGGCTATTTCAGCACAAGTTGCCCGGTGCGTCACGCTAGTACCCCAGTTTGATTGACGCACGCTCAATTCCGCCGTTAGGCTCGTTGCGGACATTATCCCCCAACCATGGCGACCATCGAAGAAGACCTGACACTGATGGAGAAGGACGTCAGGCAATTTAAAATCGAGTATGAGCAGCATTTCGGCGGAGGCCGCTCGCGCCCGCCGTCGGATATCGAATGGCGCATCGAACAAACCGTCAAGCGCTACGGCGAACGCGGCGCGCAGATGAGTTTTGCCCAGAGATTCCGCTTCAACGGCATTACGCAAGCCTACGTCAAATACCGTCTCATCTTCCGCAAAAGATTGAAACAGAGGGAGGAAGGCACGGAGGTCCGGCACTTCGGAGCCGCCGCAAAGGAGATCGCCGCGGGACGCGCCGCGCGGAAGGCTGTCGCACCACGCGAAACCGCGGTGGCCGCTTTTACTCCTTCTTTGGACCCCGCCCGTGAACACTCCAAAACCAAGAAACTTTACGAAGCCTTCCGCGACGCCAAGGAGACAGCCGGAGAAAGCACCCGCGAGTTGACAGCCGATGCATTTCAAGAGTTTCTACGTCGAAAGGCTCGCGAACTCCGCAACAAGTCCGAAGACGGGAAAGTGGAATTCGTCGTATCCATCGAAAATGGCCACGTGCACCTGAAAGCCCGCGTCAAGAATCCCGCCAAGTCCAAAGCCTGAATCTCCACACACAGCACTCCGCTTGCAATCGCCCTGCAGGCGGGTAGACTGGTCTGCTTTTCCGCAACATCCGTTGCACAGCCTGGGAGGACCGCTTGGCCATCGAACGGGCGCTCATCAGCGTGTATGACAAGACCGGTGTGGAAGAATTCGCGCGGAAGCTTGCAGCGCTGGGCGTTGAAATCATTTCCACCGGAGGCACGGCGAAACTCCTCCGTGATGCAGGCATCAAGGTGCGCGACGTCTCCGATCTCACGGGATGGCCCGAAATGCTTGGCGGGCGTGTGAAGACGCTCCATCCGAAAGTTCACGGCGGAATCCTTTTTCGCCGCGGCGAAGCGGAAGACCGCCGCCAGGCCGCCGAGCACGGCATCGCGCCCATTGATCTTGTGGTTGTGAATCTTTATCCCTTTGAGGCCACCGCCGCGAAGCCCGGTCTGCACGCCGACGAACTCATCGAGAACATCGACATCGGCGGGCCCACGATGTTGCGCTCCGCCGCGAAGAATTTTCGCGATGTCGTTGTCGTCACCGACCCCGCCGACTATGCGAGTGTCGTTCAAGAGCTTTCGGAATCGGGCGAGGTCTCGCTCGCCACGCGCCTGGAACTTGCGCGCAAGGTCTTCGCCGTCACATCGCGCTATGACGGTCTCATCACGATGGAACTGGAGCGCCTTGCAGCGGAGGGCAGCGCGCTGAGCCTGAACGATCGCGCGGAGCTGCCCAAGCGGCTGCATATTGCCCTCGCCGAACGGCAAACGATGCGCTACGGAGAGAATCCTCACCAACACGCCGCGCTTTACTTTCCCGCGGGTCACGGCGCTTCGGGCCTCGCCGCCGCGCGCCAGCTTCAGGGCAAGGAACTTTCTTACAACAATCTCGTGGACCTCGACGCTGCCTGGAATCTTGTCTCCGAATTCTGCAAACCCGCCACCGTGATCGTGAAGCACAACAATCCCTGCGGTACGGCGGAGCAGGATTCGCTCGAACAGTCGTATCTTGCGGCGCTGGCCTGCGACCCGGTTTCAGCCTTCGGCGGCGTCATCGCATTCAACCGCGCCGTGGACGCGCGCACCGCCGAGGAAGTCGCGAAACTTTTCGTCGAGTGCATTGTCGCGCCCGGCTTTGATTCCGCGGCGGCGCAGAAACTCGCTTCGAAGAAGAACCTGCGGCTAATGGAGATCCCCGCAAGCAACGGCAAGGATGGCGGCGTCACGCGCGACAACCTCGGGCTCAAGCGCATCTCAGGCGGCGTGCTCGTTCAAACCCCCGACCACCGCACCCTCGCGGCAAGCGATTTGAAGACGGTCACCGAGCGGGCGCCATCCGCAAAGGAAATCGAAGACCTCCTGTTCGGCTGGAAGGTCTGCAAGCACGTTAAATCCAACGCCATCGTTTTCGTCCGCGACGGCCGCACGCTTGGCGTCGGCGCCGGGCAGATGAGTCGCGTGGACTCGGTAAAGATCGCTGTGATGAAGGCGCAATCCTCGCTCAATGGAACCGTCGTCGCCTCCGACGCCTTCTTCCCCTTCCCCGACGGCGTCGAGGAAGCCGCCAAAGTCGGCGCGACAGCCGTCATCCAGCCCGGTGGCTCCGTCCGCGATCCCGACGTAATCGCCGCCGCCAACCGCCTCGGCCTCGCAATGGTTTTCACTGGCGTGCGCCACTTCAGGCACTAGCATCGGGCGTTCATTCGCGCGCCCAACTCCCCAAGAATAAGAAACATTTTGGATTTGGCACACTTCAAACGACGCGGGGGACCATTTCGCTGAAAAGGACACCACTTGATCCGTTTCTTTTGACCCTCTCCCAATCGCATAGGATAATGATCGTTTGCGATTCGCGATGCGCAACTCACTGAGATCGATTACTCTCGCCGGCCTGCCGCTCCTGGCCGCCGCTCTCCTTTGGCCCGCCTGCGCGGCCGCCCAGCAAGTGCCAGCCGCGCCGCAGGGCAACTCCGCCGCGCAGAATTATTCACAGCCCGATCCCGCAAAGCGCGCCGAAGCGTTTTACGACTTCACAATGGGACATCTCAACGAGGTCTATTACCTGACGTCCAATCAAAGCTCTTATGCCGACGCCGCGATTGATTTCTACAAGAAGGCCTACGCGCTCGATCCCGGCTCATCCCTCATCGCCGAGCATCTCGCCGAGATGTATTACGAAGCCCGCCGCGTACGCGACGCCGTGCTCGAGGCGCAGAGCCTGATTCAGAAGGATCCAGCAAGTGTCTCCGCGCGCAAACTGCTTGTGCGCATCTATCTCCGCTCGATGGGCGACTCGACCGGCTCCTCCGGCCAGCAGGATCTTGCGACGCGCGCCGTCGAGCAACTCGAACAAATAATGCGCCTCGACCCGAAAGACGAGGAATCCGCGCTGTGGCTGGCGCATCTCTATCGCCTGCGCGGTGAATCATCCAAAGCGGAAAATGTTCTGCACGGTCTGCTGTCGCGGAATCCGAATGATGAAGCGGTTGCGGGGCAGGAAGCCGAACTCCTCCTGGAACAAAACCGCGCGCAGGAAGCCATCAGCCTGCTGGAAGGCATCGTGAAGCGCTCACCATCCGGCCATCTCGCGGATACGCTTGGAGCTGCATATTCGCAATTGCACGATTTCTCGAGCGCGGAGCAGGCCTATCGAAAAGCAATCGAGCTGGAGGCCGATGAGCCGGATCACTACCGTGGCCTCGCCGAGGCGCTCTCCTCGCAGGCAAAGTTTGCCGATGCGCTCGCTCAATATCAGCATCTCTCAGTCATGGAGCCTGATGAGCCAGCGAATTACATTCGCATGGCGGAAATGAATCGGCAGCTTAACAAGCTCGATGATGCGGAAAAAAATATTCTGGAAGCGAAGCGGCGCTCTCCGGGCAGCCTTGAAGTCGTCTTCAACGAAGCGCAGATCTACGCGGCGCAAGGCCGCACGGAAGACGCCATCCGCGTGCTTTCGTCGGCGGTGACGAGCTTGAAGTCGCAGTCCACCGCCGCCCCGTCAACCCGCCGGTCGCTCGCCGTGCTCTACGAACAGCTTGGCCGCACTTACCGCGATTCGGGAAACTACACCGCCGCGCTGAATACATTCGCCGAATTAGCGCAACTTGGATCGGAAGAATCTCAGCGCGCCGCTTTGCAGGTAATTGAAACCTTCCGCCTTGCCCGCGACCTTCCGCACGCTCTGGAGGCCGCAGACAGAGCCGCCGCGCAGTTCCCACAAGACCGCGAAATTCACGTCGCGCGCGCACTGCTCTATGGAGAAAAAGGCGATACCGATGTCGCCGTCTCGCAATTGCGCGAGTTGCTCGCCCGCTCTTCGCGGGACATCGAGGTCTACCTGGACATCGCGCAGATTGAACAGCAGAGCCGTCGCTATGCCGATGCGGAAGCAATTCTCGCGCAAGCCGCGGGGATGGCCGTGCGCGACAATGAACGAGAGATGATTTGGTTCATGTTCGGCGCGGTGTACGCACGGCAGAAAAAGTACGCCCTCGCCGAAGAGCAATTCAAAAAAGTATTGTCCGTCAACCCGCGCAGCGCCCCCACGCTCAACTACTACGGCTATATGCTGGCCGATCAGGGCGTGCGGCTCCCCGAAGCGACGGAGCTGATCAAGCGCGCAATTGCCGAAGATCCCGCAAGCGGCGCCTATCTCGATAGTCTCGGTTGGGCTTACTACAAGCAGGAACGCCTTGCTGAAGCGGAGGACTCGCTCCGCCAGGCTGCAGCGCGAGATCACAGCGACCCCACAATCCTCGAGCATCTCGGCGACGTCTATTTCAAGCGCGGAAAGCTCGACCTTGCCCAGGCGCAATGGGAGCGCTCGCTCGCCGAATGGCAAAAGGAGTTGCCCGCGGAAATCGAGCCGGATCGGATCGCCGCGGTCGAATCGAAACTCGCCAATGTCAAGCGCCTCATCGCGCAACAAAAAACGGATGGTTCTCCCCGGCCGCGCCAGAACTGACGGCCAGAACTGATAAGATGTCCTGCGCCATGCCCGGTCTCCGATTGCGCGCATTCGCCAAAGTAAACCTTCGCCTGGAAATCCTCGGGCGCCGCCCCGACGGCTATCATGAGCTGCGCACAGTGTTTCAAACCATTTCCCTGCATGACACGCTCGAATTATCAACGATTCGCGGATCACGTATAGAATTTTCCATCGAAGGCAACGAGTCCCTCGCCACCGAATCCGCAAAAAATAATCTCGTCTATCGCGCCATCGAAGCCGCGCGGCGGGAGCTAGGCTGGCGACGCGGCGTTCGTGCTCATCTCGTGAAACGCATTCCCGCTGCCCGCGGCCTGGGCGGCGGCTCAAGCGACGCCGCGACCGCGCTCATCGGCATGATGCGCCTCGCGCGCAAGGAAATCCCCGCGGCCCGGTTGATCGAAATCAGCTCCCCGCTCGGTGCGGATGTCCCCTTCTTCCTTTTCGGTGGAACCGCGCTCGGCATCGGCCGCGGTGATGAAATCTATCCCCTGCCGGACGCCCCGCGCAGCCCCGTTCTCGTCGTTTCACCGCGCGCCATTGCGGTTCGCACCGCCGATGCCTACAAATGGCTCGCCGCCAAGCCGCTCTCAATCGCCCGGCCGCGATTGACAAAGCGCCGGAGCACCCATAAACTATGTAGCTTCTGTGCTCTATGTTGGAGCGCGCAGGGAGCCGCCCTGGCAAATGACTTTGAAGCGGCTGTTTTCCCGCGCTATCCCCGCCTGCGTAACATCAAGCGGGAGTTGCTCCGGCAGGGAGCTGAAGAAGCCACGCTGGCGGGTAGCGGTTCGGCGGTGTTCGCACTGTTCCGAAGCCCAGCGATGGCGCGCCGAGCCGCCCAAGCGTTTCCGAAGGATTCGGTTTTCATCTGCGAAACTGTTTCGCGGGGGGATTTTCGCCGCGCCCAATTGGGCCGCGGCGGTGTGTGATTCACTCTCATGATTGACGACAAATTCAAGATTTTTTCGGGCACCGCCAGCCCCGCGCTCGCTGACGAGATCTGTGGCCATCTGGGCGTCACGCGTGGCAAGACCGTACTCGGCAAGTTCAGCGACGGCGAGATCTATTTTCAGATTCTTGAAAACGTCCGCGGCGCGGATGTCTTTGTAATCCAGCCCTGCACGCAACCGGTGGACTACCACTTGATGGAACTGCTTTTGATGATTGACGCATTCAAGCGCGCATCCGCCTGGCGCATCACCGCTGTGATTCCCTATTACTGCTATGCGCGCCAGGACCGGAAAGACAAGCCCCGCGTGCCGATTTCCGCGAAGCTCGTTGCCGACCTGCTGGAAACCGCCGGCGCAAGCCGCGCCCTCACGCTGGACCTGCACGCGCCGCAAATCCAGGGCTACTTCAATTCGCCTGTCGACCATCTCTACGCCTCGCCGGTCATCGTGGACTACTTCAAGAAAAAATCGCTGCCGAATTTGACCGTCGTGTCACCGGATGCCGGTGGCGTGGAGCGCGCCAGGGCGTTTGCCAAGAAACTTGACGCGCCGCTGGCCATCGTGGATAAGCGCCGCGTGGATGTGGACGTCGCCGAGGTGATGAACCTCATCGGCGATGTCCGTGGACGCACCGCGCTTATCGTGGACGACATCATTGACACCGCCGGGACGCTCGTAAAGACAGCCGAAGCCCTGCTGGCCGAAGGCGCCACCGGCGTTTATGCCGCGGCGACCCATGCCGTGATGTCCGGCCCGGCTGTCGAGCGCATCTCGAAATCGCAATTGAAGGAAGTTGTCGTGACGAATTCGGTGCCACTTTCCGATGCCGCGAAGAAATTGAAGAATGTAACGGTGCTAAGCGTCGCGGAGCTTTTTGCGCGCGGCATCCGAAACATTCACGAAGAAACATCCATCAGCGAGCTGTTTAAATAAAGGAAGGGTGTATGCAGGAGATCAATGTTGAAGCCAGCCCCCGCGAAAATCGCGGCAAAAACGCCGCACGGCGCCTCCGCGTCTCCGGCGAGGTTCCCGCCATTCTGTACGGCGGCAAAGGCAAAGCAGAAGCTCTTTCTGTAAATACGAAGCAAGTGAGCACGATCCTGCGCTCGCAGTCGGGCCACAACACCATTTTCACTCTCAAGCTCCCCAGTGGCGATCAGAAAGCCATCGTGAAAGACCTTCAAGTGGACCCGGTAAAGGGCACTCTCATACATGTGGACTTGCTCCGCATCGCCATGGACGTTCGCATGCGAGTGAAAGTTCCCGTGCACACCTTTGGCGAGCCACAGGGCGTCAAGCTGCAGGGCGGCATCTTTGAAATGGTCACTCGTGAAGTGGAAATCGAGTGCTTGCCCGCCGAAATTCCGGAAGAATTCCGGGTGGACATCTCCGAACTCATGATCGGCAAGCAGTTGCGCGCCAGCGAAATCCCGATGGACCCGGACAAGATGAAGCTGGTCACGGATACGAATCGCGTCATCGCGCACGTCGTCCAGCCCCGCGAGGAAGAAGAGAAGCCCGTCGAAGCCGTGGCGGCGGAAGCAGCGGCGCCCGCCGAGCCCGAAGTTATCAAGAAGGGCAAGAAGGAAGCCGAAGAGGGCGAAGAAGGCGCGGAAGAACCCAAGGCGGAAGCAAAGAGCGAGAAGAAGGAAAAGAAGTAACGCGCCGCGGGCAATGCGCCCGCAGACCAGGCGGCCGGGCGGATGTGGCTCATCGTCGGACTCGGCAACCCGGGCATCGAGTACGCCTGGACGCCGCACAATTTGGGTTTTCTCACTGTGGACCGGCTGGCAGAAAAGGCTGGCATCCGCGTCGAGCGGCCGGAGGCGAAATCGTTCATCGGGCGCGGCAAGCTGGCGGGGCAAGACATCGTCCTCGCCAAACCGCAAACGATGATGAATCTGAGCGGGCTGGCAGTACGCGAGTTGCTCGGGCGGCTTGAGATTGGCCCTGCGGAATTGATTGTGGTTTACGACGATGTCGCGCTGCCGTGGGGGATGATTCGAGTCCGGGAGCGCGGCACGGCCGGCACACACAATGGCATGAAGTCCGTGATCGGATCGATCGGCGCAGTTGATTTCTGCCGCGTGCGCATCGGGGTGCAGCCGGATCATCCGATCGGCGATCTCGCTGCTTACGTGCTTCACCCGATGAGGCGCAGCGAACTCGAGCAGGCCGCGGAAATGGTGGACCAGGCGGCGGAGGCAGTTGAGCTGGCTTTGACTGAAGGAATCCATCGCGCGATGAACCGCTTCAACAAGCGCGTTCCGTCGCACGGTGATGACGAAGAAGGGCCGGAAGAGAATTCTTAAGATTTGCTGCGCCGGACGAAAATAGTCGTCCACGAATTGAGGGAACATGGAAGCGAGACTTTACGATCTAATTTTTATCTGCCGCCCGGGAACGCCAGAGGAAGAAGTCGCCAAGCTCACGCACACGCTTGAGCAGGTTGTCGCGGAGCACAGCGGCAAAGTTGAAAAGACGGAGAACTGGGGCACGCGCCGCCTCGCCTATCGCGTCGCAAGAAACCGCGAAGGCATCTTTGTCTATTTGCAAATCACCGGCACGCAGAGCGAAATGATCAAGGAACTCGAGCGGCGCCTGAAAGTCGCTGAGCCGGTGATCAAATATCAGACCATCCGTCTCGACGAAGAGATGAAGTTACAAAGGAAGCTCGTCGCTCTCCGCGAAAAGAAGGCGGCGCGCAAACCGCGCCGCACGCCTGCAGCTGCGGCTGCTCCATCGACTGCGCCTGCGGCGGATCAGTCCGCCGCGACAAGCTAAATAGTTTTCATTCGGAAAGGAAATTGACCATGGCTGATCAGGACAATCCACAAGCCCCGGCACCGGCGCCGCCACCAGAGGCAGCGCCAGCGGCAACTCCGGCTGCAACACCAGCGCCTGCGCCGCCTTCGCGCGGACGCCCCGGTTCAGACCGGCCCGGCGGAGGACGCCCGCATTCCGGTCCCCCGCGCGGCGAACACAGAGGCCCGCGCGAAGGCGGCGGACCAGGCGGCGCACCCCGCAGAGGCAAACGCCAGTTCTTCCGCAAGCGTAAGGTCTGCCATTTTTGCACCGGCAAGATTGATTTCATTGACTATAAGAAGGCCGAGGCGCTCAACCAATTCATTCAGGACCGCGGCAAAATCCTGCCGCGCCGCATGACCGGCACATGCTCGCGCCACCAGCGCTGGGTGTGCGAAGCGATCAAGCGGGCGCGCAACATCGCCCTGCTTCCGTTCGCCACAGAACTATGAAGATCGGACTGTAAAAGAGATTTGCGCCACACGAGCGGCGCCCTAAATCATTTTTCGATTGCGAGAAAAACCATGCAGATCATCTTGCAGGAAGACGTAGAGAAACTTGGCACCCGCGGCCAGGTCGTGGAAGTAAAGGCAGGCTATGCGCGCAACTATTTGCTCCCCCAGAAGCTCGCCCTGCCCGCCTCCGCCGGAAATTTGAAGCGGCTGGAAAAAATTCGCGCCACGCTTGACAAGCGCACCGCCACCGAGCGCGAGCAGGCCCAGGTCCTTGCGAATACTTTGGCAGGCGTCACCGTCACGCTCGTTCGCAAGTCTGGTGAGAATGACCAGCTCTTCGGATCCGTCACTTCCGCCGACCTGGCCGACGCTCTCGCCGCGCAGGGTCATGTCGTTGACAAGCGCCGCATCCAGCTCGACGAGCCCATCAAACTCATCGGCGAATCAATGGTCAACGTGAAGCTTCATCAGGACGTCACGGCGCAATTCAAGGTCATCGTCACCCGCGAGCCGCAAGCGTAGACCCGCATCCTGTTGCGCGGTTTTTCCGTGAGCTTCCACAGGATATTCAACGAAATTGCACAGCCTCACAATCTGTGTTTTCCAAAGAAAATCCACAGCCGTTTCCTGATACCGTGCGGTCTGGATCACCTTGTAGGATTAAATCCGCCTGCGCGGAGAATCGCCTGTGCCTTGCTTTAAGAAAGGTCCTGAGCGAAAATAAGGCGAAACTGGTAAGCTCGAGAGAACCGTCACAATGGCCCAAGCTACCGCACCCGCACTCGAACGTCCCCTCCCGCAAAACGCGGAAGCGGAGCGCTCTGTTCTCGGCGCCATCCTGCTTGATAACCACATGCTTGACTCAGCCCTCGACAAGCTCAAGCCCGAGGATTTCTTCCAGGACAATCACCGGCGCATCTTTCAGCAAATGACCCAGCTTGGCGAGCAACGCCAGGCCATTGATCTCGTCACACTCACCGACCAATTGCAGCGCGCCGGCGATCTGGAAAGCGTAGGCGGCGCGGCCTATCTCGCTTCTCTCGTTGACGGAGTGCCGCGCATTTCCAACGTCGATCATTACGCGCGCATCGTTAAGGAAAAAGCCATTCTGCGCAGCGTGATCCACGCCTCGCACGCCATTCAACAGCAGGCATTCGAAGCCGATGAAGACGCCGACACGATCCTCGACAGCGCCGAATCGCGCATCTTCGCGCTTGCCGAAACCCGCATCCGCGCTGGTTTCATGGGAATGGGTGAGCTGGTCCGCGAGAATTATGATCGCATATCGCAGCTTTTCGACGGCGGCAAACGCATCACCGGGGTTGGCACCGGTTACGATCAACTGGACAACCTCACCTCCGGCTTGCAGCCTGCCGAGTTGGTCGTCCTCGCGGCCCGCCCCTCAGTCGGCAAGACGGCCTTCGCGCTAAACATTTCCATGAACATCGCCGTCCGTCGCAGTCTTCCGGTCGCGATCTTCAGCCTTGAAATGTCCAAGGGCTCGCTACTGATGCGCCTGCTTTCCGACCAGGCCCGCATTGACGCGCACAAATTCAGAACCGGCCAGATGACAAACGTTGATCGCGCCAATATTGTTGACTCGCTTCGTTTTCTCTCTGAAATTCCATTGTGGATTGACGATTCTGGCGCTGCCACAGTCGTCGAAATGGGCGCGAAGTGCCGCCGTCTGAAGCGCGAAAAAGGCCTTTCGCTCGTTATCGTGGACTACTTGCAGCTCGTCTCCGCCCGCGGCCGCTTCAACACGCGCAACGAAGAAGTTGCCAGCGTCACCCGCGGCCTGAAAGCCATGGCCAAGGAATTAAATGTTCCTGTCCTGGTTTTGAGCCAGCTTACGCGCGCGCCGGAAAAAGAGGATCGTGGGCCGGTTCTTTCCGACCTCCGCGATTCCGGCGCCATCGAGCAGGACGCCGACGTCGTCATGTTCATCCACCGCCCGAAAATGTTTAAGGAAGGCGCCACCCCCGAAGAGCGCGGCGAAACCAAGCTCCACATCGCCAAACAGCGCAACGGCCCTACCGACACTTTGAACTACGTTTTCATTCAGCGGTACACCCGCTTCGAAGAAGCCGCCCGCGAAAGCCAGGGCATGTAGTCCGCCTCGTATCTAGGAACAATTACCGCGTCTCATCGCAACCACATGGCGTGTCGCCCTGCCCGCGCACTGGAGAATCCCTCCGGCTGCCACTCCCGCAAGGCCCTTTGTCTTCAACGAGATGCGCGGCACATGGTTCCTCTCGCACTTGAATTCTGATGGCAGCGTGCGTGCTCCTCAATCATGGCTGTTGACTAAACGGCGCGCGCGATTCACGCCACCAGTTCTGCGCGCGGAGGATTTGGACTATGCTCGAATGCGTCTCCGAATGTCCCGCGGAACCTTTGGGAGCAAATGAAGTCGTGACTCGCGAGCCGAAAATCGAAGGCCGTCCCGTATGGGCGGAAGTCCGCCTCGGCGCGCTGGAGCACAATTTTCGCGCCATCCGCGCTCACCTTGACGCTGGTCGCGCCGCGGAAGATAAATCCGCTCAGCGCGTCAAGATCCTCGCTGTTGTGAAGGGCAACGCTTACGGCCATGGCGCTGTCGCCACCGCCAAGGCCCTCGCCCGCTCGGGCGCGGACACTTTTTGCGTAACCTGCTCCGCCGAAGGCATCGAGCTGCGCGAGTCCGGCATCAAGCAGCCCATTCTTCTGCTCACAGGATTCTGGCCCGGCGAAGAAAAGCGCATCATCGAGCATCGCCTCACGCCCGCGGTCACCGATTGCAACCAGCTCAAGCGCCTCGAACGCGCCGCTTCGCGCGCCGCCCGCAAACTCCGCGGCCCTCTCGAATTCCATTGGAAGATTGACAGCGGCATGAACCGCCTTGGCGCTTCGCCCGCCTCCGTCGAATGCTTTGCGCGGGCGCTGGCGGATTGCCGCCACCTCCGGCTCGCGGGCACATTCACTCACTTTGCTTCCTCGGAAGTTTTCACCACCTCGGAAACGCCCGACCAGACTCGCGTGTTTCTCGCCGCGGTAGCGCGCATGAAGGAACTCGGCTTGAATCCCGGCATCGTCCACATGGCCAACAGCGCCGCCATCATTTCGCGTCCCGAAACGTGGGCAGACGCAGTCCGCCCCGGCGCAATTCTTTACGGCTATCACCAGAATTACGATCCGCCCGAACGCACCGTCGCCGCCAACAAAAAAGTCGCGCTCGAACCTGCGATGAGCCTCCGCGCGCGAATCATTTCCGTGCGCGATGTCCCCGCGGGCGCGGGTGTCGGCTATAACGCAAAGTTCCACGCGCCATGCCCCTCGCGCATCGGCGTCCTCGCCGCCGGTTATGCCGACGGAATTCCTCGCGAGATGGGCAACCGCGGAAGGGTAATTGTCCGCGGACAATTCGCGCCGGTAATCGGCTCCGTTTCCATGGATTTGACCGCCGTGGACCTCACCGGGATTCCGCAAGCACAGCTCGGTGACGTTGCAACGATCTACGGCACGGACGGCAACACGACGCAGCGCGCCTTTGACGTCGCCCGCCAGATAGGCATGGTCACCGCGCAGGTCCTCGTCGGCCTCGGCTGGCGCGTGCCTCGCATTTACGACCGACGGTAGTTGATCCTCCGACACCTCCGGCAGGCCTCAAGTGTTCATCAGGAACACCACCGCTCCCTGCTTGACCCTCACTTCCGTGCGGTGTATAAAAAGCCCAGCGAACAGGTCGCTTCACTCGGGTTCATACGTCCTCAAGTTCATAAGCGCCGGTGAAGCTTTTATATTTTCATAGGCTCGGAGATTCATATTCTTTTCATATGAGGAATCCATGGAACGCAATTCTTCCCGGCACGTCCGGACCGAAGTAGCATCATCTATTGACAGCGCTTCTCGAAAACCGCAAACACGGTTTTCGAACAGTGATTCCTCCAGCGCCAGCCGGTGGGAATGGCTTCTCATCCGCGGGACCTTCCTCGCATGTTGCGTCGGAATCGGCTACCACTTCCATCCATTCGGACTGATTCCCATCGGGGCTGCCCTCGCGGGACTCGCGTTTTCCCTGCTTGTATTTTTTGCCGAATGGCGCCTCCGGCGCGCAAGCCTGCGCCGCCTGATCGGCGCATCGGTCGGCTCCATCCTCGGCATTCTCGGCGCCTATTTGATGAACATCGTCCTGTCGCACACCTCCATGCCGGAAGCGAGCCGGTCGTTCGTTGGCATGGCATTGCTGCTTGTGATGACCTACATCGGCCTGGTCATCGGCGCGAACAAAGGCGAGATGCTCAATCTCCAGGCCTTTGGCGGCGTTTTTGGCAACGAAAAGTCTGTCCGGGTCCTTGTCAAGGTGGTGGACACCAGCGTCATCATTGACGGCCGGATCGCCGATGTTTGCGAAGCACATTTTCTTGACGGCACTCTCATCGTTCCCAATTTCGTCCTGCGCGAACTGCAGATGGTCGCCGATTCCTCTGACCCGCTCAAACGCCAGCGCGGACGCCGAGGTTTGGAAGTCCTCCAGCGTCTTCAAAAAATGAGCCATGTGGACATTCAAGTGGTCGAGGATGATTTTCCCCAAATTGCCGAAGTGGATTTGAAGCTCATCGAGCTGGCCAAGCGCTTTGGCAGCAAAATCCTCACCAACGATTTTAATTTGAACAAGGTCGCCACCGTCCACGGACTCGAAGTCCTCAACGTAAATCAGCTCGCCAACTCGCTCAAACCCGTTGTTCTCCCCGGCGAAGGGATGCGCGTCTTCATCCTTCGCGAAGGCAAGGAATATAACCAGGGCGTCGCGTATCTCGATGACGGCACAATGGTCGTCGTGGATGGCGCGCGCAAAATGATCAACAAGACCGTGGACATCACCGTGACCTCCGTACACCAGACCACCGCCGGAAAGATGATTTTCGGCCGCCTCGACGAGCGATCCGAGGGGCCGCGCGCTGTGCCGGCGGCCAACGGCGAAGCCGCCCGCCCGGATCCGGCAGGCCGCTCTCCCGAATCGCCCGTCACGATCTCAGAGCGTTCCCCGCGGCCTGTGTTCCCCGAAACCACCCGCGAATAGCGCCACGCGGTTTATCTCCCCCCGCGATTGGGATAGACTCTCTCCCCCTGCTTGTGGGCATTTCCGGCAGGGGCACAACGTCCCCAATGAGCCGCGTCGCCGCCATACTCCCCGCCGCCGGTCTCGGCACCCGCATGGGTGCGGAGACGCCCAAGCAATTCCTGGAATTAGACGGCGTGCCTCTCGTGATTTTCTCGCTGCGGCGCCTGGCTGCTTGCGCTGAGATCTCTGAATTCCTGATCGCCACGCTCGCCGAAGAAGAGGCGGCCTTGTCGGAACGCGTCGCAAAAGAAAAAATCGGCCGCCCCGTTCGAGTCGTCCGCGGCGGGGGCACACGGCAGGAATCCGTCGGCAACGCGCTCGCACAAGTGGGAAATGATGTCGAGATTGTCCTGGTGCATGACGCCGTTCGCCCGCTCGTCACGCGCGAGCAGATCGAGCGCGCCATCGCCGCCGCTCGCGAACATGGCGCGGCCATCGTCGGCATCCCCGCGCTTGACACCGTAAAGGAAGTGAAGCGCACCAGCCAGCCGGGAGATGTCGCGCTCATCACCGCCACGGTTCCACGAGAGCGCATCGTCCTTGCGCAAACGCCGCAGGTTTTTCGCACCGCGCTCCTCCGGGAAGCATATGCACTGGCCGCCACGGATGGATTCAGCGCCTCCGACGAAGCCGGGCTCGTCGAGCGCCTCGGCCACAACGTTTATGTTGTCGCCGGCTCCGCGCGCAATCTGAAGATCACGCGCCCCGGCGATATGGAGTTGGCGCGCTTCTATCTCGCAGAGGAGCGCCGCGCGAAATAGCCATGGCCAAAAAATTTACCAGAAAAAGGATGAATCGCGCGAAGCGGGAAGCGCGCACCGGAATTGGTTTCGATCTCCATCGCCTTGAAGCAGGCCGGAAGCTGATGATCGGCGGCGTCGAAATTCCGTTCGACAAAGGCTCCGTCGGCCACTCTGATGGCGATGTCCTCGCTCACGCCATCTGCGACGCTTTGCTCGGCGCTTCCAGCCTCGGCGATATCGGCAATCATTTCCCGGACACCGATCCGAAATGGAAGGGCGCGAACAGCTTGCTTTTCCTTGAGCATCTGCGCGGACTTCTGGCGAAAAAAGGTTTTCGCATATCCCACATTGACGCCGTCGTAATCGCCGAGCGTCCCAAGCTCGGCCCGCACTTCCCGGCCATGCGAAAAGCTCTGGCAAAAGCACTCGGCATTCAACCGGACCAGATCAATTTGAAAGCCAAGACCAACGAAGGCGTGGACGCCATCGGCCGCGGCGAGGCCATCGCCGCCCATGCGGTTGCCACCATTGCAGGCTAGAATTGCTTCGATGAGCGCGGCCAGCCCAATCATTCCTGCAGAACCACGCGAGAATATTTTTTCCGCCGGGGATGTTGAATCAATCCTCCGCGAGCGTGGCTGGATCGATCCTGCCGCGCCGCTCACTGAACCGCTCGCCGCCTGGCTTGCGCGCGCCGCTTTGCTCCTCGGCCCTCAGGCTGCCGGCCGCGACGCCCTCGCCGATTTGCTCGCCTGTATTTTTCACTATGACGCTGCTGCGATCCTGCGCGACCCCGCAAGCCACGCGGTTCTTTCCCGCGAAGGCGCACGGGCTGTGATTCGCGCACTCGCGCTAGAAATCCTCGGCGGCCCGCCCGTGGATTCGGATCGCTTCAAGGCCATCATCGAATCGCTTAAAGGGAAGGTCCCCTCGCGCAGCCGCGACCTCTTTCTTCCCATTCGCCTCGCGCTTGCCGGACGCGCGGGCGGCGGCGAACTCGACCGTGTCATCCTGCTTCTCGATGGTGCGTGCGGCATCCCTGGGCTCGCTCCCGTGAAAGGCACTCGCGCGCGAATGATGGAATTCTGCGCCGCACTCGAATGAAAAAACCTCACACATCTGGAAGTGAGATGGACCGCCTCACCGGATTTCATTCTGTCCATGAGGCGCTCGAGAGCGGCCGCCCGCTCGAACGCGTCGTCGTCGCCCGCGGACGCCATGGCGACCGCATCGAGGAAATCGTCGCCCTCGCGCGCGAACGCGGCGTCCCCGTGCGATTTGAAGATCGCGCTCAAATCGACCGCCTCGCCGGAACCCCGCAGCATCAGGGAGTCGTGGCGCTCGCTGCCGCCCGCCAATCCATCAGCCTCGAAGAACTTCTGCGCCATCGCGAATCGGGAGCCGATGCTCAGGACAAACCTCGTCCCGGCCTCATCGTCCTGCTCGATGGAATCGAAGACCCGCACAATCTAGGCGCCGTCGTCCGCAGCGCGCTCGCCGCGGGCGCCGAAGGCGTCGTCCTTCCTGATCGCCGCGCGTCGGGTCTGAATGCCACCGTTGCTCGCGCCGCCGCGGGCGCGCTTGAGCACCTGCCCGTGGCGCGCGTCGTAAATATCGCGCGTGCAATGGAAGAATTAAAGGAAGCGGGCTACTGGCTGGTGGGACTCGACGAACGCGCGGAAAAAAATTACACGCAGGTGGATCTTACCGGCTCGATTGGACTCGTGCTTGGCGGCGAAGGCGCCGGGCTTCACGAACTCGTTCGCAAGCGCTGCGACTTCCTCGTCTCCATCCCGACGACCGGCCCCGTCCGCACGCTCAACGTAAGTGTGGCCGCGGGAATCGTTCTCTTTGAGGCCGTTCGCCAGCGCCGCGCAAAATCCTAACTGTCGTATTGAATCAACGAAAACACATCCAGCCCCGGCAACTTCGCGCGCCCCTTCAAAAACGTAAGCTCCACGGCAAATGCCGTGCCTGCCACGTCTCCGCCCAACTGACGCACGAGTTTCACAGCGGCAGCCGCCGTCCCGCCCGTTGCCAACAGATCGTCGCACACGATCACGCGCTGCTTAGGACGCACCGCATCCTCGTGGATTTCGAGCGAATCCGTCCCATATTCCAGGTCGTACGTCACCTTCGACGTTTTCGCGGGCAGCTTTTTCGGTTTGCGGATTGGCACGAAACCCGCGCCCAGCCGGTATGCCAGCGCCGGAGCAAAAATGAATCCGCGCGCCTCGATTCCCGCGACGATGTCCACATGGGCGTCCGCGTAGTGGCTGCACAGCGCATCGATGAGCGTATGAAAACCCTGCTTGTCTTTCAGCAGCGTGGTCAGGTCGTAAAACAGGATCCCCGGCTTTGGATAGTCCGGGACTTCCCGAATGAGTTTCTTCAATCCATCCATGCGCCCCCCTAAATTGTGGCGAAGGAAAAATCCGCCTGCCTAACGCTCATTTTCGATCGAGAAACCGTTCGCGTATTCCGGGAGCACTTCTGCTGCGTCTTCCGCAACTTCTTCGACGCTCGCCCCTCTCGGCCCGCGCTTCAATTCGATTCGCAGCGCGCGGAGTTGCTCGCCAGTCCCTACCGCGTAAACCTCCACGCGCTCGTCAAACAAATTCCTTACGTAACCGTACACGCCAATCTGCGCGGCAACGCGCTGCGTGAAAAACCGGTAGCCAACGCCCTGCACGCTGCCGGAGACAAAAAACCGCTTTGCGCTAATCGAATCTGCCACGGCCAGCGCCGCATTCTATCAGAGCTTTCCCTCCACCAATGAATCGCCGATAGATTCTGGTCGCGTTTCGCGCCGACGCAATGGCTCGTGTAATATGCTTCGCAGGAACAGGAAAACCTTGCGCCCCGGGCCCAACTCTCCTCGTCGTTCGCGCATTTTTTTGCCATGCGCGGCAACAATGTTCATTGCCGCGCTCGCGAGTCTAAGTAGCGCACAAACTCGCAAAGAAAAAAACCAGCCAAAAGACGAAACGCAGCCCACGCTCGGCGTCCAGCTCGTCAGCATAAACGGCTATCCGGAGCTTCATGTCGATGGCCATCCCTTCTTCGTTCATGCCGCGGAGTTCTCTTACTTCCGCATACCGCGCGACCTTTGGAGCGATTCGCTCGACCGCTATCGCGAACTCGGCATCAACACGATTGACATTCGCATCCCCTGGAATTGGCACGAACCCGCTGAAGGCGCTTTTGATTTCGACGGACACACAAATCCGCGCCGCGACCTACGCGCTCTGTTGAAGATGATCGCCGAGAAAGGATTTCGCCTCATCGCCCGCCCCGGCCCCTTCGTCGACTACGAGTGGCGCAATGGCGGCTTCCCCAATTGGCTGCCTCCACGCGGTGGATCGCTCATGCCGCTTGCCACGAAGTGGCTCACCGGCGTGGCACATGAACTGGCTCCCTATGATCCCTCAAACATCATGACAGTTCCCGTAGATTCGTCTGGCGACGACAAATTGAGGGAAAAGAAAATCTCAGGGCCGCTTCTTTTTGTATTCCTCGACATCTCTTTGGACTTGAGTACTGCGCCACTCCAGCCACCCGCTTATTGGAAATATATCTTTACTCTTCGCGAGGCCCTCCTCGCGGGAGGAATCAAACCCGGCTTTGAAGGCTCGGTCGCTGTTTCCGAATCGAAAGCAGAAAATGGACTCGCGCATCCTGGGGCCAATAATCCACTTGGCGTTGCGGGCGAGTGGTTTCTCGAGCCTGGTAGCCGACAGCGAATCGCTGATTCACAATCTCTTGGCTCACGGATGCTCGATTCCGACGCGGAAACTCTGGCCCTTCTCGCGCAATCGCTCCGCACGCAGCCGGGATTTCCACCCCTTGTCACAAGTTTTCAGGCCGGATGGTTTGCTCCAGCGGATGATGCCAAGCCGCCCGCAAGCGATCCCGCCAACACGTTGCTCGCCTCGCGTTGGCTGATGGGCCAGGGCGTCACCGGCATCGAGTATTCACCTTTGCAGGATTCGCTCACTCCGCCGGGCTTTCAAACAGCGACGGCGAACCGCGAATTCCGCTGGGACACCGCGCTTGATTTGAATGGCGCTCGCCAGCCTCGCGCCCGGGCGGTCGAACGCAATGCGCGAATGCTTGCCACCTGGGACGAGTTCCTCGCCACTTCGCACGTCCGCGCGGAAATCGGCGTCGTCGATGTTCGAGGCTATTTACAAGACGCTGAGCTTCCTCTGGATAAGACACAGATCAGCCATGAGTCCACCACGATACTCCGCCAAATTGAGCGAGTCACATCCTTTAGCGGCTACTCCACCGAATTGGTGGATCCCGAATTCCAACCTGTGGACGCGCTCCTGCGTGATCCGCTGCTCGTTCTCGTGATCCCTCCGTTATTGCGTGACAAACCCTTCCTATCCGAGAAAGCGCAAAATGCGCTACTCGATTACGTTCGCCGCGGCGGCACTTTGGTCAGCTATCCCGGGAGACCCGCGGGAGCCGTGATTGACCAGGCGCTTGGCGGAGCCACGCCGGAAAATATTGGCGAGGGCTTGCGCGCCACAAAACTCGGCGACGGCAAGGTCATCGAATTAAGTGTCGACATTTTTTCTTGGGCCAACTTGAATGAAGGCTTCGCCGCAAGTCTCGCGCGTCCTGAAGCGAGTTGGGCAGCGAAACAATTGCAAGCGGTCATCTCCGCGGCGGGCGGCCTTGCGCCGATTATTTCTTTCAAGGACCATCCCAGCTCACTGCTTGTTTCTGAGTTGGTGGCGAATTCCTCCGCCGGGCAATTCGGCGCGCCCGCGGCGAATTGCGCGATATATCCGCGCTGCGGCGTGGGGCTGCTCAGCGTTACGAACTGGAGCAGCGACGATCCTGTGAAGGACACTCTCCTCATCGTTCCGCCTTCCGTAGGCGCGCGCGCTCCGAAGGATGAGGAATTGATCTCTCTGCCCGTGGAGATTCCCCCGCGCGAATCGCTGTTGCTGCCCGCAAATATTCCTCTCTGCCCGGAAGATGCCGCCGCCGATTCATGCCGCGATCGGATCGTCGCGGCCGGTGCCGAATTCCTGGGAGCCTCGCGTAGCGGAAGGACGCTTGACCTGATGTTTTACGCGCCGGCGAAGGCGACCGTGATGATCAAGCTCGATTCTGCGCCGGCGAGCGTCGAGCTTCCGGTGCAAATCCTCGTTAGCCAGAGTGACAGGCCGGTTTTTCCTGAACGAACTCTTGAAGGCCACTACGATTTGGAAACTCACATATTCACAGTTGAGATTCCCCGCGGCGCGGCGCCGGGTTTTATCCGCGATCTAAGATTGCATTTGGACTACACGCCGAACGTCCCCGAACGCCCGAAGCCGCCGAAGCATCCCGCGCATGATTTCCGTTATTCGATTGCCGATACCATACGCCTGCCTCTCGGCAGGGCCTCGCTTGCCACCGATCCTCCGCTCGTCGCGCTTGACGCGGATGGCAACGGCCGTCTTGTGGTTCACGCGATAAGCCAAAGCGATGCATGGATTACCGTGCAGGCCGTGGTGGAAGGCGCCGCTCGCGGCTCGGCGCGGTTGCGCCTCGATGATCACGAGGAACAATTCCTGACCGTAAAGCTGCTGGCAAATGGCGCGGCAATTTCCCCACCAGATCCGAAGACGAGCGTGCTTCAGCCGGGGACTCTGAGTTTCACCGGCGATCGCAACAACGAGAGGAAATTACCGATCACTTTTTTGAGGGCGAATGGAGATGATCCGGTCGGTTACGAATATGATTTCGAGCGCTCCGGATCGAAGGACTGGGTGCTCGAAAACAAAAACATGCGGCTCATACTTCTGCCCGATGCGGGCGGCGGGATCGTGGCGCTGGTTGAAAAGTCAACGGGCGTCAACCTCACCACAACTGTTGGCGGGCTGCGCGACCTGCTCCGCGTGCCCGATGGCGCGTCGCCCGGCGGCAAAATAATCGATACGACGTTTAATCTGCCGTATCAGGCGCACTGGATTACCGAGAACGGCCAGCCGACGATTTCGCTGGAGGCGGCGTTGCCTGAAGGCGCGCCGATTGCGGGGAGCATCAAGAAGGATGTTCACCTGGAAACGAAAGACGGCAGAGAGACTGTCGAGGTGCATTACACGTTCCTTCCAAAAAGTTCTGAAACAAACCAGAATCCCGCAGGTGCGGGCGTCGCCTACGTGACAGCGTTCTCTGTTCCCGCCACGGCGGGTGCGCCGGACCTTACTCAGGTCTGCTGGTTCGCGACTCCATTGCCCGAAAGCGCGGCGACAAGCCCGGCAGCAAACCCCGCGGCAAATCCAGTAGTCACTGCGCCTGTGAATCCCGGTGCCAGTCACGCCGCGAGTCCCGCGGAAGTGGGGCACTGCTCGCCGTTTGTCGCAGGCGGCGCGGCGATCTTGCTGCCGGCCGAAGCGAAGCGCGCGGAGATTCGCACAACGAATCAGCCCACGCTTGCGATGGAATGGGACGCGGGCCGCGTAATCATCGAACAAAAGCAATTCTCGGCGCGGCTGTATCTTGAGCTCCCCACCGGGGCTGCGCCCGGAAAAGACGCCGCCGTTCGCGTGCGTTACACTATTCTCCACGCGCCGGAGTGACCTCGGCGTGCGACAATAAACGCGATGCGCGCCGAACGCATCTAATAAAACATGCGCCTGATTCCCGCAATCCGATTGCCTCTACTCGCCGCCGCACTGGTCATTGGTTTGTCCACGGGTTTGCCCGCGCTTTTGCCGACTTGCGCGCAGGTGCGGCCGGGGCCGATGCCGCCGCCGGTGAACGCGCCGCCAACCGTCGTCATCAGTCCGAATCCGACGCCCGACCCGCCGCCGATTCCCGCGCAAGAGATCGTGAAGCGGTTCAGCCAGAACGAAGACGCGATGTTCATGGCGCATGCGAATTATGGTTTTCACCGGACGGTGCGGGTGCAGGAGTTTGACGACGCCGGCAAAACCGTCGGCGAGCTGGTGATTTCCACGGACTGGGTGCGGTCGCCCGACGGGCGCTTCTATGAAAAGGGCGAGAAGCATCCGGAGTCCACGCTGCGGCACCTGGACCTCGACGCCGACCACATGGACGTGCTGCAGAAGATTCCGCCGCTGCCGTTCACCACGCCGCAAATCGCGAAATACAATTTCATTTATGCGGGCACACAAAAGCTCGACGAGCTGAACACTTTCATTTTTAATGTGGAGGCCAAAGAGGTGGACCGCACTCACGCTTATTTCTGGGGCGTCATCTGGGTGGACAGCCAGGATTTCGTAATCGTGAAAACATTGGGACGCTGGAAGACGGAACTGGGCGACGTCTCGACGGCTCAATTCCCCTTTAAGACCTTTGACACCTACCGGGAAAATATCGAAGGCAGGATCTGGTTTCCGAATTACCTGCGCTCCGACGAAGTGATCTCCACCAAGGTTGGGCGGATCAACGTCCGGCTGACCGTGCGCTGGGAGAATTACAAGCCGCGCGCGGCAGCAGCTGCGGCCCCCGGATCGCCGAATTAGTCTCGATTCAGCTTGCCCTGATGTCATCCAGCCCCCTCCCGATACAAACCATCGGGACGCACATCCCGCGCACCACCACCCCCTGTTTTCTGAAACGCTATCAATCTAAAGGACTTACATGCCGCGCGTTTTCGGAAGTGTTTGATTCCATTGAGTTTGTGTGCCGCAAGCCTTGCCATTCGATTCCCACAGGTTGAGGCCTGTGCCACTCCCCCCGCGTTTTTCGTAAGTGTTGGAGATAAAGGACTTACAGACGCATTTTCTGTAAGTGTTGCAAATAAAGGACTTATGTTGTGTACTCATAAGGTAACAGTCCCTACTGTTTTCAATGACTTACAAAAACCGTCTTTTGATCGTCTGTAAGTGCTGATTCTAAAGGACTTAAAGTCCAATGTTTTCTATCACTTATGAGAGGGCATCAAATCAGGCGATCTTCACTCCCGGCATGGGCGACATTTCCCGTTTTGGAACTCAATTCGAAGCGGGCGTCGCAATCTGCTAGGCAGATTACCATAGAGTTATAGATAAAGTCAAGGGAAATTATGGGGCAAGAATTACCCAAAAACGAAAGGCTGAAAGCCCCACCCTTTGTCCGCCGCGGCGGACAAAGGAATGGACCACACACGAACAAAGGCAGGGCCACCCGCCCCAATCAGTGCGCCAAGTGCAGATATTGCGGCAAAAAAAGGTTGCCGAGAGGTTCATCCGGCATTCCAATGTTCTTGAGCAAGAGCGCAGTAACAAGTGCCCTTAGCCTCTGATTTAGGTTGTGCATTTCGATTGTACTGCCCGCCAATTCAACAATCGAATGGGATGATGAAACGTCGTGGTGAGTCAAGTGGTTGCGAATGTCTACCATCTTGGATATGAAATCGGTTGGTTTCTCGTTACCCAGGAAATCACTCATTAGACCAAGTCCTAACACATCAAAAAGTTCGCGCAATCTATCTCGAAGGGAGAACTGATTACCGTATTTCAGCATCGTGTGCAACTTCGTCGTGAGTGCTGGCGAGATGCCTGCTGGAATCGCAGCAGCTAGCGCGCGACGCACTTGGTCATAGGTGTCACCATTCTCATACTCGCCCCCGTAGACAATCCGATGAAAGCTCTCAAGAGCTTGAGCGAGAGACAAGAAAGTACTCTGCACGTACTGGTCTGGAGCCTGGACTGTACTTAGTACGAGATTGTAGACTGGCCGAAGTTTCTCCTCTTGTGCAAACCACCCTCGAATAATACTAGGTACCTCGTTGTGGATTTGAGCCAGTGGAAACGTCATCTGGTGAGCGTACTCTAGTCGCCTGGATCGCCGTCGAAGTGACATAAACATTCCGATAGTCTGATGTTCCGAATCGGTCCGCATTGTCAAATGAATCCTCTTCGGATAGACCGACTCACCGACCAGTAGAGAGAGAAGGCCTATCAGGTAATCTAGTGTCGTTCTTGCACTCGTTATTGATTGGGGTGTGGCAAATTCCGCGATCAACTCTGTGTGTGCCTTCAATTGGATATCGGTTCTTCGGAACTGCCCCCGGACACTAGCGGAGATGGCCAGTTTCTTGAACGGATGAGCGTCATTCACGCGAAGCACTTCCAACGGCTCAACCGGGTACGACAATCGCGTACGATTCTTGTCGTCGGATTCCTCCATTCGGAACTGCTGAACGTAAGCCCACTCATCCAAATGAGTCAGTTCTATCTCTGCAGATTGGACACTGCCGGGAACGTCGTCATCAACGTGTGCCCCTACGATGACTTCATTTGCGACAATTTCACACTCTTCTCCGACTGAAGAGAAAAAGGCGCGCCGCAATGTTATTTTCTCTCCAGCGACCGTCGTGCCCCAGATAGTGGGCGTCTTCGGGATATCCAAGCGAAGCATTCGTTCAAAGGCCGAAGCGGTGGCATGAGTTTTGAACATCTCATCCAGCTTTAGCTGGATTCCCGAAGTTGAGAAGTTTAGCTCGCCCGGCACAGCATCCGACCACGATTCTTGAGGTAGATACCACCGCCCCCTCATTACGAACTCATCGAACAAGCCCAACCTTTCAAGTTTGTCCATCTTTCTTATTCCTTAGGGCTGCCGCGCAGGTGCCGGATGCCCCATCTTTGACCGGGTGCCCCACCCGTCCATTAATACTCCGTGAAGGAGCTATTCCTAAAGTCGGCAGTTACGAGAATGGTGTGCGTAAAGGTCTTGAGACGCCCCAGAACTCTACCCCAAACGACTATATCGATTTCAAGAATTTGGCCGAGAGCATGATGGGGCTCCATTGTGCGCAACCTGTCTACGGGATTCATTGAAGAGTGCCAACTAAGCATTTTCTTGGAGAACTTTCCTACCTTCCAGTCGTCAGTTTCTTGGCGCTTAGCGGGCCGGGAAAGATATAGTTTGTCTCTCTTAAGGGTAATGGCCTCGACGGTTACGTCCTCATCCGAATCATTTGTGATCATGACGGAGAAGTCTCCGTAGTATGCGCGCTCCAATTTCATCCATAGCCCAACCGCATCCGCTCTTGAGGCTATGTCAAGGCGGAAGCCTCGTGAAGATCCTAAGTCCATGTCGCCTCCGGATGTAGCAATTTGGACCTGGTTTCCGCCGCCGTCTTTAGATTTGTACATTGCCGCATCAGCATCATCAAATAACTTGTCAGGCTGATTCGTATGAGAAGGAAACGAAGCTACTCCAATGCTTGCCGTCATTTCTTCGGGACAAGAATCGAATTTGAGTCGTGCGATTCCTTGCCGAACTCGCTCCGCGACTGCAGCGGCCTCTTGAATACTGTGGTTTGCAAGGAGTACGGTAAGCTCGTCTCCTCCATAACGATAGGGAGTGCCCTTGCCTTCACATACGAATTGAAGGACAGCTGCCGTCTTTCGTAGAACTTCATCTCCGGCCGAGTGGCCGTGAACATCGTTTATGGCCTTGAATTTATCCAGATCGATGACTAAGAGGCTAAGTGGCTTGGTCTCAGTCGCGGATTGCAACAGCGAAGCAAGGGCCGATTCAAATTGCGGCTTGCCGAAATTTGCGAATATGTCTTCCATCTTCCAGCCTCGGAGCTTTTGCGGAAGTCCAAGTGTGTTCGGATAAGACGTGTCGCGAGTTCCTTCCGAATTTAATTTGAAATGATCGTCTTTGCCAAGTCGTTTCTGCGGTAAATCGCCCTCGCCAATCGGAACACTCCAAACGCTCCCAAAACAGTCGAGAGAAGCGCCAAGCGGGAGAGCGGCTTCGCTAGGGCAAAAATCACAATTTGGCTCGCGACTATAATGGCTATGGAAACCCAGACTTGGCTCTTGGCTTTAGCCAGAGTCCAGTCGCAGTGTGTTCTTCGCGCGTTGGCAATAACGATTGCTATGAGGTACGGCCCCAAGATCAAAAGAAGTATTAGCCAATGAATTGGAGAAAACATAATTGGGTTCCTCCGATTGCGCCGCGCGGATTCTACCACGCACGTTTTATTGCGGGTTACTGCATGACGGTGGTATCTGAGGTCGAGCGGGGCGAGAGAATTCTGAATCGTTGTATTGAAATAGTGAGATATCCTCCGCCCGTTGCGGGGGGCTCAGGATGATTGCGAGCGGCGCTTGAACGCGGCGCGACCGCGGCGAATCGCGCGCAACTCGGCAGACGTTGGAATCTCTTCAGGGATTTCGCGCGCCAGGAAATACCAACGCAGAGCTTCGGTTGCCAAATCCGCAGGCCGCTTGTTCTCCCGCCTCGCGGCGCGACTTACGCGGCGCCCGATGGAGGCCGGAAGCTGAAGCGTAAAAGATTGTTTAGACATTACATATTCAGCCTAGCATGGCGCGAAGGGATGTCAAGACGAGGCGACGCCGGAAGCAAAAGGGGCGCAGCAGGCAGCGCCCCTACGAGATACAGCGTGCCACCCTCCCGATTGTATCGGGACAGGTTCCGGGTGGCGCTACACGATCAACAAATCTATTAAAACCGATCTGCCTACTAGTGGTTGCCGCTGCCCTTCGCTGGGTTGACGGTGTAATCCGGCCAGCAGCCGAGCGATTCGGGGTCGGCCTCGAAAATACTTTTCTTCGATGCAGCGCCGTTGCCGGAGTTGCGCGAGGATCCGCTGCCGGAAGTCCCGCCGCCGTGCGTTCCATAACGGCCGGTGCCGGTGGCGTCAATTCCGCCGCGGCCACCGCGCCCGCCCGCGGGAGCTGTTGCGGGCGTGAACGGAACCTTCGGGTCGAGCGCCTTGGCGATGCTGTCTTTCGCGGCATCGAGATGCGCGCGGGTTGCGGCGTCCTTGGCCTTCGGAAGCGCGGCGGTGATTTCTCCGCTGAGCATCCTCATTTCAGCGCGAAGCAACGCGCGGACGTCTTCCATTCCGGCGATGCGTTCATTGATTTTTACGGCCAGGTCTTCGATGTAACCGTCCTGCAGGTTGCGGCGATACGCATCGATCGCGACCACGGGGGCGGCCAGTTCGCTCCAGACGCCGTGGCGAAGTTCGGCGAGAAACTCCGCCGGGTGAAAGGACTTCGCGCTGTCTTCAGCTTCGAGCTCGATCATGCGCGCGATGCGCTGATCCTGCAGAAGCCGATTGAGCACGGACATCTGGCTGGTGCGGATGCGCTCCATCACGCCATCGGGCTCAAACATCCGCGAAATTTGCGGACGGATGAGAAACGCGGGCGTGCGGAATGCGTTGTCATTCAAGAACTTCACGGCGGCAACCTGCCGCTCGCGCGAGGTGGGCGTGAACTGGACGCCCGATTGGCCGATGTGCTTATCCTGCGATTCGACGCCGCCGACAATGACGGCGACGTGGCCCATTTCCAGCACCCACTGGCCGAGCACGCGTCCATAGACTTCGCTCAACCGCTGGTAATCCTCGCCGGGCTCCGTGGTTGTGGCGGCGACGAGATTTTCCATCACGCGGTGCAGATTCTTCATGCCCATGCCGGTGGAATAGACGGCGTCGGCATCGCCCACGGCTTCGGTGTTTTCGCCGGGGTCGGCGCCGCCCGAGGCATTGGTGGAGAAGCGGTACCACGGCGTGGTGTCCTGTTCGCGCGACCACGCGTCGAGCGTTTTCTTTTCGTCGTCGGGAGTTTTCGCGCCGGGAATCGGTGCGTAGCCCCAGTGCGTGGCCCAAATGTCATACGGGCCGATGCGGGGGATGAGGTCTTCCGGAGCAACGTGGTCTTCGGGCTGCGCGACGTAATTGAAGCGCGAGTAGTCCATCAGCGTGGCGACGTGGCCCATCTTGTGGACGAACGCGGGATCGCGGAGCTTGTCGGCGGGATAGAGCGAGCTCGACTTCATGTTGTGCTGGAAGCCGAGCGTGTGGCCGACTTCGTGCGCGATGACGTATTCGAGCAGGCGGCCCATGAGGTCGTCGGGCAGCGGAAGAGTTTTCGCGCGCGGATCGTTCGGGCCGGTCTGGACGAAATACCAGTCCGTCGCGAGGTTCATGACGTTGTGATAGAGCTGAATATCCGCGTTCAGGACTTCGCCGGAGCGCGGGTCATGGATATTCGGGCCGACGGCGTTTTCCGTGGTGGAAGGAAGCCAGCGGACGACGGAGTAGCGCGCGTCTTCCGGGCTCCACGCGGGATCGTCCGGCGGGTCCATGGCGATGATTCCGTGCTTGAAACCGGCGGCCTCGAATGCGGGCTGCCAATCTTCAATCGCTTTCTTCACCCATGGACGCCACTTCACGGGCGTCGCAGGGTCCACATAATAAATGATGGGCTTCACCGGCTCGGAGAGCGCGGCATTCGGATCCTTCTTCTCGAGGCGCCAGCGATTGATGTAGGTGCGCATGGGCGCGCGGTGTTCGTCCCGGCCGAAATCTTCCTGGCGGACGGTGAAATAGCCGACGCGGTCGTCGAAGAGGCGCGGCATCATGGGATGCTCGGGAAGCTTGACCATGCTGAAGTGCATGAGGACGGTCGCGCTATTGCCACGCATTCCCGCGGGCGCGCCGCGTCCGCCGGGAGCGGGCGTGGGAGCGCCGCGGCCTGCGCCGGTGGTGTCCGGCGGATTCGTGAACGTGTGCGTGGATTCGACTTCAATGTTGATGGGATAAGCGCTGACGCGTTCGATGAAAGAGCGAGTGGCGTCAAACCCACGGGCGCTCAAGCGCGTGCGCGCGCTGAACTCGGGGACTTCTGTAGCGAAAAGGCGCGTCACGTCAATGACGGGCGCTTCATTCTTGCCGAAGGCTTCGATGGGGAATGACATGATGATCGTGTTTTCGTTGGCAGCCTGGACGGCGCGAGAGATGGGCAGGCTTGGGTCCGCGACGATTTCGTAGGAGACGTTGCGGAGGAAGACACGATTGCCGCGGCGTTCCCAGCGCACGACGCGGTTGCCGTCGGCCTGGCCGCCGTAGCCGACGCCCAGGGTGGTTTTGGCGATGAGTGAGACCCAGAGATAGTCCTTGCCAAGCTCGGACGCGGGGATCTCGTAGAAATACTGCTCCTTGATTTGGTGAACATCGAAGACGCCGTGCTGCGTCTTCGCGTCAGATGTGATGACGCGGTCGTAAGGACGCGGTTCCGCCTGCACGGCGCCACGGCCGGCCCCCTGTCCGCGGCCTGCAGGCGCCGCGGGAGGCTCATCCTGCGCGCGCGCCGCCAGTCCGAGAGAACCCAACAGAAAAATTACCGCGAAGAACTTTGCCGCTGATTTCATGTGTGTCACCCCTGCAAGAGAATGATTCCGGGAAAACGACCGGAGTCTACCACAGCTCAAATGGCCCGATGCCTGCAAACCTAAAAGTCAAAACGATAGCCAAGAATCATTTTGGCGATGAGATGATCCGTCCCGCCTGTCACACCAACGCCCAATCCAAAATTAATCTCCCACTTTGGAGAAATGTTTAAATCAATCGCGGGAAGGATTTGCTGCTGTTGCTGCGAAATTGGATCAAAATTTCCGATTGGCCCGAGAGCGCCATAGTATTCAAACCCGCCGGTGACTTTTTTAGTGAAGTCGTAACTGACCTTGAAGTTCGGCGAAAAACCAACCTTGCCGGTGCTTTCACCATGAAAGGAGATATCGATCGAAGGGTTGAAG
Source organism: Terriglobia bacterium (assembly GCA_041484365.1). GTDB lineage: Bacteria > Acidobacteriota > Terriglobia > Acidiferrales > UBA7541 > DASTCZ01. The sequence continues at coordinate 5,351 of JBGPHM010000030.1, read as the reverse complement.
GCGAAATACCACTTGCCGATTTGCTTATCAATGATCGGGCGAATCTCCTGCGTCCAGGTGTCCACAGAATACTGCCGGCGCTGATAGCCAATTTCAGTGGAAAGGCTGAGTCCCACCGGCCAATGCCATTTTTCCGGTATGCGGACGCGCGGGCGGATGTGGTCGCCGACCCAATCCCAACCCTGGCCGCTCCGTGCGGATGTAAAGATGTAGAAGCCAATTTCAAACCAGTCCGTGAAACCGTGGGTGATTTCAATGGTCTCGTGCTGGGCGTGATTTGTAGGGAAAAGGCCGTTTTGCATGGTCTTCGTGCCGCTAATCGTAAAGTTGCTATGGATTTCGAACATCGTGTGGTGCGGCGCGACGGTGTCCGCGCCGTACACCTGGATCTCGTAATTGTCCTGCGCATTGGCCCGGGGGACAAAAACAATGGCGGCTAGCGCGGCGAACAGAAACGCAATGACCCGGGACACACGAAGATTGCTCAAGCGAATTCCCCCAAAGAGTGCAGAGGATAACTGAGTTAAGACGGTGGGGCAATGCGCGCGGTTTCAAGTGTCGCCGGTTAGGCGCGGGGATGAGCCTTGTCGTAGACCTCCATCAACTGTCGGATGGTAGCGTGCGTGTACATCTGCGTCGTGGAAAGAGAAGCGTGACCAAGTAATTCCTGAATCGAGCGAAGGTCGGCGCCGTCGGCGAGCAGGTGCGTTGCGAACGCGTGACGGAATGAATGCGGATGCAAATTAAAATTGAGTCCCGCTTCGCGAACATACTTCCCGACAATCCGCTGAACGCTGCGATTGGCAATGCGGCGGCCAAACGAACTGAGGAAGACCGCCTCATAATCCGCGCTGACGCGGGCCTTCTTCATGATCATCGCGCGCACAGGCAGGTACGCGTCCAGCGCGGCGAATGCCTTGGAACCGAAGGGGACGATGCGCTCTTTGCGGCCCTTGCCGCGGACGCGCAGCATCTGCTGGGCGCGGTCGATATCGGCGAGATTGAGGCCCGTCAATTCGCTCACGCGCAGGCCGGAGGAATACAACATTTCCAGGATGGCGCGGTCGCGACGCAGGAACTCGCGTGAACGCTCGCGCGGCGGCAAGCCTGCGCGGCCGCTGCGCGCCGCGGATCTTTTCCGCCGCAGCGCCGAAGTCAGCACCGTCTCACCAGCATCGCCGTGGCGCGGAAACCGCTTCGGTGTAGCGCCCATCTGATCGAGGAAGTGGCTCATGTCCTCCGCGGGAAGCACTTGCGGAATGTGCTTCGGCAAGCGCGGAGTGGCCACCAACTTTGCAGGGTTTTTAGTGACGATCCCTTCACGGTGGCAGAACTTGAAGAAGGCGCGAAGCGAAGTCAACTTGCGCGCGACAGTGGGTTTCTGATTCCCGGCCGCGTGCAAGTGTCCCATGAATTCACGGATGAGACGGTGGTCCACATCTTCGGGCGATATTGACTTCCGCGCGACACGCGAAGACGCGGAAGACTTATCCTCCGGAGGAGTGATGTAACGAAGAAACTGCTCGAGGTCGCTACGGTACGAAATAATGGTGTAGGGCGAAACGTTTCGCTCGTTTTCAAGATGATAGATGAATTTTTCGACGAATTCCTTCATGACCACACCACGCGATCAGGCCTTTGAGGATACGGTGGCAAGTTCGGGCTGCGGCTGCGCTTCCTGAGTGGCGGCTTCCCAGTCGCACCCATCCTTGATGCACGCGCGGACCGTGCCGGTCTTCAGGTTTTTCTCGACGATGAAGGGCGCGCCGCACTTCGGACACGCCTCGATAATCGGCTGGTACGGCGTGGTGAAATCACATTCTGGATACTTGTTGCAGCCGAAGAAAATCCTCTGCCCGCGCTTGGTCATGCGCTGCACCAGTTCACCCTGTCCGCACTTCGGACACGCGATACCCAGCGTCTTCGCCCGAATGTACTTGCACTTCGGGTAGCTCGAACACCCGATGAATTCCCCGTATCTTCCAAACCGTTTTACCAGTGGCTCCCCGCAATCGGGACATTTTTCTTCCAGCACTTCGTCCGGCTGGCGCGCCTTTCGCGTTCCTTGCACCAACCGCCGGGTCGTCTTGCATTCCGGATATGCGCTGCACGCCAGAAATGTTCCGAACCGGCCGCGCTTGATCACCATCTCTTTGCCGCATTCCGGGCAAGCTTCGGTCGGATGCTCTCCATCCGTGGGAAGCTCATGTGAAAGATCGCGCGTGTAGTCGCAGTCCGGATAGCGGTCGCAGCCCATGAAAAACCCATTCCGGCTGATACGCTCCAACAAATGCCCTTTCTCGCACTTCGGGCAAAGCTCCTCCGTCGCGATCCCTTTCTTGTACGACTCCATGTCCTCCCGGGCCAGGGCCAAATCCTTCACAAAGCGCGCGTAGAAATCTCCGACCGCTTCCTTCCACGGCAGCTTTCCTTCTTCGACTTCATCCAATTCCTCTTCCATCCGCGCCGTGAATCCAAGGTCAAAAATATCCTCGAAGCTTTTCACCAGCAGGACGCTTACTTTTCCTCCCAGCATGGTCGGAGTGAATTTTCCCATCTCCTTGGTCACATACTCTCGCTCCACAATCGTCGAAATAATCGCAGCATAAGTGGAGGGCCGCCCGATTCCTTTTTCCTCCAACTCCTTGACCAGGGTCGCTTCCGTGTAGCGCGGAGGTGGCTCCGTAAAATGCTGTTCCGAGCGCACCGGAGGCGTCGTTTCGCCGCCATTGGCCGGTTCGACGGCCGCCAGCTTCAGCATTTCTTTCTCGCTCACGCGAGGCAGACGCTTTCCTTCCGCCTCCGCATCGTCGCCCTTTTCCAAGTCCTCCTCGCCGGAGCGGTATGCCGCCAGGTATCCCGCGAATTTCTCAACGGAACCTGATGCGCGGAACGTGTAATCTCCCGCCGCCACATCAATCGTCGTTTGATCGAATACCGCGGGAACCATTTGTGAGGCCACAAATCTCTGCCAAATCAGTTGGTACAACTTGAATGCTTCATCGTCCAGATATCGCCGCACCGAATCCGGGGTCCGCGCCGCATCCGTCGGACGAATTGCTTCGTGCGCGTCCTGCGCATCTTTCTTGCTCTTATAAAAATTCGGCCTTTCCGGCAGATATTCCGGCCCGTACTGCTGCGGAATCAGCGCGCGCACCTGCTCCAGAGCGTCATTCGACACGCGCACCGAATCCGTGCGCATATAGGTGATGAGCGCGACCGAACCTTCATCGCCCAGCTCAACGCCTTCATACAGTTTCTGCGCGATTCCCATCGTCCGCTTCGCCGTGTAGCGGAGACGGTTATACGAAGCCTGCTGCAACTTGGAAGTCGTAAACGGCGGCGAAGCATAGCGGCGTTTTTCCTTCTGCACCACTTCCGCGACTTGCCACTTCGCCTTTTTCAGCTCATCCAGTATCCGGGTGGCGTGCGCCTCATTGGGAATCTCAATCTCTTCACCTTTGTAACGCCAGAGCTTCGCCTGGAAGATCGGCGGCTCCGCGGCTTGCAGCCGGGCGTGGATGGTCCAGTACTCCTTCGGAACGAATGCCTTGATTTCGAGTTCACGTTCGGCAATCAGGCGCAGCGCCACTGTCTGGACGCGTCCTGCGGAAAGTCCGCGCCGCACTTTGTCCCACAGTAGCGGCGAAATCTTGTATCCCACAATCCGGTCCAAGACGCGGCGCGCCTGTTGCGCATCAACCAGGTGCTCATCCACCTGCCCGGCCGTATCAAATGCCGCGCGGATCGCCTTCGGAGTAATCTCATTGAACATTACGCGGAAAATTCTTTTCCGCATGTCTTTCGGAACGTCCACCGCTACGGGTGGCGCAAGCGCCTTCGCTTCCGCTGTTTCCGCCGCAGTCTGCTTTCCTCTTCGACCCCAGCGGTTCACTGCGGGCGTATAACCCTCGAAGAGCTCTTCCTTCGACATCGTCAAAACTTCCGTCAGATGCGCGCAGATCGCCTCCCCTTCGCGGTCCGGGTCGGCAGCCAGATAAATGGCATCCGCCGTTGACGCCGCTTTCCTCAGGTCGTTCACGACTTTGTCTTTGCCGGGGATTACCACGTAAGTCGGCTCGAATATCTTGGCAGGATTGTATGGACGAACCTTCACTTCCGGCTTTTTCTTCGTGCTGGCGCGCTTCTTCGTTTTTTTCTTCGCGGACCTCTCATCGTCCGGAGGCAACACGATGCCGATATCCTTTTTCGGCAGGTCCATCACGTGCCCGATGGAAGCCTTGACGCTGAAATTGCGCCCCAAATATTTGTTGATGGTCTTCGCCTTGGCCGGCGATTCGACGATGACGAGCGATTTTCCCATTGAATTGTTGTAACCGAAACCCTGCGAGATATGTTGTGTTGTGTCCTACTGGCTACCTTTCCCCATTTCCCCCATGCTCTAGAACAAGACCTTCACAAATTGTTTTCCCGGCAGTTGCCGGATAATTCCCTTCAATTCCATTTCACACAGCGCCGAGAGCACCCCCGAAGAGTTCATTCCTGATTTCTCGACGAGCGTGTCCACCTGCACCCTCTGATCCACACTCAATAAGTCGTACAGCTTTTTCTGCTCCGGCGCAAGCGATTCCGCAAGGAGCGATTCCTGCTCGCCCGCCCCGGGCGATTCCACCGGGAAAAGTTCCGCGCGAATTTCCGTCGGCAACTCTTCGACCACATCCTCCCAGCCGGTCACCAACTTCGCGCCCTGCTTGATCAATTGATTCGGGGCGAAGCTCGTGGGTTGCGTCGCGTTTCCCGGCACGCCGTAGACTTCGCGTCCGAATTCCATAGCCAGCCGCGCCGTAATCAACGAGCCGGAATACTGCTCACCTTCCACGACAATCGTTCCGAGGCTCATCCCCGCGACAACGCGGTTGCGAATCGGAAAATTCTCCGGCGCGGCGTGAGTTCCCAGGGGGAATTCGGAGATAAGCGCGCCCTTCTTCTCCACCTCGGCAAAGACTTTCACGTTTTCCTTCGGGTAGACAACATCCATCCCCGTGCCGAGGATGCCGACGGTGGCCCCTCGCGCCGCGGCGCATGCCCCCCGGTGCGCTGAGCAATCAATCCCGCGCGCCAGGCCGCTTACGATCACCAGGCCGCGCGCTGCGAGGTCCCGCGCAAGCCTCTCCGCCATTAGATTCCCGTAGGGCGTCGGACGTCGCGAGCCTACAATCGAGATGGAATGCCGCCGCAAAACTTGCGGGTCTCCCCGCAGATAGAGCAACGGAGGTGGATCGTAAATCTCGAGCAGTCGCGGGGGATAAGCGCTTTCCCCCCAATGCATTAGCTGGATGCCCAGCTCCCGTGTCCAGGCGATTTCTTTCTCAGCGGGGCTGAATCCCACG
>JBGPHM010000029.1:0-47816 GCA_041484365.1 Terriglobia bacterium | reverse complement strand
TGTCGTTGCTTTGGATTAAAAGCATTTAGGCTGCGGGGCACGCCCTGCGGCTTTTTTTGTTTCAGGCCGAAGTACCCATCCCAATGGGGAGATGGCAGTCGCATCAAGCTACACTAAAAAGAAAAGAGAAATAACGAAGTGAAAGAACAAGGAACAGTAAAGTGGTTCAACGCCGCAAAGGGTTTCGGATTCATCACCCGCCAGTCCGGGGAGGATGTATTCGTCCACTTTTCAGCGATCGCGGGCGATGGCTACAAGTCATTGAACGAGGGTCAGGCGGTGGAGTTTGAAGTGAAGCAGGGACCGAAGGGTCTTCTGGCTGAAAACGTAAGCTCCCTGTAAATGGGATGGGGCGGGTTGTACATCGTGCGGCTCGCCCCCTCAACTTCTAAAAAGAAAGACCTTCTGTAGCGTTGTAGGGGGATTAGCGGTTTTCGCAAGAGCAAGCGCTTTCCAATTCGCGACACGCGAGGAGGCATCGTGCAAATTCTTCCCGAAGGACAATACATCAAGCACAGCGTTTATGGCGTGGGGATCGTGACCGAGGCTGATTCCGAGCGGACCAGCATCCATTTTCAGTCCCACGGCCCGAAAAAGTTTGTGACTGCAATCATGACGGCGGAAGTGATGGGCGAAACGCCCGCGAAGCCGATCAAGATCCGCAAGCGCGCGAAGAAGGTAGTGAAGCGTTAGGAGCAGCGCGCCTGCCTAGTCGGCTGGCAAGCGCCGATAAATTAGATTCGTAATTGTGACCCCCTTGGGCATTTGCCCAGGGGCGTTTTTTTCGCGCAGCGGATTATTCGAGGCGCGTCATTCATAACGAAGCGCCGTCATCGGAGCGACGCGTCCCGCGCGCCGCGCTGGAAGCCACGTCGCGACAACCGCGACTGCAAGCAGCAACAGCGGCGCGAGCGTGAACGCGAGCGGGTCGCGCGGCTGCACTCCGAAGAGATACGCTTGCAGCAGCTTGGTGAGCGCGAGCGCGCCTCCGACGCCGAGCGCGAGTCCGATGGCCGCGCGCACCGCGGCTTCGCCGAGCACCATGCGCACGAGCGCGCCCGGCGTTGCGCCAAGCGCCGCCCGGATGCCCATCTCGCGCGTGCGCATCCCCACAAGATACGACATCACTCCATAGACGCCGATTGCCGCGAGCAGCGTCGCCGCAATGGCGAAGCCGCCGACGAGCCACAGCAGGAAGCGCTCCTCCTGTACAGATGCGCTGATGACGTCTTGCATGCCGCGCACCTGGAACACGGGCAGGAGCGGATCCACCGCGCGGATCTGGTCCACGATGGCGTGGCTCGCGGCGCCGCTGATGCTCGCCGTGCCGCTCACGCCCGCCGTACGCACGACGAGCGTGGTGGGCATGATGCCGTTCACCAGCGTGGAAACCGCGGCGTTAATCTGGGTGACGGGCACGTAGGTCTGCGGCTCGGGCGCGGCGCTGAGGCTGCCTTCGTGGATGTCGGCGACAACACCGACGATCTCGCGCGGCTGGTCGACAGCGGCTTTGCCAACGATGGCCCACGCGATGGTGATGTGCTGTCCGAGCGCGTGCTGCCGCGGGAGATATTTGCGGACGAAGGCCTCGTTGACGATGACGACGGGCGGGGCGGCGGCGGTGTCGCGCTCATCTAACTCGCGGCCCGCTGCAACGCGCATGCCCATGGCGCGGAAGAAGTCGGGCGTGATGCCGAACCATTCGAGGTTGCCGAGAAATTTGTCCTCGGGATTGGGCTGGCCTTCGATCGCGCCGAGCGGAATGTTGAAGCCGCCGCTGAGCGGCAAATAATTTGTTGTGGCAGCGGAGACGACTCCGGGAACCTGGCGGACGTGTTCGACGACTTGCTGGGCGAAGGCGGAGACCTGCGCGGGAGTCTGATAGCGCGGGCCGGTGAGGCTCATTTGCGCGGTGAGGGCGTTCGAGGAATCGAAGCCGGGATCCACACGATTCAAGCGCGCGAAACTTTCGGTGAGCAGAAGCGCTCCGACCAAGAGCAAAACAGAAAGCGAGTATTCGAGAACGACGAGCGAGCCGCGGAAATATCGGCTGGCGAGGCCTTCGCCTGCGCGCGCTCCGCCTTCGGCGAGTGCATCGCGAGGGTCGGTACGGAGTACTTTGAATGCCGGTGCGAGGCCGAACAGAACTCCGGTAAGAACTGCGAGCGCTGCGGAAAATAATACAACGCGCCAATCCACTGTTACTTCTTCGAGGCGCGGGAGGTCAATTGCCTTGAGGGAGATGACCGCGGAGACGGCGAGCTTCGCGAAAAGGAGTCCGAGCGCGCTGCCGACAAGACCGAGCGAAATGCTTTCACTGAGAATTTGGCTCATGACGCGGCGCGCGGAGGCGCCGAGTGCGACGCGAACGGCGATTTCGCGGCGGCGTCCCGAGATGCGAGCGAGCTGGAGATTCGCGACGTTCGCACAGGCGATGAGAAGAACGAGCGAAGCGGCAGCGAGGAGCATCAACAATCTCGGACGGACATCGCTCGAGATTTCCTCTTGGTAGGAGTAGGCGCCCGCGGTTTCCTGTTTGAAAAGAGATTTAGGATTGGACGCGCGCATCTGCTCGGCGATAAGACGCATGTTGCTTGTGGCTAGCTGCAGACTCACGCCGTCACGAAGCCGACCGATGACCGAGAAATTAAACCCACTGCCGAGAGAGCTTGTCGGCGGGTCGACGGGAATGAAAGCATCCGCCGCGAGCGTGGAGTCCATTCCAGCAGGAGCAACTCCGATGATTGTGTAGGCTTTGCTGCCGAGCAAGATCGAACGGCCGACCACGCTTGAATTTCCACTGAAGCTGCGCTTCCAAGTCCCGTACCCAAGAACGGCAACGGGCGCGGCTGCGGGGCGGTCTTCATCCGGCAGGAAAAAACGGCCGGCCGCGGGCCGTACGCGAAGGACGCGGAAGAAATCGGCGGTCACGGAGCGCACCAGAATGCGTTCGGGCAGGTCGCCGCTTTCGAGATTGACGTGCGAGCCTCCCATGTATGCGGCCACTGGCTCGAAGCTGCTTTGATGGTCGCGCCAGGCAACGAAGCGGTTGGCGTCAACGCCCATGGAATGGCCGCGTGTGCCGACTCGCTCGATGGCGACAATGCGTGAGGGGTCGTCATATGGAAGGGCCCGCAGCACAACTCCATAGACTAGGCTGAACATTGCCGAAGTCACTCCGACGCCGAGAGCGAGCGCTAGCAGCGCGACGGCGGTGACGCCAGGGGATTTGCGCATCATGCGAAAGGCAAAGCGAAGATCCTGCAAGTAAGAATGGAGCATGGCGGCCTCCTGCAACCCTTAGACGCTTATACGACTTGGAGGTGAGAAACGTTCCGTGTGTGATTTCATGGGGGCAACCTCCTTTTTCAGAGGTTGATGCGGGCCATCGCTTGTGGCTGATAGCGTGCGCCGGCGGTGGATCCGTGAGGAGCGGCGGCGTCAATGCGCGCCATGTCTTCAGGGGTGAGCGCGATTCCGACCGACGCGGCGTTCTCGTCGAGATATTTGCGGCGCTTAGTGCCCGCGATGGGAACAATGTCATTGCCGCGCGCGAGAATCCAGGCGAGTGCCAACTGCGCGGGTGTGCAATGCTTGGCCGTGGCAATTTCTTCGATGCGCCGGACGAGCGCTAGATTCGCGGTGAGGTTATCACCCTGGAACCGCGGCATCATGCGGCGCGTGTCGTCTGGGGCTAGTGCTTCCGCGTGGCGGAAGCTGCCGGTGAGAAAGCCGCGGCCGAGCGGGCTGTAAGCGACGAAGCCGATGCCGAGTTCGCGGCACAGGGGGAGGATTTCGGATTCGGGGTCGCGTGTCCAGAGCGAGTATTCGGTTTGCAGCGCGGCGATGGGATGTACGGCTGCAGCTCGGCGGATTGTGGCAGGCGCGGCTTCGCTGAGTCCGATGTGGCGGACCTTTCCTTCCTTCACAAGTTCGGCCATTGCGCCGACGGTGTCTTCGATGGGCGTGGCCGGATCCACTCGGTGCTGGTAATAGAGGTCCACATAATCAGTGGCGAGGCGCTGCAAGCTTTCGTCAATACACTTGCGGATGTATTCGGGGCGGCTATTGACTCCGAGCCATTCGCCCTTAGGGCCGCGGACATTGCCGAATTTCGTGGCGAGGATTACTTCGTGGCGGCGCCCGCGAATGGCCTCTCCGACAAGCGTTTCATTGCGGCCAATGCCGTAGACATCGGCGGTGTCCAGGAAATTCATGCCGAGATCGAGCGCGCGGTGAATTGTGGCGATGGATTCTTCGTCGTCGCGGCCGGCATAGAATTCGGACATGCCCATGCAACCGAGGCCGAGAGCGGAGACTTCGAAGGCGCCTAGTTGCCGGCGGGGGATGGGAGCGAGTTTGGATGGTTGCGTGGCCACGGTAATGAGTCCTCCGTACAAGGGGGGAGTTTAGCGCAGGACACCCCCAAGCGATGGCCTGCCACGGGTCGCTCGTGGATCATGCGCCCGCCGTCCATTGTGACTTCATGTGAATTTCTTGTATCGTTCCGGGCGATGCGAATCGTTTGCATGTTCATTCAACTGGGGGTGATTGCGGCGTTCGCGATACCGAACGCGGCGCCAGCCGCGCCTCCCACATTGCACGTCGCGTTCAGTTCGGAACAGGCCTTTTCCTATGCCGCCCAAATTGCGGCGTTGGGAGAACGCTGGCCCGGATCACCAGGCCATAAGAAGACCGAGGAAATCATTCACCAAGTCTTGCAAAAAGACGGAGCGCAGATTCAGGCTGACGATTTCATTGCGAAGACGCCCCGTGGTCCTGTGAGCGTGCATAACATCATCGGCAAATTCAACGTCAGCGCCGATCCGAAGCAGGAGATTTTTATCCTCGCGAGCCATTACGACACGCTCTTCCAGCCCGGATTTATCGGAGCCAACGACGGAGCGTCGAGCACAGGAATACTTCTAGCGTTTGCCGATGCTCTTGCTCATCAGAAAACCAAGATGCAGATCTGGTTGGTGTGGACCGACCTGGAAGAAGCTGTCCACATCGGCAATTTCACGGGCGACGATGGCCTCTATGGGAGCAAGCATCTTGCGCGCGAGCTGGCGGCCAATGGCGCCGTCTCTCGGATTCGCGGGTTGTTCCTTCTCGACATGATAGGCGACAAGGACTTAAATGTGGCGCGAGAGACCGCTTCTAATAGCCGGCTGCAGGAATTCATTGCCCAAGCCGCCAGTGACCTCGGTTACAGCCGCTACTTCTTCCATTACGAAACCAGCATCATTGACGACCATATTTCGTTCATCAATGTGGGAGTTCCGTCAGTGGACGTGGTTGATGCGGAGTATGGCCGCATGGGCGCGGGGTTCGACGGGATGGGCGAGTTTCACCACAGCAATACCGACACCATGGACAAGGTGTCTCAACATAGTCTTGAAGTTGTGGGGCGGACGATTCTGCTTGCGGTCGAATTGCTAGACGCGCAAAAGTGAAATTGGGATGTTGATCGGTCAACTCTCGTCTTAATTCTTCCTTCGTTGATTCAACGCAAAACAACTACAGAACAACAGATTCATCCAGAGCCAGAGACTGAAACCCTACCAGTGCCTTGGTGGCGCCGCAGTGCGACTTCAGAGGCCGGCATCTTCGGCGGCGAGGAGCGCGATTGCGGACCAGTCTTTATCGGAGTGGCCGCGTGCGATTGCAGTGAGAAAGCGATCGTGCAGCAAGTTGGCAATTGGAAGCGGAGCGCCCGCGGCATCAGCGGCTGCGAGGACAAGCCGGACATCCTTGAGGCCAAGCGGTAGCGAGAAGCCGGGCGGCGTGAATTTTCCTTCGGCAATCAGCGCTCCATAGGTTGCTACGAGCGGCGCTGTAACCGGCGTTCCCGTGAAAACCTCGAGCAACTTGGAAGCCTCAATGCCGGACTTTCGGGCCAGCGCGAACGTCTCCCCCAGAGTCTCGATAATCGAGGCGATGAAAAAATTGCAGCAGAGCTTTATGACGTTCGCGTCGGGAGGGGTAGAGCTGACAACAATCGTTTTCTGAGCCATCGCGCCGAAGCACGGTTGGACGCGCGCGATGGATTCCGGCGGTCCCGCCGCAATAATCAAGAGTTTCGCCATCGCCGCGGCCTCCGGGCGACCGAGAACGGGCGCGGAGACGTAGGACTGCCCGGCAGCGTGATGCGCCTCCGCGAGGCGCGAAGAAAGCGAGACGCTGATGGTGCTCATGGAAATGTGCAGGCCACCGGCGGGCAGCGCGCGTAGGATTCCGCCATCGCCGAAGACGACCGATTCGACGGAGTGGTCGTCGGCAAGCATGGTGATGACGATTCCTGATTTGGCGGCGGCGGCGGGGGAATCGGCGATACGCGCGCCAGACGATTGCATTTCGTCGGCGCGAGCGCGCGTGCGGTTCCAGACGGTGACGGAGTGGCCGGCCTTCAGAAGATTGGCGGCCATGCCGCGTCCCATGCGGCCGAGACCAAGAAATGCAATGTCCATGTGGAGCCTCCTTGACGAAGGATGACAGATTCTTGCGCAATTGGCATTGAACGCCCCCAGGCGGGAGCCTGCCTACCGGCAGGCAGGCCTGGGGACTCGCATTTCACATTGAATGCGCCCGCATCAACTTACCCCGGCTAGGCCAAGAAAGTGTGGCCACTCAGGATTGGGTAGCGAGCGTGAGCTTACTCGACGGGCCGCGGCCGCGACGAATGAGCGGCTCGAGAAGTGCTGCGAGCTGTTGCTTGGCGCGCCAGAGCCGAGCCTTCAAGGTGTTTTCGGAAACGCCGAGGGCGCGCGCGGCTTCCGATGTCGAAAGACCTTCCCCTTCGCGCAGCAGAAACGCCGAGCGGAGCACAGGAGAAAGTTTTTTCAGACAGGTCTCGAGTAATCCACCCAATTCCAAACCTGCGTAAAGTTCTTCGGGGCCGGGGTCGTCCGCGGCGAAACGCTCCTCGGGAGGAATCGCGCCTTCTTCTTCGCGCCACTCGTCAAGCGAAACGGCCGGGCGCGAGCGCTTGCTGCGGCGGCGCATGAGCGCGGCGTTGATGACGATGCGCGTGAGCCAGGTGGAAAATTGCGAGCGGCCTTCAAAACGCCGCAAGTTGCGGAATGCCGCGAGGAGGCCTTCCTGCAGTGCGTCTTCCGCTTCTTCGGGAGTGCCGAGAACGCGGAGAGCGGTTTGATAGAGCGCGCGGCTGTGAGGTTTATAGAGCATTTCAAACGCCGCGGCGTCGCCGCGAATGGCGCGGCGCACCAGCGTCCCTTGATCGGATGTCTCCTGATCAGACTGTTGCAAGATGCCGAACTGCCGAACGGATTGCGCGAGAGTTGCCATTGTTCCCCCTTGTATATGCGGCGATAGCTGCCGGTATAAAAACAAATCCCCAAAATCAATGCGTGACGACGGCTCCTTTTTGCGGCGTGATCTTTTTCATCAAGAACATGAGCGGAATGAGCACGGCCATGCCGATACCAAGAAACCGGAAGTTGTCCACGAATGCGAGCATGGCGGCGTGCCGCTGCACCATGCCGTAGAGCATGCCCTGCGCCTGTGCGACCGCTTGCGCGTGAGAGGCGCCGCCTGCCATGAGGCCACCCGCGGCTCCGGCAACCATCTGGCGATACGCCGGGTTTTGCGGATTCACATTCGCGGCAAGAAAATGCTGATGAACCTGCGAACTGCGGGCAAGCATGGTGGTCACGATGGAAATGCCCACGCTGCCGCCGACGTTTCGCGCGAGATTGATGATGCCCGTGGCGTTATTCGTATTCTTCTTCGAGATGAAATAGAAAGCCATGGTGTTGATTGGCACGAAGAGGAACGCCATGCCGAGGCTCTGATAGACGCGGGCGCGGACGGCGGTGCCATAACTGATGTCGAGGTTGAATCCGGACATATAAAAGAGCGACGCCGATGTGATGAGCACACCAATGATGACGAGCCAGCGCGGCTGAACCTTGCTGAGGAGGATGCCGACGATGGGCATCATGACCATCACGGCGAGGCCGCCGGGAGAAAGCACCATTCCGCTGCGAGTGGCGCTATAGCCCAAAAGCGTTTGCAGGAAAATCGGCAGCATGACGGTGGTTCCATAGAGAACGACGCCGAGCGTAAACATCGAGACCGTGGAGATGGCGAAGTTGCGGTCTTTTAGTAATCGCAGATTGATCACAGGGTCGGGGGTGTGCAATTCCCACAAGACCACGCCGACCAATCCAATTACGGTGAGCGCGGCACACCAAATTATGAAATTAGAGCCGAACCAATCGTCCGTCTGTCCCTTATCGAGCATAATTTGCAGAAAGCCGAGGCCGACGCTGAGGAATCCAAGGCCGACGTAATCAACTTTGATCGCTTTCCAAGCGCGACGCAGGAGATAAGGCGGATCGAAGATCAGCAATCGCGTGAGGACAATGGAAAGAATTCCAACTGGAATGTTGATGAAGAAGATCCAGCGCCAACTCCAATTGTCCGTGATCCAGCCGCCGAGTGTTGGCCCGATGACGGGAGCGAGCACGACGCCCATGCCGTAAAACGCCATGGCCATGCCTTGCTTCCCCTTTGGGAAACTTTCCACGAGAATTGCCTGGGACACCGGCTGAAGCGCGCCGCCACCCGCGCCCTGCAGGATGCGAAAGAAAACCAACATTCCGAGGTTGGGCGCGAATCCGCAGAGAAGTGAGCTCACCGTAAAGAGCGCAACGCAAAACATGTAAAAACGCTTGCGTCCGAAGAGAGAAGAAAACCACCCGGAAAGCGGGAGGAAGATGGCGTTTGCGACGAGATAGGAAGTGAGTACCCAAGTGCTCTCGTCCACTCCGGCGGAAAGATTTCCGGCGATGTGCGGAAGCGAGACGTTGGCCACGCTGGTGTCAAGGACTTCCATGAACGTGGCCAGCATGACCACGAACGCAATGACCCACGGGTTCGTGACGCCATCGCGACGCGCCCGGCCCAGCAAATTGGTTATTCCTTCGCCCATCGCGTTTCTCGTCCCTTACAAACTCATTTTCGTTAGTGAAGAATGATCGTCACGTCCACGTTCATGCCCGGTCGGAGAACGGCCTGGTCCGAGGGAACGGGATCGAGAACGATCTTCACTGGAATGCGCTGCACAACTTTCACAAAATTCCCGGTGGCATTTTCAGGCGGCAGAAGGCTCAGCCGCGAACCGGTAGCCCCGGCGATTGAGTCCACGTGGCCCGTGAAAGTTTTTCCGTACATGTCCACGTGAATTTCGGCCCTCTGCCCAGCGTGGACATCCTTCAACTGCGTTTCCTTGAAATTGGCGGTGACCCAAACGTCCTGCAGCGGAACCAGAATGACGAGGCCCTGGCCGGGCTCGACGACCTGGCCGACTTCGACGGACTTGTGCGTGACGACGCCATCCACCGGCGCGACGAGCGTCGTATAACTCAACTGAAGTTGCGCGGCGGCCAGATTCGCGTGCGCCTGTTCGACAGCAGCGGCGGCGGCAGCGGCGTCCGCGGAACGAATGGTGACCTGCTTGAAATTTGCATTCGCCTGGGATGTGCCTGCAGCGGCCTGGCCGACGCGCGCATTCGCGGCATCAAGCTGCGCCTTGACGATGGCGACGTTCTGCAGGGCCTGCGCGAGTTTTTGCTTTTCGACTTCGAGTTCGCCTTGCGCGACGCCGGCAACGGCGACGAACGAATCAAATTGCTGCTGGGAGATTTCTGCTTTCGCCGCCAGCGGGCGCATACGCTCAAGATCGGCGCGCGCACGATCGGCGGTTGCCTGCCGCTTGGCGACATTCGCCTGAGCGAGTGCGAGATCGGAAGTGGTTGCCATCTGATAGGCCTGCCGCGCGCGGGCCTGATCGGCGATGGCGCTTTGCATGTCCGCGTTGGCGCCGGAACGGCCGCTCTCAGTGACTTCTTGTGTCCACGGCACGGTGACGTTGGCGGCGTGCGCCTGCGCTTCGGCAAAATTGAGCGCGGCGCGGGCCTGGTCAACGCGCGCCTGAAAATCACGAGGATCAATTTTCACGAGGATCTGGCCGACTCTCACCGATTGGTTGTCAGTGACGAGAACTTCGGAGATATTGCCCGCGATCTTCGCGGAGACGGGGTTGAGATGACCGTCCACTTGGGCGTCGTCGGTGGAGACGCGTCCGCCGAAATACCAATAAGAAGCGATGGCCGCGACGACGATGAGGACACCGGCGCCGAGGAGCGCGCGGCGAAATTTCGGATTGGATAACGGGCCGCCGCGCGGAACCTCATCCTGCTTGGGCGGAGCCGCCGCTTCGTGAGATTTCATTTCCGCGTTCAGTTCGCTATCCAGATCCGTCACCTTGAGTTCCATGGCTTCCTCTGCATTCGATTTGCGTTCACTTGGCATAGAGCGATTCCATTTGGCCGGTGGCCCGCGCCAAATCGGCGCGCGATTGGTTGTACTGATAAAGAGCGGCGATTTGATTGTCGTTGGCGCGGGAAAGGGCGTCCTGCGCCTGGACGACTTCGATGTTGTTGACAACGCCCGCGGTGAAACGGTCGCGCGCCTGAGAGATTTCCTCCTGCGCGAGCTGCACCCCAAGGTTTGCGACATCGACTTGATGGCGCGCGGAATCGAGCTGCGCGACTGCAGTCTTCACTTCGAGCGCAATTTCGTTACGCAGGTCGTCGCGGCGGCGTTCGATCTTCTGGATTTCGAGATCGGCGCGGGAGGTTTCGGCGCGAATGCGGCCGCCGGTGAAAATTGGAATGATCATCCCGGCTTGATACTGATAAACAGGAATGCCGGTGTTGATGGAGAGACCCTGATAATTCCAAGAGCCGCCGCCGCGAATGGCGGGAAGCCGCTCGTCAGATGAGGCACGCTTTGTAGATTGCGCTTCGCGGAGGCTCGCTTCGAGCTGAGCCAATTCCGGGCGAGCTTTGTAGGCGCGGTCGAGGCTTTCCTCGACGGCGACTTCGGGTGTTTGAAAAAGGCTCAATTCGTCTGAGATTTCGACTTGCCGGAGCGGGTCGAGATTCAACAGGCGCGCGAGACCGAAGAGCGCGACTTGCTGGTCGGTTTGCGCGGAAAGAAGGCGCTGCTTTTCATTTTGCAATTCAACGTTGGCGCGAAGTGTGTCAATGCCAGTGCCGGCGCCGTTTTTCTGCAGGTCGGCGGCGAGATTGTAAAGGGCTTGCGCAAGGGCTACACGCGATTCGGCGTTGCGAACTTGGGCGGCAGCGCGAAGTGCTCCGAGGTACTGCGAGACAGTGAGAAGCGTGATTTGTTCGCGGACCGTCAACTGATCGGCGCGGGCGGCGGAGGTGGCCTGCTTCGAGGCCTGCCAACGATTCCAGAGCGTGAGGTCCAGGATCGGCGCGCTGAACTGCGTGCCTGCATTGAATATTTCAAATGGGCCGATGTGCTGCGGGAAGCCCGGGAAGGGTCTGCCAAAGGCGGTTTCAAGATTTGCTCGCGTAACGCCGATTGAGGTATTGAGCTGGGCTTGCGGCAATAGATCCGCGCGCGCCATACGCTGCGACTGGATGCTTTGCGAGGTTTGCAAGCCCGCGATTTGAACTTGCGGGTTTTGTTTCAACGCGAGCATGACTGCATCGCGGAGCGTGAGACGAAGCGGGGCGGTCTGTTGCGCGGAAGTGGTTTGCGCAGCGCCCGCCAATAATAGGGAAAAAGCGACGATGATTTTGATTCCACTTTTTGTTCCCCCGCAGAGCCACGACGACTTCTTGGCATCGCTTGGGTGAGCTCCTGTCACTTCGGCGACGATTGCGCGTGTAAGGCAGCCCTTCGCGATAAGCTGCCCGCCCTGGTCATAGATTTGTTTGAGGAGAGCTCTGCCGTCAGCGTCAATGAAGGTAACGCCGGCGAGATCAATATTGAGTTGCGTGGTCTTGGGTCTCTCGTCTTTCCATGATGCCTCGAGTTCTGCCACCCAAGGGCCCGCGAGCTTGCCTTCGATAAAGAGTGTTGATGCGGATTCGTCGTGACTTAATGTGATTTTGAACATTTTCCCCCAGCCCTTCGGAAGGAGATCTAGGGGCATTCCCTGGGCCATGAGTGCGGTGGTGCGTAATTGTTGTAAGCGCCTAATAATAAAAGACTTACGCTAGTTAGTTCTGACGGCAGGTTGAATTGACAGTCGTCAGTTTGACCATATATGGGCATGTGCCCATATATCGGCAGGCAATCGGTTGATCCTTCTACGCGGGGCGCTTGATTCCGAGCTTGGTAATTCGTGCCTGAAGTGTAGTTCGCTTCATACCGAGGCGGGCGGCAGCGCCGCGCGGGCCGGCGAGAACCCAGCCAGTGTCGCGAAGCACGCGGAGGATGTGTCCGCGTTCGGCCGCTTCGAGGGTTTCCGAGGAGCCCATTTCAGGATCTGCTGATTTGCGAAGTTCGGCGAGGGGAACTTCGAGCGCTGTGCCGCGCGAAAGGATGACGGCGCGCTCGATGAGGTTTTCGAGTTCGCGGATATTTCCGGGCCAGCGGTAATAGGAGAGCGCTTCCATCGTGGCGGCGGAAATGGAATCGATGGGCTTGTTCATCTGGCGCGCGTATTTCTGCGCAAAATAGCGGACGAGGACGGGGATGTCTTCGCGACGCTGGCGCAGTGGGGGAATCTGAATCGGAAAAACATTGAGACGATAGAAAAGATCGCTGCGGAATTGGCGATCGGCGACCATCTGAACGAGGTCACGATTTGTCGCGGCGACGAGACGGATATTCACGTGGATTGTGCGCGTGCCGCCAAGGCGCTCGAACTCCTGCTCCTGCAAAACGCGAAGAAGTTTCGGTTGGAGTTCGGGCGGGATGTCGCCGACTTCGTCGAGGAAAAGTGTGCCTCCATCGGCGAGCTCAAAGCGTCCGAGTTTTTGCGCGATGGCTCCGGTGAAGGCGCCGCGCTCGTGGCCGAAAAGTTCGGATTCGAGGAGCCCCGTAGGGATGGCGGCGCAATTGATTTTAACGAGGGTGCGTTCACGCCTCGCGGAGAAATTGTGAATGGCGCGCGCGAATAGTTCCTTGCCGGTTCCGGTCTCGCCCTGGAGGAGTACGGTGGACTCCATGGGCGCGACGGTTTCGACCTGCTTGAGGATTTTCTTGAGCGAGGGGCTTTCGCCGATGATCTCCTCGAAGTTGCTCTCGCTACGGATTTCCTCCTCGAGGTAGAGCTTTTCCTTGGTGAGTTTGTTTTTCAGGGCGGCGATTTCCTCGTAAGCAAGCGCGTTGTCCACAGCGACGGCCACGAGCCGCGCCGCCTGCCGCATGAATTCCAATTCGCTTTCGGCGTAGGGCGTGCCGTCCCCGCGGCCGAAACCGAGGCATCCCAACCGGCGCTGCGCGAAAGTGAGCGGCAGCACGACGAGAGAAACGATTCCTTCGCGCTGCATGATTTCCCTCACGCGCGGGAAGCGGTCCTCTTTTTCAATGTCGGGGATTACGAGCGGCTCCTGCGTCTCGAACACCAGGCCAGCCGCCGACCACTCGATGGGGATTTCGAGCCCGGCCTCAACCTGCGTGGGGCGCGACGTCTCCAAGATGTGAAGGCGCATGACATTGCGCTTCGGGTCATGGAGGATGAGGTTCAGGTAATCAAATTCGACCACGAGATGCAGGCGCTCGGCGAGCACGTGAAAAAGTTCACGAAGGTCGCGATAGGAAGCGATCGCCTCGGCCACTTCCAGAAGGATCCTGTAAGGGGCGGGAGGCACGGGCGCGGGAGAACCTTCCATGAAGTCAGAATAACATCCGGCTCCACGATGTCTCAACGGGTTAGCTCAACGGAGTCGAAACTTTTCAGGTGCGCAAAAGAAATTCACAAAGACGCATTTTTTGCTTGACGGCGGTTTCCACGGACCGTATAAATATACATTAGGATGAATAAACTAGCAGTCGCCGTGAGCACGCAGAAGCGTTACCGGCAGGGACAAATCCTGAAGGTGATCACGAGCGAACCGATAACAAGCCAGGACGAGCTGCGCAAGCGACTGGGACACATCAAGCTCCCCGTCACCCAGGCAACGCTCTCACGCGACCTGCGCGAATTGAAACTGGTGAAGACGGCGGCGGGTTACAAGCCGCTGGCTCCGACTCCGACGGAGTCCGCGCCGCTTTCCGCGCTTGCGCGCGCGTTGAACGAATTCCTTTCCGACATACGTCCGGCAGGAAACATGCTCGTGTTGAAAACTCCGCCGGGTGGCGCGCAGCCGCTGGCCGCCGCGGTGGATGCGGAACACTTCACGGAAGTTGCCGGGACCATCGCGGGTGACGACACCGTCCTTATTATTACGGCGACTCCACGGACGCGCGCGGCGGTGCAAAAGCGCGTCGAGGAGCTTCTCCGATGAGCGACCCGCGCCGGGTCGCCGTGGTGGGAGCAACGGGTTACGCAGGATTCGAGCTGGCCCGGCTGCTGCTCCGGCACCCAAACATTCAAAAGCCAACATTTTATTTGCGGGATACAAACGCGCACATTCACTGCCTGACAGAACTTTTTCCGCAACTCCGCGGGTGGGGCGAGGCGCCCTGCCGGGCTTATTCCGCGGATGCGATTGCCGCGAGCGGCCCGGCGACGGTTTTCCTAGCGACTCCGCACGAAGCCTCGATTGATATAGTTCCGCAACTTGTGAACGCTGGGATGCGTGTGGTGGATTTGAGCGGGGCGTTCCGCTTCCGCGACCCGGAAACGTTCAAACACTGGTACAAGCTGCCCGCGCCACCGCAAGAATTGCTGGACGAGGCGGTGTATGGCCTGCCGGAGATTTATGGCGACAAGCTGCCCGGCGCGCGCATCGTGGCGAATCCCGGCTGCTATTCCACATCGGTGATTCTTGGGTTGAAACCGCTTGTGGAAGCGGGATGGATTGCGAAAGAGAGAGGGATCGTCTGCGACTGCAAGTCGGGCGCGACGGGCGCGGGGAAGGCCCCGAAGAAGGAATTGCACTTCGCGGAAGTGGACGAGAACTTCCGCGCGTACGGGCTCTTCACACACCGGCATACGCCGGAAGTGACGGAGCAACTCGGGCTATCTCTTGACGATGTGATGTTCACGACGCATCTGCTGCCCGTGGCGCGGGGAATTCTTTCGACGCTCTATGCATGGCTGGACAGCCCGCGCGAAGCAAACGAGATTGAGACACTTTACCGGCAATTCTACGCAGGCCGGCCAATGGTGCGTTTGTGGCCTGCAGGCAAATTGCCGGAGCTACAGCACGTGGTAAATACAAACTTCTGCGACATCGGATTCGCACTGGACGCGACAGGGCGCCGGCTGACGGTCGTCTCTTGCCTGGATAACCTGGGCAAGGGTGCGGCCGGGCAAGCCGTGCAGAACCTGAACGCGATGTGGGGGTTCGATCCGCAGGCAGGAGTGATATGAGACTCGTAATCAAATTAGCAGGCGCACTGCTGGACGACGCGGCAACTGTGGCGTCGATAGCGCGGCAGATCGCAGCACTGGCGCAAGAGGGCCACGAGCTGCTGGTGGTGCATGGCGGCGGGAAGATTTTCACCGCGACGCTGGAGAAGATGGGCATAAAGAGTCAGTTTGTCGGCGGGCTGCGCGTGACGGACCGCGAAACACGCGACGCCGCCGTGATGGTGCTCGGCGGGCTGCTGAACAAGCGCGTCGCCGGCGCGATCTCACAGGCGGGGCAGCCGGCCATCGGGCTGTGCGCTTCGGATGCAGGAACATTTCTCGCCGAGCCGATGACTTTCAACGAACGGCGTGGCGGGCTGGGATTTGTCGGATACCTGACGGGCGTGAACGTGGAGTTTCTTGAGACGCTGTGGCGCGCGGGCGTGGTGCCCGTGGCTTCATGCCTCGGATTGGGCGCCGACGGCGAGCTATACAACATCAACGCCGATCACATGGCCGCCGCGTGTGCGGAATTCATTCATGCGGACCGGCTGATCTATCTCACCGACGTTGCAGGCGTGCTTGACGGCCGAAAGGTGTTGAAGGCCGTCTCAGCCGATGAAATAGAAGATTTGATTCGCCACCACAAGGTCTCCGGCGGGATGATCCTCAAACTCGAAGCATGCAAGCGAGCGCTGGCGGCGGGCGTGAATCAGGTTCGCATCGTTGGCGGCACAAAGACGGACGGGCTCCTGTCCGCCGCGAACGGCGGCAAAGGCCCCGGCACGCGCGTGTTGCCCGCATATCCAGCGGCGGCCACCGCGGCGCGCTGAGACTTTCTCTCAAAAAAATGAAACGACAAATGCGAAAACATCGGAAGACCCATTCCCAAAAAAAGGCTTCACCGAACGGCGCGGCGGCGATCCGCGACGCCGAGCGGTATCTCGCGAATACGTACAAGCGTCCGAAGCTTGTGTTCACGCACGGCAAAGGCTGCCTGCTCTACGACCACCGCGGACGCGCGTATCTCGATTTTCTGGGCGGGATCGCGGTCAATGCGCTGGGGCACGCGCATCCACGGATGGTGCGAACGATCCGGCGGGAAGCGGGGCGAGCGACGCACGTCTCCAACCTGTTCCACAACCCCTATCAGGGGCCGTTGGCGAAAAAACTGGCGAAGTGGTCCGGCCTCGACCGTGTTTTTTTCACGAACAGCGGCACGGAAGCAATTGAGACCGCGTTGAAACTGGCGCGCGCTTACGCCCACGCGAAACACGGCGAGGGAAAGACGCGCATCCTCGCGCTGGAAAATTCGTTTCATGGCCGGACGTTTGGCGCGGTGTCCATCACCTGGCCGACGAAGTACCGGCAGCCATTCGAGCCGCTGGTGCCGGGGGCGGAATTTGTTCGCTTCAATGACATCGCTGACTTGGAATCGAAACTCACGGATTCAGTTTGCGCAATTGTGATTGAACCGGTGCAGGGCGAGGGCGGCATCCGGCCCGTCAGCGCGAATTTCTGGCGGTTCGCGCGGGAACTTGCCACGCGGCACGACACGGCGCTGATTGCGGACGAAATCCAGTGCGGGCTCGGACGCACGGGGCGCGAATTTGCGTACCAGCGATTTGCAGGCGCGCCAGACATCGCCGTCATCGCAAAACCGCTTGCAGGCGGCCTGCCGCTTGGCGCCATGCTGGCGCGGGAATCGTTTGCGTCGGTGCTGTCGCCCGGAATGCACGGGACGACGTTTGGCGGCGGGCCGCTGGTTTGCGCTGCGGCGCTGGAATTCCTGACCGTGGTGGAAGAGGAGAACCTGCTCGCGAATGTGCGCGTCCGGGGAGCGGAAATGCGCGACGGGCTTGCCGCGCTGGCAAAAAAGTTTGAATTCATCACGGAGATCCGTGGTGAGGGATTAATGATCGGCGTACAGCTGTCCGTGGACGGAAATCCGTACGTCGCGGAGGCGCTCGCGCGGGGAATGGTGATCAATTGCACGCACGAAACGACGCTGCGCCTGCTGCCTCCCTTCATCGTGAAGTCCGCGCAGATCAAAGATTTTCTCCGCCGCATGGAAACCGTATTTGCGAAGACCAAAAAACCTGAAACCAAGACCGCAAACGCCGCGCACACAGAATCGCAGGATGCGCGGGCGCTGGCGGTCGCGAGGTGAAAATGAGCGCAGCAGCCCCAGCCTCTGTTGCTTTGACGCGCGACCTGACGACCGGCATGGAGTTTTCGGCCGCGGCGGTGCGCGACCTTATGAGTCTTACGGCGGACGTGAAGGCTCATCCGGACCAATTCCGCACGGCATTGAGCGGTCGCTTCCTCGCGCTGATTTTTGAGAAGCCGTCGCTGCGCACCCGGACGACATTTGAGGTCGGCATCCAGAGTCTGGGCGGCGGAGCGGTTTTCCTCGACCACACCGTGACGCGGCTCGGCGAGCGCGAGACGATCCGGGACGTGGCGCACAACCTCGAGCGTTGGGTGCACGGAATCGTGGCGAGGACGTTTGCGCAGAGCTCGATTGACGAGCTTGCGGCGCACGCTTCGATTCCGGTGATTAATGCGCTCTCCGATGTTTATCACCCTTGCCAGGCCTTCGCGGACCTTTTCACTCTGGAAGAGCGCTTCGGCGGCGTGCGCGGACTGAAGCTCGCCTATGTGGGCGACGGAAACAACGTGTGCCATTCACTGTTGCTCGCCGGAGCGCGGGCGGGCGTGCACGTGCGCGTGGGAACGCCGGAAGGATATGAACCGAGTGCGGAGATTGTGGCGGAAGCAAGGCGCGCGGCGCGCGAGACGCGCGCGAAGATCGAACTATTCCATTCAGCTACGGAGGCCGTCGCGGGCGCGCAGGCGGTTTACACCGACGTGTGGGCCAGTATGGGCCAGGAAGAAGAGGCCGAGGCGCGCGCGCAGATCTTCGCTCCTTTCCAGGTGAGCAAGGGATTGATGAAACTCGCGGCGCAGGACGCAGTTTTTCTACACTGCCTGCCCGCGCATCGCGGCCTGGAAGTAACGGCGGACGTGATCGACTCGTCGCGCTCCGCGATTTATGACCAGGCGGAGAATCGTCTGCACGTACAGAAGGCCATCTTGCTGCAGCTTTTGAGCTGAGGGGATTTCAACTTGCCGAAGAAAGTCGTACTTGCCTATTCGGGCGGGCTGGACACGTCCATCATCATTCCGTGGCTGAAAGAGACTTACGGCGGATGCGAAGTGATCGCCATGATCGGCGACGTCGGGCAGAAAGAGGATCTCGAAGCAGCGAAACGAAAGGCGCTGGCGACGGGCGCCTCGACAGCGACGATTGAAGACCTGCGCGAGGATTTCATCACCAATTACATTTGGCCGACACTGCGCGCGGGTGCGGTGTATGAACACAAGTACCTGCTCGGGACATCGTTTGCGCGGCCGGTGATCGCGAAGCGGCAGGTGGAAGTCGCACTGGCGCACGGCGCGGACGCGGTGTGCCACGGCTGCACGGGCAAGGGCAACGACCAGGTGCGGTTCGAGCTGACCTACAAGGCGCTCGGCCCGCAGTTGCAGATTATCGCGCCGTGGCGCGAATGGAAGATTTTTTCGCGCGAAGACGCAATTGCCTACGCGAAGTCGCACAACATCCCCATCGAGCAGAGTAAGGCGAACATCTACAGCCGCGACCGCAACATCTGGCACCTGTCGCATGAAGGCGGGCGGCTGGAAGACCCCGCGAATGCTCCCGAAGAGGCGATGTGGCAGTGGACGGTGGCGCCGGAAAAAGCGCCGGACAAGCCCGCGGACGTGGATATCGGCTTCGAGGCAGGAAATCCAGTTTCGGTGAACGGCAAACGGCTCGGCCCTGTCGCGCTTCTCGACACGTTGAACGATCTGGGCGCGGCAAACGGCGTCGGGCGAATTGATCTGGTGGAAAACCGATTGGTTGGGATGAAATCGCGCGGCGCGTATGAGACGCCGGGCGGAACATTGCTGGTGCAGGCACACCGCGAACTTGAAACGCTCTGCCTTGACCGCGAAACAGCGCATTTCGCGCAAGGACTTTCGCTGCGCTACGCGGAGCTGGTCTATTACGGGTTGTGGTTCACGGAATTGCGCCGGGCGCTCGACGCATTTTTCACCAGCGCGCAGAAGCGTGTAACCGGCTCGGTTGGCCTGCAACTCTACAAAGGAAATGTCACGGTCATGAAGCGCACTTCGCCGCATTCGCTCTATCACAAGGACCTCGCGAGCTTTGCGATGACCCGCTACAACCCCAAGGACGCCGAGGGATTCATCAACCTCTTCGCGCTGCCAGTGACCATTCCGCAGAGAGAGTCCACGAAGTGACCGCGCCGGGAGCCAGTAAGGGCGGCCGGATGTGGAGCGGTCGCTTCGACCGCGGCCCCGACGAGGTGTTCGACCAGTTCCAGCGGTCCTTTTCATTTGACCGGCGGCTCATGCCGTATGAAATCGCGGTGGACCGCGCGTGGGCGCACGCCATCGAGCGCGCGGGGATTCTGACAGCGGATGAAACAAAGAAATTGCTTGTTGCTCTGGATACGATTGCGGAGCGCGCGAGCCGCGAGCCTACGTGGTTGGATAAGTCCGGCGCGGAAGACATTCACCATTTTGTTGAGATGGCATTGATTGAGATGCTTGGGCCGCTCGGCGCAAGGTTGCACACGGGGCGAAGCCGCAATGAGCTGATTGCCACGGATTTCCGGCTGTTCATTAAGGATGCGGCAGCGGATTTACGGCGCGGGATTGCGCGGCTGCTGGCAGCGCTGGTGGCGCAGGCGGAAAAACACTTGGGAACGCCGATGCCGGGGATGACGCATCTTCAGCACGGGCAACCGATACTTTTCTCGCATTTTCTGTTGGCGCACGCCGAGGCGTTTCACCGCGACGCGGGGCGACTTGCCGCGGCCGCGAATACGGCGGACGAGTGTCCGATGGGCTCGGGAGCGCTCGCAGGCTGCGCGTTTCCGATTGATCGCACAACACTCGCGCGTGAATTGGGATTTGCGCGAGCGACGGCGAACAGCATTGATGCTGTGAGCGACCGCGACTTCGCGCTCGAATATCTTTTCGCGCTCGCGGTGCTGGCGACGCATCTTTCACGGCTGGCGGAAGATTTCGTTCTGTTCGCGTCACAGGAGTTCGGCTTCATCGCGCTACCCGATGAATACGCGACCGGCAGCAGCCTGATGCCGCAGAAAAAGAATCCGGATGCGTGGGAATTGACGCGCGGGAAGACGGGAAGAATCGTGGGCTCGCTGCTTTCGCTGCTGGTGACGATGAAGGGCCTGCCGACGAGTTACCAGCGCGACCTGCAGGAAGACAAGGAGCCGGTGTTCGCAGCGCACGATCAGACGCTGGCGCTGGTGGAGGTGGCCGCGGGCAACATCGCGGCAACGCGCGTGAATGCCACGCGGCTGCGTGAGCTTGCCTCCGATCCGTCGCTGCTTGCCACCGATGCCGCGGATTATCTCGTGCGTCGCGGCGTGCCGTTTCGCAACGCGCATGAGATCGTCGGCAAGTTATTGCGCGACGCTGAAAAGCGCGGCGAGGTGTGGACGAAGACCCCGGTTGCGCGGCTGCGCGAGTTTTCACCGGCGTTCGGCGAGGATTTTCACGCCGCGCTGACCGTCGAGGGATCGCTTGCGGCGCACGGCGTAGACGGCGGCACCGCGCCTGAATCCGTCCGCGCGGCAATCGGCGCGTGGCGCAAGAAAATTGCCGCCCTCGAGGCCGGCCAGTGAGCGCAAAGAAAGATCCTGTTTCCGCGACGGAGCCCAGCAAGACCGCCGCGCCCACTACAACTCCTCTTAATGTGCCGGAACCGATTCCGGGGCGGGCGCTGCCGAAGGGCTTCCGCTACGCCGCGGCCGCTTGTGGTCTGCGGCGAAAGAACAGACTCGACCTTGGCGTGGTGATCGCCGACAAGCCCTGCACGGCCGCCGGTGTTTTTACGCGGAATCTCGTGAAAGCCGCGCCAGTCTTGCTCTGTGAAAAACACATTGCCGCGGCAGCATCGCGCATTCGCGCCATCGTCGTGAATTCCGGAAATGCCAATTGCGCAAACGGGCCTGCAGGGATGCGCGCGTCGCGCGCGACGGCAACCGCCGCGGCGCGGGCGCTGCGCTGCCGCGAAGCGCAAATCCTCGTTTGCTCGACGGGTGTGATCGGCCTGCCGCTGCCGGTAGAAAAAATTATCGCCGCGCTGCCCGAACTTTCCCGCACGGCAGCCGCCGCGGCCGCGAATTATGATGGCTTCACGCACTCCATTATGACAACGGATACACGCCCGAAGTGGGCCGCCGCGAGTTGCCGCATTGGCGGGAAGACGGTGCGTCTGCTGGGCTGCGCCAAGGGGGCGGGGATGATTCATCCTAATCTGGCGACGATGCTCGCTTTTCTGCTGACAGACGGCGCGGCTTCGCCGCGCGTGTTACACAAAGCGCTCGTGGAAGTCTCGGACCGCACGTTCAACTCGATCACCGTGGATGGCGACACTTCGACGAATGACACGGCGCTGCTGCTGGCGAGCGGCGAATCGAAATCGTGGGGCGCTCCGGCGATCCCAGCAAAAGGCCGAGGGTATAAAGCTTTCGTCGCGGCGCTCGAAAAAGTGTGCAAGAAGCTAGCGCTTGCGATTGTTTCGGATGGCGAAGGTGCTTCGCGAGTAATCGAAATCGAAGTATGCGGCGCGCCAAATGACGCCGCCGCGAAGATGGTTGCGCAGACGATTGCGACTTCGCCTCTGGTGAAAACGGCTCTCGCCGGGGGCGACCCGAACTGGGGGCGCATCCTTGCAGCCGCGGGGCGCGCGGGGGTCGAATTCCGTCCGGAGCGTGCCGCCATCCGAATGGCAGGTCTGCGCGTTTACGACCGCGGCCGCGCGCTCCCATTTGATGAGGGCGCGGCGCACGAAAAATTGCTCTCGAGTGAGGTGCCGATTGTGATGGATTTGCGTGCCGGGCGCGGGCGGGCGCGCGTATGGACCTGCGATTTCACCGCTGAATACGTCCACATTAACGCCAGCTATAGGACATAATCTGCCGGCCCGGTGAAGAAGCGGTGTTGCGTCTGCCCAGGGTTGCGCAAGCTCGCAAATCCCGCCCGTGCGCCGGTAATCCCCCTAGCAAACTCTCACGCCCGCAAAGCATCATAGATTGCGCTAATATACATGGACTCCAAAGAGGGCGAACTTCATGAAGATCCGGAAATTGATTCCTTGGCTGTGCTTTTCGGTTGTGATGCTGACGGTGGCAGGTTGTAAGAAATCCAGCGCCGGGAATGAAGGCGTGCCCACAATCAGTGTACAGCCAAAGGATCAGACCGTCACGGCCGGGCAGACCGCCACGTTCAGCGTGACCGCATCCGGTGCCGGCACGCTGACCTACCAGTGGTTTAAGAACGGTGTGAGCATCAGTGGCGCGAACGGGACGTCATTCACGACAGCGATTCTGACCACCGCCGACAGCAAAGAATTCTTCTTCGTATATATCAGCAACTCCGTTGGCAGCGTCGAAAGCGATGTTGTCATTCTCACGGTCAACGCGGCCACCAGCGCGCCGACATCCCACAGCGACAATGCGCGCACCAGCCTGAATCCAAAGGAAACCATTCTCGCACCCGGCAATGTGAACCCGGCTGGATTTGGGAAAATCGGATTTTTTCCGGTGGATGGAGCTGTGGACGCGCAGCCGCTTTACCTTTCGGAAGTAACCGTACCCGGCAAGGGCGTCCACAACATTTTGTACGTCGCCACGGAAAATGACACTGTGTTCGCGTTGGACGCATTCTCCGGCGCGGTTCTGTGGCGCACGAATGTGGCGGGCGCAGGCGAGACCCCGGGCGACAACAGCTCATGCAATCCGGAATCGCCGAACGCGGGCGTATCCGCGACTCCAGTAATTGATCGCGCGCGCGGGCCAAACGGTGCGATTTATTTGATCGCGAAATCGCGCGATTCTGCGGGGATTTCTTACGAAAGGATGCACGCTCTCGACGTTTCTACGGGTACCGAGCTTTTCGGCGGCCCAACCACAATCCCTGTTTCGCTTTCCGGCGGAGCACCGGCCTTTGACGCCGCGATTCTGAAGGCGCAGGCCGGGCTGGTGGCATCGAATGGTCACGTGTACGCGTCTTGGACCGCGCCGTGCTCTTCGATTTCATCCACTTCGTCTGCGTTGTCTGGCGGTGGTGCCGGGTGGATCGTCGCGTTTGACGCAGGTAATCTTGCGATTGCAGGCACATTGAATATTAGGCTATCCAACCTGAAGGGAATTGGTTCGTTGAATGGCGGAACGCTCCCCGCCGACGCGACGGGCAATCTTTTCCTTGCGGGAATTGGTTCCATCCAACTGCCAACAACGGGAACAAATGCTCTAG
This sequence comes from Terriglobia bacterium, assembly GCA_041484365.1. Classification (GTDB taxonomy): domain Bacteria; phylum Acidobacteriota; class Terriglobia; order Acidiferrales; family UBA7541; genus DASTCZ01. The sequence continues at coordinate 24,130 of JBGPHM010000029.1, read as the reverse complement.
GACTGGTGTCGGACAGCAGCATCGCTGCCGGCCCTGTTCTCTTGTTGCCGGATTTGACCGATCAATCGGGGAAGGTTTGGCGCCTTGCGGTTAATGTGGGCGCAGACGGAAACGTTTATGTGCTGGATCGCGAAGCGCAGGTGGATACCGGACTCGCTTCAAATGGCGTTGTCAGTGGGATTGTCCAGCGACTCGATGGCGCTATTCCCTCCGGCGCAGCACCTGCCGGGCTTGCATATTTCAACAACACCGTTTACATCTCCACTGCGGGCGGCGGTGTGCGCGCATTCTCCGTGGCAAATGCTCGCCTTTCGCCCGCGCCTGCCAGCCAAACGAGCGGCACACTCGGACAAGGCGGTGGCTCGATTTCCGTCTCCGCGCATGATTCCGCAAATGCAATCCTCTGGGTGCTGGAGGGTGGTGACGCCGCCGTGCTTCATGCGTACGATGCCGCGGATTTATCGCACGAATTTTTCAACTCAGGGCAGGCGCAGGATGGGCGCGACGGATTCGGCCCCAGCAATACGCCTGCGATGCCTCTGGTCATAAACGGACGCGTTTACGTCATCACAACGAATGGCGTGGCGGTTTTTGGTTTGCTGAAGTAGCGGCGGCTCAGGCCAAAACCTGCGGAGTGTCCCAGCACAACTGAAAACTTTCTATTCCCACTTCCAATCCGCATACTGCTCGCGGAGCTTGCTCTTCAGGAATTTCCCGACGGACGTGCGCGGTATCGCATCCGAAAACACAAACGCCTCCGGAAGCTGCCATTTTGCGAAACGCGCCGCGAGGAATTCACGCAAGTCTTCGGGCTTTGCGTTCGCCCCTTCCTTTAGGACCACCACCGCGAGCGGCCTTTCTTGCCACTTCGGATGCGGCACTCCGACAACAGCGGCTTCGCGAACGGCGGGATGTCCCATGAGCGCATTTTCGAGGTCCACGGAGCTGATCCATTCGCCGCCGGACTTGATGAGGTCCTTGCTGCGATCCACGAGGCGGATGTAGCCGTCATCGTCCCAGGTGGCCACGTCGCCGGTGCGGAACCATCCGTCCGGCGTCCAGCGATTTTGCTCTTCCGGCGCTTTGTAATAGCTCGATGAAACCCACGGCCCGCGCACTTCGAGGTCGCCTGCGGTCTCGGCGTCGCGCGGAACCTCGCGGCCATCGCGCATAACCCGCAATTCGACAAATGGCGAGGCCCAGCCCTGCCGCGCCCGTACCTTGTACTGTTCGTCTTCGGTCCAATCGCGCATGTGCTGCCGAATGCCGCCCGTCGTGGCGAGCGGCGAAGTTTCCGTCATGCCCCACAAGTGCCGGATGTGGATTCCGAAGCGGTCGAGCGCGCGGATGAGCGATTCTGGCGGGGCCGTGCCGCCGCAGGGCGCGCTTAGCGGATGCGGCAACTTCCACTTGCCGGGGTTCTGTTCGAGTTCGGCGAGCACGCCAATCCATACCGTCGGCACGCCGCATGCGATTGTCACTTTTTCCCGGATGATCAAATCGAGAACGCTTGACGCATCCAGATGCGGCCCGGGCAGCACGATCTTCGTGCCCAGCATCACGGCCGTAAAAGGCAGTCCCCATGCATTTGCATGGAACATCGGCGCGATGGGCATCACGGTGTCGTGATGGCTGAGCCCGAAGGTGTCCTTCACCGCCTCCGCGAAGGAATGCAGCACAATCGAGCGGTGCGAATAGACGACGCCCTTGGGCCGTCCCGTGGTGCCGGAGGTGAAGCACATGGCCGCGGCATCGTTTTCTTCGATAGCGGGATAGGAATAGTCCCCTTTGGCGGTTGCGAGGAGAGTCTCGTAATTTTCAAATCCGGCGGGTATAGGTGAGCCGCCATACGGCACAACAAAGATCCGCTCAAACTTGGTTTCGCGGCGAAAACTTTCCAAACAAGGCAGCAGAACGTCGTCTACGATCAGAAAGCGGTCCTCGGCATGGTTTGCAATGTAAGCAAGCTCCGCGGGATGAAGGCGCAGATTGAGCGTGTGCAGCACGCCTCCCGCGCAAGGCACGCCAAGGTATGCCTCGAGGTGCGCTTCGTGATTCCACATCAGCGTGGCGACGCGGTCGCCGCGCATTAGCCCCGCGAGTGTGAGCGCCTCCCCTAGCGCCCGGGCGCGGCGGTAGAAATCGCCGAAGGTGTAGCGGGCGATGGATTTATCGGGCTTGCGCCACACAATTTCGACGCGGGCGTACTCGCTCCGCGCGCGCTCGAGGAGCGTCGGTAGCGTCAGCGGAAAATCCATCATCAAACCGCGCATAAACCCTCGTGAGCCCCCGAAATAGTAGTTCTCGACGGGCGGTCAGCGGCGAATCCTATCATTGAATTGCTTGAAGCGTGTTGCGGGGGTTGACCAATCTCACGCTGTCGCCGTGCGGAAGGACTCCACCAGTTCCACGCGGCCCGACTGATAGCGAAAGCGCTCCTGCGTGGCCGATTCGGCGCCACGGCGGACCATATCCGCCACATCCAGCATGGCTTCGGCCTTGTCCAGATCGGCGGCGCTCGCGTGCAGCGCGGGAGTGCGCGGCAGGAAGAGCGGGCAGCAATCGTGGAACGGCTCGGCGGAAATATCATAGGTGCCAATCTTCCGCGCGAGCGTCATGATCTGTTCTTTGTCGTCTCCGACGAGCGGACGATAAAGAGGGAACTCCGCGGCGGCAGCCGCGCCCACGGCGGCCATGTTGTGTAAAGTTTGCGAGGCCACCTGGCCGAGACTGTCTCCGGAGACAAGACCCAGCGCATGGTCTCGCCGCGCAAAGTGCTCCGCGATTCGCAGCATCATGCGGCGGTAAAGCAGGATGCGGTATTCCTCGGGTGCGGCATTCACGATTTCGCGCTGGAGGGGCTCGAACGGGACGAGAAAAAGTTTTGCGGTGAATTGGAATGGGACGAGCTTGCGCACCAGTTCACGCGCCACGTGCACGGAGGATTCCCCGGGCCGCGCGCCGCCTCCCCAAAAATGGACGAAGGACACATGCGCGCCACGGCGCATCATCTTGTAAGCCGCCACCGCCGAATCGAATCCGCCGGAAAGGAGACACATCACGCGCCCCGCGGTATTTGCGGGCATGCCGCCGAGTCCCTGAATCTTTCGCGCATAGACCAACGCGGAGCGCTTTGTAATTTCGATGCGGCAGGTCAGTTCCGGCGCGTCAAGGTTCACGCGGACATTGCGCCCCGCTGCATGAAGCTTGTCGTAGAGATAGCCGCCGACAAGCGGCTCGATTTCGGAGGTGCGCAGTGGGAACGATTTATCGCCGCGCTTCACGCGCACGGCAAATGTTTGGAACGCCGCGCCTTCAACCTCTTCCCACGCGGATTGGCAGATGGCACGAAGCTCGAGGTCGGCGTCATCCCGAGTAACTTCACGCGCAACGGCGAAGTTTGCGATTCCCAACACACGTCCGACCCGCTCCAACGCGGGTTCAACCGGCGCTCCATCGGCGAGCTCGAGCAATATGCGGTCGCCGGGGCAGTGCAGTTTCGCCAGCCCGAGATCTTCGAGCGAATGGCGCAACGCGGTAATCAGCTTACCGAGGAAGAAACGGCGGTTCCCGCCCTTCAGCCAGAGCTCATGATAGTGAACGACGATGTAGTGCTTGGACACGAATGCGCGACCTCTTGCGGGAACGCCGGAAGCCCCGATATAACAAAGTATAGCAGCGGTGGCCGAACCCGGCGAGGGCCTCAGGCCTTGCCCTACCCGCCTCCCCTCAATTGCAACACACCACTAATCCGCCCGTAACGGGTTTGAAATAGTAGTAAGAGGATTCTATAGACGCCATTCCGGTTTCTAGCGTACAAGTGGCTGTCGCCGCATAGAAGCAATGAAGCGACCGATTCGGTGTAAGGCGCATCTGAATAAGCAGTGAGGCTCCCGGCAAAAGGGACGGGAGGACCATATGTGGGGAAAACGAGACTGGCAACAATTCTTTGAGATTTCCCGGCGTCCGGGGAATCGCCGCCGCCCGCCCCGGCCCATCTTTGCGGCCGAAAGCAACCGGGTGAAGCCCGCGGTAGGGTTCAGCCTTTCCGAGCTGGACGACGCCGGAATCAACATTGACCAGGCCGAGCGGTTGGGCCTGCCTGTGGACGCCGCGCGCATTGGCGCTTATGGCCCGAACGTGGCCGCCCTCAGGGAGTTCGTCAGGGCCTCCCGCCACCCCGCCTAGTCACCTCTTAGGAGTCCCGGTACTTTTGTTCCCTTGACGCAAAAAGCTGTTCGGGTAAACTGCTTTTTCTTTGACTATGCAACTGCACGAAGCCAACACGACGAACCCCGCTATCGCGCAAAACGAAGCCGCGCGGGACTTTGAATACCCGAAGCGCGAAGCCGCTTTTTTCTACGGTCTTTTCCTGCGCGGACATGATGCCCAGACACTCCGCCAGGACATCGCCGTTCCACCGGAAGTGCTTAAGAAATGGCACCGCGAAGCCGAGCGCGAACCGCATTTGCGCGACGTTCTCGACCGGGTGGTTGAATACCGCCGCCATGTGCTGGCTATTTTCGAGATGCTGATTGGGAACGAGGCCGCTCTCCAGCGCATTCAGTAGGATCCAACTTCACTGAAAAATCCGCCGAAGAACTCTGCAGGGTAGTTTAGTTTCCGCCCTTTGCAACCACGCCGCACGCGATCCTGTCTCCAGCGCTGCCCGAGGGATCGGTCTTCATGTCATCGGGTCTTGCGTGGATTACAAGCGCTGTGCCGCCACCGCTGAAAATCGAGTGCGCGTCGTCGCCCATTGTGACGCTCGTCACAATCAATGTTTTCTTGGCCACGCCCTTTGCGTCCACGGTGAAATTGGGCAAGTCGCCCGCGTGCGAGCCTTGCGGGTTCATCGAGCCATGTTGTTTGTTATCAGGATTAAAATGAGGCCCCGCCGACGTGAACGCCGGGCCTTCGCATGTCCCCGTCTTGTGCACATGGAGGGCGTGCTCGCCGGGCGGCAGGTTCATTAGGTTCAGCTTGAATTGCAGTCCGCCGCTGCCCTGCGAAATCGTGATTGTGCCGACGCTCTGCCCCTGCGCATTCATCAGCTTAACGACCGTCGCCTTCGGCGCGGGCACGCCGCTCGCTGTGGCGACCGCGACTGCCAGCGCAATCACGCCCAAAAGACAGATCATTTTCCTCATCGCAAAACCCCCTGCCGGCCGCCCGTTGTGGAAAGCCAGCGGAATGATTCAATCCCTTTTGCGGCGCCGCTGTCAAATCCCGTGAGGTTAATCACACGGCAATTCAGGTCGCGTTGACACTCCAGAACCCCTCCGATAAACTTAGTTGCCTCGAGTCGCAGGCATTTTCCCGCTACTCCCCGGTAGCTCAACGGTAGAGCATTCGGCTGTTAACCGAAGGGTTGCTAGTTCGAATCTAGCCCGGGGAGCCACTTTTCCTTTGATGGATTATTTACAGAAGCACACTCCCGCCCCTTGCTCTTTGGAAAGCACGCAGAAAGTTTCCAGATTAGTTGACATGCGTTAAATTAGGTGCCGCCTTAATCCTGCCGCAGGGCCTTCACCGGATCCACGCGGCACGCGCGGCGGGCCGGCACAAAACTCGCGAAGAGTGCGGCAATCACCAGCACGGAAACCATCATGGCGAAAGTCATCGGTTCAACCGAACGCACTCCGCCGACGAAGCGCTCCAACAAGCGCCCGGCCACAAGGGCTCCCGCGATGCCTACGCCAACTCCGATGAAAATCATTCCAATGCTCTGCCGCAGCACAAGCTGGATGACGTCGCGCGCGGTAGCCCCAAGCGCCATGCGCACACCGATTTCCGGCACGCGCTGGTTGGTCAAATATGCCAGCACGCCATAAACGCCGATGCACGCGAGCAGCAGCGCCAGCCCGGCGAACACGCCGAACAAGAGCAGCAACATGCGTTGCTGGGCAAGCGTACCAATCGCGAGCTGCTCCATGGTGCGGAGTTCAGTGAGTACCTGATCCCCCGTCGCTCCGCGCACCCCCTTCTCCAGCGGCTCGACCAGATTCAATGGCGAACTGGTGGTCCGGACAGCAATGGACATGAGGTCGGACCAGCGGTGCAAAAGCGAGTCTGTGACCTGGGCAAACGGATAATAAAATTGCGCGCGCACTTTTGCCGCGTCGTCGCTGGCAGGTCCCCAATGCCGCACGTGGCCCACGACACCCACCACGCGCACGGCCTCCGGCCCAGTCGGGCCTTCCGAGAATGGACTGGAATTATCCGGAATCCAGAGGCGTTTCCCAACGGGGTCTTCGTTGCCGAAAGCGAGTCTCGCCATCACATCGTCAATCACCATGACGATCTCGCTGCCCTTGCGATCATGGTCATCAATGAATCGCCCACGGAGCAGCGGGATGCCCATGACTTTGAGATATTCCGGCGACACACTGGTCGCCAGCGCGAGCGGCAATTGGTCGGGTTGCGGGATCGCTTGCGTGGTCGAGTAGCCGATCTGGTTGTTGCCTTCGCGCATCGGGACCGTATCTACCGTCGCGACGGACTCCACTCCCGGTACGCGGCGCGCGTGATCCAACACGTCCTGCCAGGCCGGGAGAATTTGCTTGGGATTTGCGAGCGTGGCGGGCGGCAGCTCCATCCGGGCGGTCAATACGTTTCGGATGTTCACGCCCGGATCAAGCGACGAGAGCCGCAGGAGAGTCCGCCCGAGAATTCCGGCGGAGACCAGCAGCACAACCGCCAGCGCGATTTCAGAAATTACAAAAGTGCCGTGCAGACGGCGCGAGTGTCCCGCGACGGTTCGTCCTCCGCTGCGGATTCTTCTTTCGAGATCGCGCACTGGAACGCGCAGGGCCGGCGCGAGTCCAAACAGAAATCCACTGAGCAGAGAAACGCCGAGCGCAAATCCCAACACACGCCAATCGAGTTGAATTTCTTCAGCGCGCGGCAAACTGCCCGGCCAGAATGCGACGAACGGGCGGATTCCCGCCGCTGCGAGCAAGATGCCGAGCGCGCCACCCGAAAGACCCAAGACCGCGCTTTCCGTCAGGCACTGCCGCACCAGCCGGCTGCGCTTCGCGCCGAGCGCCGCGCGCATGGCAAATTCGCGCTCGCGCGAAACCGCGCGCGCCAGCAACAGATTGGCGACATTCGCGCACGCAATCAGGAGCACGAGGCTGACCGCGCCCAGCAGCAACCATAGCGTGGACCCAACGTCACCGACGTCGGGACGAAGCGGGTCCGCGATAAAGCTGCGGCCCGCATTGGAATCCGGGTACTGCTCCGCCAAGTGCGGGCCGATCACGGCCAGTTCTGTTTGTGCCTGAGCCAGCGTCGCGCCCGGCCGGAGGCGCGCCACAACACTTATGCCGGGATGCCTGTCGCGCCTTTTCATACTCGGTGAGGAGTCCTGACCGAGCGGAGTGAACACATCCAAATCCGTCTCACCTTCCAACTGGAAGCCGGCAGGAAGAATTCCGATAACCGTGTAGGACTTTCCATCGAGTACGAGCGGCTTACCAACCGCATCTGCGCTTCCGCCAAAGAGGCGCTGCCACAAATTGCTGCTGATGATCGCTACCGGCGCTGCTGCGAGCCTGTCGTCTTCGGGAGAGAAAGCCCGCCCGCGGACGAGGGTAATACCCAGGAGGGAGAGCAGGTCGGACGAGATCTGGCGGCCATAAACGTATTCGGCTTTCTCCGGTTCGCGAACCGCCCCTCCACCGAAGCGCCACGCCGCCATATCCAGAGAGTGGCTCTCTCGCTTGACGTCAAGATAATTGGGGTACGCAAAGGCCCATAAATTTCCAAGCCGCGTCGCCTTTTCTGTTTTTTCCTGCAGCAAGACCAGTTTTTCGGGTTCCGGATATGGCAGCGGCTTTAGCAGCACGCCGTTGACGACGGTGAACATGACGGTCGTCGCTCCGCTGCCGAGGGCGAGCGTCAGCAGCGCCACGGCCGCAAACCCCGGATTCTTGCGAAGCATTCGGAGCGCGTAGCGAACGTCTTGCAGCAAGTCCTCCAGCCAGCGCGTGCCGCGGGCGTCGCGGCAATCTTCCTTCACCTGCTCTGGGCCACCGAGAGCAAGCCGGGCCGCGCGCCGCGCTTCTTCAGGATCGTGGCCGCGCGCGATCAGCTCGCTTGTGTGCTGTTCAATATGAAAGCGCATTTCCTTGTCGAGCTGCTCTTCCATTTGCTTTCGTCGCCAAAGGCGTTTCCACCAGTTCATCGCGCACCCCCTTCGGCCAACCGGAGAATCAGTCCGACGGCTTCGGTCAATCGTTGCCAATCGGCGGCTTCCGTTTCGAGTTGCGCGCGCCCTTTCCGCGTCAGGTGATAGAACTTGGCTTCACGCCCGGTCTCGGTCTCTTTCCAATCCGCGGCAAGTAGGCCGCGGTATTCGAGACGGTGCAACGCCGGGTAGAGCGACCCCTGGGGAACCTGGACGACGTCACGCGATACCTGTTGGAGGCGTTGCGCAATCGCGTACCCGTGCACCGGGCCGAGGGCAACAATCTTCAGTATTAACAAATCCAGCGTGCCTTGCGGGAGATCGGATTTCGCCTGCATCGCATACCTCGCGCTTCTACATGTTATGACGCATGAAACGATAAATTGTCACACTGGGGTTTCAAGATTTTTCATTGGTCAAATCGGACGGCCACTTCTCTCGTCAGGTAATCAAGCGGCGCAGGCGGCGGGGAAGAAGGTTTCGAGTCCGTCCTGCAATTTTTTGAAGTGAGTTGGGCATCAATTTTCTTACCAAAACATCGAACTTGTTCCTGTGGCGGAATTTAATCCTGGCATCGAGAAGTTTGACTTGCTCCGAGGACAAGCGCCAGCCGGATGCCCCGCAATTTTCCAGAATGTGCGCTTCGGAGTTGCCCTTTGGGATGGCGACGGCGCCATCTTTGCAGATACACCAGTTGAGAACAATCTGCGCCGGTGCCTTACCCGTTGTCCGTGCAACTTCGGCAATAATTCCCGTTGGATCGCAATCCGTAATGCGGCTGAGGCCTCTGGCGAGCGGACTATAGGCAATTACAGTGATTCCATTCGCCTGACAGTACGGCAATAGATCCTTCTCAATGGTCCGGTCGATCAGGTTATAACGGACCTGGTTTGAAACAATCGGGTATTTACCCAGAGCTTTCTGCGCTGCTTGAAGCTCGGCCACCGAGAAATTACTGACGCCGCAGAATCTGATTTTCCCCGCGTCAACTAGATCTGATAAGGCGCGCATTGTTTCTTCAATAGGTATCGCAGGATTGGGTTCGTGAAGTTGCATCAGGTCGATGGTATCGATGCCCAGCCTGCGGAGGCTGGCTTCAACGGACTTGCGTAGATCGTCTCCGCGGAAATTCTGCGGAGACACTTTGGTAGCGATGAACACGCGTTCTCGAAGGCCGCGAATCGCTTCACCAACTACAGTCTCGGTGCCGTAGGACTCTGCTGTGTCAATGAAAAGGGCTCCGGCTTCCAGCCCTTTGCGCAATAGTCCAGCGCCACCATGGTAGTCCCATGTCCCCATGCCAATTTCCGGTAGGGAGACCCGTGTCCTACCCAGCTCTTTTAATTGCATCTTGTTGGCGTCCCGCCAGATGAAGGTGCAAGCGTCGTTATACAAATCCCACGAAAAATCACGCCATGCTCGCGCGCGGCGTTGCCGCCTCCGCTTGAATCGCTACGGAAGCGCTCTCGATACCCGCTGAGGAAGCTTCAATCCGAATCGCACCCAGCTCTTTCAATGACTGCACAAGCGCCATACACAATCCGTTGAACGCGCTGCGCTGCTCGCCCTTGTCCGGCTCATGGCAACTCGGATCACCGTTGCCCACGCCGATGATTCTTCCCCGGCCGGATACACGGAAACTAACTTCGTTTGATGCGGTGGGCACGATGCGCCCCTTCGCATCCACCACTTCAACGACGACGACGGAGACGTCTTCGCCGTCGGCGGCGATCTTTGCGCGGCCCGGACGCAGCCGCAGCGCTGTCGGCTCGCCCGTCGTCTCGCGTATTTCGGTGAGCAAGACTCGCCCATCCTTTGACCCGCGCGCTTCAATTGCACCCGGCGCGTATTTTACTTTCCATTCCACGTGCGAATTCCGATCCATTTTTTTCACGCCCAGGCTCGCGCCGTTCAGGAAAAGTTCGACACTGTCCAGGTTGCTGTGGCACCAGACGCTTATCTCCTGGCCCTCTTTGCCCGGCCAATTCCAGTGCGGAAAAAGGTGCAGCACCGGCTTCGCGCCCCACCACGCCTGATAATAAAAATAGGTGTCCTTCGGGAAACCGCAGGTGTCCAGGATTCCGAAGTGCGAGCTAATGCACGGCCAACTATACGGACTTGGTTCACCGCGATAGTCGAAGCCGGTCCACGCGAAACCGCCCGCGAGAAACGGCCGCGAGTCGTAAAACTTCCACCACGCCTCGGCGGTCTTCGCATAGCTCGGCGCGTTCACATCGTAGGCGCTGACATAACCGTGTTCCTTGTCTGTCCCGTAAATGCCTCGCGTCATGAAGTGGCTCGCCGTCTCCGAGCCGATCATTGGCTGCTTCGGGAACTGCGCGTGGAACGCGTCGATATTCTGCTCGTAGTAGTTGAAACCCTGCACATCAACCACGCCCGAGACTCCCTTTCCCCAGTTTCCGTTCATCGCCATGGTGACGAGGCGGCTCGGGTCCAGCTTATTCGCCAACCGTTTCATACTTGTGACCATGCGCGCGCCGCGCGGCGTTCCTTGCTCGCGCTCTTCGTTGCCCAGCGACCAGATGAAAATGCTCGGATGGTTGCGATAGCGGCGGATCATGCGTTCCAACTGGCTTAGCCCTTCGGGATTCGACGACATCATGCGCGTCTCGCACATCACCAGCATGCCGAGCCGGTCGCACGCGTCCAGAAATTCCGGAGTGGGCGGATTGTGCGACGTGCGGCACGCGTTCGAGCCCATCTCCTTCAACCGTTCAATGCGGTAGGACTGCAAGGAGTCGGGAAGCGCCGCGCCTATTCCTGCGTGATCTTGATGGTTGCACGTGCCTTTGATTTTCAACGGCTGATCGTTCAGGAAGAAGCCCTTGTCGGGATCGAATCGGATTGTGCGAATTCCAAACTTAGTCTCAGTGCGATCTGTGAGCGTCCCGTCTGCCGTCGTGTCCACGAGCACTGAATAGAGGTGGGGATTCTCACTGGACCACAACTGGGGATTGTCAAAGTTCGCCGCTAGGTCGAAAGTCTGCCTTCCCCATGGAGGAACTGTTGCAGATTCGGCGTCCGTAATGCCAAATAGCCAGCCATCCGATGTCGCGAAAGAAATTTCGACGCCACACTTCCGGTTTTCGTCGCTTTCATTTTGCACCTCCGCGGTGACGAATACCCTCGCTGACTTTCCGCGAACCTCGGAGCGAACATAAACCCCGCAGGGCGCGATATGCACAGGGTTCGTCTTCGTCAGCCACACATGCCGGTAAATCCCCGCGCCTTCGTAGAACCAGCCCTCGCCGAGCGTCGCGTCCACGCGCACGGTGAGCACATTTTTGTCGCCGTAATTCGCGAAGTCCGTCAGGTCAAAGCGGAAGGGCGCGTAGCCGCTGAACTCTTCGCCGATGTAATGCCCGTTGAACATGACCATTGCGTGGCGAAAAACGCCATCAAATTCCACGGAGATGCGTTTGCCCGCGTCCGAGGCGGGGAGGTCGAACACGCGCCGGTACCAACCAACGCTCGTCTCCGGAAATTCGCGGCCGAGCGGCTTTCCGCCGTGCTCGGGCAGCAGCGGCGCATTCACGAAAGGAAGCTCGACGGCCCAATCGTGCGGCAAATCAATTCTCCGCCACGCGCTGTCGTCGAAATCCGCTCGCGCCATCGGTGGAAACACGCCGGACTTTGCGAACGTCGCCTCGCGCCGCATCGCGCCGAAACCGAAATCCTTCGCCGGGTCGCTAGCATGGCCCAGAGCGAAGCGCCAGTTGAAATCCAGCAGAAGCCGTTCGCGCGGCGATGCGTTTGCTCCGGCGTTCTGCACCGCGTGCGGCCCTGCCCCGGCATATTCGTTTGTCACTGCTCTCGTGTCGACAGCCCCTGACAGCGGCAACACAGTTTTCGCAGCAACGGCGCTCGCCGAAGCGGCCAGACTTGTTTTCAGGAATTTGCGGCGTGACCAACGCGACATAGGCCCCTCCCGTCGCGCGGAGTATATCGCGGTTGCGGGCTTCAGAAATCTGTAAGCCGTCCGCCGGGCAAAGCGGCCCTTACAGCATTTAAGACCGCGGCAAGATCAATCAACTCTTGGGCGATGGCGCCGCCAATGGCCGGCAAAAAGCCAAACGCGGCCGCCGCCATTCCTAAAATGCTCAATGACATTCCACCAAGAGCGCTTTGCAACGCGATGCGCCGCATCCGCCTCCCGATATGCATCAACTCGTCCACGCGGCCGAGCGATGTTTCCAGCACGACCGCGTCCGCGGCCTCCGCCGTGATTTCATTCTTTGCGCCGAATGCCACTCCCACTGTGGCCGCCTGCATGGCCGGAGCGTCGTTTATACCGTCTCCGAGGAAAAGCGTCGGCGCTCGTTTTGTTTCTTCGCGCACGATTTCCACTTTTTCTTCCGGGCTCTTGGCTGCGTGAACTTCCTCAATCCCAACTTCGCTCGCCAGTCTGCGGACTTCCAATTCACGATCTCCGGAAACAATCAGCACGCGCGTGACGGCATGGCGCGGACGCAGGTGTCTTACAAAAAGTGGGCTGTCCTTCCGCGGCGCATCGCGAAACCGGAGCGTGGCAGCATATGCATCATCCACAAAAACTTCGCATTCAAGACCTTCGGCGACGGGAGGCAACGCTACGCCTCTTTCCCCCGCCGATTTTCTGTTTGTCAGCCAAACCGTCTTTCCATCGACCAGGCCCTTCAGGCCTTCGCCCGGCCGCTCGCTGACGTGCTCGACATTTATTTCCTCAAGATTCTCGAGCTGCGCAGCTTCGATCACAGCTGCCGAGAGTGGATGCTTCGAGTAGCGCTCCAGGCTCGCTGCGAGCTGCAACAATTTACTTCTCTCAAATCCCGGCGCAGTGAGAATCTCCGAAAGTTCAGCCTTCCCAACGGTGAGCGTGCCGGTCTTATCGAAGATCAGCGTTCTGCAGCGGTCAATACGTTCCAGCACCGCGGGATTCTTGATGATGATGCCGCGCCGCGCTGCAAGGGAAATGGACCCGATGACGGCCACCGGAATCGCAATCAGCAGCGGACAAGGCGTGGCGACGACAACAACGGCAAGGAACCGGTCCGCCTGCCCGGTCGCGGCCCAGGCAACGCCCGCGACGGCTAAAGCAATCGGCGTGTACCATGCGCCGAGTTTGTCTCCCAGCCGCCGCATCCGTGGGCGGCGTTGCTCGGACTCCTGCATCACTCGCATGATCTTGGCGTAGCGCGAATCCACGGGCGGTTTTTCCACTCGGATGGTCAGCGCGGATTCGCCATTCACGGCGCCGGAGATCACGCCGGACCCGGGCGTCTTGGCAATCTCAAACGGTTCGCCGGTAAGGTAGGCCTCGTTCATTTTTCCGCGGCCTTCCACGACGATTCCATCCGCGGGGCACGTCTCATGCGAGAGAACCACGACCACGTTTCCGGGCTGGATTTCATCCAGCGCGACGTCGCTCAATTTGCCGCCATCCAGCCGGTGCGCAACCTTCGGCATCCGTCTTGCCAGTGCATCCAGCACGGAGGAAGCGCGGCGGCTCGCGATCTGCTCCAACGCCGTCCCGCCGCTTAACATGAGAACCACAATGGCTGCGACGAGATACTCCCCGAGGATCATTGCGGTGATGATCGAGATTCCGGCGAGGTGGTCCGAGCCAAACTCAAGTGCGAATAGCTTCCGAACAAGCGGGATGATGAGCTGGACGGCTCCCGCTAGCACTACGAGAATCAACGAGGCTTTCCAGAATACTGGTCGGGTTTGTACGGCATAGCGAAGAACGAGATGCACTGCGATCCCGATGACCGCAAAGACGGAGAGCAGCACGGGCGGAGTCCAGAAAGACCCCTGGCGCGAGTGTTCGGCGAATTCAGAAAGATTCGACATTTGTCAGGATCGCGTTGGGTGGATTACCGCTGCTAATTGTGTCGCGACTGATTATCGTTGATTTGCGGGTCCAATGCCTTTGCGCATCCACCGGAGCTTCCTTTCGTCAAACAAAGCACGCCAATCAATTCGCGTGAACACGTAAACAAGCGCAATCAGCAGAATTTGTGTGGCCACGAAATAAACGCTCATGTAGCCGAGCGCATCCCCGGATTCGATCGATAGCCGCCGCCTGACCATCGACGACGTGGCGCCCCAAAGAACATAACTGACCGAGCGGCCCAGGAAAAATGGGACGGCGATCCGCGGGAGCTTCATTGCCGTAAGTCCGTAGGCGATGAAAAGGTAGTTCGATGGAAAGGGAGTGAACGCATAAAAAAGGAAAATGCTGAATGTGAGCTTGGGCCGGTTTCCCAGGCGCTCCCGGATTACGTCGATGTTTTGCCGCGCGCCTTCGCCTAGAAACCTTTTGCGAATAATCACCGTGGAAAGCCGCGCCAGTGTGGTCCTGCCGAGCGTCGCCGCGACGGCGCCCACAATGGCAAGCAAAATCACATTTGCGCCGGGATAGCGGAAACCAACATACGAGAAAACCATCCACGTCGGCGGAGCGAACGCCGGAATTACGTTCAGGACGTAAACAATCAGAAAGATCAGAAGGATGCGTTCCATCACTTCTTCAAATGCTACAGCCATATTCCGGATGGGGCCAGCAGTTCTTCTACCGCCTCCAAAGATACTCGGCGCGGTATGATGGCCTGCGAATTGAGGCACGCGCAATGAAGATCCCGAACAAAATCACCGCGGTGGACTTGCACGCCTGCGGCGAGCCCGGCCGCGTGATTGTCCTAGGCGATCAGAATATTCCCGGCAAAACGATCTTCGCGAAGAAAACTTATCTCGAGACGAAAGCCGACGGTCTGCGAAAACTCATGCTACGCGAGCCGCGCGGTTATCCCGCCGCGAATTGCAACATTATCTTGCCACCCACGCATCCCGATGCCGACGTGGGGATGATTATCATGGAGCAGGTCGAGTACCCGGCCATGTCCGGCACGAACACGATGTGCGTGGTGACGGCGCTGCTCGAAACTGGAATTCTTCCCGCGCACGTGCCGATAACAAAGCTTGTGCTCGATACACCGGCTGGACTCGTACACGTGGAAGCGGAAGTTCGTAAGAGCGCGCGAACGAATTCGCGCAACTCCAAAGAGAGCAACTTTCAAGTCGTGCGCGTCACGTTTGAAAACGTCCCCGCATTCGCCGTGCACCTCGATAAGAACATCGAAGTCCCGCATCTCGGCCCCGTGAAAGTGGATGTGGCCTACGGCGGCATGTGGTACGTGATTGCCGATGCTGAGGCGCTCGGCCTGCAACTTACACCGGATCGGGGGCGCGACATTGTGCGCGTCGGCGAAATGGTGAAGGCCGCGGCGCGCGAGCAACTGCCCGTCGCGCATCCAGAGAATCCCGGTATCGCGGGCGTGACGATTGCGGTTCTCTCGGGCCCGCCCACAAAGCGCGGCGCGCACGCGAAGAACGCCGTGGTCGTTAGCACTGGCCAGCTCGATTGGAAGCGGCCCGCCACATGGACCGGCGCGATCGACCGCTCGCCGTGCGGCACAGGCACCTGCGCCAAGATGGCAGTGCTTCACGCGAAAGGGCAGCTCGCGCTCAACAAAGATTTCGTGCACGAGGGAATTCTGGGCACAACATTTACCGGGCGGCTGATTCGCGAAACGAAGGTCGGTCCCTATCGCGCCGTCGTGCCAACAATTAGTGGGCGCGCATGGATCACGGGCTATGCGCAATACGTTCTCGATCCCTCAGACCCGTTCCCCGAAGGATTCACTCTCGGCGACATCTGGGGCAGCGGCTAATTATTTCTTCCCGCGCTGGGAGTCCCCCGCGCGCGCCTGTCAAGAAGTTGATCCACAGAAATTCCGAGGTCGGGAATCCAGTATTCGCGTCCTGAAAGTTTCATTTTGTGCAGGCCAAGCGTGGGAAGCTCCTGTTCCGAAACTCCTAGGTAGGTGAAATGCGGCGTATCCAGAAGCACCGTTTGGAACCAGCCGTGCTTCGCGAGGATCACACGCACCGCGGCGCTTTCGTGTTCATTGATGTCAATCGCGAGCATTGAAATATGTTGCGACGCGCCCGGAGGCGCCAATGACGAAAGAATTGTCCGCGAGAAATTCCCTCCGAAGAAAAGCCTGTGATCTTCGAGATGAAATACTTCGGGGACTTGCTCGGCAGATGCAAGACCTTTGATGCGGTTCGCTTCCTCACCGCGAAGCCGATGCGCCGTCACCCAGTGTGCCAGCCCTTGCCCGATGCTGAACTTCCACAATTTTTCCGTATCTTTATAACCACGCTTCGCTGCGTAAGTGCCACGCGGAGTGATTTCGAGCTTAATCGCTTGCGCTTCAACTCTTGCCAATGTGAATGCACCAAGCGCCGCGCTTTGCAATTCGACTGTGATTTGGCCAATCGTCACCATGTCCGTTTTGAGGCTTGCTTGCCACTTGGTCACCGCGTCTTCATCGGCAAACTCAAGCACGGGCGGCGCGGTGCCTCCTCGCGCTACGAAGACCGCGCCGTAATACTCAAGTAGGCGTGTTGCGACCTCATCACTTGCCGACGGAACTTGAAATCCCGGCGGCAAGCTCGCGAGGAATTTTGCCTTCGCTTCTTTTTGCCGAACCTGAGTATTCTGAGAGGACGAGTTCTGCGCGGCTGCCGAGCCGGACGTGACATGCGTAACCCCGGCGGTAATCACGAGTAGCATGGCCGCAACAACTCCGCTTTGCATTGGGTGACGTAGGCTCATGCGCAAGTCCAATTTACCCCACTTCGCCTGCTAGGCTCTGCGTCAAATGCGCGAGGCGTGCGCCGCATTGTGTCTTCCACCACACCCCCGCGTGAGCAGCGGTCTAACATGCAAACCCTGCGTTAAGCTGGAAGTGCGATGACATTCGCCGCCCAAGGCTATGCGAACCAGTTCCTGTGGAGCTACCTCCTCGGGCCATTCCTGAGCTTCCTTCCGCAGCGCTGGCGTGACAAATGGTTCGCCCATCAACACATCGCGTGGCGTCCGGCCACCATCATCTCCGGCATCCTGCAGTTCCTCTTCGCGCCGTTTCTCCTGCTCTTCTGGACTTCAAGTGCGGTTTGCTCGCTCGAGCAATCCCTCGGACTTGGTTGCGGCGGCGGGCCCACGCAGACATTCTCACTGCTTCTAACGGCGATGAACCCCATCACCTGGCTGATGCTCTATTTGATCTTTGAGGGCTTTGGCCGCGCGTTTGCCGCCGCGATGCTGAGCGAGACGCCCGGAACTCTTGTGTTCGCCGCCCCCGATCTCCTGTACTGCTTTCTGAAAAAACGAAAGGTGAAGTCCGAGTCGCCACTCCCAGACCTTGTCACGCAGAATGACCTCCGTGCCGACTGGCAACTCAAAATCGAATCCTCGCAACCGAAGCGTGATTGGCAAGCCGGGCGCCTCGTACGTTACGGCGACCACTACTACCGCATTGAGGCCTGCCACGAATCCGCCGGCCCACGCTCCGCGGTCTATCTGCTTCGGCGGCTTCCGATGGGCGTGCCCAGCCGCAGCGTAATCATCTATTCGCCATTTGAGCCCGCGGGGCAAACGCGTTGACAGCGAAACACTTGCCTCAAAATGACAGCCGCCCGACGTTAGCCACTCTATTCACCTCAACCCATTTATAATGGAATCGGAGGCCACCCCATGTCCGCCACCAAGCCCCAGCAGCCTACGCGCATCGAATCCGACAGCATGGGCACCATACCCGTGGCCGCGAATGTTTACTGGGGGGCGCAGACCGAGCGCTCGCTGCTCCACTTCAACATCGGCCGAGACACCATGCCACCGGAATTAATCCGCGCCTTCGGCATCCTGAAAAAAGCCGCCGCGCTCGTAAATCAGGATCTTGGCAAACTTTCCGCGGACAAAGCGAAGCTCATCGCCGCCGCAGCCGACGAAGTCATCTCCGGAAAATTGAACGCGCATTTTCCGCTGCGCATCTGGCAGACCGGCAGCGGCACGCAGACGAACATGAACGCCAACGAAGTGATTTCAAACCGCGCGATCGAAATGGCCGGCGGCGTGATGGGCTCGAAGAAGCCGATTCACCCGAACGACGACGTCAACATGTCGCAGTCCTCGAATGACACGTTTCCGACGGCCATGCACATCGCCGCCGCCGAACGCGTTCACAACGCGCTGATCCCGGCCGTCGAGCAGGTGCGCGACGCCATCTCCGCCAAGGCGAAGCAATTCGCAAGCGTCGTGAAAATCGGCCGCACGCATCTGCAGGACGCCGTCCCGCTGACAATCGGCCAGGAAATGGGTGGGTGGGCGGCACTGCTCGATCGGGACATCGCTCGCCTGCGCCAGTCACACGACGGAATCTATGACCTCGCAATCGGCGGCACCGCCGTGGGCACGGGCCTCAACGCGCCTCCGGATTTTGGCGCGCGCGCCGCGAAAAAAATATCTGAGCTGACCGGTCTTCCATTTCGCTCGCACCCGGACAAATTCGCCGCTCTTTCCGCGCACGACGAGCTTGTTTACGCGCACGGCGCGATCCACACGCTGGCCTGCTCGCTCATGAAAATCTCGAATGACATTCGCTGGCTCGCCTCCGGCCCGCGCTGCGGATTGGGCGAATTACGCATCCCCGAAAACGAGCCCGGCTCGAGTATCATGCCTGGCAAGGTGAATCCCACGCAGTGCGAGGCGATGACCATGGTCGCCGTTCAGGTCCACGGCAATAACGCCGCCATCGCGTTCGGCGATTCCCAGGGCAATTTCGAGTTGAACGTTTTCAAGCCGGTGATCATTCACAATTTCCTGCACTCGGTCACGTTGATCACGGATGCCTCGCACGGCTTCGTCGAATATATGGTCAAGGGAATCGAAATCGACCGCGCAAAAATCGATTTCTACGTAAAGAACTCGCTGATGCTGGTGACGGCGCTCAGCCCAAAAATTGGTTACGACAAGTCCGCAAAGGTCGCGCACGTCGCGCACGAAGAAGGCGTCAGCCTCCGTGAAGCCTGCCTCAAGCTCGGCTACCTCACTGGTGAGGAATTCGATGCGCTCGTCCGCCCGGAAACAATGACCAAGCCATAGCGCGCGCCCCTCGACCGCAAACTTGTTACGCGCAAAAACCGCCCCGCCTGTATTACACTCTTGCCGCTCGAAATCATCCGCATGCACTTAAACGGAGGTGCGTCAGTGTGGAATCGCCGTCATTTTGTTGCCGTCTGCGCGGGAGTCGGTCTCTCAGGAACGCTGCTGCCCGGCGTGCTTTACACGCTCGCGCAGGGCAAGCCCGTCGTCACCAAAGACATGATTGATACCGCGGCGAAAATCGCCGACGTGACCATCCTCGATGAATACAAAGAGGCGATGCTCAATGGCCTGAACAATGCCGCGCAAGGTTACGAGGCCATCTACAAACTTCACATGGACAACAGCGTCCAGCCCGCGCTCGTCTTTGACCCGCTGCCCATGGGCTGGAAACTCTCCACGACGAAAGTGCCTATGAAGATTTCCGTGGCGCCCGCTGTCGCCACGAAAGCGCCGAAGAATATCGAGGACGTCGCGTTCTTCACTGTCCGCCAGCTTGCGGAGTTGGTGCAGTCGCGCAAAGTTTCTTCCATGGCGCTGACGGAAATGTACCTCGAGCGCCTGAAAAAATATGACCCAAAACTAAAATTCGTCATCACGTTGACCGAAGATCGCGCAAAGGCGCAGGCAAAAGAAGCCGACAAGGCCATCGCTGCGGGAAAATATCGCGGCCCGCTCCACGGCATTCCGTGGGGCGCTAAAGATCTGCTCGCGGTGAAAGGCTATCCGACCACCTGGGGCGCGGGCGGCTTCGAGAATCAAATGTTTGAAGAAGACGCGACAGTGGTGCAGCGCCTCGACAAAGCAGGGGCCGTCCTCGTCGCAAAACTCACGCTCGGCGCGCTCGCGCAGGGCGACCGCTGGTTCAAAGGCATGACGCGCAATCCGTGGAATCCCGCGCAAGGCTCGAGCGGTTCCTCCGCGGGCCCCGCTTCAGCGACCGCCGCGGGCTGCGTTGGATTTAGCATTGGCACTGAAACGCTCGGCTCCATCTCTTCGCCTTCTACGCGCTGTGGCGCCACCGGCCTGCGGCCCACCTTCGGATTTGTTCCACGCACGGGCGCGATGGCGCTTTCCTGGAGCATGGATAAGATTGGCGCGATCTGCCGCTCCGTCGAGGATTGCGCGATGGTGCTCTCCGCGATTTATGGGCCCGACGGAAAAGACCGCAGCGTCCAGCCCGCCGCATTCAACTGGGATGCCTCCGCGAGTTGGCGCACATTGCGGGTGGGCGTGCTCGAAAAGGATTTTCAGCTTCAGCCGCTCACCGAAATGCAGCCGCCCAAGCCGCTCGCTGAAATGACGGAGGAAGAGAAGACGCGCTTTGAGCGCCAGCAAACCCAGCGCCGCAATGGTTTCGCTTTCCGCGAATATGACCACAAGTTCGACGTCGCGGCGCTCGACAAGCTCCGCGCCATGGGTGTGAAGATGAAGCCCGTCGAGTTGCCGGACTTTCCTCTCGGCGCAATGCGGCCGCTGTTGCAAGCCGAAGCTGCCGCCGCCTTCGACGAGCTCACGCGCTCGGGCCGCGACAAACTCCTCACCGAACAAATGCCCAGCGACTGGCCGAACATTTTCCGCACTTCGCGCTTCATGCCCGCCGTGGAATACATCCAGGCCAACCGCGCGCGCATGTTGCTCATTGAAGCGACGGCAAAAGTATTCAAGGACATTGACGTCATCGTCGCGCCGACAAACGGCGGCCAGCTCACGCTCACGAACTTGACCGGGCATCCGTCCATCATCATCCCCAATGGACTGCGCGGCCCGGATGCGCCCAAGCCCACAAATGATTTTCAAGGTGGCGGCCCCGGCACGATGCTCAGTCTGACGTTCCTCGGCAATCTTTATGGCGACGCGAAAGTTTGCACGCTCGCTCGCGCCTATCAGGAAGCCACCGGCTTCCATCTGAAGCACCCGAACCTGGACGCGTAACCGCGCCCGCGAAAAATCGGCACACACATTCAAAGGAGCTTCACCCAATGAAACGTATCTTCGCTTTTGGCGCCGCCGCGATTGCGGCAATGCTACTTCTTTTCATGGCGATGCCCGCCGGCCGCGCGCAACAGCCCGCCGCGTCCACCGCGCACGGACTCGATCCCGCCGACTTCGACAAAACCTGCAAGCCGTGCGACGATTTTTTCCGCTTCGTCAACGGCGGCTGGCTCTCGCGCAACCCGATCCCGCCTGCTTATCCGGCATGGGGCCGCCTCAATTTGCTCGCTGAACATAATCTCGAAGTGCTGCACCAGATCCTCGAGGACGCCGCCAAGATGAAAAATGCCAAGGCGGGGTCGGTTGAGCAGAAAATCGGCGATTATTATGCGACATGCATGGACACCACAAAGATTGACGCCGCGGGGATCCATCCGCTCGATGTAGAGCTCGAGCGTATCGCCAAGATTTCAGACATCGCCTCGCTTGAAGCTGAAGTCGGCCACCTGCAGAGTTTTGGCGCAAACGCCATGTTCGCCTTCGGCTCGATTCAGGATTTCAATGACAGCACGGAGCAAACCGGCGTGGCCTTTCAGGGCGGCATCGGACTGCCCGACCGCGACTACTATGTGAAAGATGACGACCGCTCCAAACAGATTCGCGACGGCTACCGCCAGCACCTTATCAAAATGTTCGGCCTCATGGGCGACAACGCGGAGCGCT
Source organism: Terriglobia bacterium (assembly GCA_041484365.1). GTDB lineage: Bacteria > Acidobacteriota > Terriglobia > Acidiferrales > UBA7541 > DASTCZ01. The sequence continues at coordinate 2,270 of JBGPHM010000029.1, read as the reverse complement.
CCATCGCCGAAGCCGACACGGTGATGAAAATCGAGACCACGCTGGCCAACGCTTCCATGACGCGGGTCGACATACGCGACCCCGAAAAAATCTACAACCGCAAGTCCGTTGAAGATTTGCAGAAGCTTACGCCGCACTTTGATTGGATGGCGTATTTCAAATCCATCGGATTTCCCGGCGTCCGTGTCGTCAATGCGGCGCAGCCCGAATTCCTCAAGGCGCTCGATGCGCAGCTCGCTTCCGTTTCGCTTGACGATTGGAAAATTTATTTGCGCTGGCATCTGGTTCACATTGCCACTCCGCGCCTGTCCGCTTCCTTCGTGGATGAGAATTTCAGTTTCTTCGGCCGGGTTTTAACGGGCACGCCCGAACAGCAACCTCGCTGGAAGCGCTGCGTTCAGGCCACCGACCGCGGACTCGGCGAGGCGCTCGGCCAGAAATATGTCGCGCGCGCTTTCCCGCCCGCGGCGAAGGTCCGCGCGCTCGAAATGGTTCACGGACTGATTGACGCGCTACGCGAAGACCTGAAGACTCTGCCGTGGATGAGTCCCGCAACCCGCGCGCAGGCGCTCATCAAGCTCAACGCCATCACGCTGAAGATCGGCTATCCCGACACGTGGCGCGATTATTCCGCGATGGCCGTGGATCGCGATTCGTACGTCATCAACGCGTTTCGCGCCCAGCATTTTGAATTTCACCGCGACCTCGCCAAAATCGGCAAGCCAGTGGACCACGGTGAGTGGGGAATGACGCCACCCACCTTGAACGCCTACTACAATCCGCAGCTCAACGAGATCGTCTTCCCCGCGGGAATTCTCCAGCCGCCGCTCTTTGATCCGGACGCCGACGACGCGATGAATTTCGGCGCGATGGGCTCCATCATCGGCCATGAAATGACGCATGGCTTTGACGATCAGGGCAAGCAGTTCGATGCGACCGGGAATAAGCGCGACTGGTGGACTCCGGAAGACGCGAAGAATTTCGCGGATCGCGCCCTTTGCATCCAGAAACAGTTTGACGCGTTTGTCGTCACCGGCGACCTGCACGAAAACGGCAAGCTCGTACTCGGCGAAAGCATCGCGGATCTCGGCGGGCTCGTGGTTGCGCACGCGGCTTTCATGAAGGCACAAGCGAGCAAGTTAACTCCGCAAATGGAAATGGACGGCTTCACCGCCGAGCAGCGATTTTTCATTGCATACGCGCGCAACTGGGGCACGGCGTCGCGCGCCGAGTACGAGCAAATGCTCGTCACGGTGGACCCGCATCCGCTGGCGCGGTTCCGTGCGATTGCGCCGCTGCAAAATATGATGGATTTCGCCGGCGCCTTCGATTGCAAGGCGGGCGACCCGATGGTACGCGCCGGGGATCAGCGCTGTCGCATCTGGTAGATCGCGGGCCACGAAAGCATTGCTGCAAGAAGCAGCGCCGGAGGAAGACAAGTGAGAAAACAATTTGGCGTCTCGATCATCACTGCGATTGCCCTTGCGCTCGCCGCTGCCGCGCCTTCTTTCGCGCAAGACGCCCAGCAACAGGCTGCCCAGCTAGCGGCGCAACAAGCCGCCCAACAAGCTGAAGACATCCGGCTCGCCGCGCAACCCTGCACGCCCGGGCCTGTGCCGCTTCCTCAGCGATATCAGGGTGCGCCGTGGACCGAAACGCTCAAGCAAGGCGACTACATCGCCCGCGACTTCCACTTCCGCTCCGGCGAAACGATGGCAGAGGTGAAGCTCCACTATTACACGCTCGGCGCGCCGGAAAAAGACGCGAACGGGCGCGTCACAAACGCCGTCATCATCACGCACGGCACCGGCGGCTCGGGCCGCCAATTTCTCTCCGCGCAATTCGCGGGAGTCCTCTTCGGCCCCGGCCAATTGCTCGATGCGCATCACTACTTCATCATCCTGCCCGACGGCATCGGCCACGGCTGCTCGAGCAAGCCGAGCAACGGCATGCACATGCGATTCCCGCATTACGATTACGATGACATGGTCGCGGGGCAGCACGCCGTCGTCGCCGATGCCCTCGGTGTGAATCACCTGCTGCTGGTGATGGGCACTTCGATGGGCTGCATGCACTCGTGGGTGTGGGGCGAAACCTATCCCGATTTCATGGACGCGCTCGTTCCGCTCGCCTGCCAGCCGGTGGAAATCGCCGGACGCAACCGCATCATGCGCAGGATGACCTTGACCGCGATTACCAGCGATCCCGCCTGGAACAACGGCGAATACACCGCACCGATTCACGGCCTGCAGGAAGCGATTGACATCCTA
>JBGPHM010000028.1:0-49084 GCA_041484365.1 Terriglobia bacterium | reverse complement strand
GTCAAAGGCCCAAACCGCATCTGTTTGGAATCGGCTCCATTCAAGAGGATCTCGTCAATGTCGCCTTCCATCAAACCGTTGAGTGCAGGCGAATCTGGATCAAGCTTTAACCATCGCTCTGGGATTTGCCCGTTCCCCGCCTCCAGCACAATGCCCCGAAGTAAGCTTGGCTCTTCTCGCCTTAAGAGCCATACACCGGTGCGGTCTGCGCCGCTGGCGTCGAGCAATTCTCGCGCGCCGGACTCAACGAGCCGCTCGAGGGGTTCACCCTTCGCCACAAGGCGCAAGAGCCTTGCGGCCGCCGAATAATCCACACCTGTTTCACGGCGCATTAGATTGTTTTGGCTGATTGGGCCCATTCGTTCCCTACCACCTGGCCCCAAGAATTAAGTAGCTCGCAAGTACGGCGATTCCGAGGGTCGCAACGTACTCAACGATCGCGCGATAAATCCCGCGCCGCTTGAAGCGCACTTGTCGAAGCATCGAGGTTTCCTCGACAAGAGCATTGCATTGCGATTACCAATACCTCGCGATCAAATGCCCCGTAACCTGTATCGAATCTGCAAGATACAGGGATGCTTTATTTCGTGCCCATCTGGCATTCCCACTACGAAATCATGGCGCTTGATTTCAGTGCCAGAGTGGTTTCGAGGGAGAATCTAAACAATTTGCAGGAATCGACGCAGATGGACACTCACGGGCCGATTCATCCGCGCGCCCCGTACCAGTGACAGGCTATTGCGGCGTTGCTGTGGCGGGATGCGATTCGTAGTGCTTCAGCTTGCGGTAGAGCGTGGTCTTGCCGATGCCGAGCATGCGGGCGGCGGCTACCTTGTCGCCTCCCGTTTCCTGCAACGCGCGGAAGATGGCGCGCCGCTCCATCGCATCCAGCGGGACCAACTTATCGTCTTCTAAAGGCCGCGTGCCCGCGCCGTAATGGAGACTCGACGGCAAGTCGTTTAACTGTAGGTTCGGCCCGGATCCAATCGCAACGGCGCGCTCGACAGCATTCTCAAGTTCCCGCACGTTGCCCGGCCAATCGTAGGCCATCAGACATCGCAGGGCTTCCTCTGTCAATTTACGCGGCGGGTGATCCAAGTCGGCAAACTTTTCGAGGAAAGCATTGGTAAGCAGCGGGATATCGCTCTTTCGTTCGCGCAAGGGCGGTATCTTGATCTGCATCACATTCAGCCTGAAATAGAGATCCTGGCGAAAGCTTCCGTTGCGGATTGCAGCCTCGAGATCACGGTTCGTCGCCGCAATGATCCTCGCACGCATGGGCACACGCGCCGTGGACCCCACAGGCTTGATTTCGTGCTCTTGCAACGCACGCAGGAGCTTGGACTGTAAATCCACCGGCATTTCACCAATCTCGTCGAGAAACAGCGTGCCCTCGTCTGCCGTCTCAAGAAGTCCCTGCTTGTTTTGCTGTGCCCCCGTAAATGCGCCTTTCACGTATCCGAATAGCTCCGATTCGATCAGTGAAGGAGCCAATGCGGAGCAGTCCACCGGCATAAACGGTCTTTGCCTGCGCGGCCCGAGAAAATGGATGGAACTTGCGACAAGCTCCTTCCCCGTGCCGCTTTCCCCGAGAATCAGCACCGGGTAATTGTGCTGACTCACCTTTTCGATCAAACGGTAGACGCGCTGCATCTTCGCGGAAAGGCCGATCATCCCGCCGAAGCCTGGTCGCGTTCGCAACTGCTCGCGAAGGATCCGGTTTTCCTGGTCCAAAAGAAGCGCGTGCGCAACGCGCTCGAGTTTTGCGCGGAGGTCATCAATATGAAATGGTTTGGTGACATAGTCCGCTGCACCAAGCCGGGTCGCTTCGAGCGCGGTGTCAATGGTTCCGTATTGCGTTAGGACGATTACTGAAACGTGCGGCCATTGGCTGCGAATACGCCGAAGCAGCGCCATGCCACCCATTTCTGGTACACGCAAGTCTGTCAGTACGATGTCAATGGGGTACTCTTCGAGAGCGATTAGCGCTTCCTCTGTTGTTGCCGCCGTGCGGACTCTCAGCCCGGCCACCTCGGCAACTTCCTCGCAAACCCCACGGTCTTCCGGACTGTCCTCTACAAGGAGAGCAGTGACGACTGACAGCGGTTTGGCCGTTGTCTCAAATGCAGTATTGGTTTCCACGCGCCCCCTTAACATGAATTCCACAGAATTGGAGCAACCCTTGTGCCATTACAGAACTTCTCCCTGATAGTCTGAGAACAAAGACTTTACCCTTAAGTAGAATTGTATTAATGATTGCAGATTAGTACCACAATGGGAGACTTGTCAATCTCTAATGGAACTGGAAACAGTGGCCAAGCGTCCAGTTCTAATGGAAATGCAAGAATGGGAATGGACGCTGTACCAAAATGGGAATGGCCACTGGACTGGATTCTCTCGCGCCCGGGAATGCCCTATCGGCCCTGATTCGGGAATCAGTGAACGGGAGCCCCGCTTGGAGATGATTGCTGAGCCCCGGCATGTTCAAATCGTACCGCATAAAGGCCTTCGGTCGCGGAAGCGACAAACAAGATCGCCGCGCGGTCTTCCGTGGTGACCACGGGGAAATAACCCTCCGCGAGCAACCCGGAGACGCGGGCCCATGATCTTCCGCGATCTCGGGAAAGATAGAGTCCACCAGCGCGCATCGAGGCAAGAAAGGTGTCTCCTGAGATTGCGAGGTCCTGCACGGTTATTTGTGGAATCCCAGAACCCGCAAGCGTCCACGTCTTCCCGGAATCACGCGAAATGTAGAGTCCGTTCTCTGCGTCGGCTACCACTGTCTCCTCTTCGCCGCCCATGGTGGCGTCAAGCCAAAGCGCGGCGCCTGCTGCTTCCGGAAGATCGTGCCAGTTCCATGTCCGTCCGGCGTCATGTGAGAAAACCAGCCCGCGCAAGGAGACAACCCACAGATTCTGACCATCAGGAGAAACCCGCACGCTGCGAACAGGCAGCGCGGGCAGCGGCCCTAATGGAAGGATCTTCCAAGTTTCTCCGCGATCCATGGAGCTCATGAGTCCCCTCTCCGTCGCAGCCAGCCAGGACGTTTCACAAAAAGCCATGTCATTCACTTGCTCAGCGAAATTGTTCCCCGCCGGACGCGGCGCAGCTTTGCGCCCTTGCTTTGTTGGGACAGCAGAAGCAAGGAGCGAAGCCGTCGCGGCATCTAACTTGCCCACGGGTATCCATGCGGATTTCCCCGTTTCATACCGAATTAGACCGCCACGATCGAGCGTAGCCAACCAACCGCCGGGTGCCGCATATAGGCGGCGTACACCCTGCATCTTCAACCCGTGCCCGAGGGAACCCCACGTGTTCCCTCCATCCGCGGTTACGAGGAGCGTCTCCGGCGCGTTTGCCAACACCGCGAGGACGCGACCCTCCTGCTGGCGGTCGAGCGCGAGAGCGACGATTTGGCGATGAAAAAAACCGTCGTTCGCTGCGCGGTAGTGAGCGCCGCCATCTTCGCTCACCAACACTCCAAGTTTATCCGTGCCAATCAGCATGTGCCCCGGCAGCAGCACGACGGAATTGATCACCCAATCGCCCGGAGTGAGCCGGCGCCAATTCGATCCTCCATTTGCCGTGACCCAGAGCCCTTCCGTTGTTGCCGCATAAACGGTTGCGGCGTGATCCGGATCTTGAAGAATCGCCTGCGTCCTGCGAGCCGAATAAGGGATTCCCTGAATCTTGCGCCACAATCCCGCGCCATCTTCGCTCATGTAAATGCCGGAGCAGGCGCTCGCGAAAATTCGCCGCGGTTGCGTCCGGTCCACCAAGATGCTCATTACGTCGGAATCGTCAATCATCCCTTCGTGAACCGGAAACCAATGCGCTCCGCTATCCGTGGTTTTCCACGGAAGGTGGTAAGTTCCCGCGTAGAGAATCCGCGCGTCACCGGGGTCAATCGCAATCGAATCGAAATTGCGCAGCTCCTCGTGGCCCTCGGGCGAAACGCGCTCCCAAGTTCTTCCCGAGTCGGCGGAACGGAACACCCCATCCACAGCTCCCGCGATGAGCACATTCGCATCCGACGGCGCTTCCGCAAGCGCGCGCACGGCGTGTCCCATTAACCCCGCCGCAGACCACGTGCGCCCGCCATCATCGCTTCGATAGACACCGCCGCCCGCCTTCGGGTCCTGCGTCCAAGTGGAAGCCAACAGTTTTTGTGGCGCGCGCGGATCCACCACAATCACGGTCACGACGCTATCCAACCGCGTCCCGGCCCGTCCCAAGAGCGTCCAGTGTTCGCCCGCGTCCGTCGAGCCGAAAATGTGGCCGTCCGCTGTGCCGAGGAAGACGCGCGCTTTATCCGAAGGATCGCTTGCAAGCGTCCGTACATCTCCACCCGGCGGCCCCATCGGCTTCCAAATCTGCGCAAGAGAATGCGGCGCCGCAAAGAACGCGAGAAGGATTGCGATTTGTATGCGAGTAATCATTCTTCCTCAAATGCCGTTCCATGATTCTACGTTCGCGGGAACCCGCCCGGCAATGCCTCCGGAAAAACAAACAGGCCCGGTGCAGCCTGCGCTGCAACGGGCCTGCTCACGGAGTCCCGTGAACTTACTTCGTTAGAGTTCAGTAGGTCGCACCTTCGGGCACCCAGATGATATCGATCCGGCGGTTCGCTGCGCCAGCGCCTTCCTGGCCGCTGCCCGCACGAACCGTGATCCGGCTCTTGTCGATACCCTTGCCAACCAGGTATTTCGACGCGTCATCGCCGCGATCCTGCCCGACCTTCTTCATGCGTGGTTCCTTCGGGTCCGCGTAGCCGATAATGACTATCGTTCCCTTAGGTTCGTTCTGCAACCGAAGCGCCACATCGTCCAGCACGCGCTTGCAAGCGTTGTCTGTACGCGCGATGCCGGCCTTGTATGTAGTGCACTCGTTGATCTTGCTGGCCTGTGGCGGCGGTGGCGGCTGCTGCACGGTCACATTCGCCGTGCAATCTGCCGCGCCGTTGTGCCCGTCATCCACGCGACCGGTAATTGTGTAAGTCCCAGGGCCGAGGCCGGTCGTGTCGAATTGCACCGAGGACCCGGTTCCCACAACCTGCCCCGCGTTTGACCGCCAAGTGTAAGTCAACGGGAAGCTCTCGGGGCTGGACGCCGATGCCGTCACGTTGACGCGCTCGCCCGCCATCACCGTGCTGCGATCCACCGAGCAGCTCATGACCGGCGGCTTGGGAGCCGGCGGCGGTGGCGGCGCATTCACACGGATGTCAACCGAGCAGGATGCCGACCCGCCGTGCCCGTCTTCCACGCGGGCTGAGACCGAGTAGGATCCCGCTCCCGCATTCCCCGCACTCCAGCGCGCATCCGCGCCAGAGCCATCGACGCGGCCGCCTGTTGCGCTCCAGGTATAAGTCAACGAATCGCCATCCGGATCGCTTGCGGACACATGGACGGGAACTGTCTCACCCGACCCCGCCACAACCATGTTCTTGTCCGATGAACAAGAAGCCGTTGGGGGGCGGTTGATCGTTTCCGGGTGGGCTCCCCAATGAACGAGCAGGCCGCTGGAAATGCGGATATCGTTCTGCGGGTGTGTTCCGCCCGGATTGTCGAACAGAGTCATAACGTATTCCCCCTGAACCATTCGCCAGGAGAAGTGCTTTGTAAGCCAGAGGTCAAAACCGCCGCCCGCAGCCATCGCGAAGGCATTCGAGTTGGCGGCCGGGCTTATGTGAGCGCCGCCAAAAAGAATTTGGCCAAAGGGGGTAACACGGGATGGGTTCCGGTAGGTAACGCGCGGACCAAACATATAGGTGTAAATCGTGGCGTCCGCGGGAACGTTTCCGATACTCCCGGCGTGGTATCCGCCGAAGTCACCCACCAATCCGAACCAGTGGTTCAGATTGTAGTCGAGCGAAGCGCTTCCGCCGTTGAAGTGCGCGGGAGCCGATGCCACCCCAGGGCGAAGATCGAAAAATGAATAGCCAACAAATGCTTCCCAGTGCGGGTAATCCGTCCCCGGCTTGATATGGGGGTCCGCGCCCGATTTAGGCGCGCTCGCCGTCTTCGCATCTTTCGGCGGTTTTGCCGCCGGCGCGGACGTGCCATTCGCCGCTCCCGAAGTGGAACCATTCTGCTGTTGAGCAAAGCCTGCGGGAACCAGAATAAGTCCGAGCGCCGCAATCGCTAGCACACTTGCACGACTTCTCATCTCATCCTCCTGAATTTTGGAGCACCCTCTCGCCCAGCCGCAGCCCGCAGCTTCCCGATTACAGGAACCATAAGAAACTTACTGAATGTTATGCAAATACCTTCATGGGCCCGCGTTGCATTCACACGGTACTGGGCAACCGCCACGATGGGAACCGAAGTCAATCCCCCGGCAGACATTGTATTCCCCAACCCTGCCTGTGGGCAACCCCCAAGGGCAATCTAACGGCCGAAATGCAATACCTAGCAAATAGTTCGCCTCGCGTAAAGTTCACATATTCGGAAACAATCAGTCTGCCAGGCAGTGTGCCGCTGCGCAAGCCACGGTTCGTGTGCCGAGTTGCACTGCGAGTGGCTTTCCTGTCCCGCTGCTGATAAATTGCAATATGAGCTTCTGTGCGGTTCACCTATGGCAGATCAGAACGGCGCCAGCGAACGAATCCTCATCGTTGAAGACGAAGCCAATGCCCGCGCGGGCTATGAAGCCTTGTTGCGCAAGTGGGGCTACGGTGTCCTCGGCGTGGGAAGCGCGGAAGAGGCGCTCGAGCGCTTTGCCGAATTCCAACCGTCTCTGGTGATTGCAGACGTCGAGCTGCCCGGAATGGACGGCCTCGCATTTCTAGGTCGCGTCGCGGATGAACTCTCGCACGTTCCGGCCATCGTCATTACCGGACGCGGAAGCGAGGACCGAGCCGTTGCCGCCATCGAGGCGGGCGCATTCTGGTACATCGAAAAACCGCTTCGCGCGCCCGTACTTCGCGCATTACTCGACCGCGCGCTCGGCCATTCCCGCGACAAAAAGCAAGTCTCCGCGCTTACGCGCCAACTGCGCGACACCGGCCGCCTGGGCAGCCTGATCGGCAGCTCAAAAGCCATGCAGACGGTTCTGCATCTTGTCGAACTGGCCGCGCCATCTTCGGCTTCGGTCCTCATCACCGGTGAGACAGGCTCGGGCAAGGAAATCGTTGCGCGCACGCTCCACCGCCTATCCCCGCGCGCCGAAAAACCATTCGTCGCTATCAATTGCTCCGCAATTCCTGAATCTCTGATGGAAAGCGAAATTTTTGGCCACGAAAGAGGAGCCTTCACAGGCGCGGCGGAACGCCGGCTCGGCTGCTTTGAATTGGCCGACGGGGGCACGCTGCTACTCGACGAAATTGGCGAGATGCCTGCCGCGACGCAGACGAAGTTGCTCCGCGTGTTGGAAGACGGCAAGGTCCGCCGCCTTGGCAGTAAGAGTGAAACTCCCGTCAACGTGCGCGTACTGGCGGCGACAAACCGCGAGCCGGAGCAGGCTGTGAGCAAGGGCGATCTCCGTCAGGATCTCTTTTTCCGTCTAAATGTATTCCATATTCATCTACCGGCGCTCCGCGACCACAAGGAAGATCTCCCGGCGCTCGTGGAACAGCTGCTCGCGGACCTCGCCGCGAAGCACGGCAAGAAGGTGCGCGGCGCGAGCCCCGATGTGATGGACGCATTCCAGAGTTATACCTGGCCGGGAAATGTTCGCGAGCTTCGCAATGTTCTGGAGCGCGCGCTCATCGTGTGCGACCGCGACGTCATAACTCGCGCGCATTTGCCTCCCGATTTCGGCCATGCGCACCTCCCCGCGGGGGCTGGGCTTTCTTCCCTTCGTTTCCCCGTGGGTACTACAGTCGAGGCTGCCGAGCGCGAATTGATCCTCCAGACCCTCGCGGCAACGAATAACAAGACGCGCGCGGCGGAGCTTCTGGGCATCAGCCTGAAAACGTTGCACAATAAGTTGAAGGAGTACGAATCGGCCGGCGCGCAGCACTAATCGCTGGACGTATGCCGACTCTCGCGGGCCTGCTGTCCGCACATAGGCTAGACGATGCCCTTGCGGCTCAGAACTAAATTCACTCTCATTACGGCGCTGCTGGTCCTCGGCGTTGCGTTTGTGATTTCCGCAGTCTTCGTCGGCACACTGGCCCGCGGCGCAATTACCGCCGCCGAAGCCGACGCCAACCGCGCCGCGCTTCAGGTGCTTGGACAGGCGCAAAAGGCTCTGGAGGACGCCAGTGTCGCAGGACGCGCGCCACACTCATCCAGTTCTCAGGACGTCCGGAACTATCTGCAGGAAGAACTCATGCGCAGCAGCGGCGTTAAATCGGAGCTGGACAACTTGCCCGCGCAAGTCAAATCCATATATGAGGTCACCATCGCGGATGGCGGAGGAATGGGACTCGTTTCAACCGACTCAAATCTTGTGGATCGCCCGCTGACCGCGCGAACGCCCTTCTCCGACCTTACGAGCCAAAGCTTTTTTTCTCAGCTTCGCGTCATCTTCGGCCCTTCGCAGTTTTACCAGGTCCAGCGCCCCTTTGGGCTGCGTTCATCGGCTGGTCAGGCTCGATACGGCGAGGTCCGCGTCACGGTGGAGACCGGCCTTCTGCGCAACCAGATCACACCGGGACTCTATTCAGCGGGTCTTTTTGGGTTGGGAGCAGTTCTGGTTTCGACTCTGTTTTCCGCATTTATTAGTACGCTGCTTCTGGCCCCGCTTGACGCCATCAATCGCCAGCTCGACACGCTCTCCGGGGGTAAATCGGAAGGACGCGCGCGGCGCAAGGGTTCAGCCGCGAGAGGCGACGAACTCACACAAGTGCAATCCAAGATTAGCCGCCTCGGCGAACAACTCCGCGGCGTGCGGGAAATTTTCAGCTCGCTGCGTGAAAACTTGAATCACGTCATGTCGGGACTTGAAGACGGGCTGATTCTTTTTTCAAGCGAAGGACGCGCCGTGCTGGTCAGTCCGGCGGTGGAAAAATTTCTTGGCGCGCCATCCGACCAATTTCTTGGCCGCACCGCAGCGGAGATTTTTCCAACGGGGCATCCCTTGCGTCACGTGCTGCAATTCTCGGGAGAGAGGCTCGAGCCGCTGGACGGCGCGGAAGGCGAGATTCCCGCCGCGCAGGGAGCCGCAACCGGTCCGATTCGCGTGGGAATCACCGTTCACCCTGTCCATGAATCGAGCGGCGATGCAGGGCCGGTGTGGGGCGCGCTTGTGACGCTCCGCGACCTCGAATCGCGTGAAATCATCGGCAGCGAGCTGGAGACTTCCGAGCGTCTTTCCGCGCTGGCGCGCATCACCACTGGCGTCGCGCACGAAGTAAAGAATCCGCTCAATTCGATGCGACTGTGGCTCGAGACCCTGAAGGAATCACTCCCAAAGGACCATGAGGCGTCGACGCAGGCCGTACGCGTGCTCGACAGCGAAATTGACCGCCTCGACCGCGTCGTCAAGCGCTTTCTCGATTTCACAAAGCCAGTGGAAATGCGCATCGAGGATGTCGAGCTGGCGCCGCTGCTCTCGAAGGTCATCGAATTTGCACGTCCGGAGATCGATCGCTCAAAGGTCATCGCCGAGATGCGTCTTGCGGAGGGCGTGCCTCCTCTGCGCGGCGATGGCGAGCTCTTGCGACAAGCGATGCTGAACCTTGTGCTGAATGCGGTGGAAGCCATGCCGGGTGGCGGGCGATTGCTTATCTCTCTCGACCGCCGCGGGGATGATGCCGTGATAATGGTCAGCGACACCGGCAAAGGGATTCCACCCGAGCACCGCTCAAGAATCTTCCAGCTTTTCTATACGACGCGCAAAGGCGGTAGCGGACTGGGACTCGCCACAACTTTCCGCATTGTGCAGCTTCACAACGGTTCGATAGACTTTGTATCCGAGGTCGGTCGCGGTACGGCATTCCGAATCGAATTGCCGCTTGCACGGGGCCAATCGGCAGCGGCGGAGCCGGCTCGCGCGGCGCGCTCTGCCCAAGCGCAGTCAAAATAATGCGATTGCGAAACCACAATTCGGATTGTCGCGCCTCGATTCTCGGCGGCTCAACTCGCGGCGTATTGCGGCGCGGTCGAGGCCAGTCGGTTTTCTTTGGCGTGCCACTGTTCGCGATGCTATTCCTCGGCCTCGGAGGCTGCCCGGGCAAGCCCGCGCATCGTGTTGCTGTGGGCAAGGAAGGTCTCATCAGGCCGCCCCACACAATGCCGCGCGATGTGGATACAACGCCGCCGGTGGTGAACCCTCCCGCGCCGCCGCGCCCGAGACCTCCGCAGTTCCCCGCGCCTATGTCGCCGACGGTCCGACGCCCGGCCAATGCTCCCGAGCCGGAGCCTGAACCAGTGAAGGCTGAGGCGCCGCAAATCTCGCCACAGCTTTCGGACGTTGAACTCGCACGCGCGAAGGCCAGCACCACAGCGAACATAATTATCGCGCAGCAGAATCTCGATTCCGCAAGCGGGAAAAGGCTCAACGCAACTCAGCAGGACATGACCGACAAGATCCGCGGCTTCTTGAAGCAGGCGCAAGACGCCATCGCCGTATCCGATTGGAACCGCGCCAGCAGCCTTGCTGAAAAAGCCAGATTGCTCTCGGACGAGCTCGTGAAGTCCCTGCGCTCCTAACTGAATTCTCAGGCACCTATCAGTGCATATGAAAGCTGCTAACATAAAGTCGGACATTGTGCAGATCTCATGAAATCATTTGACGTAATCATAGTAGGCGGCGGAATCATCGGCGGCGCGATTGCGTTTGAGCTGGCGCAACAGAAAGTTCGCGTCGCCATTTTCGATCGCCAGACGCCCGGACAGGAAGCCTCCTGGGCCGCGGCGGGGATGCTTTCCCCCGCTCCTGATAGCGCGGACGCGATTCCGCTCGTGCCGCTCGCACGCGCGAGCCTCGACCTCTATCCACAATTCATTGCCGCCGTCGAAGAAGCCTCCGGACAAGAAGCCGGATTCCGGACCAGCGGCGCCATTGAGGCGTTCTTTTCGCCCAACGCTGCGCGCGAACTCAGCACGCTCATCGCGCTGCATCACGGATTAGGACTTCCGACGGAAGTCCTTCGCATCGAGGAGGCGCTCAAACTCGAGCCCGCGCTTGGCAGCGATCTCGGTGCAGCGGCGCTGCTCGCGAATGAAGCTTCCGTGGACAATCGAATGCTCACGCCCGCCGTGCTCGCCGCGGCGGAAGCAAGCGGCGCGAAACTTTTCGCGGACCGTGAGGTGGAAAGTGTTTTGTTCACTCCAGAAAAATGCACTGGAATATTGGTCGCAGGCGAACGCGTTAACGCAGGCCACGTCGTTATCGCTGCCGGATGTTGGGCAAGCAAGCTCGAAAGCGTTGCGCGATACGCTCCTACCCGCCCAATTCGCGGGCAAATGGTCGCGCTGCATTCCGAAAGCGTGGACCTCGTTCATGTGATTCGCAGCGAGCGCGGCTACGTTGTTCCGCGCGGAGATGGGTTCTGCGTCGCGGGCAGCACGCTTGAGAACGTGGGCTACGATAAGCGAGTCACGCCCGGCGGCATTGAAAAGATATTTGGCGCGGTAAACGAAATGGCGCCAGCGCTTGCCGATGCGGAAATCGTCGAAACTTGGAGCGGGCTGCGGCCCGATACGCCCGACCACCTTCCATCGCTGGGCCCAACCGACATCGAGGGCCTGTTGATCGCCACGGGGCACTACCGCAATGGAATTCTGCTGTCGCCGGTCACAGCAAAAGTGATCGCGGGTTGGATTACCGAAGGCCACGCGTCCATCAACTGCGACGCTTATTCCCCCATGCGTTTCGTGGATTCAGCGAGCGCTTCCGCCTGAACAAAATAGCGAAACAAAAAAGGCGCGCATCCCTTGCCCTTCTTGTTTCGCTATTTGTTGTTAGTCAGTTGTCTAACTGAAAAACGAATGGTCTAAAACGGCGATCGCGATCTCGTGGGTTCGCGATTCGGCGGCCCAGGGATTGTTGAGGCGCGACCCGGATCCGTAAAGGTGATGTAGCTCGCGTCAAGGTAAAGCGTTCGGTCGAGAACTACGTCAAGCGTTGTCCCGCGCGGCAATTGAAGTTCAGGGCCGCGCGTCAGCAGTACCGTCGCCAGCCCCACGGCCAAACCAACTCCGGCGCCGATGCCCGCTCCGGTGCCAGAACGTGCGGTCACGCCACCGATGCCCGCGCCAATACCGGTGCTCTTCAATATGGTGCCGACATCGGTTCCCTTGTCGGAATCACCGTGAATCATACCTTCGGAGTCCGTGTGCTCATTTCCGCCTGTCCCCGCGTTGCTCGGCACGGCGGCAAAACTCACCGTGTAACCGTTGGGCAGGATCATTGTATTCAAGCGGATCATGATTTCGCCCGTGCCCTTCACTTTTCCGGGACGCTTTGCGGAAACAATCTCGCCCTGTACGTAGGAGCCCGCAGGAATCAGAATCTTGTTGTTCAGCACGATGGGAAATAGCGTTTCGAGGTAAACCGGATCGCCCGGCTGCGCGTTGCGCGTCGTGATCGCGTTGTGCAGGACCAGCGGCAGCTTTGTTCCCGAGGGCACTGTCAACATGGTTGGTTGACCTGGCGTCGCTGGCTGCGTTGGAGTTACGGCCGGTTGCGCCGCGTTCGCTGGCGGAGTTGGAGGAACCTGTGCTTGCGCAGGGGGTGTTATCTGAGTTGGTGGCGTCGCTTGAGTTGGTGGCGCTTGCTGCGCAGGCGGCTGTGTCGGCGGCGCCTGCTGGGCGGGCGGAGCCTGTTGAGTTGGAGGAGCTTGAACCGGCCCGCTCGAGCCTTGCGCGCTCAATCCAGCCGTGAACACAATCAGCGCGAGCGCGAGTGTTGCCACTCTCAAGATCAATCGAGAATTATTTTGGGAAGAACCACCACGGAAGGAATACATTACACCCCTCTCCCATATGCTTAGATGCCCGCACCCGGGGAAATGGCTGCCTTGCATTTTACCTTATATCTCGCCGTGAAAGGTCAGGCTAACACGTTCAGTCCATACCGCCAGTCGCCATCATGATTAGCGAGAGCGGCAAGAGTATCGGCAACAACGGGATAAGGAAGATCACTATGGCTGTGTCTCCCATGATCACTTCGGCCCGAGATTTCTTGGCCTCTGGTCCCTGAGCAACGTCGGCATACGCAATCGTTCGCGAAGATTTGGTCTTATTGTCTGTCATCACGAAATCGCTTTCATGAATCGCTGATATAGTGCCGACAACCTTCGACTTATCAAGAAGCACGACTTCAGCGCGATACTTTCCATTCTGCTTCGCAAAGCTTTGGACGATGCTCTTCATGAGCGCCGCCTGGGCCACTCGGGCCTTTTCTGCCTTTTCGGCCAGTAATGCATCTTCACTTTCCTGCGCCCGCGCGGGTATCGCAAAACCCGCGGCCAGCGCAGTCAGTAGCATTGCTCCCAGAAATTTCATCGCCAAGCGTTTCATGTTTTTCCTCCTGAATAGGGTTGAGTAGCGAGCGATCCGCACCCAACTCAGTTGGGCATTCACGCTGCCAATGGGCCGGCGGTGTAAGTGACTGCAATCGTTGGACATCCACCGCGCTCGCTTTGCCGCACGGAGCGTATGCCGCCCGCCCTAGGCATCAGGTGGCGCCCGATTCAGGCACCATTTGACTCGCGCAGCGGCGCGGGCGAGTATGAATGGCAAAGTGAACGCATCCCATTGATCTTGATCGGCTAAAACGAAAGGTCGCAACATGGCAAAGCTCGCACTGATTTACGGGATGAGGCTGTTCCCTTCTGAAGAACTCGGTGAAGTCGGCGAGGCGACCGTGCAGCTCAAGAACGGCCGCGCGGCGCGCGTCTCCATGCATCTAATTGAAGGCAGCAAGGAAGAGATCGAGGAAACGCTGCGCCAGTCCGTCGCGGCGTTTTTCGAGATGTATCCGGAAATTTGAGCGAGCGACTCAGTTCACTAGGATCCTCTATGGACAAGATCGAGTTCATAAAACAGCTCAGAATAACCGCCGAAGTACTGGAGCCGCTGGCGGAATGGGCTACTCCGGCTACTTCGGGTACCTTGAAATGGAATGGGGTCGAGTATGCCAAGGTCAAAGAGGGTGAAGAGAAGGTGCCTGAACCTTCAGCACTGGTGTGGCGCTCCGTCCTCACAACTATCGCCGATCTAAGAGAAGCTCAGAAGACACCCCTTTCAGACGAACAAATCGCCTACCTTAACAGGCTTCTTTTCGGGGGCATGGGCAGTCTCAACGACGTATTTTTCGATTCGAGGGAGATTGGCAGTATCGCAGACACGATTAACTATAGATTGGACGTTCAACGGACGGATTTGTTCAATAGTTTCAAAAAATGAGGAATTGTGAATGCCGACGGAAATTAGAAGTTACAATCCCTCTTCCTCCACATCTTTGGGCAAACCCGCCATTTGCTCGACGAAAACGACGCTTTGCCCCGTCAGTTCAAAGCGCTTGCGGCATTTGCGGCAGGCGACGAGTTCATCCACGCGCACCATATACGACCGCGCATTCGCAAAACGCTTTTTGTCTTCTTCGCCCGCGCCGCGCGGCAATTCTTTTTTCTTCGTGCGCACCATCCAGCGGATGGGGTACATGTCATCCTTATGACAGCTCGGACAAACCAGCTTGATTGACTTGGTCTCCGGCTTTTCGTCGTAAAAATTTCGCTCGTCCATGTGAGTGACCTCGAATCCCCGTCGGATTCTACCGCATTCACTTACGGCGAGATGGTAATAAATTCCAGGCCGGCGTCACGCCATCGTGGAAGCCAATGTTCCAATGCTGTGACCACGTGAGCGCGGTCACCACCGAGCGCGCGGTGATCGCCATCGTGCATCAGGACGATGTCTCTCGCGCGCACTCGCGCAAGCCGCGCGATCATTCGCTCCGCGGGCTGCGGCTTCCAGTCGTAACACAGACGCGACCACGTGGCGACGCCGCGAAACTCCAACGCGCGCGTTACGCCACCGAGTTGCGGCCCGCGAAATCCGAAGGGCGGCCGCATCCATTGCATCGTGAGCGCGCTTGCGCCATGCGCTACTTTGCG
This sequence comes from Terriglobia bacterium, assembly GCA_041484365.1. Taxonomy (GTDB): domain Bacteria; phylum Acidobacteriota; class Terriglobia; order Acidiferrales; family UBA7541; genus DASTCZ01. Next base: position 34,077 of record JBGPHM010000028.1, on the reverse strand, counting down.
CGAAGAACTCACGGCCGCGCCAAGCGCCTCCCCGACGGCCTCTTCGCACTGTCGCAGCTCTTGCGCGATGCGCGCTCGGGAAAGCCAAATGAGGTTCGGATGGGTGTGCGTGTGATTGGCGAGCAGATGCCCGCGCGCGGCGATCTCGCGCACCAGCTCCGGGCATTTCGCGGCGAATCGCCCGATGACGAAAAAAGTGGCGCTCGCGTCGTGGCGCGCGAGCAAGTCGAGCAGCCGCGGGGTAATGGCAGGATTCGGCCCGTCATCAAAGGTAAGAGCAATCGCGTGGGACGCTGCGCGCCCCGCGTGCTCGGGTGTTGTCTCCGCCCCCGCCGCCGCAGGCAATCGCCGAAGCACAGGCCCGAATAGCTGTGACGACGGCGCGACCGCGCCCCACGCGCCGAGGCCCGCTCCCGCCGCCACTACAATTGGCACTCCAATCGTCCAAGGGTTCACTTTGAAGCATTCTCTCATAGCGATTGTGCACAAAGAATACGAAGCGGTAACCAGACGTCGCGAAGATACGTCTAAGTTGCAGTACAAATAAGGGCAGAGATTCTCCGGTTCGCACGCATCGGGAACGGCCCCCAAAACAGCGGCCGAATCACCGGGTCAAGGGGAAGGGACACTCAATGTTCTGGAAGCATATGGCAAGAGTTGTTGCAGTACTCGCGCTGCTCTGTGTGCCACTAGTGGCGCAGCAGGCGCAGGAGCCTCCCACGCACGTGACGCTTGCAGGCGCCGTGCGGACGGCGGACGGCACCCCCATCCCCGGCGCATCGGTGCACATTGTTGAAGTGACGAGCGGAAAGTCATGGGTCACATGGACGGACGAGCAGGGCAAATTCCGTTTGCCGGAACTTCCCGGCGGAAAATACCGCATCGAAGCCACGCAAATCGGTTTTGTCATGGATACGAAGGAAGTCGCGCCAACAGAAGAAAAGAGCGCTGACATTATTCTGAGCCTGCGCGTTGCAACTCTTGCGGAAATTGCCGCGACGAATGCACCGCAGACATCCCCAACTCCAACAGGAACTACTCCGGCGAATCCACCGGCGGGCACGCAGGCAACCGCGAATGCAACTCCTCCCGCAGGAGCAACCACGCCGCCTGGAACAACTCAGGGCGCGACACCATCGAAACAGGGCGCGAATAATCCCCCCAATCAAACCGCGAGGAACGGCCGGGGAAACCCAACTCCAAACGCGCCACAAAACGGGCGCGGTGGCCGCAACGGCGGGTTTACGCAGGTAAACACAAACGGCCAGGGTGGGCCGGATACAAACGTGGCTGGAGACGCCGGAGCTGATCAAAGCGGACTTGGGGCAGGAGCCTCTGCGGACGCGATGCTGATGAATGGAACGACTGCGCGGGGCGACACCAGCGGAATAAACCTGATGGCGATGATGGGTGGCATGGCTGGCGACCTTGGTGGGGGCAACGGTCAATTTGGAACTAATCCCGGGCAACAAGGCCAGGGAGGTATGCCTGGCCAGAGTGACATGGGTGGAGGCGCCCAGATCGTGATGATGGGCGGCGGAATGCCAGGAGGCGGCGGACCGGGCGGTGGCGGGCCCGGTGGAAGAGGCGGTGGTGGAAACCCCGGAGCAGGTCGCGGCGGCGCGCAGGGCGGCGGACGCGGTGGAGAAAGAGGCGGCCAGCAGGGGCGAGGCCAGAACGGCGTACCGTGGGGCCTACAGCAGCTCATCCGAAAACGCATCAACCAGATGCATTACTCGCTGAACGAAACGCTGAACGATTCGGCTTTCAATGCGCGTCCGTGGGCGGCAAGCGGCACGCCGGCCCCGAAGACGCCGTTCAGTGCAAACAACTTCGGCGGCAGCATGGGCGGGCCGTTCCGGATCCCGAAGGTGTACGACGGCCGTGACAAAACTTATTTCTTCCTGAACGCCAACTTCTTGCACGGAGCCAGCGGCGTGACGAACTACGGTCTGGTGCCGACTTTGGATCAGCGCGCCGGGAATTTCTGCACGTCGGGCATTCAACTATTCGACTACACCTCTAACTTTGCGGGCCCACGAAACCCCTTGGCGAATACGGGCGTTGGAAATTGCAACCTGCAAGGCGCGATCAATCCCGCAACAAGCCAGCCGTACATCAATTCGGCCTCACAGGGACTTCTGGCGTTCATTCCGGCGCCGAATTTCAGCTCGCCGAACAGCCTTTACAATTTTCTCTTCGAGACGAGCGTGCCGACGGACCGGCAGAGCATCAATCTCCGCGTAAACCAGACCATCTCGAAGAAGTTGAATCTCGCCGTCACCTACAACATCGCGCAGGCGCAATCGAGCGGCGTGGGAATCTTTCCAACACTGACGAGCACTTCGAGCAGCCGGGGACAGGGCGTAAACATGAGCCTGACTTATAACATCACCCAGCGGCTGATCAATGCCGTGACCTTAAATTTCACCCGTAACCGCACTCAATCACTGAATGGATTCGCATTCAACAACAACATTGAAGGCAATCTCGGCATCACAGGCGTTTCCACGGCGCCAATTGATTACGGGTTGCCAGGCCTGAGTTTCGTGGGCGCGCTCACAGGAATCAACGACACGGCGCCCTCACTGCGACGCAACCAGACGTGGATCCTTTCGGACACGCTTACCTATGCGCTTCCGAAGCACACACTTCACTTCGGATATGCGTTCCGGCGCTATCAAATCAACAACGTGGCGGACCCAACCCCGCGCGGTTCCTTCACATTCACGGGAGCGATGAGTGAAAACTTTACGGCATCCGGCACGCCGGTGGCGAATGCAAGCACGGCCGCCGCGGCCTATGGATTCGCGGACTTCCTGCTCGGCCTACCGCAATCTACACAGGTCCGGTTTAGCAACCAAGGCAACTATGTCCGGAGCTGGGGGATGCTCGGCTACTTTAGCGATGACTGGCACGTGCGTCCCAGCTTTACGCTTACCTACGGGCTGCGTTACGAATTCATGACTCCGCCGACAGAGCTTTTCAACAAACTGGCAAATCTCGATTTGAACCCCACATTTACGACGGCGGCGTTGGTGACTCCAGGCGTTGTTGGACCGTTCTCCGGCGCGCTTCCCAATTCGCTGATCCGGTCCGACCACAATAACTGGCAGCCGCGCATCTCGATTGCGTGGCGCGTGCCCGGAAAGATGTTTTCGGGCAAGCATGCGTTGACGGTCCGCGCGGGATACAGCGTCTTTGACAATTCACTGGTCTACCAGGGCTCATTGGTGAATTCGCTGCTGAACCAGACTCCTTTTGCGACTGCGCTCTCCACCAAAGCGGCACCAACGCAGATTCTGACGCTGCAGAACGGATTTCCAGCGCCACCGCCGGGCACGCTGACGAACACGGCGGCGGTTGATCCGAACTACCATAATCTCTACGTCCAAATCTGGAACTTTTCGTTGGAAAGCCAGATCACCGAGGGGTTGGTGTGGCAGTTGACCTACACTGGAACGAAAGGAACCGGTCTCGATCTTCTGAGCGCGCCCAACGTGTTGTCCACAACGAATACGGGCACAGGCACGATCCCGAATGCGCTGGGCTTCACGTGGGATAGCTCGGGCGCCTCGTCCATTTATCACGGCTTTCAAGCGCGGTTGACGCGGCGGATGAAAAACGGGTTTACGTTCACAACGCTCTACACCTTCAGCAAGTCCATAGACAACGCGAGTTCGATTGGCGGGGGCGGAGCAACCGTGGTGCAACAGTTCCCTCTCTTCAGTCTGGAGCGCGGGCTTTCCTCATTTGACATGCGCCACCAGATCACCGGGAACGCCACCTTTGAACTGCCGTTCGGCGAGCGGAAGCGCTGGGCCAAGAAGGGTCCGGAGGCGCGAATCTTCGGAAATTTCCGGCTGAACGGCAGCGTTTCCTATCACACCGGATCGCCGTTCACGGCGTTGGTGCAGGGTGCAATTGCGGACTTCAGCGGCACGGGAAATTTTTCGACCCGCGCGGACATTCTCCCCGGTTGCAATGCCAACGGCGGACCGCACACGATTGGTCAGTGGTTCAACACCGCCTGCTTTGCGGTACCGAGCACGCTCGTGCCCGGCACAATTTTCGGTGATGTGGGCCGCAACACGATCATCGGACCGAGCTTTGCGAATTTGAATATGGGTCTTTCGCGGAGCATGCAGCTTAACAAGGACGGCCAGCGCAGACTCGACCTGCGGTGGGAAATGAACAACATCACGAACCACCCGAATTACTCGGGCTTGGGGACAACAGTCACCTCGCTTAACAACTACGGCAGAATTACCAGCGCAGGGTCCATGCGCACGATGCAGGCCGTGATCCGGATAAACTTCTAATGGAAAAGAAAATGAAAACTTCGCGCGATTCTGTGATTGCCAGATTTCTTGCACTGTTCATGATCGCAGGAATGCTCCTGCCGGCGGTTCCAGCACAGCAGCAAGTCTCAACGCAGCAAGGGTCGGGCCAACAGCAGACGCCACCACCCGCGCAGAAGAACGACAACGTGATCGACATCCGGCAAATGCCCCCGCCTCCTCCGCCCACAACGCAGAAGAAAACCGACGCACACTCCATTAAGTCCAACGTGGACCTGGTGCAGATTGACGCCGTGGTCACGGACAAAGACGGAAAGATCATCAAGGGACTGACTGCGGCGAATTTCCAGTTAGTCGAGGACGGGAAAGGGCAAAAGCTCGAAAAGATAGATTATTTCGACGTCGAGAAAATGGATACGGCGGAAAAGGAAGACAGCGAACCGATCATCATCAGCCTGAAATCCTCCAACGATCCCGAAAAGCTGCGGCCCATCGTGCTGGACCACCGGATGATGGTGCTCTTCTTTGACCTGACCTCGTTGCAACCGGAAGACCTGCTGCGCTCGACCGACGCGGCCCAGAAATTTGTGAATGACCAGATGACGACGGCGGACCTGGTGTCCGTGGTGTCATTCGGAACGCAATTCCGCATTAATTCGGATTTCACGAACGACAAGAAAGTCCTGATCGCGGCGATAAAATCCCTTATTCCCGGCAAGGATTCCATGCTCTCAACGCAGGCTTCCTCTGCCAATGACACGGTGACGGAAGACACGGGCACTGCATTCTCAGCCGACGACACGGAATTCAACATCTTCAACACGGACAACAAACTCTATGCCGTGGAGGCGCTCGCGAATTTGCTGGGCGGCATCCCGGGGCGGAAGTCCGTGTTGCAATTTACCGGCGGCATCACGCAGACCGGCGAAGACAACCGGTCGCAACTTCAATCGGCAACGAACGCCGCAAATAAAAACAACGTTTCGCTTTACCAGGTGGATACGCGCGGACTTCTTTCGGAAACACCCGGGGGCGATGCAAGCACGGGAATGGCTTCAGGCAGGTCCGCATTCCAGGGTTCGGCCGTGTTCCAGCAGACGCAATCGCGGCAAGATTCGCGCGAGACGCTGAGCACACTGGCGCAAGACACCGGCGGAAAACTATTTGCCGACGAAGGGGATTTCACCAAGATCTTCAAGCAGGTGCAGGACGAATCCACCGGCTACTACATGCTGAACTACTACAGCGCGAACCTGGCGCGCGATGGACGCTACCGCAGTGTGAAAGTGAGACTCGTGAATGTTCCTGCGGGCGCGAAGATCAAGCACCGCGAAGGTTACTACGGCCCGAAGGACTGGGGCATTTTCAACACGCAGGACCGTGAAAAACAGTTGGATGACGCGATGGGCTCGGAAGTGGCGCGCGTCGAGCTGCCCATCGCGCTTGACACCGGCGACTTCCGGATTTCCGCGAACCAGGTTTACGTCCCGATTTCGGTGAAAATCTCGTCGAGCGCCCTGCAATGGGCGCAGAAAGCAGGAAAGCACGAGGCAGGCTTTGACTTCCTCTATTCGGTGCGCGAGACCACTACCCCACAAAAGCGAGTGGTCGGCTATCAACGCGACACGATGACGGTAAAACTCGCTGAGGACAGGTTCCAGCAGGTCTCGCAGCAGGCGATCGTATACCAGGGCGGAATCCTGCTCGGGCCCGGGAAATACAAACTGAAATTCCTCGCGCGGGAAAACGAAACCGGACGCATGGGAACATTTGAGCAGGACATCGTGCTGACTCCGGCGCAGGCCAGCAAGCTTGAGATGAGCAGCGTGCTGCTTTCGAGCCAGCTTGCCGAATCCGGGAAGAATGCGGAAGTTCAAAAGAAAACGATGGGCGGGGACGCGCGGATGAATGCCTCACCGCTCGATGTGGGCGGGCAGCGGATCGTGCCGAGTGTGACGCGCGTGTTCACGTCTCAGCAGACACTCTATGTATTCTTCCAGGCTTACACTCCACAAAATACGGATGCGTCCGCGCTGCGCGCGGGGCTGGTTTTCTTCGTGAACGGCAAGCGATACGACGAGACTGCGCTTGTCGAGCCGTCGGAGACGGATGCGAAGACGCACACAGCGTCATTCCGCATCAGCCTGCCGCTGGATAAGCTTTCTATCGGCCGCTACACCGTGCAGGCCGTGGTCGTGCAGGCGGGCGGAACTCTGGCGGCGTTTGGACGCAATTACTTCGCGCTGCGCAAGCCGGCAACTGCGGCGCCCACCGCTCCCGCGTCACCGGCGAGCCCCACGAATTCGGGCGCAAACAGGCCATAAATTATCCCGGGCAAAAGCTCGCAATCGATTCACCTTCCAATTGAAGTCGCGCGGATTTGCGATCACTCCGCTTTGCGGAGTTCGCGCAGGTCGATGCCAAGCTGCTGGCATTTCTTGTAGAGGTGGCTGCGCTCAAGGCCGAGCGCCTTGGCGGCGTTGGTCATGTGGTAGCCGTGGCGCTTCAATTCGGCGAGCAACACTTCCCGTTCAAACGCTTCCACACGCTCGGTGAGTGTGCCCGAAAAAAATGCAACACCCTCGCCGAAATTGCCTCCGTGTGGGCGGCCGGACGAGGTCACAGGCAGAGCGGCTCTCACGTCGTCGGCGGTAACGGTGTCGCCTGCAGCAACAAGCAGGAGCCGCTCGATGACGTTGCGCAATTCGCGGACATTCCCAGGCCATGCGTAACTCTGTAAGTGTTTCAGCGCATCGGGCGCGAAGGGCTTTTCCTTCCAACCATTCTGAGCGGAGATCTGCGCGGCGAAATGGCGCGCGAGGACGGCGATATCTTCCAACCGATCGCGCAACGGCGGAAGGGCAAGTGGAAAAACGTAAATGCGGTGAAAAAGATCCTGGCGGAAAGCATTCTGGCGGACGAGGTCTTCGAGGTTGCGGTGCGTCGCGACGATCACACGGGCGTCCACGCGAATGGGGCGGTCTCCGCCAACGCGCTCGACTTCGCCTTCTTCGAGCACGCGCAGGAGTTTCGCTTGCATGGCGAGCGGCATGTCTCCGATTTCGTCGAGGAAGAGCGTCCCGCCATGGGCCTGCTCGAATTTGCCGGTATGCCGCGCGGCGGCTCCGGTGAACGCGCCCTTTTCGTGGCCGAACAGTTCGGACTCGATCAGCTCGGCAGGCACGGCCGCGCAATTGAGTGTGACGAACGGCCCCGTGTGGCGAGGGCTGCTTTCATGCAGTGTGCGCGCGACAAGTTCCTTGCCCGTGCCGGTTTCTCCCAGGATGCAGACGCGCGTTTCGCTCGCGGCAACGCGGCGGATTTGCGCCATCAGGCGCTCCATCACCGGGCTTTGCCATACGATTTCATGGCGCCCGAGGCGCGTGCGGAGTTCGCGGTTTTCGTGTTCGAGGCGCGAGAGCTTTAGGATGTTTTCAACTGTCACCATCAGTTTTTCGGTCGAGAGCGGCTTTTCGAGGAAGTCCACGGCGCCGAGGCGCGTTGCACGCACAGCCATCTCGATATTCGCTTGTCCGGAAATCATTACGACCGGCGCGGTGACGCCCGCGCTTTTAAGGTCAGCAAGTAGCGCGAGGCCATCGCGGCCGGGCATGACGACGTCCGAGAAAATCAGATCGAAGCGCTCGGCCTTCGCGAGCTCGAGGGCGCGCGCGGCATTGTCGCAGACCGAGGCTTCGTAACCGGCAAGACGAAACGCGCGAGCGAGCGATGCCAACGTATTCGCATCGTCGTCAACGAAAAGTAGGTTGGCTTTGGGAGTCACGTTGCGTCGCGGCATGCCATGGGACGATTCATGCGCCAGGGCCTTCACCGGTCAGGCCGAGGATGGAGCCCGCGCTTGCTTTACGGGGTGATGGCTGCACGGGTTTTTCGTCGGCGTCCGTGGGACGCGGCGCGGCGCTCACAATTGAGTGATTGTCCGAGCCCGCCGGTCGCACCGGCAATTCAATGCGGAATGTCGCGCCCGCGCCGTGAACACTCTCGACGGAAATCTTCCCATGGTGATCGCTCACCACGGATTGCACGATGGCGAGACCGAGTCCGGTCCCGTGGCGCTTCGTTGTGTAATACGGCGTGAAAAGGCGCTCGCATTCCTCGGTCGTAAGCCCTGTGCCTGTGTCGGAAACTTCAACGCGCACCGTGCCGTTGTTCTGCGCGGTGCGAATAGTGAGCGTGCCGCCTGCCGGCATGGCGTCGAGCGAATTCAATACAAGATTGCTGAGAGCGCGGTGGAGCAAGTCGGGATCGGCCTGAATGGCGGGCAAGCTCTCGTCCAGATAAAGCTCCGGACGAATGGGCGGGCGGCCGATGATGCTGAATTGCGCGTCATACACGCGCACGGCTGTGCGCACGGCATCATTCACACTCACAGGCTGAAGCTGCGGCGCGGGCATTTTTGAGAAATCACTGAAGCGCGCCACGATGGTCTTCAGGTTTTCGAGCTCGGCGCGCAGAGTGGCTGTGGATTCGTCAAAGATCTCGTCGAATTGTTCCGGCGTTTGCTCTCGCGCGCGCTGCAGGTTTTCGAGCGTAAGCTGCAGCGGGAAAAGCGGGTTCTTCAGTTCGTGTGCAAGGCGGCGCGCGAGTTCGCGCCACGCAGCAACGCGCTCCGCCTGCACGAGCCGGTCACGCTGCTCGGCAAGCTGGCGCGTCATTTCGTTGAATGCGCGCGTAAGTTGTCCGACTTCATCGCGAGAACGTGTTTCCACGCGCACGGACCAATCGCCCGCGGCCACTTCGCGCGCACCTTTGGCCAGCCGCTCGATCGGACGGGTGACGCGCGCGGAAACCCACACGCTGAGCAGCAGTCCGAGAAGGATGCCTCCACCGCCCACGACCACTCCGAGCGTGCGAATGAAATTCAATTGCCGCACGAGTTCGCCCTGCGAGCTGCCGACAAGGAGAACGGCAAGCAAATTGTTATCGCGGCCGCGCAGCTGTATCGCGTGGAGACCTTCGGTGCTTGCGGGATCACTGGAGTTCCACTGAATGGACAGCTCGGGCTCCCCTCCCTGTTTGCGAACTTGCTCGATGAGTCCGGCAAGCCGGTCGGCCTGCGGCACGGGGCCATTCACGTCGGTGAGAGCTGCGGCGTCAAACGAAGACTGCAAATTTGTGTAAAGCAACGCGCGCATCCCTTGGGGAAGAACAAGGCTCGACAAAAACCCCTTATCGAGCTGCAATCCACCGACGACGAAAAGTTTTTTCTCGCCGACAGGAAGCACGCGCACAGCCGTGAGAGAAAGCCCCACGCCGTCGGCCAATTCGGTGCGGGAGAGGAACGCAGGGTCGCGATTCCATTCCAGACCACGCGCGGCGACCCAGTCCATCTTGTACCCGAAGTGCGCGCGCCATTCCTTCGAGGAGATGATGGAGCCGTCGTCGCCGAGAATATCCAGGTAATCCAATTGGTGTTGCGCGGCAAGTCCGTCTGCCTCGTAAACGTAAGTCGAAGGGTCCGCCTGCGGTCTGGCGAGCGTGATGGCCATATTGGTTGTGGCCTGGGCATCAACGATGGTGGCCACGCGCAGGACGACTTCCTCACCGCGCTGCGCAAACTCTTTCTGGAATTGGTCCATGAGCGCGCGGGTATGCTGGCTGCTGATTTGCTCGAATTCACGGCGCGTGTAAGACGTGACGCCCCACGTAACGAGCGCCACTGAGACGACGACCGTCAGCGTGAAGAAGAGAGCGAGTTTGGTACGAAAGCTCAAGGTCTGTTATTCCCTGCCGCAGCCGGCTCTGATTTCGGCGTGAGGTCAAGCCACACATCTTCGAGCCGCCAGCCGCCCCAGCGCGGCGCCATCCAGTCGCGCACATTCGGCCCCAGCGCGTAAATCTCCGGCACGAACGCGATGGGGATGACGCTGCCGCCATCAATCGCCGCGCGCTCCGCGGCGTATCGCTGCTCGGGCGTATCCAGTTGCAGCCCGCCCGCTTGTGGCGACGACGAATCCACCTGCATAGGCAGTACCCTCTCGAGCAATTTCCCCAGGGCATACTGAGCGTCCGGCGCGGTGAAGTGCCAACGAACTAGCCGCAATTCGATTGTCTTTGAAAGTGCTCCGCCATTTTCTGCGGTCAAATTCATCCGGATTCCCGCATCTCGCGCGTTGACGGCGATGCGCTCCGCAACAGTCGCCGTCAAAGGATCGCCTCCATCATAGACCAGACTCAGTGAGCCGATGGCGGGAAGTTGCGCGCGGAGTTGCCTGGCTTGCTCCAGATTGGGCTGTGCGGGAAAAAGGAAGGCGTACCCCGATAGCCACTGGGGAATGAGGCTTCCTGCAGGCTCACCTTGTCGTTGCAGAAGAACATTGACGATGGCTGCGCGATCTATCGCAAGTGAAAGCGCCTGGGACAGGCGCGGGTCCCGTGCTACAGGTTGGCTGGTTGCAGAACCGGGGCTTGCACCCACATCCATGTGCGGCGTGAAAATGAGTGCGAATAATTCCACTGGTGACGAAGTCCAAATTCGCATCCTCGTTTGCGGCTCGTGCCGCGCCAGAGACGGCAGCACTTCGACCGCGTCCGCTTTGTCCAAATTGAGATCCAACATTTGCTGTTGCGGGGTAACGCCAAGCGCAACCTCGATGCGGTCAACAAATGGACGCCCGGCCCAATACTCTTCGCATGCAATCACCGTCAGTCGTTTCTGTGGCTGCCAATCGGCAATACGGAATGCGCCCGTGCCAAAAACGGTCTCCTGTGCCGGGCGAAAGATGAAGCTGCGGCCGGATGCCAGTTCGACAAGTAAGTTCGGATGCGCAGATGGGAAAACGAATGTGACTGTCGAACCAGATGATGTTGCTGACCAGTCCTGAGCTTGCAGCGCAGCAGCGGCAATTTCGGCCGTCAATTTCGCATCGTCGTGGAATTTCACATCGGGGCGAATCTGAAATTGCCAGCGTGTGAAATTCGCATCGTGCTGCCAGGAAGCTGCGAGCGAAGGCTGCGGCTGGCCTCTGTCGTCAATCCGCACGAGCCGGTCAAACACAAGCCCGAGCAAGCGTTCCGTTGCAGACGCGCCTAGCGCAGCCGGATCAAATCCGCGCGGGTCCATCGAGTTGACGCGCTCGCGCATCTCCACGCGCAGCGTGCCGCCATAGCGCGGCCTCTGCGCGGCGTGGAGCGCCGCATGAAGCGCGACCGCACAAATCAGGCTAGTGATCGCAAGCGAGAGTAATTTCGTACGCTTCATAATTCCCTGTTTTCAAATTGTGTACCACCGCCCGCACCGGATCCGAACCAGAGTGGTGTAGAGAGTTGATAGGACCCGAAACTTCAGATGCCGAGCCAACGGCATCCAGTCGGCGATCCGTAATCTGAAAGATTTGCATTTGATCGGTGTTCGTGTAATCCAAACCTCCGGTTGCCAGGATGGCGGTGTCGTTTACACATCCCCCACCAATCCGAGTTATGTCGCTGCCCAAGGTGAGAGCAAGTGGGAGGGATCGTTCCTCACCAAGCTGTAGCCATATGCGCCCGTCCAACCGGGCCTCGATAATGACTGTGTCCCCAGACCAACCCAAGATCTCCCAAGAGTATGAATTCGGCCGTTGCGGGGCCGCTTGGCCTTGACTCGTAGAGGCACTCTGACCACCTAAAATGGGTTGAAAAAAATTTCGATTCTTAACCAATCCTTCAATGAAAATGGCATCCGGCGCGATTGCAAATGACCAACCAAATGATGGGGTGTTGCACTTGAGTGAAAGCCCCGGTCGAAAATCGCCATCGCAAGTGGTCCCGAAAGTCCCTGCAAAAAAAGAATCGTTTTGCTTGTGAATAAATAGCATTCCGCGAGGGTCACGTGGAATCGGCGATTTGTGGGGAATTGGAACACTCTTCACGAAGCGCCAATGACTATCTATTTGATCGAACATCGCCAAGTTCTCTGTCCCTAAGATCAATATTTTCGCGGGCGCTGCATCTTTTCTCTTGATTACTGCGAAATCAAGAATCGGGTCCGCCTGCTCGAAAATGAGGCGGCGCTCAATCCGGAGAGAGCCTGTTTCAGTTGGGACAACGCGACCATCACCTTTCGCAAATGAGATAAGGATGACCTCAGGTCTTGCGTCGCGAGAGAATTCAGCAATCCAAAGCCGCGAATTAGAGATAGCGGAAAGCGTCAGACGAACTGTCGGCTCAATCGACCCGTCGGAAATAACGCGGAACCCGTGTGAGAACAATTCAGAAGTGAAGGCAGTGACCACACCGGCATAGTCCGCAGAGGTCAATTCTCCGGTAAGATCCTGGATCTGAATTGATATAGCCTGCTTCGGGTCGAGTTGTGCCTCCAATTTCCTTGCCAATTCCCGCGCCGCTTCATTCGCCGCATCATCCGCGCGAACAATCGGCGCACCAATTCCGCCGCACACGAACGCGCACAATCCCAGAAAAACCAGCGCGGCGCGGGGAATTCGAGCCCGGATTCTTCGAGGTCCCGAAACTTTGAGGTGAGACAATATCCAGCGGTTCACGGCAATGCAATCGTCATCCTAAACGTCAATGTTAACACAGCAGAATGCGGGTTATTGCGTCACGGTCAGGCCCGTTACCATTGTCAGGGCGTCGAATCGCGCGAAACATCCTGCCCTGCCCCCGCGTATATCACCGTACGGGGGTGTGGGTGTACGGGTGTGGGATGGTAGAATGCCGCCACTTCTCCCGGCACCAGAACGCCTTCCCGGGGGTCGGGGTTTGACTAAAAGGAGAGCAATGAGCCGCGCATCGAATCGCAGCGCGATCGTGAATCGCGCAATGAAGGTGATGTTTGTTTTTGTGATGTTTCTGTCGGCGGCAATGGCCGCCTCAGCGCAGTCGCAGGACACGCGCCTGCTGCGCTTCCCGGACGTTTCCAAGGATCACATCGTCTTCACCTACGCCGGCGATCTGTGGATCGTCGCGCGCGCCGGCGGCATGGCGCATCGCCTCACCGCCCATCCCGGCGAAGAAGTGTTTCCGAAGTTTTCTCCCGACGGGAAATGGATCGCCTTCACGGGCGACTATGACGGCAACACCGACGTCTTCGTGATGCCCTCAACCGGTGGCGAACCCCGCCGGCTCACCTACCATCCCGGCGCAGATCTCGTTCTCGGCTGGACGCCCGACGGCAAGCGTATTCTCTTCCGCTCGAACCGCTTCAGCCAGCCGCCCGATTACACGCGGCTCTTCACCGTTTCACCCGACGGCGGCATGCCGGAAATGCTTCCCGTCCCGCGCGCCAGCCTCACGAGCTTTTCACCCGACGGCAATCGCATCGCCTACCTGCCCACGTCGCAAGACTTCCGCACCTGGAAGCGCTACCGCGGCGGATGGAAGCCGCCCATCGGCATCTACGATTTGAAGAACAACACCTACTCCGAACTGCCGACTACAAAGGGCATGGATCTTTTCCCCATGTGGCACGGGGACACGGTTTACTTCATCTCCGATCTCGACGGCACGATGAACCTCTACCGCTACGATCTCGGCTCGAAAAAAACCCGCAAGCTCACCACCTTCACGGAGTACGACATCAAATGGCCGAGCCTTGGGCAGGACGCCATCGTGTTTGAAAATGGCGGGCTGCTCTACACTTTTGACCTGGCTTCGGAAAAGGAAACGCAGATTCACATTACCGTCACCGGTGATGATATCGAAGCTCGCCCCGAGGTTCGGAGCGTCACGAATCAAATCCGTGGTGCGGGGATTTCGCCGAGCGGCGCTCGCGCCGTTTTTGAAGCACGGGGCGACATCTTCACGCTTCCCGCCGAACACGGCAGCCCGCGCAACATCACTATGACGCCGGGAGTTCACGAACAGGATCCTGCTTGGTCTCCGGACGGAAAGTGGATTGCGTATTTTTCGGACAGGTCCGGCGAGTTTGAAATCTATCTGCGGCCCCAGATGGGCGGCGATGAAGTCCGCCTCACTACGGACGGCCACGAGTACCGCTACGGGCCCCGTTGGTCGCCTGACAGTAAGAAGCTCCTCTATTGGGACAAGTCTTTGCGCCTTTGGTATGTGGACATCGAAGCCAAGCAACCGGTGGAAGTGGACCACGACGAACGCGGCACGATCGGAGACGGCACTTGGTCCCCAGACAGCAAGTGGATTACATATTCCAAGAGCGGCGCCAACAACGCCAATTCCATTTATCTTTACTCGGTCGATCAGAAGAAGGCCTCGCGTATAACGACGGGCTTCTATAACGACACCGAGCCGGTGTTCGACCCGGACGGAAAGTACCTGTTCTTTATTTCTGACCGCTTCTACTACCCGAGCTCCGGTTTGTTTGACCAGCGCTTCAATTACTACAGCACGAGGGGCGTTTTTGCGCTGACTCTGAAAGCCGATGAAGCCTCACCGTTCGCGCCGCAGAGCGATGAAGAGAAACCACCGGAGGAAAAGAAGCCCGCGGCAAATGGGGCGCCAGCGCCCGGCGCGGCCCCCGCAGGTGGCGCTCCGGCAACACCAGCCGGAGCTGCTCCAGCAGCTCCGGGTGGCGCGCCAGGAGCAGCGGCACCCCCTACTCCGAAAGCGGAGGACAAGACTCCAAAGCCGATTCAGATAGACATGGATGGGCTCGGCAACCGAATCACACAGGTGCCAATCCCGGCTGGACTCTACCAAGGCCTCGAAGCCCGGAAAGGCAAGTTGTTCTACGTCTCGGTCCCGCAGCAAGCCCTTGAATCCGGAGGCCCTGGCCCCGGGCCCCGGCCGTCGATTCACGTTTACGACCTGAAGGCTCGCGAAGACAAGGTGCTTCTGGAGGGCGTTGGCGGGTACTCACTGACTCCGGACGGAAGCAAGATCCTTTACAACGCAGGGCCAATCTGGGGAATCACGGACGCTGTCCCAGGCAAGGCCAAAGTTGGTGACGGAAGATTGAACACCGCTGGAATGACGGCGCTCGTGGATCCGAAGGTTGAATGGGCCGAGATCTTCCACGAAGCGTGGCGCATCGAGCGCGACTTCTACTACGACCCCGGCATGGGCGGCCTTGACTGGGCAAAACTCGGCAAGCGCTACGAAGCCTTGCTGCCTTACGTAGCCCACCGGAGCGACCTTAGCTACATCATCGGTGAGCTCATCTCCGAACTCAGCACGTCGCACACCTACGTGGCAGGCGGAGAAACCGTGGACATCCCGCGCGTCGGCGTGGGTATGCTGGGCGTGGACTACGATGTGGACCAGGGTTACTACCGGTTCAAGAAAATCTTCGCCGGTGAAAATTGGAACCCTGCCACACGGTCACCGCTCACAGAGCCGGGGTTGAAGGTGAAGGAGGGCAACTACCTCATCGCCGTCAACGGAGTTCCCGTCCACGCAACCAATGAGGTGTACTCCTATTTCCAGGGTCTGGCCAATCAGGTCGTTACACTAAAAATCAACGACAAAGCATCCGCGGACGGCGCCTGGGAAATCGTGATCCGGCCCATCGCCGGTGAAGGCCAGTTGCGTTACATCGACTGGATCGAATCGCGCCGCAAGATTGTCGACCAGGCGACAGGCGGGCGCATCGGCTACATGCACGTGACCGATACCAGCATCGCGGGCGTCATCATGTTCGACAAATACCTCAACGCGCAGCTCGGCAAGGAAGGCCTCATCGTGGATGAACGTTACAACCACGGCGGATCGATCCCTGACTTCTACACCGAGAAGCTTCAGCGCAATACGCTTGCAATCCTCTCTGCGCGCAACGGCAAGGACCAGATGTGGCCTCCGCAGGCCATTCATGGCCCGAAAGTCATGATCGTGAACGAGCTCGCCGGATCCGGCGGAGACTGCTTCCCATTTTTCTTTCATGAACAGAAAATTGGGCCGATTGTAGGGACTCGCACTTGGGGCGGATTAATCGGCTATGCCAGGCTCATTCCTACGATGGATGGCGGCTCGGTTACCGCTCCAGAGTTCGCGTTCTGGACCCCGGAGAATGGCGGCCACTGGATCGTTGAAAACGTGGGTGTCGAGCCGGATTACACCGTGCAAGAAAGGCCGGATCTGGTAGTAAGCGGGCACGATCCGCAGCTTGAGAAGGCCATCGAGCTGGCCATGGACGCATTGAAGAAAATGCCGCCCCTGCCGCCTCGCCCGGCGTATCCCAAGAAGGGTCAGCCATAATCAAGGGCCAGCTGTAATCGGATAAACGCTCGAACTGGAAACGTACATAGACACTTGCGCCCCGCGGCCACATGCAGATGGCTCGCGGGGCGCTTTGTGTTTTTGTGCCGAACCGCCGGCTGGGTGGCTCGCCCCACCGCTTTTCCCGGGCCCGCGGCGGCGGTCGCTGGCTTCGGGGACGGCGGGTCGGCTGCGAGCCTCCCGCAAGGGTTTTAGCCGGCGGAACTCGTCATCATTGCTAGTTCTGCTTTCTCGGCGCGGGCGAACCCGATGCGTTCAGCCCTTCGCGCGGCGTTTGTCCCGACATCGCCGACCGCAGCACATCTCCCGCGAAGAAATTGCTCCCGTCCGTCGGGACCATGATGATTTGCAATTTGTCGGAGAGCCGTTCCGCGATCATTTTCTGGATCAACAGAGGATTCGCTTTCAACGCGGCTGCCTCGAGATTCAGCCGCTCCGAATCCGCGGCGGCGGTCAAGCGGATCGTGTTCGCGTCCGCTTCGGCCAGCAGCCGGCGGCGCTCGACCTCCGCTTTGCTGTCGATCACTTTTGTATCGGATTCCGCGGTCACCCGGACACGAAGCGCATTGGCATCCGCGTCCGCCAACAGTCTCCTGCGTTCCACTTCCGCTTTGCTGTCAATGACCTTGGAATCAGCGGCAGCCTGCGCGTTCTGGATGGTGGCCTCTTTGCGGGCTTCGGCTTCGAGGCGGGACTGCTCGATCTGCTTCTGCTTGAGCGGAAGCGTGTACTGCATGGCATCGGACTCGGACTTGGCCTGCAACACATGAACCTGGGCCTGCGCTTCGGCCTGTTTGATGTCGCGGACTTTTTGCGCTTCGGCTTCGAGCTCGGCGATCCTGACTTCCTTCTGCTTAATATCAGTGTCAAAGTTAAGCCGTTCGCTCTCTTGTTCCTTCAGGAGCAGGCTCTCCAGCCCCTTGGCGTATTCCGCCGGTAGCCGGACGTCACGCAACACGACTTCCTTGACGAGAATCCCGTCCGCGGCCAGCCGTTCGGTGATGGCCTTCGCGGCGAGAGAGTGGAAATCTTCGCGGTGCACTGTGAAAACGTCCCGAACTACGTAACCTGCGGCAACCTGTCTGAAAATGCTCGACACAACCGGCGCAATAACTTCCTGCTCGATTGGTTGTGGAACGTTGGAGTGGATGAAGGAGAGCCGTTGTGCGTCGAGGCGGTAACGGACCGCAACAGCCAAGCCCAGCGGCAGCCCCTCCCGAGCCGATACGGTTAACACGTCTTTTTTGTTGGGACCTTGTTCCTGGGTCGTGGATGTCGCATAAATCTTGTCGTGCAGGTCGTAGTCAGCGATGTGCTCAACGAATGGCACGACCATGTGGACGCCCGGATAAAGCGTTCCCGGCCGCACTCCGGATATCTGGCTCACTCGGACTGCCGCGCTTCCATCCGGTACGAATGCCATGCTCTCCCCAATCAGTAAAGGCGCGAACGCCATCGCAACCAGCTTTCCCGCGAGCCCCCATCGGATGTGCCGCGGGGCCCGGGAAGGGCGGGCCGTCAGCGGCTCCCCTACCGCCAGTCCGCTCTCGGGTTGTTTCTTGCGTCGCAATAAATTCTGAAGTTCATATGCCAGCCATACGTCATATCCAACCAACCCTGCTGCCGTGCCGAAGATCAGGATGCTTCCCACCACCAACAGGTACTTGAGAATCAGCATGTTCGTATCTCCACTTCCAGCTCGTCCCGTTCACTTCTGCTAACAAGCCTTTGAATGCCCCTGGGACTCCGTGCTTCGAACTTGCGCAAACACCAGCGCAGGCGTAACCGGAGCCTTCCGGACCGTGTAATGCCGGCCAGCGCCAATTCCGGCGTTTGTCATAAGTTGAAAGGCGACGCGCAGAGCGCCAAGAGCAATCAGGGCTGCGATTCCGAGTGATGCCAGGAAGATCTCGATATTTGCGGCTGCTGTCATTGCGGTCACCATGGGCGGCTCCATGTGTAAATCACTGTTCCACCGCCACTCTCGCCAAATGCACGAGAAGACCCAACTCGGAAATTGATGATTTCGGCGGCTTTATGCGAATTTCCTGTGGTCGGGGGCGACCTAAAATGTGGAGCGGCAAACACGCTGTGGCGCAATACACGCAAATCCGCGAGCCGTCGAGGCCGTGCCCAAATCGCGAATCACACCCAAGAAACTTCAGTAAAGCTATAATGGAACGCGAGGATTGACTGGATGGCTCGGGCCTCAGGACTGAAAATTGGACGGGTGTTTGGCATCCCGATTTACCTGCACCCCACGTGGTTTATCTTTTTCGTGCTGATCGCATACTTGCTGGCCGGGCAATTCGCCGGACCCCCTCCCAATTCCGCATCGCCGAAAAGCTGGGCAGTCGCGATCATTGCCAGCCTCCTTCTCTTCGCTTCCGTCATACTTCATGAGTTGGGACACAGCGTGATCGCTCTCCGCTACAAAATTCCTGTTGTCAGCATCACTCTTTACTTCTTCGGAGGCCTGGCCCGGATCGCGAAGGAGCCGGAAAAGCCCAGCCAGGAATTCAACATCGCCATCGCGGGGCCTGTCGTAAGCATGGCCCTGGCAGGCGCGTTTTGGGGCTTGTCGCTCGTTCTCGCGCCGTACCAATTGGTTGCTAAGTCCGCCGCATGGCTAGCCGGGATTAATGCCGTGCTGGGGCTTTTCAACCTCGCGCCCGGATTCCCACTGGATGGAGGAAGAATCCTCCGTGCTGCGGTTTGGGCTATCACGGGAAGCTACGCCCGCGCAACGCGCGTCGCCTCTCGGGGCGGCAAGGTTGTGGCATACGCGATGATTCTTTGGGGGGCCTACAATGCCTTGTATCTTCACAATATTCAGGGTGGGATTTGGATTGCCTTCATCGGGTGGTTTCTGCTGACCGCCGCTCAGGAAAGTTACGCACAGGTTGCCATCCGCGAGGCGCTCGCGGGCCTTCGCGCAGCCGACATCATGAGCCTCGATCTTCCAACAGTGCCGCGCGACATTTCGCTCGAAGAGTACGGACACATGGTGCTGAGGACAGGTCGCCGCTGTCACTTAGTTTCTTCAGACGGCCAACTTTCCGGTTTGATGACCACTCACGCGCTCAACAACATTTCCCGTGATGAGTGGCACAATACCTCCGTGCAGGCCGCGATGCTGCCGCTGGATAAAGTCCGCTGGGCCGCGCCCGAAGAACCCGTCTTGACCGTGCTCGACCGAATGCAGAGTGAGGACATCAATCAGATGCCAGTGCTGCAGTCGGACCCGGACCCGCACGTAGTTGGGATTGTGAGCAGGGATTCCATCCTGCGGGTCATTCAGGCCCGCACTGAAATTGGAAACATGCCGCCGCAGTAGGCAGCCTCCGGCAAGAAACAAAAGCTAGCGACTCGCAACTTGTATTCAAAGCAATGGTCAAATTCCCGCAAATCGAAGGATTCATTCTGGCCGGAGGAATGAGCTCCCGCATGGGCCGCGACAAAGCATTGCTCGAAATCGGCGGCAAGACGCTCGTTGAACGCGCCGCGCGACTTTGCGAGTCGTTGGTAGCAAACATCACATTCGTGGGCGATCCGCAGCGCTATTCGGGCTTTGGATTTCCCACGCTCGCCGACCGCTGGCCCGGGGCAGGGCCATTGGGCGCGATCGCGACTGCGCTAGGCGCCGCGCACCAGCCGTGGTGTTTAGTGCTCGCGTGCGACATGCCATTTGTTACGGGGTCGTGGCTCGATTGGCTGCTCTCCCGCGTGACCAAATCCTCTGCCGATGCGGCAGCTCCACGCAGTCCCATTCCAGATGCATTTGCGTTGGATGCATTCATTCCGTATACGAATCGGGGCTTGGAACCTCTCTGCGCGGCTTACCGCGCCGGCCGTGCTCCAGCGCTCGCTGCCGCCGTGGATTCCGGCATAAGGAAGGTCACCGACGGACTCGCTCACCTGAACACAGAGATTATCGGTGAAAATGCTTGGCGGAAGTTCTCGCCGGATGGCGACCTCTTCCAAAACATGAACACGTGGGAGGACTACCTCAGCGCGAAGAAACACCTCGAATCCTAGCGCTACTTTGTCTTATCAGAATCAATCAATCTCTCCTCCCCCGAATAAATCACAAACCGCCGCCCACGCAAGAATCCCACCAGCATTAAATTCATCCGCCGCGCCAATTGCACCGCAAGGCTCGAAGGCGCCGACACGCTCGCCACCACCGGGATCCCCGCGACAATCGCTTTCTGGATTATCTCAAATCCCCCGCGTCCGCTCACCATCAACACGCAATCGCCGAGTGGCAGTCGCCCGGCCAGCAGCGCCCAGCCAATCACTTTGTCCACGGCATTGTGCCGCCCGATGTCTTCGCGCAACACAAGAAGTCCGCCTTCCGGACCAAACAAAGCCGCAGCGTGCAATCCGCCCGTGCGGCCAAACGTTTCCTGTGAACCGCGCGCAAGGTCTGGCAGTCTACACAACACATCCGGGGAAATTGTAAAGCCGTTTGCCAGAGCACGAATGCCCCGCGCTCGCACGGCGTCAATCGAATCCTTGCCGCACACGCCACAACTTGAATTCGCGGCAAACCTGTGTTTCAGCGCCGCGGCGGGAACTTTCACGCCGCGTGCCAGCTTCACGCGAACGAGGTTTCGCGCGCCGCGCGGCTGAGTCAATCCGGCAAGTTGTTTGCGTTCGCGGATGATCCCTTCAGTGAGCAGAAATCCAGCGGCAAGGTCTTTGTCATTCCCCGGCGTGCGCATCGTCACGACGAGCGGTTTGCGGCCAATCTGGATTTCGAGCGGCTCTTCCGCGGCGAGGTAGTCCTCCACGCGCCGCACATTCCCGTCGCTCCATTCAGATACCTGTGTGATTTCAACGCTGCGTGGCGGACTTGGCATGGAGAGTTTTCAGGAAGGGACGTATGCGGCGCAAGCCGCTGGCAAAGGCAAGCGCTAGCCTCCGCGCGTGTGCATCTCGAGATGCGGGTCCTGTTTCAATGTATCAACCGGCACGAAGACGCCACGCTGTGGTTGAGCCACACGCTCTTCTGCACCGCGGTCCGTGCGCGCGCTCCACGCGCGCGAAATCTCCGCTGCAATCGCTTCGCGTGAAGCCCCTCCGCGCAGCAGACGACGCAGATCAGTCCCGTGCTTCGCATAGAGGCACATGTACCACAACCCGTCAGCCGTCAATCGGCTGCGGTCGCACTTCCTGCAGAATGGAGCGGTTGTCGAAGCGATGATCCCGAAAATTGTTCCATCGGAAAGCTGGTAGCGCTCCGCCGGTGCGGTGGAGTCTTCGCGCAGCGGCGCAATGTTGCCATAGCGTTTCGAGAGAGCAGCAAGCATCTCATCGCGCGAAACAACCTGTGCGGGCGTCCAATCCGTCGCGCCGCCCACGTCCATGTACTCGATGAATCGGACTTCCGCGCTGTGCTTGCGGCCAAACTCGATCAGATCCGCCAGCTCGTCGTCATTGAAGCCGCGCAGAATGACGGCGTCAATCTTCGTGCCACGGAAACCCGCGCGCCGCGCCGTGGAAAACCCATCCAGCACATGACCATGCAACTCCCGCCGCACCAGCGTGTAAAACCGCTCGGGATTCAAAGTATCGAGGCTGATTGTCAACCGCCCCAGCCCCGCTTCAAATAGCGCTTCGGCCTGATCTGCCAGCAACACTCCATTCGTCGTAAGCGCCAAATCCTCAACACGGGAATTCGCCGCAAGCATCTTCACCAACACGGGCAGATCGCGCCGCAGCAGAGGCTCGCCGCCTGTCAGCCGGACGCGCGTCACGCCCAAATCCGTGAAAACTCCCGCCAGCTTGACGATCTCTTCAAACGTAAGCAGCTCTTCGCGCGGAAGCCAGGTGTAGTCCTCGTGCGGCATGCAGTAGCGGCAACGCAGGTTGCACCTGTCGGTGACGGACAGCCGCAAATTGCGCAGCCCCCGCCCAAGCGTATCGATGAGCGGATCAACGTTCGGCGACACCGATGTATCCATTGGAGGATTCAGTCCCATGGGAAACCATTATCTTAGGTTGGCAGGATTGGCGCGTCAACAATGTCCAGTTACAAATCGCGTCTACCCCTCATCCTGATACTGCGTCTTCAATTTGGCCAGCACTGCAGGGTCCGCAAGCGTAGTCGTGTCGCCAAGTACGCGTCCCTCGGCAATATCGCGCAGCAGACGCCGCATGATTTTCGCGCTGCGCGTCTTCGGAAGCTCGCTCACGAAGAAAATATCGTCCGGCTTGGCGATGGCCCCGATCTTCGTCGCCACGTGCTGCCGCAACTCTTCCTTCAGCTCATCGCTCGGCTTCGTCGTATCCTTCAGTGTGACGAACGCCGAAATCCCCTGCCCTTTCAATTCGTGCGAGCGCCCGATCACAGCCGCCTCCGCCACCGATTTGTGGTCCACAAGCGCGCTTTCCACTTCATAGGTTGAGATACGATGTCCCGCGACATTCATCACATCGTCCACGCGCCCGAGCAGCCAGAGGTAGCCGTCCTCGTCAATCTTGCAGCCATCCCCGGTGAAGTAGCGGCCCGGATAGCGCGCCCAGTAATTTTGCACGTAGCGCTCGGGATCTCCATAAATCGTGCGCAGCATCGAGGGCCACGGCTTGGTAATCAGCAGATATCCGCCACCGCCGGGCCCGACCTTATTTCCCTTTTCGTCCACGACCTCCGCTTCGATTCCCGGGAACGGCCGCGTGGCCGAACCGGGCTTCGTCGCAACAATTCCAGGCAGCGGTGTAATCAGAATGCAGCCCGTTTCCGTTTGCCACCAGGTGTCCACGATGGGGCAGCGCTCGTGGCCGATGTTCAGGTGGTACCACATCCACGCCTCGGGATTGATCGGCTCGCCCACCGTGCCGAGCAGCCGCAGCGAATTCAGTTTGTACTTCGCCGGCCACTCACTTCCCCATTTCATGAACGTGCGGATCGCCGTCGGCGCGGTGTAAAGAATATTCACGCGGTATTTATCGATGACGCTCCAGAAGCGCCCGCGATCGGGAAAATCGGGCGTGCCTTCATAGAGCAGCGTGGTGCAGCCGTTCGCGAGCGGCCCATAAACAATGTACGAATGCCCGGTGATCCAGCCGATGTCGGCCGTGCACCAGAAAAAATCGTTTTCCTTAATATCGAAAATGTAGCGGTGTGTGGTGGCGGCGCCCACAAGGTATCCCGCCGTCGTGTGCACCACGCCCTTCGGCTTGCCTGTCGTGCCGCTGGTGTAAAGGATGAAGAGCATGTCCTCGGCGTCCATCGGTTCGGGCGCGCATTCGTCGGATGCCGTCGCCACAATGTCGTGCCACCAGACGTCGCGCCCCTGCTTCATCGGAGCGGCCGCCGCGGGCGCGAGTTTTGCGACGCGCTCGACGACGACCACGTGCTCGATGGTCGGCGTGTGCGCGAGCGCGTCATCCGCAGCCGCCTTCAGCGGCACCACCGCGCCGCGCCGCCACGCGCCGTCCGCGGTGACGAGCACCTTCGCTGTTGCGTCATTGATGCGCTCTCGCAGCGACTCCGCCGAAAACCCGCCGAAAATTACATTGTGCGGCGCGCCGATTTTCGCGCAAGCGAGCATCGTGATCGGCAGCTCCGGGATCATCCCCATGTAGATCGCCACGCGGTCACCTTTGCGCACCCCGAGCGACTTCAGCGCATTCGCAAAACGGTTCACCTCGCGCTCGAGCATCCCAAACGTCAGCACGCGTTGGTCGCCCGGCTCGCCTTCCCACACCAGCGCCGCCTTGTTTCGCCGCGCGGATGCCGCGTGACGGTCCACGCAGTTGTAGGTGACGTTGAGCTTCCCGCCCACAAACCACTTCGCCCACGGCGCGTTCCATTCGCACACCTTCTGCCACGTCGCGAACCAGTCGAGCTTCCGCGCCTCCGCCTCCCAGAATCCTTCCGGGTCGCGCCGCGCGCGTTCGTAGATCTCTGGATCATTCGCGACGGCCTGCTCGCGGAATTTCTCCGGCGGCGGAAACAGCCGGTTCTCTTGCAGCAGCGCTGAAAGCCGCTCTTCTTCTTTTTTGGGCATCGCTATACTCCCAATCTCATCTCATGGAACCTTGCATCGAAGCAGGCAACCCCAAATCATTACATGCGGCGCTCCCCAGTCAAAAGGATAACAATTCCTTCTTTTCAATCGTGTAAACGACGTTTCTCGGTGACCCGGTCCGGCATTTCGATTCGCAGAAACCGCAGGACACCGCCGCGCGTCTGGAGTACCATCGGGTGCTCCGATCGGCCGTAGTAGTCAGGCCATAGTCGTCCGGCCCGGTGCATCTGTCGAACGCGCGTGACCAAAATTCTCCATCAAGAGGTGGATTCCGTGAAAGCGCTCCAACGTCTCTTCCTGTTCGCTGTCGTAGCTGTCTCCTTGGTAGTTCTCGCAATCGCGCCGAATTCGCGCGCCCAGCGCGGCGGTGGCGCAGCCGCAGGTGGCGGTGGCCAGGGCCGCGGTGGAGGGCAGGGTGGTGGACGCGGTGCCGGTGGTGGGCGCGGCGAAGGTGGAGGCGGCACGTACAGCGCATTCCGCATCCGCAACGTCGGCCCGTCGATGATCTCGGGGCGCATACAGAGCATCGGCATGGACTCCGCCAATAAGCGCCACTATTTCATCGCCGCTGCCTCAGGCGGCGTGTGGCGCACCCGCGATGGCGGCATCACCTTCACCCCCGTTTTCGATAACGAAGCCTCTTACTCCATCGGCTACGTCACGATTGATCCGCGCAATCCCGCAACCGTCTGGGTCGGCACCGGCGAGAATAATTCCCAGCGCAGCGTCAGCTGGGGCGACGGCGTCTACCGCTCCGACGACGACGGCCGCACGTGGCATCACATGGATGCGATGCAGCATTCCGAGCACATCGCGCGCATTCTGATTGATCCGCGCAACTCGGATGTTGTGTACGTCGCTTCACAGGGACCGGTCTGGGGACCCGGCGGCGATCGCGGGCTTTTCAAAACTACCGACGGCGGCAAGACCTGGAAAAATATCCTCACCATCAGTGAGAACACCGGCGTCACGGATGCGATCTTTGAGCCCGGGAATCCTGACGTGATCTACGCCGCGGCATACCAGCGCCGCCGGCACGTGTGGACGCTGATTGACGGCGGCCCGGAATCCGCAATTTACAAATCTACAGACGCGGGCGCGACGTGGAATAGACTCCGCAGCGGCCTGCCCGCTGGCGACGTCGGCCGCATTGGCCTCGGCATCTCGCCTGCGAACGTGAATATTGTTTACGCCGTGATCGAAGCCGCGAACCGCGGCGGCGGAGTCTTTGCCTCCAGCGATCGCGGACAGACGTGGGAAAAACGTGACGACTTCACCAGTTCCAGCCCTCAGTATTACGGCACGATCTTCGTGGACCCGAAAAACGCCGAGCGCATCTACGTGATGGACACCAACATCATGACTTCCGATGACGGCGGGCGAACGACGCGCAGTCTCGGCACGCGCAGCAAGCATGTGGATAATCACGTCGTCTGGATTGATCCCGATGAGACCGATCACCTGCTAGTCGGTTGCGACGGCGGCTTGTATGAAAGTTTTGACCGCGGCGAAACGTGGACCTTCAAGGAGAATCTGCCGCTCGGCCAGTTCTACGATGTGACCGCCGACAACTCCGCGCCTTTTTATTACGTTTACGGCGGCACGCAGGATAATTCCAGCGTTGGCGGGCCTTCTCGCACGCGCAGCGTTTCCGGCATCCTCAACGCCGATTGGTTCACCACGCAGGGCGGCGACGGATTCACCAGCGCCGTGGACCCCGAGGACGCAAATACTGTTTACGCGGAATTGCAGGACGGCTCTCTCGTCCGCTACGACCGCCGCACCGGCGAGCGCGTGGACATCGTCCCGACCGAAGGCGCTGGCGAGCCTCCGCTTCGCTGGGACTGGGATTCCCCGATCGTCGTCAGCCCGCACATGCACACGCGGATTTATTTCGCCGCGAATAAGCTTTTTCGCAGCGACGACCGCGGCGATTCCTGGCGTGCAATCAGCGGTGAACTCACACGGGCTCTCGATCGCAATTCCTTGCCCGTGATGGGCCGCGTCTGGCCGCCGGAAGCCGTGGCCAAAAACGCTTCCACGTCCCACTTCGGCAACTCCACCACAATTTCTGAATCGCCGAAAAAAGAAGGACTGATTTACGTCGGCACCGACGACGGCGTGATTGACGTCACCGAAGATGGCGGCGCGCACTGGCGAAAAATTGAGACCATTGCCGGCGTGCCCGAAATGACGTTCGTCTCGCGCGTCTTCGCCTCACAGCATGACGCGAACACCGTCTTCGCCGCCTTCGACGGCCACAAGACGGAAGATTTCAAACCGTACCTCATGAAGAGTACCGACGCGGGCAAGACCTGGACCTCCATCGCTGGAAATCTTCCCGATAACGGCCCCGTGCTCGCCATCGCCGAAGACCCGGTGACCGCGAACCTCATTTTCGTCGGCACCGAGTACGGCCTATTCGTCACTATGAACGGCGGCGCGCAATGGACTCGCCTGCGCAACGGCCTTCCAACCATCGCCGTGCGCGACCTCCACATCCAAAGGCCGATGGGCGATCTCGTCATCGGCACATTCGGCCGCAGCATCTGGATCATGGACGACTATGCTCCGCTTCGTTACGCCGCGCCCGAAAAGCTTGCCGACTCGGACGCGATGATCTTCCCGATCCGCGATGCGTGGATGTATTCGCTCTATTCGCCCTTCGGCGGCGGCGCAAAGGCGCACCTCGGCGAGCAGCTTTACACCGGGGAGAATCCTCCCACCGGCGCGCTGATCAACTACTACGTGAAAACAGCTCCGCAAACCAAGCGCCAGAAGCGCCAGGCCGAAGAGCGCGACGCCGAACGCAATGCCACTGGCGCAAAGCCGAAATATCCAACGCTTGAAGAGTTGCGAGCGGAGGAAGAAGAGCAGCCGGCGCAGCTTGTTTTCACCATCACGGACGCGAGCGGCAATTTCGTTCGTCAACTCACTTCACCCGCGCAAGCTGGAATCCGCCGAATTACCTGGGATCTGCGCGCTGCTCCGTTCACCGTGCCGGCTGCACCAGCCGTCGGTGGCGCAGCAGGAGGACGCGGAGGCGGTGGCGGAGGAGGCGGCTTCTTCGGCGGAGGAGGCGGTGGGCCGCTCGTGACGCCGGGCAAGTACAAGGTGTCCGTATCGCAACTTTTCAATGGCGAGACGACGAAGCTCGCCGGCCCCGTTGAATTCAGCGTTGTGGCCGAAACTATCCAGCCGATGTCGCCGCAAGAGCGCGCCGCAAAGGAAGCTTTCCAGAAGAAGGCCGCGAAATTGCAATCCGCGGTAACGGCCGCTCTCGAAATCGCCACCAACAACGAAACCGAACTCGCAACCATCAAGCGCGCGTTGATGGCGATGCCCTACCCAGACGGTGCGGCGTTGCTCAAAACCACCGAGGACCTGGAAAAGCGCAACAACGAAATCCTGATGGCGCTGCGTGGAGACAATTTCGCGCGCAGCCATGAGGAGCCAACCGCGCCCTCGATCGCGCAGCGAATTGGCAGAGTCGTGCAGGGCATGGGCTCGAACACGGCGCGGCCAACCAAGACACAGGAAAACGATTACAAGGTCGCGGGCGAACTATTCACGCCCATGCTCACAAAGCTTCGCGCCCTGGTCGAAGTGGACTTGATGAAGCTCAATAAAGCGCTCGACGCCGATGGAGTACCGCACACGCCCGGCCGCTTGCCAAACTGGAAAGAACAGTAGGAGAACGGGACCGAACCTGGGAGTTTGTTGAATAAGAGGGTCAGGTTGTCATTCTGAGCGAAGCGAAGAATCTCGATCGGTTGGTAGAGCGTCACCAACGAAGCATGCAGGGGCGGGTTTTGATCCGCCCCTGCACTTTTCAAATCACTTTCTGCCCCACCGACTTCGCCTGCGTAAACAAATACAAATAATCCGGTCCGCCCGCTTTCGAGTCCGTGCCGGACATGTTGAACCCGCCGAAGGGATGCGCGCCGACCATCGCGCCCGTGCACTTGCGGTTGATGTACAAGTTCCCGACGTGAAATTCTTTTTTCGCGCGCTCGATTTTTTCCAGCGACTTCGTATACACCGCGCCCGTCAATCCGTACTCGGTGTTATTTGCAATCGCCAGAGCGTCGTCAAAATTCCTCGCCTTGATCACTCCCAGCACCGGCCCGAAAATCTCTTCCTGCGCGATGCGTCCCGTCGGCGGTATATCCGCTATCACCGTCGGCTGGACGAAGTAGCCATCGCCCATTTTTGTATCACGCCCGCCGCCATTGATCAGCCGCCCTTCCTTCTTCCCCACCTCGATGTATTCAAGGATGGACTTCATCGCCGCTTCGTTGATCACCGCGCACATGGCCGCGTTTTCCGTCGGATCGCCTACGGCAATCTTCGCCACCCGCGCGCGCAGCTTCTCGACGAACGCATCGTAAATTTTCTCGTCCACAATCGCCCGCGAGCACGCCGAGCATTTCTGTCCCTGGAATCCGAATGCCGAAACCGCCACTCCTTCGACCGCCGCGTCCACATCCGCTTCGGAGTCCACGATGATCGCGTCCTTGCCGCCCATTTCAAGGATCGTGCGCTTGATCCAAATCTGCCCTTTCTGCGGAGTTGCGGCGCGCATGTGGATATCCAGCCCAACGTCACGCGAGCCCGTGAACGCAATGAACCGCGTCTTCGGGTGCGCAACGACAGCATTCCCAAATGACGCTCCCGCGCCCGGACAAAAATTCACCACGCCCGCGGGCATGCCCGCCTCCTCGAGCGCCTCGCAGAATTTCGCCGCAATCGTCGGCGAATCGCTCGACGGTTTCAGAATCATCGTGTTGCCGCACACCGCCGCCGCCACCGTCATCCCCGCCATGATCGCCGCCGGAAAATTCCAGGGAGGAATCACCGCGCCCACGCCTAGCGGAATGTAGTGCAGAGTGTCGCGCTCCCCGGGCAGTTGCACCGGAGGCTCGGCCTGCGAAAGACGCAACGCTTCGTGAGCGTAGAATTCGCAGAAGTCAATCGTCTCGCAGATGTCCGCGTCCGCCTCGGCCCAATTCTTCGCCACTTCAAAGACCAGCCACGCGTCAAACTCAAACCGCCGCGCGCGGAGGATGTCCGCCGCGCGGAAAAGCACTGCCGCGCGTGCAGCCCATGGAGTCCGGCTCCACGTCTCGAACGCGTGAAGCGCCGCCTGCATCGCGGGCTCCACTTGCGCCAATCCCGCCTTCTGATGGATGCCTACAACCTCCGACGGCTTCGCCGGATTCACCGACTTGATTTTCTCGGTCGTCATCACGCGCTGTCCGCCAATCACCAGCGGATACTCGCGCCCCAGTTCCTTGCGCACCTGCGCGATTCCCTCGCGCATCCGCCGCGCGTTTTCTTCTTTCGAGAAATCGAGCATCGGCTCGTTGCGGAATGGCCCGCGCTTCGTTGAATCCGAATGTGTCGCTGTCGTCGCCACGATTGTCTTCCTCCGGAAAGATTATAGTTAAGTCGCTTCAAAAACGGTTGTCATTCTGAGCGGAGGGACGATGCAGTCTATCGGCCCATAGCGAAGAATCCTGCGGCGACATACAAAACTTAGCCAATGGCTTAGCTTGTGTGCCTGCCTCACACGGATCCTTCGCTTCGCTCAGGATGACAACGATTCTTAGGGCGCTCCGAGTCCGCGTCGCGCAGAAGCTGTTCGTCACTTACCTTTTGGTTCCGCGCTCTTCAATTCCACAACAATATTCTCCAACGGCCCAAGAATTCCATTCATCGTCGCCTGCCTGCCACCCTTGCTCCACTGAATTGTCCCTGCCGTCCCCTCGCGAACCTCGCTGTGCCCATCGGGCAACGTCACCTGCGCGTGCGTATCCGTAAGCAAAATAATCACGCGTGGCCGCTTGTCCACCACCGGCCCGCTTTCCCCCAATCCAAAATGTATGCGAACCACTCGCACGCGCTCGTTTTCAAACAGGACTTCATTGTGCTTCGGGTCAAGCTTCACCGCATCCTTCTCGAAAGGGCTCGCCGGTGGCAGAGCCTTAAACTCCAATTTGATTTCACGGAACACGGGCCCGGGGAAATCATGCATGTTGCGTGATAATTTCTGACCTCCTTCCGCGTACGAAGCATCAACAAATTTGTAAGTGAGATGATTTGAGCCGAGCTCGGACCATTCCGTCTTAGTGAATTGTTCAAATACGATTACAGCGGTTGGACCAATCGCGATACCGGGGTGCGGGAGTTCCCTATCGGAATCACGCAACAGTTTGGTATCGAAATCCAACCTCGATACGCGAACATATTCGTTGTCCAATACCCTTTCATAATGGCCTGCCGCCGACTCTTCCTGCTGGGCACTCAAGAAGCCCATCGGCAAGAGCAACGCGATTGTGAGAATCGTCTTACGCATGCACCCTCCCTGGCTCCAGCCGAAGATCCCCAGAAGTATACCCGCCCGCGCGATAACCTTCCTACGCCTCGCGCGTCTAAACCCGTCAGCGGTCTGATTTTGTGTGGCCGTTCTGTTATTGTCCCGCGGGGGGTGGCTCATGGACTCTTTCTGGCAGGATCTTCGTTACTCGCTTCGCGTCATCCGCCGCAATCCCGGCTTCGTCGCCATCGCGGTTGTCGCGCTGGCACTCGGCATCGGCGCCAACACTGCCATCTTCAGCGTTGTTGACGCCGTGCTCTTCCGCGCCCTGCCTTACAAGAACCCGAGCGAGCTCATCTGGGCCACGAATTTCATTCCGCAGCAAAACGCGGGCCTCGTCTTCGCGGACATTTATTCCGCGTGGCGCAAGCAGAGCCACTCCTTCACGGACTTGGCGGCCTATTCTTCCGGCGCCGATTTCACGTTGACCGGCGCGGGCCAGGCCGAGCGTCTTCACGGCGCGAGCATCACTGCCAATTTTTTCCCCGTTCTCGGCATCTCGCCGCGCATCGGCCGCGGCTTCTCCGCTGAAGAGGACCGCCCCGGCGGCCCAAACGCCGTCTTGCTCACGGAAACTCTCTGGCGCAACCGCTTCGGCTCCGACCCCGGCGTCATCGGTCGCGTCATTTCGCTCGACAATAGTCCGTACACCGTCGTCGGCGTCCTCGCTCCTGAATTTCAGTTCCTCGACAACACGAACGTGGACCTCCTCGTCCCGTTTCAGCTTTCCGAAAGCAGCGTCACCCAATCGCAGGGACGTATCACCGTCCGCATCCAAGCCCTGCGAATCGTGGCGCGCTTGCGTCCCGGCATGACCGCATCCGCCGCGCAAACCGATCTCGCCGGAATTACAAAAGTGGTTCTTCCCGCCCTTCCCGGCGGCTTCACGCGCATGTTCGCGAACGCGCAAACGCAAGTCTTCTCACTGCATGAACACGAAGTTGGCAACGTCCAGCGCAAGCTCTACATCCTTCTCGGCGCGGTAGGATTCGTGTTGCTCATCGCCTGCGCCAATGTTGCGAACTTGCAGCTTGCGCGCAGCGTCGCGCGTGAAAAAGAAGTCGCTATTCGTGGAGCGCTCGGCGCGGGCCGGGCGCGCATCGCGCAGTTGCTGCTTACGGAAAGCTCTGTCGTCGCGCTCACCGGAGGCATCGTGGGCCTCGGCCTCGCCGCCGGAGCGGTTAAGCTTATTCGGTACTACGGCCCGCCCAACATTCCTCATCTGTTGACGGCGCGCCTCGATTTCCGCGTCCTCCTTTTCACGCTTGGCATCGCCTTGCTGACCGGCCTGCTCTTCGGCCTCGCTCCCATCTTCGCGGCGTTCCGCGTTTCGCTCAATGACACACTCAAGGAAAGCGGCGGCCAGGGCGGTGCAAATGCCGGTGCGCGGCGTCCGCAAAAAGCGCTCATGGTTCTTGAGACCGCGCTCTCGCTCGTGTTGTTCGTCGGAGCCGGGTTGCTAATCCGCAGCTTCCTCCGGCTCACGGCCATCGCGCCCGGGTTCACTCCCGATAGCGTGCTCACCGCGCGCGTTTCGCTTCCGCTCAACGAATATCAAACTCCCGAGCAGCAGCGCGCCTTTTTTCAGCAGCTTGTCGAGCGCGCGCAGGCTCTGCCCGGAGTCACTTCCGCTTCGGTCGCGCAGGCGTTGCCTTTGCAAATCGTGCAAATGATGATGAGCATCATGATCGAAGGCCAGACGCCCGATGAAATGTCGCGCAGCAGCATGCCCGTCGCGGGTGTGGACATCGTCACGCCCGGCTACTTTACCGCGCTGAAGATTCCGCTCATCTCCGGCCGCTACCTTGACGAACGCGACGGCACAAACGCGACGCGCGCCGCCGTCGTCAATCAGGCCTTCGTTCGCCAGTTCTTCCCGCATGACAACCCGCTCGACAAACGCATCCAGTTGGGCCCGCAGGGATTGACGGTCATCGTCGGCGTCGTCACGGACACAAAACAGCGCAACCTCACAAGCGACGTCACGCCGGAAATTTTTGCGCCGCTTGCCCAATGGGCGACTCCATCCATGACGCTCGCCATTCGTACCTCGGTGGACCCGCTCAGCCTGGTTTCCGCCTTGCGCAAAGTGGTCACCGATCTCGACGCGAATGTTCCGCTCTACAACGTGCAGACGATGAATGACCTGCTCTCCGTGCAGGTCGCTTCGCAGCGCTTCTACGCCGCAGTCCTCGGCGCGTTCGCGGGACTCGCGGTGCTGCTTGCCGCCGTGGGAATTTACGGGGTGATGGCCTATGCCGTCGGCCAGCGCACCCACGAAATCGGCGTGCGCATGGCTCTCGGCGCTGAGCGCGCCGACGTGCTGCGCATGGTTCTACGCCAGGGGCTGGGCCTCTCGCTTCTCGGAGTCGCAATCGGACTCGGTGCGTCGTTTGGCTTGACGCGCCTATTGAAAACCATGGTCTTTGGCGTAACGACGACAGACCCCGCCACATTCACAATAGTGACCGCCATACTCGTCGCCGTCGCCC
The DNA here is from genome assembly GCA_041484365.1 of Terriglobia bacterium. Taxonomy (GTDB): domain Bacteria; phylum Acidobacteriota; class Terriglobia; order Acidiferrales; family UBA7541; genus DASTCZ01. The sequence goes on along the minus strand of JBGPHM010000028.1, from coordinate 716 downwards.
TGATTGCCTGCTGGATTCCCGCGCGACGCGCCACAAAAGTTGATCCCGTCATCGCCCTCCGCTACGAATAGCGGCAAGAGAACGAAAATCCAGCCCTTGTGGCGGGGCGCGCATCATCATGGGATCAATAATGCGTCAGTGTGCTCGCCGAACTTTAGGCTTCTAACAATGGATTCGACATTGTCAATTGGTTCCGGATCGCATTTCATTTGGTCTGCCCTCAGGAGACTGCGGAAGTGGCGCTTGCAGAGTTCGACAAAGTGGTCCGCTCCACCGTGGCAGTCCAGGCCCCTGGGCCAGATTTCCACCCAAAGGAGAGTTCCGTTCCGCCACAGATCTGGTGCGGATTCGATAACCTGCGCTTCGAGTCCTTGTGTATCAGACCAAACCAGCGCGACTTGGTCTGGAGTTATTCCTCGCGATTTCAATAGACCATCGAGGCGTACTGTTTTTACTTGCACCTGTATAGATTGTACGCCGAGCCCATAGCCGACTCTGGATTCATCTCCCAGAAGTTCAGAGCTCGCGGCATCTGGATACACAACGAGCTGCGCCAATCCCTCCTTATCCGAAATGGCAAATTGCAGGCAATCGATTCGCGCATCCAGATTGTTCTGGCGGACGTTTTTCTGAAGTCTGGCAAACGTTTTTGGATTGGGCTCAATTGCCACGACGCGCTTTCCCGTGCGGCTGAAGGGCAGCGCGACATCGCCAAT
>JBGPHM010000027.1:0-50990 GCA_041484365.1 Terriglobia bacterium | reverse complement strand
TGCCGCGCGCCTGAAGCTGCGGCGTCTGCGCGATAGAGATTCCGGGCGTCATGCCCAAATCAATCGGAAGCTGGGCGACAGAGGTGATGGGAATAAACAGCCCGCCGTCGTCAATAAACTTTTTCAGGTTCGCAAGGCCCTCGAAGCCCATGCCGCCGCGGATGTCGTCGGTCTGATCCGGCTGGCCGTCCGGAGTTGCAAGATTGGGCGTGAGGTCCGTGCGCTTCCACGGAATCGGTCCGCCGAAGTCGGAGCCATCGGGCGTCACGCGTTTTGGCACGCCGTTGATCATTGATGCGAGATTGCCCGCGCCCGGCGGGAAAATAATCACGTCGAAGCGGTCGCGCAGGTTCGGCGTGGCGCGCAGCACCTGATCGGAAATGTAGGTGTAAGGCACCTTCATTTCGTCGAGCGCGAGGCGGTACCAGCCTTCGTTTTGCGTGTTGACCCAGGTGTGGACGACCGCGATGCGCGGGACGGCCAGCTCATGCTTTGCCACGCTCGGATCGGCTGCGGTACCCTTCACGCGGATGCCGAGATCCTTCGCGGCGGCTTCGAGCTGCGATGAGAGGTCGCCCGGATTCCCCTCGCTCGGGATAATAAACGTGCCTGCGTTGTACTTCGCGCCGTCGGCCTCGAATCCCGCTTCGGCAGCGAACATTTTTACGTTCTTCAAACGAAAACGCAGCGTCGCAAGCACCGGCTCGGCGTTCGCGTTGACGAAATAGAATCGAGCCGCGGAAGCATTGAAACTGCCAGGCGCCTTCGCTTCGCCCTGGATGAGCGACATCGGTGCTTTGAGAATTGCGGCGTCGGTCACGCGCATCGTGGACACATTCCGCAGCGGCCCGAGCGTCCAGCCGGTATCGTCATACGGGCGCGGGTCATTCACGTTGAAGTATTGTGTGTCGAGCAGCATGTCCGCCATACGGCTGTAGGGCTGGTCCATGCGAATCACGTAACTGCCCGCGGGGATTTTCACTGCAACCGTCGCGGCAGGAGCGGGACGCGGTGTGGCGTTCTCTACTGCCGGCGCGCTGCCACCAGTCTCTGGTGCGCCGCCGCGGCCTCCTCGTCCACCCCCGCCCCCGCCTCCTGTTGCGCCGGCGGGAGCCGCCGGACGTTGCTGCTGCACTTCAATCTCCTGACTGAGCGTGTGAACTTCGCAGCCCTGGTTTTGCAGCAGACCCGCAAGCTGCGCGGCGAGCGCGGGCCGCTTTCCGTCATTGACGATCACCCATGCCGCCGGGCCTTCCGTGATTGCTTTGGCGACGCTACGCTTGCTCTTCAAATAAAAGTTGGAAAGAAACTCCTGCGCGTGGGTCGCGGTGTAGGACATCGAAAAAAGAATCCCGCTCTCCTGCATGTTGATGTTGTTGCGTAGAGACCAATTCACACGCGGCAGCGGCGGATTGGGACGGAACCATTCGCGCGTGGTCATGTTCGGCGGGACGGTCCGCATGCGCGTGTCCGCGCCGCCGTTTCCAAATGTTTCGTAGAAGCGGCCGATGGCATTGTGGCCCGTCGCGGCGTAGAGCATGTAATTCGACGCCCAGCCATCGTAGAAATCGTGCGTCCACACGCCGGGAACGCCGCGCGCGGTCATCTGCTCGATGTCGTTGTAGGCCATCTTCTGCCATTCGCTCACCACAATCGGATCGAGCCACGCGTTGTACGGCCCCGTGCCGGTCATCACGTAAAGAAACGGCTCGGATTCGTGCAGGTCGTGCATCACCGTCGCGTGCCATTCGAGGAAGCTGCGCATCTGCACCTTTGAAAGTTGCAGGGCCTGCGCGATGCCGTCGCGATTGTTGTCATGCGCGACGTAGTGGCCCCAATAGAGCAAATTCATCTGCGGTAGATCCGGATGCGCGAGGTGATAGTTGTATGTGTCCACCATGCGGTCGCGGCCGTCCACTTCCAGCACCGGCGTGATGAGCACAATCGAATTCTTACGAATGTTTTGAATGAACGGCGTCTCTTCCACCGCGAGCCGGTACGCCAGCTCCATCAGCATTTCGGGTGAGCCCGTTTCCGGCGAATGGATTGAGCCCGAGGCCCAATAGATCGGTTTGCCATTCTGGATAAGTTGCTGGGCTTCGGCTTCGCTGAGCTTGCGGGGGTCGGCGAGTTTGGCGGTGACTTCCTTAAAATGCTCGATCTGCGCCATGTTGGAATCGTCGCTCACGGCAATCATCAGGAATTCGCGGCCCTCCTCGCTCTTCCCGACGGTCCAGACCTTTACTCGCGGCGTCGCGGCGGCCAGCGCGCGGTAGTAGCGGGAGATGTCTTTCGTATAGGTCAGATGGTTTGGTGCGCCGACGATGTACCCGAGAATTTTTTCGGGCGTGGGCACGGTCGCTGAAGCGGGGAGATGATCTACAAGTTCGGTGAGGAAATACGGCTCCGTCGTGTATTCCTTGATTTTCGCCGTGTATTCCGCGTCCGGCGGCTGCGCCGCAGGCGTGGTGGCGTTTTTGGTCTTGTCGTTCTTCGCCCCGGATTTTTTCGAGGACGTATCATCCACCGCGGCTGCACCGTGCGGCGCCTGCCCCGCTGCGCGGCCCTTCATTGGCGCAAGGCCAGTCAGCAGCGCGAAACTTAGAATGAATAGAGTGATTCTCGCAACCACTGAGAATTCTGTGTGCAACCCGCGAAACCATGACCCGTGCGATTTCATTTCTTTCCTCCTGACGTCGGCCTGACGATGCTCTAGGACGCGTGGACTTGTCCATAAGTTTCTAGCAAGTTCATCGCGCGGCTGGATTCGACGCCCGCTTTGCGATAGCGTGGCAAGCGTGAGGAAAACATGACTGAGAATTCCAAAGCACGGGTCACACTGATCACCGGCGGGACCGATGGCCTGGGCAAAGCGATTGCCCTGCGGCTGGCCCGCGAGGGCTACCGAGTATTCGCGGCCGGGCGCAGCGCCGAGCGGCGCGCCAAGCTGGCCGAAGAAGCTCAGAAACACTTGCTGCCCATCACTCCGCTAGAAATGGACGTGTGCAACGATCTGAGCGTGGATCGCGGATTGGACGAGATTCGTGCCGTAGCCGGCCCGGTGGACGTGCTCATCAACAACGCGGGCGTAGCCTATGGCGTCACCATGGAAGAGATAAGCATGGAAGATCTACGCCGGCAATTCGAGACGAATTATTTCGCCGCGGTGCGATTGATCCAGCGCGTGTTGCCGGAGATGCGCGAACGGCGCAGCGGCTGCATCGTGAACATGAGTTCAGTAAGCGGGCGGATGACGTTGCCGGTGATGGGTCCATATTCCAGCACAAAGCACGCGCTCGAAGCGATGAGCGACGCGCTGCGCCACGAAGTGCGGCCATTCGGTGTGCGCGTAATCCTGATTGAGCCGGGCTATATCGCCACGAACATTGAGAAAGCGGCGATCGAGCTTGCCGCGCAGTATCGTCCGCAAATGGAGAAAGGGCCTTATGCGAGCGTGTACAGTGGATTCTTCCGCGGCTGGCAAAAATATACAGGTGCTTCCACGACCAAGCCCGAGGATTGCGCGGAAATCGTGCTTGGCGTGCTGCGGGCAGCGAATCCGAAACCGCGTTATGCAGTTCCGAAAAAAGCGGGACGCAGGATTTGGTTTATGAGAATGCTGCCGAGCGGGGTGTCGGATCGGTTGATTGCCAAGGAGTTTGGCCCAATCACGAAGTGAGAGAAGATATGCGGCGGTTCTTGTGAACTCCCATGAGCCGCCGCATCAAACGCCAAGCTGTGTGCCTTAGTCCGCCTTCGGCTGGCAGATTCCCGCGATGACGAGCGCGACTACGAGCATTTGCCCGATGCCAGAAAGAATCCAATGCAACGCAAGCGTATGCGGGACTGGAATGACGACATAATTCATCATGAACCCGGCGACAGGCGCCACCGCTGACAGCAGGATGCCGAACCGGATTCCCTGCCCAATCCACGACTTCTTTTCCAAGCCACGCTGATAAATCAGAACTGCCCCAACAATGAAAATAAATTGGGAAAGCAGCATGATCCAAAGCCGCTTGTGCATGTCGCCTTCGGACCGCCACAGATCGGCCGTTGCCGTGTAGGCGCTCTTTAGCAAAATCTCGTGGATCAAGTAGCCGGTGCCGCTATAAACGATGAACCCCGCGACTATGGCGCCTAGTGTTTTCTTCATGTCCATGACCTGTCCTCCATGTGACGCTCGTGTCTTCCCGCAAATACCCGGGGCGCACGCCGCCCTTCATTTTTCCCCGCAATGAGAACCGAAAGAGAGGGACCCTACGGAGCGAGTCACCCAGCCGCTCCGTTTGCAGGCGGGAGACTAGCATTTCAGACCCGGAAATGCGAGCGTTTTTCGCGCCGGAACGTTAAGGAATCTTAGGGGTTTGTGATCTGCGGCGAAATGCTGGTCAGGCGGATAAGTTGAAGCTGTTTGCTCCACGCTTCGTGGACTGGCGATTCGGCGTAGTTGTCCGCGGCGGCGCGGTCCACGAATTCAATCACAAATGCGGCATCGAAATCGCGCGGCTCCATCCGCGCAGGTTTGAGCCAGACATTCTTGATGCCGGGGATTTGCGCGGCCATCTGCTTCACGCCATCTATCGCCTTTTGTCCGTCGGCGTCCGAGACTCCGGGGCGGAACTTGATGAGAGAAATCGCAAGGACGGTCTTCGGCTGGCCGAAGCGGTTCTGTCCCGCGGCGTAACCGGCGAAGAAAAGCGCGCCCATCACCATCGCGACGGCAAGAATTCGCAGATTTCTCGTCATTAGTTTTCCTCCTGAGTTGTTGCCCGCCGTACCTGTCGTGCAGTGTATGCGCGAAATCGCTTAAGTCTGGTTTCCGCGAATAATTCGCATGGCGGCCGCGATACCGGGTTCACCGGCGCCGCCGGCGCCGCGCTGACCTGCTGCCTCCGGATCGGCAGCGCCCTCACCGGGAGCAAGAAACAGATTTTCCTCAAGCCCATGCTGCTTGGTGTACATCTCGAAATACCGGCCGTGCGCCGCGTAGAGTGTGGGGTGAGTCCCGCGCTCGACGATGCGTCCGCCCTCGATCACAAGGATTTGATCCGCGCGCCGGATGGTGGAGAGCCGGTGAGCGATCACGAATGTCGTCCGGCCCTTCATGAGTTGAGCCAGCCCCTGCTGGATGAGGGTTTCGGATTCGGAATCGAGGCTCGAGGTCGCCTCGTCGAGGATCAGGATGCGCGGATTTGCAAGCAGCGCGCGCGCAATCGAAACTCGCTGTTTTTGTCCACCGGAAAGCTTCACACCGCGCTCGCCGATAATCGTGTCGTACTTTTTCTCGAGCGGTTCGGCGAATTCATCCACCCGCGCGATGCGGCACGCATTGAGGATTTCCTCCTCCGTGGCGTCCGGCCGGGAGAAGGCGACGTTCTCGCGGATGCTGCCGTCAAACAGAAATGTTTCCTGCAGCACCACACCAAGCTGAGTGCGATAGCTGGAGAGTTTCACGGTCGAGAGGTCCATTCCATCCACGAGCACGCGCCCGGAAGTAGGTGTGTAGAAGGACGCGATGAGCCCGATGATTGTGGACTTGCCCGCGCCCGAGGGGCCGACCAGCGCCGTCACGCTGCCCGGCTCGGCCGAAAACGAAACCTCGTTCAACACCGGTTTGCCCTTCTCATACGCGAAACCGACTTCTTGAAATCCCACGGTTCCCTTAATCGGGCCGATTTCCAGTTGCCGGCGCGGGTCCGTTTCCTCGCGCGATTCCTTCAGAACGTCGCGCGTCCGCTCAAGCCCCGCGAGCGCTTCGTTGACCTGTGTGCCGATGGCGACGATTTGAAACACAGGCGCTACCAGCATGGCGAGAAAAAAAGAGTATTGGACCCAATCGCCGGTGGTCATTGACCGGTGGAAAACCATGCGTCCCCCGAAATACATGAGAAGCGCGGTCACGAGCCCCATGAGCACTGAAGAGGACGAACTCATCATCGAAATCGCATTGATGGAGCTCAGGATGTTTTGAAGCAGGCGGTCGACCCCGTCCGCGAAAACTTTTTCTTCGCGAGATTCCGCGTTATAGCCCTTGATAACGCGGACTCCTCCAAGCGATTCTGTAAGCCGCCCAGAAACCTCGGCCGTGATTTTCGGCCGCGCGCGGAAAAGCGGACGAATAACGGCGAAGGCCTTACTCATGCCCACCCCAAATACTATGAGCAAGCACATCGCAATTACCGTGAGCATCCAACTGACATGTAAGAGATAACCGAATGCCAGCACCGCCGTGAGGATGCTTCCAAAGAAATCGATCAACCCCGTTCCGATGAGGTTCCGGACGCCCTCGACGTCATTCATGATTCGCGAAACAAGCTGCCCTGTTTTATTGGAATCAAAATAGGAAATGGGCAATCTTCCGATGTGTGTTTGCACGCGGCGGCGCAGTTCAGCGATCATCCGCTGTGCCGATTTCGAGATGAGCTGGGAGAGGCTGTAGGAAGTCAGAGCCAGCACAAGGGTGGAAATCAAAACCGCCTCGACAATTCGTGGCAGCAGGCCTATTTGCCCGCCGTTCAGTACCCTGTCCACGAATGGCTTGGTCACGTAGGGAATCGTCAGCCCAGCTACCTTGCCGATCGCCATCAGCACAAAGCCGACAGCAAGCAGCGGTACGTTGGGCTTCAGCATCCTCCATGCGTCGGGCAGGCTCTTCCATAATGGCGCGGTGCGCCCGGGCTTTTTTTGCGGCGGCGTGACGGGGCTTGGAGAATTGCTCATGGGTATGAATACGATTCCGCGGCCAGTAGAATATCACGGCCGGAAAAACGAAACCGGCGGCCGATTCCGCGTTCGCGAAACCTGCCGCCGGCAGGAGGTGTGGATGAATTGTGTGCTTACTGGTGTTGCTGCGGTTGCGGATTCTTGTCCTTGTCCTGCTTCACTTCCGCGTTGACGTTCGTTCCCGGAGCAAGACCGCTGGATTGCCGCACGAGGTAAGGCATGAACGGCGTCACCTCAAACGGCATTTTTTCGCGCTCGGAAATGGTGCCCACGGGCTTGGTCTTCATCATTTCGAGCTTGTCGTCCCAGGGATCGAGCTTCACGCGGCCGCCCAGCGGCAGCGCGACGATTTGGTTGGGATCCGGATTGGAATTTGACTGAGCCTCCACGGTGTGGTTCGTGAGGACGGCATTTCCCAGTCGCGGGCTGATCAAGTTCGGAATCTCCTTCGCGCGGTTCTGCAATTCACCGAAGAAGAGTTGCGCCGTCTTGAGCTGATCTTTGTACGGCGAATTCTTAAGCAGCTCGGCTGCCTTGGTGCTCGCGGCATCGTCTTCATCCTTGGTCCTCGCGAAATCGAAGTGCTGGAAGGTTTCCTTCTCGCTGAAGAGCAGGATGCGATCAAAGAACGCGAATTGAGTGTCCACGCGATGCCCAAGCGTGATGTGCGCCACTTCGTCGGCCAGCACGGCTGCCAGGCTTGCCACATCCGGCAAAACGTCAATCAGCCCGCGGCTCAAGATGATGGTGTGGCCGATCGAAACCGACTCAAGCGTCGAGTTCAGCAGGACGCGGCAGCGGATTTCGGGTTGGATGTCGAGATTGTTTGTGACTTCAAGATTGTTTACGACCGTATCGAGAACCTTGTCCACTTCGCCCTTCGGCGCGAGCAGACCAAGCCGTTCGAGGCGGTCAATGACGTTATCTTCGGCCTGGCGGTCCCAGTTGCGCTGAGCCTGCAAGGGGGAGACGTCATTGTTGGTTGTCGTCTGATCGTTGATAGGCGCGTTCGATTCCACGAGAATCCTGCCCAGTTCCTGCTCCTGCTTGGAATGGCCGAGGTTATAACCCCAGAGTCTCGTCTGCGCCTTAAAAGATATGGACTTGGCGATCGACGCACGCAGATCCTTTTCCTCGCTGTAAATGAACGAGGGCAGCCACATATTCGGACCCGTGTTTGTGCGCCAGCTATCGAAATGAAAGAATACTTTTTCCCGTGTGCTTCCCGTATAGGCGCCGTTGAACCGCACCACGGTGAAGTCCTTGTCCTCAACCCAAATGCGGCCGACGAAGCGCTCTTTGCCGGATTTCGGCGTCGGCGTTAAGTCAAAGACCAGGCATCGGACTTCGCCCAGGAATTCACGGCGCACGTAATCAAAGTTGTAGTTCTGCCGGTCAAAGCCGTTCCTGTCCAGGAAAACCATTTCCAGGAATCCCACCGGGACGTAGGTGACGCCCATATTGAAGATGCCGGCGAAACCGCTCATGAGCCCGTGACGGATCCCGCCTGCGTCGATCAAGGATTCGACCTGCACGCCTTTTGCAAACTGAGCGCGGCCGATGAAATAAGTGTCGCCCGCCGGCATTGGCGCCCCGTCTCTTTCAATCTTCAAGTTTTGGATATAGGTTTCAACCAGCGGCGAGAATTGGCGGATAGCGTCCATCTCCACTTTTTCGCGCGCGATGATCTTGTCGATCACCTGATTGAGCACGTCGCTGCTTTGGTTTTGCTGCTGCTGGCCAAACGCCGCTGGTGCCGCCACGACGAAGATCGCCAGAATAAAAAGGACTGACTTTAGTGCGCGCATGTTTCCTCCACTCCTCCACTTTATTTTCAGTATGCCTACAGATCAGTACGCCAACAGAAATTCGATGTGAACCGTAGCCGGAAAATCAACAGGCTGCCCATTGCTGATTGCCGGTTTGTACTTAATGAGTTTCGCGTCCTGGATCGCCAACTCGTCGAGACCGTGACCCAGTCCCTTGACGACTCCCTGGATCTGGATTTCGCCATTCGCTTTGAAAACGACGCTCACAAGCACCGTGCCTTCGATACGAAGATCGCGGGCTTCCTTTGAGTACTGGGGTTTTGGTTTTTCGAGGATGACGATCGGTTGCACAGAGGCGGCCTGCGTCTGCTGCTTAGGCTTGGTATCTGTTTCCACGACCGCCTGATTGAATCCCTCAGTCTGCACCGATCCAGATCTCCGTCCGCCACCACCAGCCGGAGGGATGGCCGTTCCATTTCCGAAGCCCTCGCTGGCGACGGTGCCGCGAGCGCCCTTGGCGCCACCGGTACCGTTTCCGTATCCCGGGCCTGTGGGCAAATCGAAAGAGCCCCGGCCGTTGACGTTCGCACGGACATTCGGATTCGATGGTCCAGAGACTCCATTCGGATCACCAAATCCGCCCGTCTGCACCTTGCTTGGATCCATTTTCTTTGGGAGTGTCGCGGGGGCCGCGCTTCCGGTATTCAATGTGACGTTTTCCACAGGGGGACGCGGGCGAGCCGGCTGCGCGATACTTACCTCAACCTTCGGGGCCACCACAGGAGCTTCAAACTTTGGCGCTTCCACCTGAGCTGTGACCTTGGGCTGCACCTTTGGCGTCAAATTCCGGGGCGCAATTACTTTCGGCTGCGGCGGCAGAGGTACGACTGCCTCAACGACCGGTGGGGGCAGCGGCTGCGGCTTTGGCCGGACGGGCGGCTGCTTCGGTTGCACCGGGACTTCGGTGAGCGGCGCCGTCAAAGGCATGACGTTAAAAATAAGGTGGGGGATCATCTTCTGTGGAAAAACCAGAGGGACGATCAGGATGACCGCCAGCAATCCCACTTGAAAGGACATGCTCGCGCCCATCGCCCCAAAGCGCAGCCTGGTTTGCGGGAGCAGGGAGAACCTTGCGGTTGTCCCGGCCTTCCCGGGGGCGGGCTTCAGCACCACTCGATTTGGCGAGGAGGCGCCTGAGCCTGTGGAAAACTGTTTTCGGAGACTAATCTGCGGCTGGGCAAGAATCGTTGGGTTCATAAGAGTCCGCTTAGTTAGAGATTCCTAATCGTTCTTCTTGCTTCTCGTCGTCCGCGCTGAGGATTATTCCTCTGCCTAGGATGACCCGGTACAAGGGTACTGGGACGGGCTGGGAGCCCGAATAGGACTATGGTACTACTGTTTCCTAAGCAGCAGCCCGGAAAGCATAAACCTGTGGAAATCTCTTGGCAAGAGGCAATTCAGCCAGATCCAGTCTGTGGAAAACGCGATCACCCTGTGGAAACCCTACTGTTTTATCTCTGCAAGCAACTCTTCATTCACATTGATTTGCAGCTTTCCTGGGTTCTGGGGAAGGTTGAAAGAGATTGGCGTATCGGCCTTTATCGCGCTGATAAGCCCAAGCCGCACCATTTGGCCATTGCGCTCCATGAATAGCGGAATGGTGTCCATCCAGGGCTCCGGAACGCCGCTGCGCTTTATGTTGCCAGTCACTGCCCACTGACCGTTTCCTGCGTCCTTCACTTCATAATGGAACTCATAGTGCGGAATCCCGGTGCCATATACATACTGGTTGAAAAACCAGTCCAGCTTGTGGTTTCCGCCAAGGTCCATCGCCTGCGTCATGTACTTTTCGGCCATGGCTTTGAAGTCCTCGGTGGAGGCGGCCTTGTTGTCGAAGGTCTTGCAGAAGTCGTGCATCATCGCTTTGAAGCGTGCGTCGGGATCCTGCGCACGTGAGTCCGCCATCATCATGCGAATCATTCCGAGGACATAGCCGCCCTTGTTGTAGATGATCACTTGTGGCGCCCGAATGGACTGCGAGGACAGCGTTCGATACCCCATCCAGACGCTCCCGACGGAATCGAAAACGTGGTTGTGCTCATCCCTTGCAAGCAGGCCTTCCTTATCAGCTTTAAGCCGGTCGATATATTCCTTCTGGTTGTCTCTCAATTGCGTGTAGAGATTGCCCGAGAACTCCGCGAATCCCTCGGAGAGCCACTGGTCGTGATAGCTCTTCCAGCCGACTCGGTGCCCCCACCACTGATGAGAAGCCTCGTGCGCGCGGAAGAACTGCGTCAGCCGCGGGTTATTAGGGCGGATTCCCAATTCGTTCATCTGAGTTTTGTCGAGGAACGTGAGTATCGAAAGGTAGATCAGTCCAGGCCAGCCTTGTCCATATCCCGCCGGTATGCTTGTGATTGAAAGCTGCTTGTATGGATACGGGCCAAAGTATGGGATGAATGTACGGAGCGCATTTCCCATTTCATTGCCGATCGTCGGCGCAAGACTGGCGGGTGTGAGCTGGCCCACGGCCACTTGAGCGTTGTCCGCCTGCCTTTGAAGGGAAGCCATTTGGTTGTCTGGTTGTTTGTTTGCGAAGACTTGAATTTCAATATCCCCGACCTTTTCTGAATAGACGCGGAAGTCTCCGTAAGCGAAACCAGCAACCGTAAGCGGGATATCACTTTTCCACTCGGAAACCGTTTCATTTCCATCTGAGTTTTCGCTGACCTTGTTTCCCGTCACTATCGCAACGTATTTCTTAGGGAAGCGAAAGCGAATGTCCCAGTCATACCGTCCCGCAAACTCATCTCCTGATGTCCGGGATGTCATGCGAGCCGGATACCAGCCGTAGCTTTCGGGAAAAAATACTCCTGGCCCGGCGGAGAGGATTGCGCGCTTTCCGGAATATACAAAGGTCAACACCATGCCCTGTTTTGCTTGGGTCGGTTCGGGCATAACCACCGCGACATAGTCACCGTATGACTGCGCCCCACCTTTCCTTTCGCGTGACTGAATGAAGTTCAGCGAAGTGCCTTTTTCGTCTGATATTTTTTCGATTCGCAGGTTTGAATCCATGCCAAACAACAGGATTCTTTCGCCTGCCCATTCCGACTCCAATTTGATCTTGGCCGTAGTGGAGAGGTCGGGTGTGCTTGTAACCCTTACATCCATGTCGTATGCGCGAATTTGGTAATCGGCCTTTGCTTGAGGGACATCAAAGGCTTCACTCGAACTCCTGCCGCCCGCGGGAAAGCTCATCCAAACATCAAAAAACTTCACACCGACATCGGCCCAACGCCCGACGCTGATTTCCTCGGGCCGATCAGCTTCATAGAGGGCATCCACCCATCCGTGCTGCTCTGTTTTCACATCCGCCAAAAACAACGCACTTTTTGAGCGGTCGCCGCCCAATACGCTTTTGAAAAGCCGCGGAAGGAATTCAGCGCCCAGATCCTCGACTGTTTGAAGCCGGGAACCGAGAAGGTCGTCGTTTATGGCAGCCGTTCCGCCCCATTGCACCTTCGCCGCCACCTCCTCAAACGTCTTGTCGGTAAAAGCGAACACGGCCTCGGAGAAAGGTTGGTTCAATTCACCTTCCTTGGTGAAGAGCTGAAGCTGCTGAGCTTCCTGCGCATTCGGTGGCCCCATCTGCAATCGCCCCTGCCCGCTGAACACCGCGCCGAAAACCACTCCGTTTACCGGCTGCGTGAAATGGAGCGTCCCGCTGTCGAGAACGATGCGAATCCGGTCCCGCGTGATAACGAGATTGCTGACGCTCGCGACCTTCTGAGGATCAAACGCGGGGTGCGCCAGTGCATTCCAGATTGCCTGCGGATCTCCTGCAGGCGCCGCTTGCGCGCGCGATGAGCGTACGCCTCCAGCAAGTACAAGCAATCCGGCGATACACATCACAGCGCGGGCTCGCTTCATGGGTGACCTCCGAGGAATATGCCTAATCTGCCCTATTTATACGCAGGGGGCAAGCTGCAGATATCAGGCGCGCGGTGTGTTCAATCCAATTCTACCGGGATCCTTCGCAACCAACCGCAAAAGACTTTGGCTACGGCTTGAGCGTAATGATGGCCAGTTCCGGCGGGCATCGGAATCGAATCGGCAGAAACGATGTCCCAATTCCGCGGCTCACATACATCAAAGAACCGCGCGCTTCATACCAGCCCTCCAGATATCGTCCGCAGCCATCCGGCAGCCAGAATGCCGGAATTAAAGGAAGCCGCACCTGTCCCCCATGCGTGTGCCCGGCAAGGACGAGCGGGACCCGGCCCGCAATCGTGTCAAAGTACCCGGGTGCGTGAAGCGCCGCAACCACGTAAGCGGCCTGTGGCGCCTTTGCAAGCGCGGCATCAAGATCCGGCCTTGAAGTTGAGGGATCATCCAGCCCCGCGAGCCAAATGTCAGGCCGTATGGAGGCGCCTTCATTCAGCAGAAAATGAATCCCCGCGCTGGCATAGAACGCATGTTCGTTGGGTATCGGCTGGCTGGTTTCCCAGTTTCCGCGCACGAGCCACACGCCCAGTGGCGCATGAAGCTGCGTGAGCAGCGGGCGCGCGCGCTCGTAACGATCGCCACGCCCCAGCGTGTCACCCGTGATAATGATGACGTCCGGCTTTTCCTCCTCGAGCAGCGCAAGTAGTTTTCGCTCGCGGCGTCCTAGTCCCGTTGTGTGCAGGTCCGTGAGATGCGCGACCTTCAGCGGGGCGGCGACCCTTGCCTGGATGATGCTGTGCGTCACCTCGATGCGAAAGGGTTCAATGAATAAGCCGTCCACCGCCGCTGCAAGCGCGGCGAGCGCGGCCATTATCAGGACAATTCGGCGCATAGAATCAGAGGCTCCGTTCGCCAGAGATACCCACAGGCGATGCCTGAAACCGCTCAAATTCTAACCTAGTGCGCATCGGCTCCGGAGGCATAGAAGAAGGCGGTTTCTAGCGGTCTCCGTGCTACGCTATTCCACCGAACTCCCTAAATGGAGATTTCAACTATCGTCCGCGAAAAAAAGCTGGCGGCGTTGGCCTCAGTCGGCTCCGCCATCGTGCTGGTGTGCCTAAAGGTGTTTTTGACCGTGGCTACGGGCAGCCTCGGAGTTCTTTCCGAGGCGCTGCATTCGAGCCTGGACTTGATCGCCGCGGTTATCACCTATCTATCCGTGCGCGTCTCCGACCAACCAGCGGACGAGCGGCATCCTTACGGCCACGGGAAATTCGAGAGCTTTTCAGCGTTCGTCGAAACCGGCCTGCTTCTTCTTACCGCGCTCTATATTATTTATGAAGCCTTCCGCCGCCTATTTTTCCAGGAAGTGGCTATCCGGCCGAGCCTGCTCGCTATTGGATTGCTCGGTGTCGCGCTGTGCGTGGACCTTTTTCGTTCGCGCGCCCTCAACCGCGTGGCCCGGAAATATTCGAGCGAAGCGCTGGAAGCGGACGCGCTCCATTTTTCCACCGACGTTTGGAGCACGATCACCGTCATCCTGGGCATCGCTGTCGCGTGGCTCGGCGCGCACTATAGGCTTCCCTGGCTGCGATACGCCGACTCGCTCGCTGCGCTGGCCGTCGCGGGATTCGTGATATGGGTCGGCTCGCGTCTGGGCAGGCGCACGATTGACACGCTGCTTGACGCCGCCCCCGAAGGTTTGCAAGAAAAAATTACGGATGCCGTTACGCATATGGATGGCGTGATCGGCGCCGAGCGCGTACGCCTCCGCCGCGCCGGCAACAAGCATTTCGTGGACGTCACCATCAGCGTCCCGCGCACCGCTAGTTTCGAGCGCGTGCACCAGATCAGCGACGCCGTCGAGCGCCGCGTCGGCGAGATTCTGCCCGCCGATGTGATGGTTCACATGGAGCCGCGCGCGCGCGCCGATGAACATCTCTTTGACGCCATTCGCGCCGCCGCGCAGCGCCGCGGACTCGCCATCCACGGCCTTGCCGCGCAGGAACTCGAAGGGCGGCTCTTTATCGAGTTGCATCTCGAAGTGGAAGACCACCTGACCCTACGCGAGGCGCACCGTCAGGCGACGGATCTCGAGGATGAAATTGCCATCCTCGCCGCCACGGCGAGAAATGGTCAAGCCGCCGAGGTGAACATCCACATCGAGCCGCTCGGCTCTGAAATTGCGCGCGATGTCCGCACCGCCCGAGAGATGAAAGACCTTGGCCGCGACGTCGAGGGCTATCTCAATTCACTTGCCGCCGAATACCACGAACTGGTGGATTGCCACCAGGTACACGTGCGCCAACTGAGCCACAAGATTCTTGTCTCGTGCCACTGCGCCATGCGCGGCGAATTGCCGATCACCGAAATTCATGACGCCACCGCCACGCTCGAAGACCGCGTGAAAGAAAGGTTCCCACAAATCGCTCAGGTGACGATTCACCCCGAGCCGGTCGAGGAGCGCTAAACCCCGCATTTTGGCTGCAAAAAGTGAGAGTGCGCCCATTCTCATGCGCCGGGTTGAAGCGCCATGGCCGCGGATGCTACGATTTGTGATTCCATGATGAACGCTAATTCCAGCAATCAGCAGGGGCTTCGTGTGGGCGTGCCTTATCGCACCGCAAAGGAAGAGGCTGCCGGCGAAAATCGCAAGCATGAATACTATTGCCAGGCCGTGCGCGAGGCGGGTGGCGAGCCTGTGGCGATTTCGCTGAGCCTCGACGACGCGCGCCTTTCGGCCTTGTTGAATTCGCTCGACGCTTTTGTCATGCCGGGCAGCCCCGCGGATGTGGACCCTGCTCGCTATGGCGCGGCGCGGCAACCAAAGTGCGGCGACGCCGACCCTGCTCGCGAACGCACGGACTGGGCAATCTACGAGCACGCGTTTGCTGAACAAAAGCCGGTACTGGCGATTTGCTACGGCGCGCAGACGCTCAATGTTTTTCTGGGTGGGACGCTTGTGCAGGACATTCCGAGTGAACTCCCCAATGCGTTGCGCCACAGCAAGAACGTCAATGGCGAAGTGATGCCTGCGCCGTCGCAGGACCCCGTGCATGCGCTGCAAATTCAGGCGGGCTCGAAGCTCGCGGAACTTTCAGGTGCAGCCGAAAACCGCGTGAACACCTCGCATCATCAGGCGATTCTGGCTCCCGGGCGTGGGTTGCGCGTTACGGCGAAAGCGCCGGACGGAGTCATTGAGGCCGTTGAATATACGGGAAGTGGTCTCCCAACTTCCCACGCAAATGGAGGCGACGCCGACCAGTGGATCGTGGGCGTGCAATGGCACCCCGAGCGGCCAATTCATGAAGAGGCCGGCGATGCTTTTTCCGCCGCGCTCTTTCGCGCGCTCGTATGCGCGGCAGCAGGGGTCGCCCCTCAGGCGACCTGAACCAGCAATTCAAGCACTGCACAAGCAGGCCGGCAGTTCGCTTTGCATTACTTGCGTTTTACCGCTCGCGCTGTACCACACTCGTCAGGGGGAAGCATGATTTCACTCGCAGGCAAGGCGGCGGTCATCACCGGGGGTTCACGCGGCATCGGCGCGGCGGCGGTGAAGCTCTTCGCGCAGGCGGGCGCGGATGTGGTGTTCAACTATCACCGCAACCGCGAAGCCGCGGAGCAGGTCCAGCAGGAAGCGCGCAAGCACGGCACGCGCGTCGAGTCGTTGAAGGCCGACCTCAGCAAGATGGCGGACGCGAAAAAACTGATTGACCACGCCACCAAGCGGCTCGGACACCTCGACATCCTCGTTGCCAACGCGGGCATCTGGAACGCCGAGGACGTCCCCATCGAGCAGCTCACCGAGCGGCAGTGGGACGACATGCTGCGCATCAACCTGAAAAGCGTCTATTCCGTGATTCACTTCGCCGCCGCACGCATGATCGCGCAGAAAAGCGGGCGCATCATCGCCATCAGCTCGACGGCCGGGCAACGCGGCGAGGCGTTTCACGCGCATTACGCCGCCTCCAAGGGCGCCATCATCAGCATGGTGAAAGGGCTGAGCACAGAACTCGCGCGGCACAACATTCTGGTGAACTGCATCGCGCCGGGCTGGGTGGATACGGATATGTCGAAGCCCGTGCTGAACACCAAGGCCGGAGCGAAATTTGCAACGTCGTCGATTCCGCTGCGCCGCGTGGCCACCGCGGAAGAGATCGCCGGGCCGATTCTTTTTATGGCTTCCGACCTGGCAACCTTTATCGCTGGAGAAGTGCTCAATGTAAATGGAGGCGCGGTACTTTGCGGCTGAAATCCATATTAGCGTTGGCGGGTGCCGCAATCTTGGCGTGCTGGCTTGCTTCGCCATCGCTTGATGCGGGCCCATCACCGCGCGCACAGAACCCAGACACCATCCCCGCCGAAAAGAGCACAGCCATGGCGAAGGAGATCATCCCGCAGATGATCGCCGCGCTTGGTGGAGAAGCTTATCTCTCCGTTCGCGATTCGGATTGCACCGGAAGACTTTCGCAATTCGGGCCGCTGACCGGCGCACTCGGCGGCTTCGCCGAATTCCGCAGCGTTTGGATTTTCCCTGACAAGTACCGCCGGGAAATCTCCCGCAAAGGGATCATCATTGATGTTTACAACGGCAATCAAGGATGGACGCTCGACAAGGGCGGCATCTCCGACACGGATCCCGTTGTGGTCGCCGGGTTCCTGGCTGGATTGAAAACCGGTTTTGACAACCTGGTGCGGTACCGCTTGAAGGAGCCGGACCTTGAATATCGCTATCGCGGCATAGACGTCGTGGACCTGAAGCAGGCCGACTGGGTGGAAATCACCGACACCGACCAGCGCTCTTTCCGCATCGCGGTGGACCGCGGTACGCATCTGCCCGTGCGTTTTGCCGTAACCACGCTCGACCCGAAGACCGGCGAGCCGACGCAGGACACCACAATCTACTCGAACTGGCATGTGGTGGACGGCGTACAAATGCCCTTTGGAGTTTCGCGTGAACGCGACGGCAGGCGCAGCCAACAAAGTTTTTATTACGGATGCAAACTCAACTCCGGAGTTTCACCCACGCTTTTCACCAAGGAAGACCTTCAGAATCACTGGAAAGGTAAGAAGAGCAAGTAATCTCAGCTTTGGGCCCTCGCAATACGCCGTCGGACTACTCCCTCAGTTCACCTTTCTGCTAGACTCCGCGCAAACGCAGTTTGCGCACCCGCGCGAGGAGGATGCTTTCATGCAACGCCGCCAATTCCTACATCAAGCCGCTGCCGCCGCGGCAATCTTTGGATTGCCGCTCGCCCGCGCCGAGCAGATGCTCGCGCAGGAAGGGCCCCCGCTGCCTCCACAGGATCTCTTCGCCACCGACCCCGAGCGTTACTGGGGCGAGCTGCGCCGCCAGTGGCTGCTCGCCTCCGACCACATCAATCTGAATTGCGGCTCGGTTGGCTGCACGCCGCTGCCTGTGCTGCGCGCGACAATTCAGCACATGCTCAGCGCGGAGGAGTACCGCGAGGCGCCCTACCCCTGGTTTGGCTACGAGGAAAACACGCGCATCCGCGAATTGCGCGAAGCCATGGCCGCGTTTCTGCACATCAACACCGACGACCTCGCAATCCTGCGCAACGCCACCGAAGCCAACAATGTTGTTTGCAACGGCCTGGACATGAAACCCGGAGAGGAAGCAATCCTCACGGATCAGGAGCATCCCGGTCTGCGCGGCTGCTGGGAACAGAAAGCTGCGCGCTTCGGAATCAATATCGTAAACGTCGCGCTCCCCGCGCCCCCGGCGTCGCCGGAAGAAATCGTCGGGCTTCTCGAAAAAGCCATCACGCCACGCACGCGGATCATGGCCATCGCTCACATCACCACCGCGACGGGCCTGATCCTTCCCGTAAAACAAATCTGCACGATGGCGCACGCGAAAGGCGTGATGGTGCACGTGGATGGCGCGCACGCCGTGGGACAAATCCCGCTCAATCTGACGGATCTCGGCTGCGATTTTTATTCATCCAGCCCGCATAAGTGGCTGATGTCGCCGAAGGGCACGGGGCTGCTTTATGTGCGTGACGAGTTGCAGGAAAAGCTCTGGGTCAACGTGGTGTCCGGCGAATGGAAGAACTACAAACTGAAGGCCTACCGGTTTGAGAACCTCGGCACGTCAAACCTGAGCGTAATGGTTGGGCTTAAGGCCGCGCTCGATTTCTTCCACACGATTGGGCCGGAGCGCATCTACGGGCGCATCCATCAACAGGCAATCAAGGTGCGTGACATCGTTACATCGCACCCGCCGCTCGCGCTCACTGCCGCGAGCCGCGACGATTTCTACGCGGGCCTCGTGAGCTTCGCCAATCCCACGGGCGATATCACCAAGATCGCCGGGGAATGCGCGAAGCGCGCGATTCGCATCGGTGGCGGCTCGCCGCGCATCCGCATCGCCACGCACATTTTCACCCAGCAGCCGGAGATCAATGCCTTCGCCGACGCCGTGGAAGCCGGCCTCCGCGCCTAGCCCGGCCTCCCCCCCGTTACTGACTCCCCCTATTTATAACCCACTGCGCATGGTGCGAGCCGTGGCTGGGACATAGGCGTGGTAGCAGCCCACGTTTCAGTTGCTGGATCATAGATTTCCGCCGACGAAAGAATGGTCGTCGGTGTTCCTTGGCCGCCTGCGGCTAGCACCCTTCCGTCTGACAGGAGCACTGCCACATGCTCCCAGCGGTTGGCACTCATCGAGGCGGTCAATCTCCATGCGCCAGCAACAGGGTCATAGAGTTCAGCAGCGCTGGTCGGATTCGTCCCATCCGATGAACCACCTGTCAACAGAACTTGTCCGTTTCCAAGTACCGTCAGGGTGCCTCCGATCTGCTTGGTCACCAGAGAACCGCTTGATTTCCAACTCCCTTGCGCTGGGTTGAATAGAATCGATCCCAAGCCGTCATTGGTAATCGCCAACACGCTACCGTTGGGCAAGACCACTAGTGGGCAAACTTGCCCTTCGCATGCATGCGGCAGCGCACCTGTAACGGTCCAGGTATTTGCCGTTGGATCGTAGATCTCGCAAGTGGCTATTGAGGTGACATTGGCATCGCTACCACCGCAGGCCAACACGCGTCCATCCTGCAACCGAACAGTTCCTTGTAACTGGTTATTTGTTCCGAAATTGCCATGCACTGTGTTCAGGGATGCGACCGTGCTCCAAGTACCTGCTTGAGCATCGTAAATTTCAGCCGACTTCGATACTGTGCCGAAAAGCTGGCCCTGAGCGTTCGGACCTTCACATCCTCCCGCGCAGCCGCCGATAGCCATAGCGTTGCCATTCGAGGTTGTAATCATGCCGAATTGGTCGCGTCCGAAGGCCATTGAACTGGTGGCTGTCCACTGGTTAGTTGTGGGGTCGTAGAGACTGGCGGCATTAGTCGTAATGTGAGCATCACTGCAACCGCCTCCGGCCAGCAGAACCTTGCCGTTGCCCAGCAGTATGGCATTCGGCGCACACAATCCTCCGAATGCACTGGGAGGAGGGTTCGGAATGACGTTCTGAGTTGCAATCCAGGTGTGCGTGGAAACGTCGAATACTTCAGAGGTGTTGACCCAGCTACCAGTAGCGATACTCGTCTCCCCACCCACTACCAGTACGCTAGGAATTGCAGTTGCCACTGTAACATTTAAGCTGGCGGACTTGCTTGCGTCCGCAAGGCTAACGGCCTTGATTGTAATGCTTGCTGGCGAGGGTGTGACTGTGGGCGCTGTATAGACAGCAGTAGTTAGACTTGTTGTGTTGATTGTGCCGAAAGATGAGTTTCCGTTTTGAATTGCATCAACTGACCACGATACACTCTTGTCTGGCATGCCAGCGCTTTGGACTGTTACAGTCAGCTGAAGCTGATCGCTCGTCTCAACCATTCCCCGAGCGGGTGAAACCTGGATGCTCAGGGAGATATCGCTTGTTATTGTGACCGTGGCGCTGCTCTTCGCTGTCGAGTCTGCCACGCTAGTAGCTGCAATGGTTACACTGGAAGCCGTCGGGAGGTCTTTCGGTGCAATATAGAGTCCACCGCTGCTGATCAATCCAACTGTAGAGTTGCCGCCCACAATTCCGTTGACGCTCCAATTCACATTCGTGTTCGAAGTGCCAGTCACCGTCGCAGTGAATTGTTGTGAATTCCCAAGCAGAACAATCGAACTCGAAGGCGAGACGGATACCGTCACAGGCGGGGGAGGCGAAGGATTCCCACCACCGCAGCCAACAACGGAAACTACAATCGTCAACAATAATAAATAATTTAAAAAGATTGATAGGACGTGTCCAACTAATTCCGCCTTCAACATTTGACCATCACGCGTATTAATCATTGTCTCCTCCTTCGTGAAGTAATCAGAGAAACGGTTTTCGTCGCGTCTCGCACCGGGCGCACCGGGCGCAAACTCATCCTTGCCTGAACCGATTAGGCCGAATACAATCTGGGCACTTTAGATAGTTGAAAGACTCTCTTGGGCCATCGTTCCGATACGGGAATCTAGTGGGTAGTGGCGCGGGTGTCTTTAGAGGGACATTAGAAATCACATTAGAAATTTATTAGAGATCGCGGTTTGCTCCTATGGATGACGAGAAAAAGCACTTATTCGAGTTCGGCTCCTACCGGTTCGATTCCCAAGAGCGAGCATTGAGGCGTGAGGGCGAGATTGTGCCGCTTACGCCGAAAGCGTCCGAACTGCTCCTGATCCTTCTGGAAAACCGTGGGCATTTAGTGGAAAAGAAATCGCTGATGAACAAGCTGTGGCCGGACGCCTTTGTCGAAGAGGGGAACCTCCCATTCAACGTCCATCTTATTCGGACAGCACTTGGAAACGGTCTCAGTGGGGAGCAATACATCGAAACCGTACCCAAACGCGGCTACAGGTTTGCCGCCAAGGTGAGACTCGTTGAAGCGAATCCTGGAGAAGGCTCTTCGCAATCGATCCGGAGCGAATCTCAGCCAATTCAAGGGACTAACTCAAATTCCGGAAAAGCGCCGATAACCGAGCCTGTGCCCGAGTGGGCGTCCGGGCCAGAGGCGAGCAGATCTCGGCGAACGCGATACGCGATTGCATCGGCAACCATAGTTCTCGCGGTTGGAATTTTTTTCGTTTACTCCTGGGCGTCGGAACCTAAGGCGCTTCGAGTCATTGGTTCCACCCGGCTGACCTCTGACGGGCGTCCAAAGGACGGGGGCTTGATGACGGACGGCGTGAGGGTTTATTTCCAAGTAGCAACTAACGAGGGAGGAGTACTGGCATCCGTTCCGATCGGAGGCGGGGAGACTACTGTTGTCGCAGGGGTGGCCCATGAATTTCACATAGATAACATTTCACCCTCGGGCGCTTGGTTCCTCGGCAGACGGCGCCAAACCGCGTATGGCGAAAGTGAACTTTGGATGCTCCCGGTTTCCGGTGAGTCCCCAAAGCGGGTAGGCGAGATCGTGTGCCGCGACTCGTCGTGGTCTCCTGACGGTCAGTGGATCACTTATGCGCACGAGGATGGCGTCTATGTGGTGAAACCAGATGGCACCGAGTCTCGGAGAATTGCCACCGTCCAAGGAGAAGCCAACGATGTCCATTGGTCGCCGGATGGAAAGCGGATTCGGTTTCGAGTTTCAGATCTACATGCACAGAAGACATCCGTATGGGAAGTTTTTTCGGATGGTTCAAATCCACACGAGCTCCTACATGGCTGGGAGAATCCCCGCCCGGACGAACTGGGGGGGTGGACCACCAGCGGAGAGTATTTCATCTTTACCGCACTGCATGGCGGACGATACGATATTTGGGCGCTGCCCGAGAAGGGCAGTTTTTTTCAAAGCGCTCCACACAAGCCTTTCCAACTGGCTCCCGGCCCGGTCGAGTTCTATGGTCTTACGCCGAGCAAGTCCGGCAACGAACTTTTCGCCGTTGGATTTTCGGAGAGGAATGAAGTCGTCCGCTACGACGCCAAGCTCGGACAGTTTGTCCCTTTTCTGAATGGGCTTTCCGCGTATTGGGTAGAATTCTCGCGTGATGAAAAATGGATTGCCTATACGGCTTATCCAGAAGAGACCCTGTGGCGAAGCAAGCCCGATGGAAGCGAGAAGCTGCAATTGAGTTTTGGCCCGATGCATGTGGTTGGGCTCTCCTGGTCTCCGGATGGCAAGCGCATTGCATTCCGCGGCCAGAAACCGAACGGGCCGTGGAAGGTCTACGTCGTCAACGCGGATGGAGGCGATCCGGAGGAATTACAAACAGGGAATGCGGACGCTGGAATCCCCACATGGTCAGGGGATGGCACACGGCTTGTGTTTGGAGATATGCCGGCTGTGTTCAATCACCCGAAGGGCAACGAAGAGCTTCACGTCTACGATTTCAACACGCGGCAAATCTCGGCCGTGCCCGGCTCAAAAGGATTTTGGAGTTCTCGCTGGTCACCGGATGGCCGATACATCGCTGCGTTGTCCGCAAACGGGCAAGAATTGATGCTGCACGATTGTCAAGATAAGAAGTGGCGGTCGTTAGGCGTCCGAAACGTGAACGAAATGACGTGGTCGCACGACGGCCAGTCCATCTTTCTGGAGACGGATGGCGAGAATCCGGCACTGTACAAAATACAAATCAAGACTAGAAAACCGCAACGAATGTTCGGACTGATGGGGACTGCGACTCGGGGAGTAATGACCGGTTTTACGTTGGCACCCGACGACTCTCCGATAGTTTTGCGCGAACTGGGAACTACTGAGATCTATGCGTTGAAATTGGACAAGCAATAGAAAACATCTGTGTCCAATTGTCCCCCGGTGATTAACCCTGAATTCGATGGCAGGAACTTTACTTTTCTGTCCCCCCCTACATCCAAATTCATGAGGCAGCTTCCGGCATTCTGACGAACGCATTGGTCGCACCTCGCCTTCGCGGTATAATGGCCGAACGCCCATGAGCCAGAATTCACAGCAGATGCATGGCACAACAGTCTTATGCGTGCGGCGCGATAACAAAGTCGTTATTGCCGGCGACGGCCAGGTCACGCTCGGCGACCATGTAATGAAGCATTCGGCCAAGAAAATCCGCCGCCTCTATGAAGACAAGGTGCTCGCGGGGTTCGCCGGCTCAACAGCCGACGCACTCGCGCTCTTTGGACGCTTTGAGAGCAAGCTCCAGGAATTTCACGGCAATCTCTCGCGTGGAGCGGTCGAGCTGGCCAAAGAATGGCGCACGGACCGCGCGCTGCGGCACCTGGACGCGCTGCTCGTGGTGGCCGACACCAAGTCCACGTTCCTGCTTTCCGGCCACGGCGACATTATCGAGCCCGACGACGGCATTTGCGCCATCGGCTCGGGCGGCACGTTTGCTCTTTCGGCCGCGCGCGCCCTTTCCAAGAACACGAAAATGACCGCGCGCGAAATCGTTCAGGAAGCGATGCGCATCGCCGCGGAAATCTGCATCTATACAAATACGAATATCACGATTGAGGAGATGTAGGGCTCAGGGCCATGACGGATAAATTGGACAAGAACGCGGTGATTTACCTCCCCGGAGGCGAGCGGCACGACGAACCCGAGCCGGTGCCGTCGTTTGACGAGCTGACTCCGCGTGAGATCGTTGCGGAACTCGACAAGTACATCGTCGGCCAGGCCGCGGCGAAGCGCGCCGTGGCCATCGCGTTGCGCAACCGCGTCCGCCGCCAGAAACTTCCCGCTGAGATGGCAGAGGAAGTCCTCCCGAAGAACATTCTGATGATCGGGCCCACGGGTGTCGGCAAGACGGAAATTGCGCGGCGTCTTGCGCGGCTCGCGGGCTGCCCATTCGTAAAGGTCGAAGCCTCAAAGTACACCGAGGTTGGCTACGTCGGCCGCGATGTCGAGTCCATGGTGCGCGACCTCGTCGAGACTTCGATTGACATGGTGCGCGAAGAGAAGCTCGACGAAGTCGCCGAGCGCGCCGAGCACACCGCCGAGGAACGCGTGCTCGACCTGCTCCTGCCGCCCTCCCCGCCTCCGGTGGACCCGGCAAGCCCGGTGGCGAAAGAGGTCGAGGCGCTGCGCAAAGAGAATTCCGACCGCACGCGCGAAAAGCTCCGCTCGCAATTGCGCGAAGGCAAGCTGGACACCCGCATGGTGGAGGTCGAAGTCCGCGAACGTTCGATGCCCTCATTTGAAATCGTCTCGAATCAGGGCGTTGAAGAGATGGACGTCAACTTCAAAGATATGTTCGCGAATATGTCCGGCTTCTTCGGCCAACAGAAAAGGAAACGCAAGGTCACCGTGGCCGAGGCCTTCGACTACCTCATCCAGGAAGAAGAGAACAAGCTGATTGATATGGACCAGGTGACGCGCGCGGCGGTCGAGCGCGCCGAGCAGATGGGAATCATCTTCATCGATGAAGTGGACAAAATCGCCGGGCGCGAGTCCGGTCACGGGCCGGACGTCTCGCGTGAAGGCGTGCAGCGCGACATTCTTCCGATTATTGAGGGCACGACGGTCAACACTCGCTACGGCATGATCCGCACCGACCACATTTTGTTTATCGCGGCGGGTGCGTTCCACGTAAGCAAGCCTTCCGACCTCATCCCCGAACTGCAAGGGCGGCTGCCCATCCGCGTCGAGCTGACCTCGCTCGGCGAAGCGGACTTCGTGCGCATCCTCACCGAACCCAAGAACGCGCTCATCAAGCAGTACACCGCGCTGCTCGAGACGGAGGGCCTCAAGATCACATTCGAGGAAGAAGCCATTGCGACGCTCGCGCGCTTTGCCACACAGGTAA
This sequence comes from Terriglobia bacterium, assembly GCA_041484365.1. Lineage (GTDB taxonomy): Bacteria > Acidobacteriota > Terriglobia > Acidiferrales > UBA7541 > DASTCZ01. The sequence continues at coordinate 25,824 of JBGPHM010000027.1, read as the reverse complement.
ACGACCAGACCGAAAACATCGGCGCGCGCCGCCTCCACACCATCATGGAAAAGCTCGTGGAAGAAATTTCGTTTGAGGCGCCGGACCTGAAGAAAAAAACCATCAAAATTGACACCGCTTACGTGACCAAGCAGCTCGCGGACATCGTGAAGAATCAAGACCTGAGCCGCTACATTCTCTGAGCAAGCCCAAATTCATGTCCGCAGCTTCCGACTCTATCCGCCGCCGCGTTCTCCGGGTCCTAGGGGAAACCTTGGTGGCAGCATTCATTTGCGGAATGTTCGGTGGATGTGCCGCTCCGGGAGCGCCCACACCGCCGAAGCCAATCGTGCCCAGGCCGGTCTCGGATTTGTCGGCCCACCAGATGGGCAGCAATGTCGTTTTGAACTTTACTCTCCCCACGCAATCGGAAGATGGCGACCGCCTCATGGAGCCGCCTGCAATCGAAATTTTTCGAGGCGAGCGCGCCGCCGGCGGAGTGGGCAAACTGATCACACGGCTGGTTTACACACTGCCTTCGGCGGTCGTTGACACCTATCTCCACGCCGGCCTGATGGAATTCCGCGATCCTCTTGTACCTGCATCATTAGCAGGACACGACACGGTTTACATGGTTCGTGCGCGCTCCTCGAAAAAACGCGCTTCGGTGGATTCCAATGTAGTGTCCGTCCGCGTCCTGCCCGTGCCCGCGCCACCAACCGGTATCCGTCCCACAGTCACAGAAACCGCCATAGAGCTTGCCTGGTCAGCGCCCGCGGAGGGCGCACCCGGGGGTGCGGTTGTCGGTTTCCGTGTTTACCGCGCCGCGCTTCCCACTGATGCCGCTTTGCCGCCGGATTTCACGGATGTCTCCCAGTTGCACCTGCCCGCAGGCATAGAACTCATCGGCCCGGCACCCTCGACGAGCTTTCGCGACACGCAATTTGCATTCGGAACAACGTATGTGTATGTCGTGCGGAGCATTGGCGGTTCCGAGGGGCAGGCCGTCGAGTCCGGTGACTCGAAACCGATCATCGTCACCCCAAAGGATACTTTCCCTCCCGCGGCTCCCCAACAGTTGATCGTTCTCCCTGTCCCTGCAACCCAAACTACCCCTGCGCACGTCGAACTATCGTGGGGCATCAGTGCGGAACCTGACCTTGCGGGCTACTGGGTGTACAGGAGTGAGCAACCGGACACCACTGGCCAGAAACTGAACCCGCAGCTCTTGTTGAGCCCCACGTTCCGTGATATGACTGCATTGCCCGGGAAACACTATTTCTACCGAGTATCTGCGGTGGATCGCCCCGGAAACGAAAGCCCTCTCAGCTCTTCAGTTTCAGCGGAAATCCCGCGGCAAGAGCCCTGAGCGTCACGAAATCTAAGAAAGGCGTGGAAATGTCCCCCTCCCACCCCAGGGACAAGATGTGGCTTCCCTGGTTTCGCCATCCGGCGTTGCGCTACCCGCCGCTTCGCACCGGATTGCGCATGGGTGTCTTGCTTTCTCTGGTGCTTACCGCCTGGCTGATCCTCGCCAATCGAGTGGGCGTCCTGGACCGTCTGGCAATCGTCCGGAACGCCGCGGCGCTCGCCGTTCTTTTCCTGATCGCCTTCGAGCCTATCGCCCGGTTCCGCAATTCCGCACGAGACCTCCTTGTCTCCGGAGGAATCGGCTGGGCCATCGGCAGCCTGTGCTATTTCGTCTGGACGATGTATTTTCACCGGCTGGCTGGTCGCATGGGCGCGTTTCATATTTTTGTTCTGGGCGCCGCCGTTTACTTGTTCATGGCCGTGGTCGTCTGGATCGGCGGCCTGATACGAGTTTCCCGCCATCACCACCTCGCCGCCGAATCAAAATTGCGCCATTAAGCGACTTAGTCTCTAATCGCAAGACCTGCTAGAATTGCCCCCGCAAATTTAGGAATCCGACTTGGGAACACAATGAAGCTCTGCCGATTCCAGCCTGCGCTCCTGTCCGCCACCGTTTCCCGGTCCGGCGGAGAGACGCACCCCGGCGCGCTTGCGGGTGTGGTGGAAGGCGCAAACGTCCGCGAGATTTCAGGCGATATTTTCACGGACTGGCGGAAGAGCGAGCGCGTTTGGCCGCTCAGCGAAGTGAAGCTTCTTCCGCCATCCGTGCCCACTAAAATCGTCTGCGTTGGCCGCAATTACCGCGAACATGCCAGCGAACTCGGCAACGAGGTGCCGCCCGAACCGCTCATCTTCCTAAAGCCTCCATCGGCGATCATCGCGCCGGAAGAACCTATCGTCATGCCCTCCATCTCGAAGCGCGTGGACTACGAAGGCGAGATCGCCGTCATCATCGGCCGTACCTGTTCCCAACTGGCCGCCACAGATGCCGTAAAGCCGTACATCGCGGGCTTTACTTGCCTGAACGATGTGACCGCGCGCGACCTTCAGAAAAGTGATGGCCAGTGGACGCGCGGCAAAGGCTTCGACACTTTTTGCCCGTTCGGCCCGGTGCTTGAGACCGAGCTGGATTTGAACGCCGCCACCGTGGAAACATTCCTAAACGGCGCGCGCAAACAATCCGGGCGCGCTTCCGAAATGATGTTTTCGGTTGATGTTATAATCAGATGGATTTCGTGCGTGATGACCTTGCAGCCGGGCGACGTGATTGCGACCGGCACGCCCTCGGGAGTTGGGCCGGTGCAGGCAGGTGACGTCGTCGAAATTGTTGTCGGCGGCGTGGGCACTCTGCGCAATCCGGTTGTCGCGCAGGGCGCCTGATTTGCCACGCGTAAGTTCCGGCGGGAATTCATCTCGCGCAGAAGGGTAGCCATCATGAAATTCTTTCTGGACACAGCAAACCTCGATGAAATCCGCCAAGCCGTTGCGCTGGGCGTGCTTGATGGCATCACAACGAATCCCACGCTCGTTGCCAAAGAGAAGCGCCAGTTCCGCGAACTAATTCTTGAAATCTGTGAGGTCGTAAAGCCCGGCGTGGTGAATGCTGAAGTCGTTTCCACGGACACCGCCGGGATGCTCCGCGAGGGCCGTGAGATCGCCACCTGGCACCCGAACGTCATCGTGAAAGTTCCGATGACTCCCGACGGCATCCGCGCCGTCGTGACACTGGCGAAAGAAGGCATCCGGACAAATGTGACGCTTGTATTTTCTCCGGCGCAGGCGCTCATCGTCGCAAAGGCCGGAGCCAATTATTGCAGCCCGTTCCTTGGGCGGCTCGACGACATCTCTGAAAACGGACTCGGGCTTGTCTCGGAGATCATGACCATCTATCGGGCGTATAATTACAAAACTGAAGTCCTTGCCGCGAGCCTCCGCCACCCGATGCACGTTGTGGAAGCCGCCAAGATGGGCGCGCACATCGGCACGATGCCTTTCAAAGTTCTCGAACAGCTTTTCAAACATCCGCTCACGGACAAGGGCCTGGCCGATTTCCTGAAAGATTGGGAGGCCAATCGGGCAGCTATTGGCGGTATTTTCGAACCGGCAGCAGCCAATCGGGCAGCGCGTTGAAATTTCCGGACCACTTACCGGGGGACATCCGCGTTTGGGCAGGCGTGGGGGCCGCGGTCGTGCTCCTCGCCGGATCGCTTCTTTATCGTTGGCGCAGCCGTCCTCCCGCTCCCGAAGAAATTGAACGCCGCAGGCGGCTGTATGTGAATCAGGTAGGCCGCATCGCGGAAGGAAGGGTCACGGAGCTACTGCAAACGACCTCCCCCGATGCCAGCAAACAGAAGAAGTCGAGCTTGTTTGGCAGCGGGAATGGAGTGATCGCCGCGCCCTCGAGCCGCCAGATGGTTTGCTACACGTATTCAATTTCCGGCGTGACGTATGAAACCGCGCAAGATGTCACCGGGCTCGAAGAGCGCGTGCACCTGCACCGCATCGTTGCGGGCCAGCCCGCCAGCGTGAAATACGATCCTTCCAATCCCAGCAACTCGATCCTCGTAGCCGACGACTGGTCGGGCATGCACTGATGCGCGGCGAACGAATCGCCAGCGGGCAAATCGGATGACGCGTTATCTCCTTTCCCTCCCCGCAGTTGCCTTCGTGATTTCCATGTACACGGGAATTCTCTTGCTTCTCGTTCGACTCACGGTTTCCATCAGCGGGATTCCCACCGGCGCGCTTCGCGTCCTGGCGTTTTCCGGTGAAGGTGCGCTCGGAATTATCTTGCTTCTGGGCGGGACGTTTATCGCCACCCGGCTTGCCGTATTTCTGTTCACTCCTTTCTCGCGCCTGCCCGGATGAAAGAATGCTCAAGTGGCTGGCGTAAGCTTGCCGGAACGCGCGGCGTTATGGCACTCTTGCCTGCCCACTGCGATCAGGCTCGCGCGTGGCAAACTGGAATGCTAGTTGAACGCTTAATTTCCGCAGGAGTATTGAATGTCTCCGAATGTCGGAGCCCCGCGCGGGCTTGATGGAGTGGTGGCGGCGCAGACGCGCCTGAGCCACGTGGACGGCCAGAATGGTGTATTGATCATCGGCGGCTATGCCGTCGAAGATCTCGCCGGCCATGTCGGTTTCGAGGATGCCGCGCATCTCCTTTGGCGCGGGCGTCTGCCGGACAAGGTGGAGCTGCGGGATCTTTCCACGCAGATGTCGGCGCTCCGTCAGATCTCTCCATTGACTCTCGATGTTTTGCGTGCCGCGAAGAAAGCGCCGCCGATAGATGCGCTGCGGATGGGCTGCGCGACGCTCTCGCTCAACCTCGCGGATCCAAACGCCATCACGCCGGAAGCCGATTTCACCGCGGCCATGCGCCTGACGGCCGCATTCCCCACGATTGTCGCGGCGCATGCGCGCATCGCGAAGGGTCAGGATCCCATACCGCCGCGCGCGGATCTTCCGCTCGCGGCGAATTTTCTCTTCATGGTACACGGGCGCGAGCCCGACCCCGCCGCTGCGCAGGCGCTCGACGCTTACTGGGTCACCGTGATTGACCACGGCATGAATGCATCCACGTTCACTGCGCGCGTGATCGCCAGCACTCGCTCGGACATGGTCAGCAGCGTGACAGGCGCGCTTGGCGCGCTGAAAGGCCCGCTGCATGGGGGAGCGCCCGGTCCTGTGTTGGACATGCTCCATGAAATTAAGTCCGCGGATCGAGCCGAGGCCTGGATTCGCAACGAGGTTTCTTCCGGCCGCCGCATTATGGGATTCGGCCACCGCGTCTATCGCGTGCGCGACCCGCGCGCGGAAGTGCTCAGCCGCGTCGCCGAGCGCATGGGCCAGGCGCAACTTGAGAACCGTCAGCTCTACGACCTCGCGCGTCACGTGGAAAAAATTGCGCTGCGCCTTCTCGGCGAGGCAAAGCCCGGCCGGAACCTGAGTACCAACGTGGAGTTCTTTACCGCGCTCGTTTTACAGGCGCTGGGGCTTGAGCCGCAGCAGTTTGTGGCGATGTTCGCGTGCGGCCGCGTGGCGGGCTGGTGTGCCCATGTCATCGAGCAGCACGCGGAAGATCACCTCATCCGTCCGCAGTCGGAATATGTCGGACCGGTGGGGCTGAAGGTCAGCCGGTAACCGCGCTGCAGCGGGCAGTATTGTTTTTTTCCACATGCCGCACGAAGACAAACTCGAACATCTGAAACGCCTCAACGCGGAAGCGGAAGCTGGAGGCGGCGCCGAACGCCGCGCGCGTGAGCACAAAGCAGGCAAGCTCGCCGCGCGCGAGCGCATCGAACTGCTGCTCGATGAAGGCACATTCGAGGAGCTGGACAAATTCGTCCGCCATCGCTCCGGTGACTTCGGAATGGCCGAGCAGCGCCCCGCGGGTGACGGCTTCGTTACCGGCTACGGACGAATCAACGGCCGCCTCATGTACGTCTTCGCGCAAGACTTCACTGTCTTCGGCGGCTCGCTATCTGAATCGAACGCCCTGAAGATTTGTAAGGTCATGGATCTGGCCATGCGCACGGGCGCTCCCCTCATCGGATTGAACGATTCCGGCGGCGCGCGCATTCAGGAAGGTGTGATGTCGCTCGCGGGTTACGCCGATATTTTTCTTCGCAACACTCTGGCGAGCGGCGTCATCCCCCAGATCAGCGCCGTCATGGGGCCCTGCGCAGGCGGAGCCGTCTATTCACCCGCCATCACCGATTTCATTTTCATGACGCGCGACACTTCCTACATGTTCGTCACCGGCCCGGACGTCATCAAGACCGTCACGCACGAGGAAGTCACTAAGCAGGAGCTCGGCGGCGCGATGACGCACAACGCCACGAGCGGCGTCGCGCATTTCGTTTCGCGCGACGACCGCGAGTGCCTCGCCATGATCCGCGAATTGATGGGTTTTCTTCCCGCCAATAATCTCGAAGACCCGCCGCGCCGCGCATGCTCCGATCCCTGCTCGCGCGCCGATGCCAAGCTCGATCACCTCGTGCCGGAAGACCCGATGCAGCCCTACGACATCAAGGACGTCATCCACGCCGTCGTGGACGAAGCCGATTTCTTCGAGGTCCACGAGCACTTTGCAAAGAATCTTGTTGTGGGGTTTGCGCGGCTTGATGGCCGCCCGGTGGGGATCGTTGCCAATCAGCCGGCGTTTCTTGCCGGCGTGTTGGACATTAATGCCTCGGTGAAAGGCGCGCGTTTCGTACGGTTCTGCGACGCCTTCAACATTCCTCTGATTACTTTTGAGGACGTGCCCGGCTTCCTTCCCGGGACGCAGCAGGAATTCGGCGGCATCATCAAACACGGCGCAAAACTCCTCTTCGCTTTCGCCGAAGCCACCGTGCCGAAGATCACCGTCATCACGCGCAAGGCTTACGGCGGCGCCTACTGCGTCATGGCCTCAAAGCACATCCGGACGGATGCGAATTTCGCCTGGCCCACCGCCGAGATCGCCGTGATGGGCCCCGAGGGCGCCGTCAATATCGTTTATAAGCGGGAGATCGAGCGCGCGCCGGAATCCGACCGCGACCGCATCCGCAAAGAAAAAGTCGCCGAATTCCGCGAGCGCTTCGCCAATCCTTATGTGGCCGCCGAGCGCGGCTACATTGACGCCGTCATCATCCCTTCGCAAACCCGCGCGAAACTCATCTCCGCCCTGCGCGCCCTGGAAAATAAGCGCGACACTAACCCGAAGAAAAAGCACGGAAATATCCCACTGTAGTGGCTTGCCGTTTCGCATGCCGAGTGTCGCGAACGTCAAACGTAGTGATAGACGGAGAGGCTACTGAATTAATTGCAAGCCGTTGATCCGCCACCCAGTCTCTTCGTGCTGAAGCTTGAAAAGCACTTTGAGATGAGAGACTTTCTCGCCCTGGTTGAGAGTTGTGCGTTCGTCCATCGCGGCGATAACGGAAGCGGAGTCACCGGCAATTGACTTTTGTACGATTTTTGGATTTTCCAGTTGAGAACTACCTGGCTGGTTGCCAACAATCGCCGCAACCATCGGTATCACGTCGAACACGTCCTTGGGGTCCACCTTGATCAGTCCGCCAAGGATATTGCTTACCCCTCTAACTCCGCGTTCGATGCGTGAGTCAACGCACGTAAGCATCAAATTGATGTCCTTATCGTTATATGATTTTACAAAAGTAAGGATCGTCCGACCCGGACCAGGGAAACCCAATATTTCTGGATCAATGACATAGATCGTCCCTAAAGCCACTGCAACTACCAGGACCAGCCCAATCGCAATGCGCAACCAGTTGGTAGTTCTGCTTCCTTCCTCCATAACATACCTCTCTCTATTGCTTTTCTTTCATCATGAGTTTGTAAAACACATCCATCATCGGCTGGCAATTGTTGCAGAACAGAACATGAAGTGATTGAGGGTTATTCGGGTCAAGCAGGCGGATACCGGCCTGCGTGCTGTGGAAATTGTACGTCTTTTTCTCGTCTTTGTTCCCCTTGGAGATGCCTACGTCGATACTGACTCGTCCAGACTTTGTGGGCTCAGACCTGACCTCATAGAGTTTCGCACTCAGAATCGAGAAATCTTCTCCTCTCCTGTTGGTCGAATGAAACTCTAGTGCGCCCTTCTTGAATATTACTTCGCCTTCGCATAAATCGTCACCCAAACCAAAATCTCCACGATGATGGTGCTTTATCGGGAATGTCACAGTCTCACCCAGGTCAATCGCCTTGCTCAGGTAAGGAAGGCTTTCCGAGTAGTTTCCCTTGCCAAAGTAAGACAATCCCAAAAGGAAATTTAGCCTTGCGTTCCCCGATTGATTCGCAATTAGATCACGACCCCCGCGAATCACTTCGTCATAGTTCTTCACTTCGTATTGCCGCTGTAGGACGCCGAGAAGTTCTTCCGTCGGGACCGGCTCCATTGGGATTTCAATGTTTTCCGGCTGCCCGGGCTGAATGTCTACGGTTCGCGCGACGGGCTGATAGCCGCGCTTTGACACCCTAATTTCGTACTTCCCTGGGTTTATCGGTCGATCCGAGACCTGGTCACTAAATGTTCCAACACCAACAATCTCAATGCTCGCACCGGAGACACTTGGGTGGACATTCAATTTGCCAGGAAGTGGCACCAGCGTCACTTCGATTACCTGGCTCGCGCCTGGAGCAACCGATATACTCTGTTGGGTCTGTTGATAGCCGTTTGCGCCAATGGTCACGAAATGTCCACCGGCACCCGGAAGTGGAACGGAGAGAAACCCACTCGCCGTTTCGGTGTTTCCAACGGGTTTGTCGTCAACGCGGACCCATGCTCCCCCAGGAGTGGATTTTATGTTGAGGCGCGCGTTCGTTGACGGGGCCGAAGGGGATGGTGTTGGCAGGCCTCCGCCAATTGTTCCTGAGTTTGTGGAGCTTGCGTTTGGATTGGGTCGGGAATTTCCCCTGCCATCCGGCGGGGGTGCGGGAACTTGTTGCGAATTTCCAGGAGGCTGGGGTGTAGACGCTGGACCGGAGGATGCGCCCGTAGGACTAGGCGATCCCGATCCGGAACCTGGGGGATTTTCGGACCCTTGTATTTGGACGGCCTTATTTGCTGATCCCCTCTTGGACAGGATCCAAGCACCCCCCAAGCCAATCGCCACTACCGCTACCGCGGCCATGATCGCAGCCGGCCAAACTTTGCGATGTCGAACCGTTACGGGCGTTGCAACCTGCAATTCACCACGGGTCACCGGCTGTGCCGGCGTTATGCCCCAAGTGGGCGTAGGCATTTGGATGGTCGGAGCCAACCCGGGTGTGACGGCAAGGCTTGTGCCCGTCGCGGGAATCACAGCAGTTGTGCCCTGAACGGGGAAGATGCCCCCGCCGACAGCGGTGGTCAATTCCTCGGCAAGGAGCTTTGCGGATTGGGGTCGTTCTTCGCGCCGCTTCGCCAAGGCATGCAGCACCACGGTCTCCACACCCGCAGAAATGCTGACATTGAGAACCCTCAGGGGAGGTGGGGCTTGGTTTACGTGCTGGATGATGACGGCAGTTGACGTGGGAGAATTAAAAGGCACGACGCCCGCGAGCATTTCGTAAAGGACAATCCCCAAGCTGTAAATATCGGAGCGGCAATCGAGTTCTTCTCCCATGCATTGCTCGGGTGACATGTAATGCGGCGTCCCCATTACGCTTCCTGTTTGGGTTAAATTGAGCGCAGAGATGTCACGCATACGGGCAATGCCAAAATCCAAGACCTTTACCCGGATTCCTTCCGCATGGACGTTTGCGATGACATTGTCTGGTTTGATGTCACGGTGGACGATATTCTGGCGGTGTGCCTCATCGAGCGCGCCACAGACTTGACTGATGATTTCGGCCGCGGCGCTGGGCGTAAACGGTCCCTGTTCTTTGATGATTGAGCGAAGGCTCTGGCCTTCGACAAACTCCATGACGAGAAACACGGTGCCGTTTTCCGAGATGCCAAAATCGTGGATGGTGACTGCATTAGGATGTTTAAGACGCGCAGCCGCCTGGGCTTCACGACGAAATCTCTCAGCGGTCTTGGGATCACGCAGTTGTTCGGGGTGGAGGATCTTAACTGCGACTATGTCACCGATCAGGAGGCGGGTAGCGCGATAGACTGTGGCCATTCCACCTGCGCCGATCTTGCTCTCGATCCGATACTTTTGGTCGATGACGCTGCCAATATACGGGTCATTGGCGGGCGCCCTTGCTCCCGTAGCAGACTGCTGCGCCTCTAATTGAGACTGCGCTCCACAATTTGGACAAGGGACACTCGAACCTGGAAGATTAGCTCCACATTTTCTGCAGTACATTTGAGTCCTCGCGATCTTGGGAGACTGTATGAAATTTGGTTATTCACTCGTGTCGAAAAAAATCGGTGCCAGCACAAACTAGAGGATCAGAGAACGTCCTTCCTCTTGAGGGCCCAGATCGTAAGCCCCAGAAAAACCGCGTTGAATCCTCCCAGGATTGCCAAATCCATCCACACCCTTCTTCGATACGAATCCTCGATCACCGATGCGCCCTGCCGGTCAAGAACAAGCGAGTAGGTGCTGACAGAGACGGTAGAGGCAAGCCGGGCGCGCGCGTCCAAGTCACTGACGCTAACGGCATGCACCAGTCCGTCGACCGCCCAGCGGGCCATGATGATGGACGTGAATGGCCCGACGGCGCCAAGACCTTCAGTCTTGGTGATGACATCCGGCGGAGGCGTCCTGGGCAAAACGTCGGAACGCAATGGAGGCCGATTGTTTGAACCGAGCCGGGCATCTTCGTATTTCCTGTATTCCGCCGCTGTCGCAGGCTTCCGAGTTGTCTGGTTGAAATACATGTCATCGATTGGCATGAAGAAGCCACTGAGGAGAAGCTGGGGAATCAGGAGCAAAGGCAAAATGCTCATGGCCTTCTCCGTTGAGTTGACGAGGGCGGAAAAGAACAGAGCCGTGCTGATGCCGCCAAGGGTAGTCAAGTAGAGGATGGCGAACAAGGAAAGGAAGTCGTCTGATCTCAACCGATTGAAAGCGATCAAGAGTCCCAGGAAAAGCAGGCACTGTATCAGCCCGATGCCGCTCAAGACTGTGAACTTGGAGAATACGTAGGAGGGAATCTTTAGACTAAACCTTCGCTCGCGCACGTAGATCGGAGATTCGGCGACGATGTCGCGCACCGCATTGTTTGCTCCGAACCAAATCGCGATGATGGCCGAAATGAACAGGGCCTTCGCATCATTTTGCGTCTTGCCGGTAATGACGGCCAGGATGATGGCGATGATCGGCGCTTGCAATAGAAGTAGGGCGGTGTTCCGGCTGTCCTTCAGCTTGATTTCAAAGAAACGCCGCGTCAATATCCACCACTGATTGAGGCTGGCGTACCTGTTTGTCTTAGAGGAATTCGCTGGCGCAATGGTTCCGGCCTTCTCCGGCCCTCCTGCGGGCACCCGAGTGTCCTCCATGCGACGAGCAACGTAGAGCTCATATTGTTGCGAAGATTTATAACGCCGGCTCAGTTCCACCGGATCCGTGCTGCCGATTCTCCGATAGATGTCCGCTGGCTCCGCGCACTTGAAGTAATCAAGTGCGGCTCTGGGGGGACCAAAGAAAGCCAAGTGCCCGCCGCGCGCCAGAATTGCCACCTGATGCATCTCGAAGAATTTCTCAAACTTGTGCGTGACCATCACAACGATGCGCCCCTGGTCCGCGAGATTCCTGAAGAGCAGCATCATGTTTTCCGTTGTTTCCGGGTCCAAGGGTGAAGTGGGTTCGTCAAGGAACAGAAAGCTAGGTTTGGTGATCAGCTCGATCCCCAGGCTCAAGCGCTTCTGCTGTCCGCCGGAGAGCTGCCGGAACTGGGTTGAACGCTGCTCCTTCAGTCCGACCGTCTCGATGACCTCATCCACTACGCGATCCACTTCCGACCGGGGTGTCTGTTCAGGCAGCCGGAGTTTCGCCGAGTAAAACAAGGTTCGTTCCACTGTCAAGGTTTCATGCAAGATGTCTCTTTGCGGAACGTAGCCGATGGACCTGCGAACCGCGTTGAAATGCTGGTACAGGTCCAAGTCGTTGAGGAATACGGAACCACTTGTTGCTGGCCGTAATCCATTTAGCGCATCCATGAGAGTGGATTTTCCGCACCCTGACGGACCCATCAAGCCGACAAATTCTCGGGGAAACAGGGCGAGTGTGATGTCTTTGATGAGAATCTTTTTGCCGATCGCCTTGGTCACGCTGTCGGCACGAATGTGACTGGAACTGAGGTCAGTACGCTGAACGTTCCGGCCATTGACGCGAACAATGAACCCGCCGACAAATATCAGATCATCGGGGTTGAGTACTCGAGGCTCCCTTATGAACTCTCCGTTTACATAAGTGCCGTTCGTACTGCCCAAATCGGCGAGGACGGGGCCGCGACCCTCTTTGAAGGTTACACTCGCGTGATATCGGGATACACCGCCAGCATCAAGAACGATGTCATTGTCGGGTGCACGACCCAGACGAATGATTGATTTGTTGCCAAATGCAGTCTTGACAGCCGAGGGTACAAGTTGACCTTTCGCCGGAGTCTTCTGAGAGATTGACATTTGTGCATGGGCTATCAGTTGCACCCGAAGCGCACTGGAATCAGTAACCGGAGCAAGGCGTTCCTCTTCCTTTGTACAGAATTTGAAGGCAATTACGCCGCCCGGCCCGAATCCAATATGGTCGCCATTCGCCAAAACCTCTTCCAGTACAGGTCTGCCATTCACAAATGTGCCGAGCTTTGATCCCAGATCTCTTACTCTAGTTTTGCCTGACTCGTCAGTTTCGAAGACAGCGTGGCGTTTTGAAATGAAGGACTGAGCAAGGACGAAATCGCAAGAACTCTCATCTCGGCCAAAGACGACCTGAGTCTTGTCAAGCAACACCATCTGCCCTTTGTGAGATCCCACATCACCCAGGAGATAATTGGTTTCTTGTTCCCCCCTTATCGACATGTCCGCCGTTCACCTATGCTGGGCTCTTACCTCTTCCGAAGATCTAAATGAACAAGCCCTGAGTGTTCATTGATCAGAATCACTGTCGAATAACCATAAAGGACCGCGAATTTGTATGATGAGAGGCGGCACAGGCTTCGTCGCTCTCCAGCTCGCCTTGGGTTGTTTCGATACCTCTATTTCTCACCCTGCACGGAACCCATGCCGAATGCCTGTGACAACGCAACCTGGTTTATGGGACGTGGCCGACACCAGGAACGACGAAGAGAAATCAATTGCAGTCCTCGTATATATCAAAAGAGATGATGGTTCAAGTTAAATATATTGTTTTGGCATCACAATTCCGTCACTCCTATGGCACAGGAGACATTTTCACGTTGCTACAGCAAGAAACTTGGTTGGCGCATTATGCACGATTCTGATTCATCTCGGAAAGAATCAGAAATGGGCCGGAGACTCGAGGGTTGAATCCTTCAATCGCCCACATGCCCCGAGAGGCTCGGCTCCGGCGTACCCGCGCGCTTCTTCGGTAATTCCGGTTCCACTCCCCGCCAGCCCACGGGACGCCCCTTCACCGCCTGCATCAGCGCGCGGAACAGCACCACGTACATCATCTGCCGGTAATAGAAGCGCTGCAAAACAAGCGGCAGCAGCAGCGACCAATCTTCTTTCCTCTCTAGCGCAAACGCAATCACACACGCCAGAAGGTCAATCACCATGAATCCGAGAAAGAAAACAACCGACCGCTCCATGTCTTGCGTCGTCCAAGTACCGAGAGGCAGTCCCTGTGAAATATGAAAGCGCGAAAGGCCCCAGAGCAGCAGCGATAGAAGAAAAAGCAGGTCGATCACCGGAGAAAAAAGCGGCAGGAGCAATTGGAAAAGAAAAATATTCGGCAGTGCAACAAGGCCGAGCGTCCCATACTTTGGCCGGCCGACTGTGTCGCGGTGCTTCCACACCGATTGAAGCGTGCCGAAGGTCCAGCGAAACCTTTGCCGGATCAACGCGCCCGCTGTTTCCGGCGCCTGCGTGTATCCGATGGCCTCTTCGTCATAGGAGATGCGCCAGCCCGCCCGCCGGATGGCGATCGTGAGGTCCGTATCTTCGGCAACGGTCTGCGAACTGAAACCGCCGGCCGCTTGCATCGCTTCCACGCGCCACGCGCCCACCGCGCCCGGCACCACGGGGATGCAATTCAGCAGGTCAAACGCGCGCTTCTCCATGTTCTGGCTGGTGATGTACTCAAGCGCCTGCCACCGAGTAAGCCACCGTGTCCGGTTGCCTACTTTTACGTTTCCGGCAACCGCTCCGACGCGTGGGTCGGCGAAATTGCGCACAAGTTTGCGAATTGCCGCGCTGTCAATCGTGGTGTCCGCGTCTATCGTGACGATGATCGTTCCCGTGGCCGCTTCGAGCGCGTTTGCCAGAGCCGCTGACTTGCCACGGTTCGGCTGGTGAAGGATTCGCACTCTTGAATCCGCGCCAAAGTGTTCTTCCAGCAATTCGCGCGTGCGGTCTGTCGAGCCGTCGTTTACAACGATGATCTCTTTCTTCGGAAAATCCGCGGCGAGCGCCGAGTTCACTGTCTGCACGATCACTTCTTCTTCGTTGTACGCGGGAATCAGCACGCTCACTGCCGGCTGGAATTCCGGATGTTCCCCCGGGCCTTTGCGCAATTTCTCAATCAATCCCAGCAGGCCGATGATCAACGCCCGCCCGCTGACCATCAAAATCCCGATGATAAAAATGGACGCGATCCCGACGCGCAGGACATACAACAACCCGAAAATAAATCCGTTGGCGCGCACCGCCCAGAGTTCTTCGCCAGTCACCGGAGGCATTACCTGCGCGCGCGTCTGATTCACCAGTTCGGAGACCGGAACAATCTGGAAGTGCGCCGCACGAAGCGCATCAATTACACGCGGCAAGGCCAGCACGGTTTGCGAACGGTCCCCGCCTCCGTCATGCATAAGGATGATGTGGCCCTTAGATACTTGGGCCATTACGCGCTTCACGATCTCATCCGCCGAAGGAGGCGCTCCGCCACCCGGCGAGCCCCAGTCATCCGGGTCAATCTGCGCCCCCACCAGCATGTAACCCATTTCCTGCGGGATCGGGAACATCGAAACTTCGTTCGCGGTCTCAGGCTGGTGGTCAATTCCATAGGGCGGCCGGAACAACACCGTCTTTACATGGAGTGTGGATTCAATGAGCCGCTGCGTGAGGTTTAGTTCAAAGTGAATCGCCGAACCCGGTGAATTCTCGTCAAAATGCTCGTGCGTGTAAGTGTGGTTGCCGATTTCATGGCCGTCCTCGAATTCCCGTTTCAAGAGGCCCGGATATCGGTTCGCATTTTCTCCGATGGCAAAAAATACCGCCGGCGCATTTTTCTCTTTCAGGATATCGAGTATCTGCGGTGTCCATTGAGGGTCCGGCCCGTCGTCAAAAGAAAGAGCGATCTTCCCCGGCACGGCGCCCATCTGTTCGATGCGCCAGGAAAGTGGGACCTGTTTGTACCTTTCACCGTCAATCGTGTCTGAACGAGCGTCGTAATCGATCTCGCGCACGCCGCGTTTCGGTGCATCGAGCATCTTCCAGATGTCACCTGTATTGGGACCTTCGAGAATAAGGTCGGGTCCGGCTCCGACATCCAGGAGCAGCGCGCGTGTTGCGTCATCAGGATGTAACGTGTCCCAAATCTTCCACATCGAGGTGTCGGATAAACCCAGCCGCCAAACAGCAGTTCCTCGCACGCCGGCCCGTTCGGCCGCGCGCAACTCGTTGTAAGCCGTCACGGCGTCCGTGAACCAAACCTGGTGGACCCTGTTCTGATCATCTTCATAGGAGTAATGCGGATTCAGCGAATCATCGTCGAATTGAATTTCCGATTCGGATTCATACGCCCTGACAAACGCCTCTTGAACGGAAACTGGTTCCGCGGGTTCGCGCTTTTTCTTGTCCACAGTCCAGTCGTATCCGTAATTTGCAATTCCCATCACGATCTTCCTGGCTGGCACAATCGTCAGGATTTTTTCGAGGTTGGCTGTGAACCAGTCCTGCGCGGCAATCGGCCCTGGCGCTGACGTCTGCCAGTGCTGGTCGTAATTCATCAACACAATTGAGTCGGAGTGTTCGCCGAAGAATGCGTAGTCGTAGCTCCAATCCGCTGCGGGAAGCGAGATCAACAGTTCCAGGCCCTTGGCATGGAGTTGCGTCTCAAGCTCTGCAACAAGCGAGCCGAAATCCGCTTGACTCTTGTCAGGAACACTCTCAAGGTCCAGACACAAACCGACTTCGTGCATCCCCACGACGTAGTTCGTCAGGTTTCTTTCCAGCCGTTGCCGCGCGGCAGGGTTCGCCAGCATCGCGGCGAGCTTTTCTGTTTGGAAAATTGTCCCGTCGGAGTTCTGTACAAGCGCCATGACTCGCAGATCAAACGGAGTGCCCAGGGCCGCCTGTTCCTTTTCAGTCGCCGCCAGCCACAGGTGCATCTTGTCCACGGCCTTCAGGCGAATTGCTTCGTCCGAATCAATCCCCGTATGGATGCCGTTCTGGCTATCCACAACCGTAAGCGTTCCGTCCGCGGTCGTCGTCAACAACTCGACGGGGATCAAATAGTCCAGGTCTCTGTAATGACGCGTCAGGCTGACAAAGCCAAACGCATCATCCGGCACATAAAATGCCATGCGTTCGGGACCAGTCGGACCGTATTTGTCCGGCGATTGGCCCAGTGCCGCCACGCGTTTTTTTCGTTCCGCGCGAGGCGCCGCTCTCCGCGTTGCCGCGGTTCGGTCCACCGGTGCCGGACGAAGTGTGGGAGTTGTGTTTCGCAGCAGCAGGCTTGGTAATGCCACCAGGTGCATCACGGAAAAGAAGAAAGTGACCACCAGAAGCGTAAGCACCGCGCCGCTGATCTCGAGCGCGCGCCGTGTGAAAAACCACCGGCGGCGCTTCTCATCGTAGAAAATTGGCTTGCTTTGTTTCACTGCCTCAATCCAAGCTATCTAGGCTGTAGGAACCTGTCAATGACTCGTCATCCACAACTTCTCATATTATCCGCGCGGAACCTGAAGCGGCCATGAAATCCGCATCCCCTTCTCGGTGGCCCTGGGTTGCAGCGCTCGTCGTGGGCTTCGCGCTCCGCGTGTTCTTCGTCGTGCAATTCCCGGCCCACACAGGCGACGGCCCTATGTATCTGTCTTTGGCACAAAACTGGCTGCACCACGCTGTCTACGGGCTTGACCTGAACGGGCGGCTTGCTCCGGTGGATATCCGCGTACCCGGCTATCCGGCTTTCCTCGCGGCAATCTCCTTTGTATTTAGACGCGGTGACCTGCCAATTCTGTTGGCTCAAGCCTTTCTGGATATTTTAACCTGTTTGCTCGCCGCTGTGTTGGCAGGTTGTCTCGTGCCGGAGGGTTCACGCCGCCGTGTTCGACTTGCCGCATTGTGGCTTGCCGCGCTCTGCCCTTTCGTCGCCAATTATTCCGCTGCAATGCTCACTGAAGTGCTCGCTGTTTTTTGGACGGCCGTCGCCCTTGTCGCATTCGTGTGCGGAATCGCTGGCCGTGAGGCGTTCAATTGGCAGCTTGGCCGCAAGCATTTCCATATCAATATTTGGATCGCCGGCGGACTGGCAGTCGGCATCGGCACCCTCGTGCGGCCCGAGACGCCGCTTTTGCTCATTGCACTCGCCCTTGTGCTTTGCTGGCGGATGCGCCGTCCCGCGGATTGGGCCCGCCTTGCGCGTGTTGGAATTCTTACCGCGCTTGGCTTTGTGCTCCCGCTCGTGCCTTGGGCAGTCCGCAACGCGGTCACCTTGCACGAATTTCAAATTCTCGCGCCACGCTACGCCATCCTCCCCGGAGAAATCGCGCCGCGTGGTTTCCTCGCGTGGACCGGTACGTGGCTCGTGCGCTACCGCGATGTGTATCTCACCGAGTGGAAGGTGGACTCTGAATCGCTCCAGCTCTCCGACATTCCCGCTTCGGCGTTCGATTCCCCAGAAGAGCGCGACCGCGTCGCGGACCTCTTCTCAGACTACAACGATAATTGCTGCGATGTTCGTCCGGAATGGGATGCGAAATTTGCCGAAATCGCGCGCGAACGCACGGCGCGACATCCGCTGCGCACATATCTCACCGTGCCGCTCACCCGCGTGTTCACGCTCTGGTTCACGCCGCGCGTTGAACTTCTTCCATATTCAGGAGACCTGTGGCCGTTCCGCGACTCATTTCAAAATGCCCCGGCCGACTTCTGCGTGACGCTTCTTCTCGGCGCTCTCGGCATCATTTATGTGGGATTGGCTGTCGCCGGCTCACTCCGCGCCGCGCGCCGCGGAATAATTGCCGCGCCACAACTCTGGGGCGTGGCTTTTCTTCTGGTTTTTTGTCTCGTGCGTACCGCTTACTTCACGCGCGTCGAGACGCCCGAGCCGCGCTACGTCTTGGAATGTTTCCCTGCGATATTCGCGTTGGGTGGCTTGCTTTGGGCGCGCCGCGCGGAGCCCGTCTGATTCAATTGTTCTGTTTTCACACAGAACAATTCTATGCGGGATGATTCGCGGCGCTTCGCGCGTGTGCCGCGCCCGATTTCCACCAGCGGCTGACTTCGCCCACCAGATAGAGCGAGCCGGTCACGAACACGACATCCTCGCGTGCCGCGCTCTCGAGCGCCCGCGCAACCGCTTCGCTCGCGTCCGGCACAACGTCCATCTCGGAGGCAAGATGGCGCGTCATTTCCGCCAGCGCCTCCGCGGAAAGCGCGCGCGGTTGGCTCGGTGCGGTCACCGTAACGCGCGTCGCCCGAGGAAACAGCAGCCCGGCGATCTCATCTACCGATTTATCTCGCACAGAGCCGTAAACAAGATGAATTCGCCGCCCAGCAAGATGCTCATCCCAGAAGTTCGCGAGCTCCCGAGCCCCCGCGGCATTGTGCGTGCCGTCAAGAAAAACCGTGGGCTGTTCCGCGATTCGCTCCAAACGCCCCGGCCATTGCACTTGCGCGATGCCGTCCGAAATGTGTGCATCCGTAATCTTGAATCCTCGCCCCGCAAGCACGCGCGCTGCGGCCAGCGCCGTCACCGCATTCCTCACCTGATACCGCCCCGCAAGCCCCGGCTTCAATTCAATTCGCCTCGCATTTGGTTGCACAGGCATTACTGCCTGTGCGCCCTTCATCCCCACATCCGTTACGCTCGCCGAACAAAATCCATCTCTCTCGCGAATCTCTTCCACGCGATACGACTCATCAATCTCAATCAGCGGCGCATTCAACTCCTCCGCGCGCCGCCGGATTACCGCCCGAGCTTCCGGATGCTCCGCCGCGCTCACCACCGGCACTCCCGGCTTGATAATCCCAGCCTTCTCTCTCGCGATTTCCGCAATCGAATGCCCCAGGAATGACTCATGGTCGAATGCAATCTGCGTAATCACCGACACTTCAGGCTTAACAACGTTCGTCGAGTCCAGCCTGCCGCCCATCCCCACTTCCAGCACCGCGAAGTCCACGCGCTCCCACGCAAAAACTTCCAACGCCATCGCCGTCACGCATTCAAAATATGTGGGATGCGCCGCAAGCTCGCCGGTCGAAAGCATCTCTTCGATAAGACCGCGCAGCCTCGTAAATGCTTCCGCAAATTCCGCGTCGCTGATCTCCGCACCGTCCACTCGGATGCGTTCGTTGATCCGCTCGAGATGCGGCGACGTGTACAGCCCCGTCTTGTATCCCGCGCACCGCAGGACCCGCTCGACCATCGCCGCTGTCGAGCCTTTCCCATTTGTCCCCGCGATATGCACGCTCTTAAATCTCTTCTGCGGCTCACCCATCCGTAGCGCCAGCGCTCGTATGTTCGCCAAATCAAATTTCGCCGCGCGCGCGTGCGACGGCGCCGCCAGCTCGCGCCCCAGCGTCAGCAGATACCGCACCGCTTCGTTGTATTCCATGGGAGCCTGCGTGCTCAGCTTAGAAAAATCTCAAACGCGTTTGAAATGTAGGCCTTCAAATCCTTGCGGTGGACGATTGCATCCAGAAATCCATGCTCCAGCAAAAACTCCGCGCGCTGAAATCCCTTCGGCAGCTTCTGCTTGATGGTCTGCTCGATCACGCGCGGCCCCGCGAACCCAATTAGCGCGCCCGGCTCCGCAATGTTCAGGTCGCCGAGCATCGCAAAGCTTGCCGTCACACCGCCCGTCGTCGGGTCGGTCAGCACGGAAATATACGGCAGGCGCACCTCATCCAGCCGCGCCAGCGCCGCGGACACCTTCGCCAGTTGCATCAGCGAAACCGTGCCTTCCATCATTCGCGCCCCGCCCGAACACGAGACGATCACCAGCGGCATCCGCCGCTCCATCGCCAGCTCAATCGCGCGCGTCACTTTTTCTCCGACCACCGCGCCCATCGAGCCGCCGATAAACCGGAACTCCATCGCGCAGCAAACCACCGGACGCCCGTTCAGGATGCCCTCCGCCGTGAGGACCGCATCATTCATTCCCAGCTTGCGTTGCGCGTCGCGCAACTGCTGCGCGTACACTTTCGTCGCCGTGAATTTCAGCGGGTCGCTCGAAGCCAGCTCCGCGTCATGCTCGATCCACCGCCCGTCGAGCAACAATTCCAGCCGCTCGCGTGCTCCAATCGGAAAATGGTGCTGGCATTTTGGGCAAACGTGCAGGTTGGCTTGCAGATCCTTTTTCCAAATCGTCGCCCGGCAGGACTCGCACTTAATCCATAGCCCCTCGGTGCGCACCGTCCGTTCGTCCGGCGGCACCGATTTCTCAATCGATTTTTTCTGTCTCTTGAACCACGCCATAGTTTTTAGATATTGCAGTCCGCTGATTTCTATCTTGGTTTGATAGCCACTAGTCACCAGCCACTTGCCACTAATAATCTATTCCCCGCTGCGCCAGAATCCCCTTTGTGTACGGATGCTTCACCTCGCGCATCTCTGTCACCACGTCCGCCAGCTCCACGAGCTTCGGATGCGCGTTTCGCCCCGTGCAAATCACGTGCAGCGGTTCCGGCCGCCGCCTCAGCTCTTCCACCACGCGCTCGGCGTCCAGCATCTTGTAGCTGATCACGTAGTTGATTTCGTCCAGCACGATTAAGTCATACCGCCCGCTCTGCATCTGCTCCACCGCGAAGCGGAATGCTTCTTCGCACAGGCGGATGTCTTCCGGGTCGGTTTCCGCGCCGCCGATCTTCACGAACCCGCGGCCCATCGGGCGAATCTCAAATTTGTCCTCGCCGAGCATCTTCGCGGCGTCCAGCTCGCCGTAATGCCACGACCCTTTGATGAACTGCACCATCAGCACCCGCAGCCCCTGCCCCACCGCGCGGAACGCCGTCCCTAGCGCGCAGGTGGTCTTCCCCTTCCCGGGGCCTGTATAGACTATGAGCAGTCCCTTTGCTTCTGGCATGGGAATTCGCGGGCCTTCCGCCTCGCCTGCCGCGGGCAGGGCGATCCTTCGTATCGGCGGCACTCACCAAAGGAAACTTGAGAAGTGTGCAAGCCCGCCGCTCAAACGTCAAGCCGCCCCCGCTCGCGCCGCCAACCACAACCAGTATAGTATTTCGCCTGTGGATTCCATCGCGGCAACCGATTCATCGCAGGCGGAGTATTCCCGCCGCATCGAAGCTCAGCGGGTCGTTCAGGCTCAGCTTCAGCAGCGCCATTCAAGGTGCGGCATCGCGAAGTTGGCGATCGCCGCCGCATTCGTCGCTCTCCTTGTGTGGGCCCTGGCATACCGCACAATCTCCATCGCCTGGATTTTCGCCCCCTTCTTTGCTTTTGTCCTGTTGAATGCTTTTCATTCCCGCGTGCTTGCGTCCCTTCAAAAGTCCGCACGAGTAATTGCGTTCTATGAACGCGGCCAAGCACGCCTCAAAGACGGCTGGATGGGTGCTGGCGAAACGGGCGACGCCTTCCTCGATCCCAAGCATCCCTACGCGCGCGATCTCGACATATTCGGCAAAGGCTCGCTCTTTGAGCTCCTCTGCACCGCGCGCACCAGCGTCGGCCAAAATATTCTTGCGGAGTGGCTGCTGCGCCCCGCCCCCTTCGATGAAATCCTTGCGCGACAGACCGCCGTCACCGAGCTGCGCCCTCGCCTCGACCTTCGCGAAGCTTTGGCGATTTTCGGGGAAGAAGTCCGCTCCGATGTTCATCCGGATTCGCTGACAACCTGGGCGGAAGCCGGCCCCGCTTTGCAAACTGCCGCCATAAAGGTCGCAGCCTTTCTTCTCGCTGCCCTTTGGCTTTTCGGTCTGGTTGCATGGTGGGCGTGGGGTTTGTGGCCGCTGGCCCTTGTCGCCAGCGTTGTAAATTCAGTTTTCAATTCCCGGTTCAAGCAGCGCCTCGCTGGCCGTGCTCCCGCCCCTACGATGGCCGCTGAACTTGGTCTCCTTGCCGGCGTACTCGCGCTCATCGAGCAAGAAAAGTTCTCCGCCCCAAAATTGACGGGCCTGCAATTCTCGCTCGGCGTAGCCGGGAGTCCGCCCCCGCGCCTCATGCGGAAGCTCAAGCGGCTCATCGAAGCCCTGGAGTCCCGCCGGAATTTGGTTCTCGCCGCCGTCGACCCGTTTCTTTTTTGGTCGGTGCAGTTCTCAATCGCCATCGAAGTCTGGCGCGGCAAGTATGGGCATGCGATGCGCGGTTGGCTCGCCTCCGTCGGAGAAGCCGAAACCCTTTGCGCGCTTGCCAACTATTCCTACGAGCATCCCGCGTGCGTTTTCCCTGAATTCGCGCCCGGTGAAGCTCTCTTTGACGCGGATGGCCTTGCGCACCCTCTGCTGCCGGAATCGAGCGCGGTCCGTAACGATGTGCGTCTCGGCGGCAAAATGCGCCTCATGATTATCAGCGGCCCCAACATGGCCGGAAAAAGCACCTTGGTCCGTTCGATCGGGATCAATGCCGTGCTCGCTCAGTGCGGAGCGCCTGTGTGCGCAAAGCGCCTCCGCATGTCGCGCCTCGCCGTAGCCGCTTCAATCTGTGTGCTGGACTCGCTCCAGGGCGGCGTGTCCCGTTTCTACGCCGAAATCACGCGTCTGAAGCTAATCGTCGAAATGACCAAGGGCGCTCTACCCGTCATGTTCCTCCTCGACGAACTTCTTGGCGGCACCAATTCGCACGACCGCCACGCGGGCGCGGAAGCGGTAGTCAGGAGCCTCGTCACACGCGGCGCGATCGGGCTGATCACCACACACGATCTGGCGCTCACGCAGATGGCCGGGGATTTGAACTTGAAAGCTGAGAATTTTCATTTCCAGGACAGCTTGAAGAACAACGAACTTCGCTTCGACTACCGCGTCTACCCAGGCATCGTTCAGACGAGCAACGCCCTCAAGCTCATGCGCTCCATCGGTCTTGAAGTCTGAGCACTCTCGCACCCACTCGCCAATTCATGATTTCGGCGCATGTTCGTCCTCCGGCCCGTGAGGTTTGTCCCCCGAAAAACTCCTCACCTCTTTTGCGCGAAGCTTCTCTTCGACGACCTGCTTCACCCGGTTCGGCTGAAACGCTTTGTGCAGCTCCGCCACCCCCGCGCCAATCATCGAGCTACGCTTCGCCTCCGCCTCGAATTCCTCTTCCGACATGTCGGAAAGATCCTCTTTCTTTCCCAAGACGGCGATGAACGCCGCCACCACGACGACAACAATCAGCGCCCAAATCCAAATACTCATCGACCTCTCCACTCCTTAACCGAAACTCGACATACGGTTTTCCTCAATCAATGATTCCAGCCCCTTACCGCGCCTGCTTTTTATGGTTGGAACCGACCCAACACGATTTCGGATCGCGAATACAAGTATCATCTGCTTGAGCAAGTTCCTCTCCTAAATCTTCACCATACAGCTTCCTTGCTTTGATCTGGTTGAATGATCGGATGACTAGAGGTCCGGCCAAGTCCACGACATAAGCCCTGAACGTCCCAAAACTATCGCAATTCGAGTGGTGAATGATCTCGGCAGCAACGAGTAATTTCTTGGAAGGCACCAGCCATTTGATGGCTCCCACATTCGGGGGCTCCGGCATCCGACAAGCGACAGGGTGTCCAAATGCTCTTTCAATGAGGATCGTGAGCCTAACCACCTTGAGACGACCACCGGTTAAATCGAACACGTCAGTCTCATATTGTCCGGCGGCGCCACAACAACTTCCTGTCACAGCAAACGACTCCGAATCAGGACTCCACAGAATCTCCGTGTCCAGGCCGAACCGTATGGTCGTATTCCATTCGCCGCGTTCCGTGTGCACTGTCACTCTGGCTGGGTGATCGTCAGTATCGAAATTTGGCGCACCAATGCTGACGACTCGCTTCCCATTTGGTGAAGATGCAGATTTCCCTACATAAATAGTCGTGGCTCTTGCTGAATAAGATGGGATGTCCATCCGCGCGGTTTGACCGCCGGACTGGCAAATGGCAATCGCTGCGAAAGCTAGAAGAGTGAGTATAAGGGTAATTGATTTTCGGAGGGCCCGCGCAAAGCCAAGTCTCGCAAAATCATTCCAAAGGCTTTTTACTTGATTCATGTAAGCACGACACCTACATCGCTACCCGTCTAAGAATAATATAAGCCAAGCACTGTCAATTGGTCAGTCTATCTCGGATAGGGGTGCCCGGCGAGGATGGCGAATGCTCGATAGACCTGTTCGGCGAGGACCACGCGCGCCAGCTCATGTGGCATCGTGAGCGATGAGAGTGACAGTTTGCTCGTCGCTTGCTTGCGCAGTGCCTCAGGAAAACCTTCCGCGCCGCCGCAAAGAAATACGATCTCGCGCGCCCCGCGGTCGCGTTCGCGTCCGAGCCATCGCGCGAACTCCGCCGATGTCTGCGGCTTTCCTGCGGCGTCGAGCAGCACAATCGTCGCGCTCGCCGCAAACTTCAGCCGTTTGAGAGCGGCGGAATCTTCGCGCACCTCAGTGATCTCGATTTCAGCGGTTCGCTTGATTCGCGCCGCGTAGTCTTCGACCATTGCGCGGCATTCCGCGCGGCGTGTCTTGCCCAGGAAAACAAAATGGATTTTCATTCCAGGCCGTAACGTTTGCGTTTGTCGAGCAGTGTCTTGCGGCTGATTCCGAGGATTTCCGCAGCTTTGGTGATTTTGTAGTGTGTCGCTTCGAGCGTCGCTGCAATCGTTTCGCGTTCAACTTCTTCCAACGATCGCAGCTTGGACGAACCGTGCGGCGCTCCCGTCAAATAGACCTGCACGTTCTCCGGCAAGTCTTCCACGCCCAGCACTTCACCCCGCGTCTTGCCGAAAATCAGCGCCCGCTCGAGAACGTTTTTTAGCTCACGAATATTCCCGGGCCAGAAATAGGAGAGCAGCGCCTGCTTCGCTTCGGGCGAGAGCTGCGCGCTCTTGCGCCCGTGCAGCGGGCCGAGCCGCGCCAGCAAATGTTCCGCAATCGGAATGATGTCCGCGCGGCGCTCGCGCAGCGGCGGCAGATGAATGCTCACCACGTTCAGCCGGAAATAAAGATCCTCGCGGAATCGTCCCGCCGCGATGAGTTGCGGCAGCACCGCGTTCGTCAGCGCAATCAGCCGCGCATCCAGCCGCAAAGTTTCCGTTCCGCCCAGCCGCTCGAAATTTCTCTCTTCGAGAACTCGCATCAACTTCGATTGAATGCCTGTCGTTAGCGCCGCCACTTCATCCAAAACAATCGTTCCGCCGTAGGCCAACTCCAGCCGACCCAGCTTCCTCTCGACGGCTCCCGTGAATGCGCCGCGCTCGTGCCCGAAAAGCTCTGATTCCACGAGTTCAGTCGGAAGGCTCGCGCAATCAATTTTCAGGAATGGCGCGTCGTGCCGCGGCCCGAGTTCGTGGATGATCCGCGCGAGATGGTCCTTGCCGCTTCCGCTTTCGCCAGTAATCAGCAGAGTGGTCGCCGTCGGCGCGACTTTGCGCGCCAACTCGATCACCCGCAGCGACGCCGGATCGAATGCGATCCACGCGATGGGCGAATCGGGGATGTTGGGAGCGGTCGCCATAGCTAATTCGCTTCTTCCGCTTGCCGCGCG
>JBGPHM010000026.1:0-52922 GCA_041484365.1 Terriglobia bacterium | reverse complement strand
GATTGCGTCCGCGCGGTCCAGTTCGGCGAGCGCCTCCGCCGGCTTGCCCGCATCATTCAGGGCGGAGGCAAGTTGCATTCGCGCGTTCGCGTCGTTTGGACTGCGTTTCAAGTATTCCGTTAGCTCGGCCGCTGCGGCATCACTTTTCTTTTCATCGAGTAACGCGCTTGCGAGCGCGAGATGCGCGGGCGCGGAATCCGGCCGCAGAGCGATTGCTGCGCGCAGGCGCTCCTCTGCCTCCGCCGCGCGTCCCACTCGCACCAGTGTCAGTCCCCAGCGGAAGTTGATGTCGTAACTCTTCGAGTCAATCGCGCCCGCTTGTTCGTACTGCGGCAACGCCTCCGGTAATTTCCCGCTGCGCTCGAGCGCCAGGCCCGCGAGGTACCGCGGCTTCGCCTGCCCCGGCATTAATTCCGCCGCGCGCAAAAGAGCAGTCGCCGCTCCCGCGTTGTCACCGCGGTCGAGCAGGGTCAACCCGAGATTCATAAACGCGGTCGCAAATGTCGGATCAATTTCTACCGCTCGGCGGTATTCGGCAATAGAATTTACTGGGCGCTTCAGTTCGCCATACGCAAATGCCAGTTGGAAATGCGCGGCGGCACTCTCTGCGTGGTCCTTCAGAAAATCCGAAAGTATAGTTGCCACACGCGCGTAGTCTCCCTGGTCGGCGGCTTTTTGCGCGTCCGCCAGTCGCGAATCGTTTGTCAGAGGCTTCGGCGGTGGCGTCGTGCCCGGCTGCAAGATTGTCTGCGCCGCGGAATCTCCCGCGACAAGCCCGAAAGCCGCAAACACTAACGCCGCTACGCCCGCTCGCCTCATGCTCCGCTCGGACCTCGCTGGGCGGGCGCGCGCCCCGCGCCATTTTTCCCATTCGCGCCCTTACCGCCATTCTTGGAGTTGTTTTTGTGGCCGTTCGTCAGCGCGCGCGCCAGGTATTTTCCCGTGTGCGACTGCGCGTTCCGCGCCACTTGCTCCGGCGTTCCCGTCGCGACCACGCGTCCGCCCTTGTCTCCGCCTTCAGGTCCGAGGTCAATCACCCAATCAGCGGATTTAATCATGTCCAGGTTGTGCTCGATCACCAGCACCGAAGCGCCGCCTTCCAGCAGCTTGCGGAACGCCGCCAGCAATTTCTGGATGTCGTCGAAGTGCAGCCCCGTCGTCGGCTCATCAAAAATGTAAAGGAACCCGCTGACGTCCTGCTGCGTGAGATGCGCCCCCAGCTTCAGGCGTTGTGCCTCGCCGCCCGAGAGCGTCGTCGCGGATTGCCCCAGCCGCAAATATCCCAGCCCGACCTCGTCGAGTATCTTCAGCCGCGAAATTACTTTCGGCACGCCCGCGAAAAATGTGATCGCCTCGCGCACCGTGAGCTGCAGCACTTCGTGGATGTTGCGCTCCCGGTACTTCACCTCCAGCACCGACGATTTGAACCGCGTCCCTTTGCACTCTTCGCAGATCAATTCAATGTCGGCGAGGAATTGCATCTCTACTGTCACCGTCCCGTCGCCCTCGCACGTATCGCAGCGCCCGCCGGGGATGTTGAAGGAAAAATGCCCCGGCGAAAATCCTCGCCGTTTCGCGTCCGGCGTATCCGCGAACACCTCTCGGATTCCATCGAACGCCTTCATATACGTCGCCGGATTCGACCGCGGCGTTCTCCCGATCGGAGACTGGTCCACGACCACCGCCTCGGTGATTTGCGCGTCGCCTTCAATCCGGTCGCAAACATCTTTGAATCGCTGTCCAATCTTCTTCGCCTGCAGCGCCTTGAACAGCACGTCGTACACCAGCGTGGATTTGCCCGACCCGGAAACTCCCGTGATTGCGGTCATCGTCCCGAGCGGAATCATCAGGTCAATGGTTTGCAGGTTGTGCGCTCGCGCTCCGAAGATGCGCAGGAACCGTCCATTCGGACGCCGCCGCACGGAAGGCACGGGAATCCGCGCCTCGCCGGTCAGGTAGCGCGCGGTGATCGAATTTGAGTCGCTATACAAATCCTCGCGCGGCCCCGCGAAAAGAATTCGTCCGCCGAATTCACCCGCGCCCGGCCCGAGGTCGAGAATATAGTCCGCCGCTTGAATCGTGTCGGGATCATGTTCCACAACCAGGATCGTGTTTCCCAGGTCGCGCAGCGATTCCAGGATGCGGATCAGCCTGTTCGTATCTCGCGGGTGCAGACCGATCGAAGGCTCGTCCAAAACATAAAGCGCGCCGACAAGTTGTGACCCGAGCGAGGTCGCAAGCTGAATCCGCTGCGCCTCGCCGCCCGAAAGAGTTGAAGTCAGCCGGTTGAGCGTTAGATAATCCAGCCCCACTTCATCAAGGAACTTCAGCCTTCGGCGGACTTCTTCAAGCACCTTGTCCGCGATTTTTGCCTGCATCTCGCCAAGCGTGAGCGAAGCAAAAAACTCGCGCGCTTGCGTTACGCTCAGCGCGCACACCTCGGTGATCGCCCTGCCCTGAATTCTTACCGCGCGAGCTTCGGAACGCAGCCGCGTGCCATTACAATCCGGGCAGATCGCGTAACCGCGGTACCGGCTCAGGAACACGCGGATGTGCAATTTGTATTTCTTGCGCTCGAGCCAGCTGAAGAATCCTTTGACGCCGGGATACCCGGCCTTGGGATCGCCATCGAGAATTAGCGCGCGGTGCTCGGCGGAGAGACTGCGAAACGCCACGTCCGTGGGAATCCCCTTTGCACGCGCATACTTTCTCATTTCCTGCTGAAGCCCGCGGAATTTGGGTTTCGTCCACGGCTCAATCGGCGCGGCGTCAATCGTCTTGCTCTGGTCCGGTATGACCAGGTTCAAATCGAAGTCAATCGTGTTTCCGAATCCCTGGCAGCGCGGACACGCGCCCGCCGGATTGTTGAACGAAAAAAGACGCGGCTCCGGTTCCTGATACACCTCGCCGCAGTTCTTGCACTCAAAGCGCTCGTTAAATGTGAGCTGCTCCGGCGTTTTGCTTTTTGCGGCGGATTCATCAGCCGCAAATTCCAGAATCGCCTCGCCGCCGCCCTCGCGGTAGCAAATCTCAATCGAGTCCACCAGCCGCGCCCGCGAATCCGGTGCCACCGCCAGCCGGTCCACCAGGACGAAGACCGGTTTTGCGAAATCAATTTCCAGCAATGTCTCCGGCGCGGAAAATTCAAATGTCCTCTCATCCTGATAGAGCCGGTTAAAACCGCGCTTCTGCAATTCTGAAAGAGCCTGCTTCACAGCATCGCTCGAGGGTTTGGCGGCCTTGCGTGTTCCCGGTTTTCGCGGTGCGTCAGGCAGGCGCAGTTTGTACAGCACTGAAAACCGGCGCCCCGCGGGAAGCGCCAGCACGCGCGCCGCAATCTCGTCCATCGTGTCGCGCCGCACCTCCGCGCCGCACTTCGTACAAATCGTGACGCCCGCCCGAGCGTAGAGCAACCGCAGGTAATCGTAGATCTCCGTCGCCGTCGCCACCGTGGATCGAGGATTGCGCGTGGAATTCTTCTGCCGGATCGCGATGGCAGGCGCGATGCCCGTGATTTCGTCCACGTCGGGCTTTTCGATACGCTCGAGGAATTGCCGTGCGTACGCCGATAGCGACTCGATGTATCGCCTTTGCCCCTCGGCGTAAATCGTGTCGAACGCCAGACTCGATTTCCCCGAGCCGGATACGCCCGTCACCACCGTGATTGCGTTGTGTGGGATTTCAAAGCTGATGTTCTTCAGGTTGTGCACGCGCGCCCCGCGCACACGGATGACTTCGCGCTCTTCGGCGGCGGCGCTCGTCCTCTTGGTTGTGGATGTAGTTGCCGGCAAGCGCGAGGTCTCCCTGCGCGGTCCCAACCGCACAGCTAAACCCTAAATTATACGTCCTGATGCAAGCCCCGGCAAAATCGTGGAATACAGGCGGAAAATGAGTGCGTGTGAATCACGCCAAATGAAGTGAATTCCGCGCCAAGTTGATTAGCATTCGGATTTGTTCTGCCGCGCGGGAATCGCTCAGTGCTCCTGAATCAACCTTATCTCTCCCACGCCGCCTTCAATATTCATTCGGATTGTGACCCGGGATTTCCCGTACGCATCATTCACATACGCGCCAGCTTCTTCTCGCAGCCCTCCGTAATCAACGGACCCGATGCCGCCTGACGCGCGAACTTGAACGCCGACATCCTTCGGCAAACGAATCGTTGCGCTTCCCACTCCCCCTTGAATATCAACCGACAGGTCTCTTTTGTGATCGCCATTCAGATTCACGGTGACTTCACCCGCGCCCATTTCAATCTTTAACCTCGACAAATCCATGCGCTGCAATTCCAGTTGTCCTTCTCCCGCGCCCATTTGAATTTCCAGCTCCATCGGCACGTCGCCAAATCTGAGTTTCCATTCGTCATGCCCGCTGCCGAAATGGATGCCGCTATGCTCGTGCTGCGTAATTTCGAGCCGTCCGCTCTTCCCGCTCATTCTGTAATCTACTTTTGGCTCTCCCATGTCATCCGTGTAGGTAAAATCCGCATTCAGCAGTTGATTGGCGCCTCCTTCAATACTTAATGTTCCGGCGGGCATTTCAATCTTCGTCACCACTGATTCCGCGCCTTGCTTTTCTTCAATATGCGCCGAGTGTTGGACTCTTCCTGAACCCGAAATGTGGTCGAACAAATGCCACGGGTGTGGCCCCCGCGCAAAGAATGCGAAGAGACACACCAGCACAACCAGCGCGATGGCCGTCCCTGAAATCCACCCGCTCCCACCTCGCTGCGGGTTGTTCCTGTTCATCATGTGGTCGAAAAGGCTTCCCAGTCCGATAAAAATCAGGATCAGTGGCCAAAAATTGTGAAGAGCTCTCCACGGATCAAAATCCGGCCGCCGGATCATCACCAGCAGCACCACTCCCAATGCGATCAGGACGATCGCAGCTCCCAAATGACCGCGCCGCGGTCTTTGCTCCGTCGCCATTTAGAGGTCCTCCGTCTCTATGATACGGGCATTTCGAATGGAAAGTTCCATAATCACGCGGAATCAATCGTATGTCATTCGGATGATTGCAATTGGACAGTATTCGGCGGAAGTCCCATTCGAATTCCACTCTTCTCATTTGTGTGCAGATTCTACCCAGAATGTTTCACGTGAAACATTTTCGCCCAACGGCGTGATTAAATTGTTTCACGTGAAACATTTTGTGAATATTGAGGTGCGAATTGTTTCACGTGAAACATTTCTGCTTCGCAACTCCGAATTGGCTCATTTTCAGCCTCTGCTCCACGCGGCTGAGTTTTTGGCGTTGTGGTAGAGTTGGTTTTTCGGAAGGCGCTGGCTCCGAATGCTGGGGGCGCCAGGAATTTGAGGCGAATTGTGGGACCCTTTTCCCGAGTCATCTGGATTGTTCTTGATAGCGTCGGCATCGGCCCGCTTCCTGACGCTGCCGATTACGGCGACGTTGGCCGCACGACGCTCGGTCACATTACAGAATCGCGCGTGCTACGTCTGCCGAATCTTATGCGACTCGGTCTTGGGAATATCGCGCCGCTTGCGCATCTCGATCCGCCGGCCGCGCCCATCGGTTGCTTCGGAAAAGGCGCGACGCATTCCCCCGGAAAAGACACCACCACAGGCCACTGGGAAATGGCGGGCATCTGGCTCGACCAGGCATTTCCCGTTTACAAGAAAGGTTTTCCGCCAGAAATTATGCAGCCATTTGAAAAAGCAATCGGCCGCAAGACGCTCGGCAACAAGCCCGCCTCGGGCACGGAAATTATCAAGGAGCTTGGCGAAGAGCACGTGCGCACCGGATATCCCATCGTGTACACGTCCGGTGATAGCGTTTTTCAAATTGCCGCGCACGAAGATGTGATTCCCATCGCTGAGCTTTATCGCATGTGTGAAATCGCGCGGAAGTTGCTTGATGGGCCGCACAAAGTCGGCCGCGTGATCGCTCGCCCGTTCACCGGCACGCCCGGAAAGTTCCGCCGCACGGAGCGGCGCCACGATTACGCCGTGGAGCCGCCGAAGCCCATGCTCCTCGATGTGTTGAAGGATCGCGGCGTTCCGGTATTCGGCATCGGAAAAATTCATGATATCTACAACGGCCGCGGGGTAGAGAACTACGCGACGACAAAAAACAACACCGATGGAATGGAAAAAATAACCGCAGCGCTCACCGCGCAGTCACGCGGACTCATCTTCGCCAATCTGGTTGATTTCGACATGCTCTACGGCCATCGGAAAGACGTGGAAGGTTTTGCGAAGTCACTTGAAGAATTCGATCTGCTACTCGGCGCGTTTCTCCCCAAGCTCGGGCCGACGGATCTCCTGATGATCACCGCGGATCATGGTTGCGATCCCGATCCGCGCTGGGCAACCACGGACCACTCGCGCGAATACGTTCCCATCGTCACCTACAGCGTGGGCGGACGCAAAGGCGTTGCACTCGGCACGCGACAGACTCTCGCCGACATGGGCCAGACAATCGCCGAGAATTTCGGCGGCGCAATCCCTCACGGATCGAGTTTTCTCAGCGCCATCGCAAACGCATAGCGCCCACGATTTAGGGCAATTCTGTTTTTTCCGAATGGATTACAAATTGATCGATGGTTCTTCTGAAGAATCCGAGGAATTATTGTAAGAGCGGTGAGGAATCAGTCTCACTCGTTATACATCACCACAGTCGCCGCGATGAAATCGTGCAGCGCCTGCTTTTTCTCCGTGAATCCCGCGATTATGTAACCAATCGCGAGTGGAACAAAGCCGTTCACCACTTTCCCGAAGTATCTTCCCGTAGCCCGGCCGAATGAAATTCGATTGCCTGCCATATCCGTCACACGCAGGTTGAATATCATTTTTCCCACAGTGGCCTGACGAGAGGAGCTTTCCAACATCGCATAGTACAGCCAGTGCGCAGCCATGCTGATTATTACGATTAGAAAGAAGAATCCGATAAAGGCAGGAATAAATTCAAAGAGCCTTGGGAGAAATCGCTCCGGATCTCCGTGAAAAAGATCGTGAAAGTGAATCGCAGCCGCCCCGCCAAACACACCGACTGTCATAATTACAACAAACGACAAGGGGATTGAGATGATCAACCCGTCTACGACAGAGGCGATGAACCGGATCCAGAACCCTCCGTAATGAATTCTCCGAATGGGCGCCCCGCCTGTCCCCGGTTGCGCGGCATACGCTGCCGGCGACGCTTGCGACATTGCGCGCCCGCACGCCGGGCAAAATCTGTTTGTCTCCTGAACCTGCGCACCGCACGCGCTGCAAAACATGGGGAACCCTCCGTGCAGCCCTTTTCACAATTAGCGAAGCTGGCCGACTGCGAGCGCATC
Source organism: Terriglobia bacterium (assembly GCA_041484365.1). Lineage (GTDB taxonomy): Bacteria > Acidobacteriota > Terriglobia > Acidiferrales > UBA7541 > DASTCZ01. The sequence goes on along the minus strand of JBGPHM010000026.1, from coordinate 45,625 downwards.
GTACTCGCAGTCGCATCGCAGGGTCAAACCAAACTCCGTTGTGAATTGACTGTCGCCAGTCAGGTGGGTCAACAAAAAATAACAGAAGAGAAGAGTCCGAGGCTCAATTGTGCTTCGTGCCCGTCAACTTCGCATAGTAGCCGGGACGCGTGCGCACGACGAGTTTGCCTCCGCCATTTGGTGAATTCGCTTCCACCTGGACAGTCCGGAAGGTTCCATCCAATTTGAAATTTGAGGGGTAATACGCCAGCGTGTACTGATTGCGGATGTCGTGCGCGATCTGCATGCAGATTTCTGTAGTGTCGCTCACTTCTTCCGGGAAATACGCCAGCCCGCCCGACGCTCCCGCCAAATCTTCCAGCGCCTTCCGCGCGCGGCGCACCGTGGACCCCTTCTCGTCTTTCGCGAAGACTCCGACCGCGTAAATCAAAACGTCCGAGTGCTGTACTTCCTCAATTGTACCTGCCAGCGTGGTCCGGCTCGCGGTGTCCTGCCCGTCGGTCACCACCAGCAGCACGCGCTTATCCTTGTGCGCCTTTTTCAGGTGGTCCAGCGAACCGATGATCGCGTCGTAGAGCGCCGTGCTTCCGCGGGCGTCAATTTTCTCCAGCGCATCTTTCATGTCCTTCATGTCGCTTGTAAAATCACCCTGCGTATCAATGTAGAAGTCGTCGTTGAAATTGACGACGAACGCCTCGTCGTTCGGGTTGCTCGACTGCACGAAGGTCAGCGCCGCCGCGTTCACCTTGGCGCGTTTGTCGTGCATGCTTCCGCTGTTGTCAATCACCAGCCCCACGCTCACGGGCATGTCCTCTTGCTTGGCGACGCGCAGTTGCTGCTCGATCTTGTCCTCGAATGCGCGGAAAGAACCCGCCGGCAGGTTGTTGATAAATGTTCCGTGCTTGTCAATTACAACCGCGTGAAGCACGACCATGTCCACCGTCGTGGAAAGGTCCGCCTTTTTCTTTGTTGGTGGCGGAGGCGCCTGCCCGATTTGCTGCGCTCGCGCACCGCCCGTCCACACGCACGCCGACGCAACGATGATCAGCGCCGCGCTTAGCGCTGCAAACCGGACGAGCTTTGCTTTTGCATTCATTGATTCAGTACCACCCATTATGGCTCTCACTCAATATGATGAGCAACGCCTTCTTTGCGTTGTGTGGCGCGCAGTCTTCACTGGCCCTTCGTACAGTGGATGCTCGGGAATCTCACAAGTTCAATCCGAAACGTCCCGCCAGCGGCGTCCCCGCACACACCGCTACCATCCCAATTACTATCGCGCTGAAAAGGAGGAGGCGACCGGGCTTAGTGATCCGGGCCGAAGTATCCGGTCCGCGAATAGACCGTGAGCGGCGGAAGTCCGCGCGGAGGATGCACTTTGACCTTGATCTTTCTCCAGCGGCCATCTGAGGTTTTGTTGCTTGGCGCATATCCCAGAACATATTGGTTCCGAAGTTCCATTCCAATCTTGGTGGCGATGTCCGGCAAATCATCCATGTTATCCACTTTGAAGACGCGCCCGCCCGTCAGATCGCAAAGCTCGGCGAGAAGCGAGGGGCCTTCGCGCTCTTCATCCGTCTTCGCGTATCCCGGCATATCGAAAATTCCCATCGCGTAAATCTGGACGTCCGCCTCTTTCACGAAATTGCGGACGTCGTGCTCGTTGTACCGGCTGTGGTTGTCGCCGCCATCGGAGATGATCAGCAGCGCTTTCTTGGCGTTGTGCGCGCTCCTCATCTGCGAGAGTCCCAGGTACACCGCATCCAACAGCGCCGTGCGGCCGCGCGCCACGGTGTACATCATGCGCGTCTGCAAATCCTCCACGCTTGACGTAAACCGGCTCGTCAATTCCGCGCGCTCGTTGAAGCTCACCAGCGTGAACTCATCCTGCGGGTTCGCGGTCCTCAAGAATTGAATCGCCGATTGTCGCGCCTTGCCCACTTTGTCCGACATGCTGCCGCTCATGTCGAATACCACGCCGATGGAAACCGGCACGTCTTCGCTCGAGAATTTCGTGACCTCTTGCTCCACTCCGTCCTCGAAGAGCGCGAAGTTATCTTTTTCCAGTCCAGTGACAAGCCGCCGGTAGGGATCCGTCACCGTAGTGTTGACGAGGACCAACTCCGTCTTAGAAATCAGCGGTTTCTGCTTCGGGTCCGGACCTGGAGCCTCTGGTGGTTTGGTCAAAGATAGTTGTTGGGATTGGCCGAACGCGGGAATCAGGAGGCAAAACGCACAAAGCACTACAAGGAGGAATGAAATCTTAAGTTGCAGACCTTTTATTCTCACCGCCCCTCCTCTGCCCGTTGGCAGTGGCTGCGGCTATCCAGGATTGCTTACGTAACCGGATTCTACCACCGCCCTATCTCAATGCAATACCCTTCTTTATTTTTCCTGGTTGGTCACCCCCGCGCCCCACAACGAAACAGAGATTGCCTTGTGGTAGCATCTCTTTTCCGAAGCAGACTCGAAGGAGCGCACCAGTGGCCGCCGAATCCCCAGCAATTTGGGCCGTAATTCCAGCGCGTTACGCCGCCACGCGGCTCCCGGGCAAGCCGCTCGTGAACATCGCGGGGAAAAGTATGATCCAGCGCGTGTGGGAGCGGGTGAGCCGGGCCAAGCGAATCGCGAAAGTAGTTGTGGCCACGGATGACGAACGCATCCGCGCCGCCGTCAAAGCATTTGGCGGTGAAGCCATCATGACGCGGCCCAATCATCTCTCCGGCACATCGCGCATCGCCGAGGTCGCGGTTTCCAATCACGCGGACATCTTTATCAACGTGCAGGGTGATGAGCCGCTCATCGCGCCCGAAGCCGTGGATGCACTCGCTGATTGCATCGCGGGCGAAGATTCCATCGCGCTCGCGACTCTTGCCGTCGCGTTGAAGAATCCCGCCGATATCATGGACCCCAACATTTGCAAAGTCGTTCTCGATTTCGACGGCAACGCGCTTTATTTTTCACGCGCGCCGATTCCGTGGGTGCGTGATACAGCCGGAAAGGTCCACGCGCGGCATTGGAAGCATCTCGGGCTTTACGCATACCGGCGCGACGCGCTGCTTGAATACGAAACGCTTCCACCCGGCGAACTCGAGCGCCTCGAGCAACTCGAGCAATTGCGCTGGCTCGAAAACGGTTACAAGATTCGCGTCGCGGAAACGACGCACGATTCCGTGAGCGTGGACGTCCCCGAGGATGTGGCTCGCGTTGAAAAACTCATCCGCGAGCAATCCCTTGAATAACGTTCCGTAAAAAGGACCCAGACAAATGATGAAGCGCCCCGCCACTCTTCGACATTTTCGTTACGCGCTGTCCGCACTGCTGCTCGCCGGCGCCGGAATTCTTCTCTCGACTTCCGGCTTCGCGCGGCACTCCGCGATTCCATTCGCGTTTGCACCGGATGACTCCGAATCCGCGAAGGAGCTTTCTCCCAATGACCGCGTGGAAGTCTTCGAGAATGTGTGGAAAGAAATCCGGGACACTTACTACGACCCCGAATTTCATGGCGTGAACTGGCAGGAAGTTCACGACCGCTATCGCCCGCAGGTTGATCAGGTGAAAAGCGACGCGGATTACTACGCACTTGTGAATCGCATGGCCGGCGAACTGCACGACGCGCACACGCGGTTCAGCACGCCCGAGCAGTGGGAGAACCGCCAGAAGTTTCAGGGCGTCACCACCGGCATTCTTCTTCAGGAGATAGACGGCAAAGTTGTCGTCACATACGTCTACCCGGATTCCGGCGGCGCGCACGCGGGCATCGAGCCCGGCATGATTCTTATTTCCGTGAACGGCCGCCCGGTCGCGGACATCATCGCGGAAAACACCGCCAAGGTGCCGGTCTCTTCCACTGAACGCATCACGCGCGTGCGCGTGATCGCAAGCGTGTTGGCTGGCCCGTCAAACGCGGAGACAAAGCTGTCGTTGCAGCGCGCCGATGGAACAAACTTTGACGTGGGTGTCACTCGCGGCGTGCTGCCTCTTCCTCCCGACGTTCGCTCACATCTATTGCCTTCGGGTGATGCGTATCTTCGCTTCGACGGCTTCCAGCCCAAGGTGGACAAGGAATTCCGCGATGCGCTCGCCGGGTTTCACAACGCGCCCGGCTTAATCGTGGACCTTCGATGGAATGGCGGAGGCCGGTCGGACATCCTCGCCGCGATTGCAGGATTTTTGCTTAACCAGAAAACTGTATTGTCCAAAACCATGAACCGGAAAGATATCGCGGAGGCGGAGTCATCCTTCCCGTCAGGCGGGCCGGCATCAGGAAACGACAAATCACATCAGCGGGAATTCAAAGTGGGCAGGGATGGCGACCAGCAGTACGCAGGGCCGGTGGTTATTCTCACGGACACGCGCACCGGCAGCTCGAGCGAGATTTTTTCCGGCGGCCTGCAGGAGATTGGACGCGCCAAAATTATCGGCAGCCAGACGTGCGGCTGCGTCATCGGCATCTCCGGCAATCATAAGATGAAAGGCGGCGGCGTTCTCGAGGTCAGCCAAATTCTGTGGTTCACGCCCAAGGGACGCAAACTGGAAGGCGATGGCGTGATCCCGGATCTCACCGTCGCGCCCACCATCGCGGATTTACAGCAGAAACGCGATCCCGCGCTTGAGGCGGCGGAAAAACTCTTGCGAGATATGAATGCGCGCCCAAATTGATTTAAGAATTTCTCAGTGCGGAATTTGACAGCCGCCTCCTTCAAGCGCATAATGTTTTGTACCTCCGTGGTAGTCGGACGTACACACTGAAAATATAAGAATGAATTCATCGACGCCTGCGCAGCGCCCGAAGTATGTTTTTGTTACCGGCGGTGTCGTCTCCTCTCTCGGCAAAGGCGTTTCCGCTTCCTCCATCGGAGCAATTCTCGAAAGCCGCGGCCTCAAGGTCACCCTTCAGAAGTGCGATCCCTATCTGAACGTTGACCCCGGCACGATGTCGCCCTATCAACACGGCGAAGTTTACGTGACCGATGACGGCGCGGAGACCGATCTCGATCTCGGCCACTACGAGCGCTTCACTTCCACCAAGCTGACGCGCGACCACAACTGGACCACCGGCCGCATCTACGAGTCCATCATCTCGAAGGAGCGCCGCGGCGATTATCTCGGCAAAACCGTGCAGGTGATCCCGCACGTGACCGACGAAATCAAAGCCGCCTTCCGCAAAGTTGCCGACGACGTGGACATTGTCATCGTCGAAATCGGCGGGACGGTTGGCGACATCGAATCGCTGCCGTTTCTTGAAGCGATCCGGCAGATGCGGCTTGAGCTCGGCCCTGAAAACACAGTGTTCGTGCACGTCACTCTCGTCCCGTTCATTCCTACCGCCGGCGAGCTGAAGACCAAGCCCACGCAGCACAGCGTGAAGGAAATGCTGAACATCGGAATTCAGCCGGACATTTTGCTTTGCCGCAGCGATCACTTTCTCTCCGCAGACCTCAAGAGCAAGATCGCGCTTTTCTGCAACGTCGCCGTATCGCGTGTCATCTCGGCGCAGGACGTGGACACGATTTACGCCGTGCCCGTCGAACTCTCGCGCGAAGGGCTGGACGATCAGATCCTGCAAATTCTTCACATGGAAGCGCCGCCTCGGAAAATGCAGCCGTGGGTTGAGTTGGTCGAGCGCATCCGCAACCCGCAGGGTGAAGTGCGAATCGGCGTTGTGGGAAAATATGTGCAGCTTGGCGACGCGTACAAAAGTTTGAGCGAAGCGTTGATGCACGGCGGGCTCGCGCACAATCAGCGGACTGTGATTGAGTGGATTGAGGCTGAAGAGATTGATTCAGTGGCAACCGCCGCTGCGCGCCTCGCTCATGTGGATGGAGTTCTCGTGCCGGGTGGTTTCGGCAAGCGCGGCCTTCAGGGAATGGTTTACGCGATTCAGTACGCTCGCGAACGCAAGGTGCCGTACTTCGGAATCTGCCTCGGGATGCAATGCGCCACCGTTGAGTATGCGCGCGATGTTGCGGGCCTCGCGGATGCCGATACCACTGAAAGCAATCCTCAGACGCCTCATCGAGTCATTTATAAGCTGCGCGAACTTTTGGGCGTGGACGAGATGGGTGGCACCATGCGGCTCGGCGCGTGGCCCTGCGTGATCGAGCCGGGATCGTTTGCTCATCGAGCGTATGGCAAACTCGAAATCAGCGAGCGCCACCGCCATCGCTACGAATTCAATCGCGAATACGAAAAAACGCTCGTCGACGCGGGGTTCCTTATCACCGGAAAAACTCCCGACGGAACATACGTTGAAATCATCGAGGCGCCGGATCATCCGTGGTTCCTCGGCTGCCAGTTCCATCCAGAGTTCAAATCCAAGCCGCTCGCCCCGCACCCGCTCTTCGCGGCGTTTATCGGCGCCGCGCAGGAGCATCAGCGCCGCGCGGCGCAGTCGGCCACGAAACAAAACCGCTCGCGCGTTTTGAGTGATGCGCCACCAGCGAAAACCGAAGCCTCTCACGATTCCGGTGAGGTTTCCGTCGCCTCTTCGCAATCCGCCCGCGCTGCAAAGCATTAATCCGCATTCCCCCGAATGCGTGGCTTTTGCAGACTCTCCGCATTGAAAAAGATTCGCTTACCGCATAGTCTTGTCCCCTTGGCTTTGTCCATTCAGATGACACAGACGCGCGAAATCGCGATTGGCTCCATCCGCATCGGCGGCAACGCGCCACTGGTGCTGATAGCCGGGCCGTGCGTAATCGAGAGCGAAGCGCACGCCATGAAGATGGCGGAGAGCATCGCCGCAATCGCCGCCGAGCTGCGCGTGCCATATATCTATAAGGCGTCATTCGACAAGGCCAACCGGACCTCAGTCTCTTCGTATCGCGGGCCGGGGATTGGCGAAGGCCTTCGCATCCTGCGCAAAATCAAAGACCAATTCAAGTTGCCAATTCTCACCGACGTTCACGATCCATCGCAGGTCGCGCCTGCGGCGGAGGTCGCGGACATTCTGCAAATCCCTGCGTTTCTTTCGCGCCAGACCGACTTGATTCTTGCGGCGGCAAAGTCCGGGCGCGTGGTGAATCTGAAGAAAGGCCAGTTCCTTGCGCCGTGGGAAATGGCGAATGCGATTGAGAAAGTCACGAGCGCGGGCAACAAAAATATTCTTCTGACCGAGCGCGGCGCTTCTTTCGGCTACCAGAATCTCGTCGTAGACATGCGTTCGTTTCCAATAATGCACAAGCTTGGCTACCCGGTGATCTTTGACGTCACGCACTCCGTGCAGCTTCCCGGCGGGGAAGGGAAGTCCAGCGGCGGGCAGCCGGAATTTATTGAGCCGCTCGCTCGCGCGGGCGTTGCTGCGGGAGTGGATGGCGTGTTCCTCGAAGTGCACGACAATCCCGCAAAGGCGCTGAGCGACGGCACAAACGCGTTTCCGCTCGACAAACTCCGCGGCTTGCTCTCGCGTCTTTCCGAACTCGCCGCGCTCACCCGCCGCTGGAGCGACGCATGAGCCTCGAATCCGCGCGCCGCGTCCTGCGCATCGAATCCGCCGCCATTGAGGACCTCGCAAAACGTCTCGACGCTACATTCGGTCGCGCCGTGGATCTTCTTTTTGCGTGCAAGGGTCGCGTCGCGGTCACCGGCATGGGCAAGTCGGGCCTTATCGGGCGCAAGATCTCCGCGACGTTTGCGAGCACGGGCACGCCATCCTTTTTCCTGCATCCCGCGGAGGCGTTGCACGGCGACCTCGGAATGCTCGCGCGCGGCGACGCCGCCGTCGCGCTTTCCTACGGCGGCGAGACTGAAGAAATCGTCGCGCTCATCCCGACGCTACAGCGCATGGAGATTCCCATCATCGCGCTGACGGGCCAGCCGCGCTCGTCGCTTGGTGCTGCAAGCGCTGCGGTGATTGACGTGAGCGTGAAGGAAGAGGCTTGCTCGTTGAATCTCGCGCCGACTGCTTCCACCACGGCAGCACTCGCGCTCGGCGACGCGCTCGCCATCGCGCTGCTCGAGCGCCGTGGTTTCAGCGAGACCGACTTCGCAGCGCTGCATCCGAGCGGGCGGCTTGGCAAGAAGCTCATGCGCGTGGAAGCATTGATGCACTCCGGCGACGCGTTGCCGCGAGTCACGCCAGCGACGAAGATGCCGGACATCATCTACGAGATGAGCAAGAAGGGACTCGGCATGACTACCGTGCTCGACGAAGCAGGGAAGCTCGCGGGGATCGTGACGGACGGAGACCTGCGCCGCTTGATGCAGAGCAAGAAGGGCGCGACGCTGGAGCTGACAGCAGCGCAAGCCTTGACGCGCAATCCGGTAACGATTGGCGCGCACGAGCTCGCGAGCACAGCGCTCAGCTTGATGGAGCAGCGCAAGATTACGTCGGTGGTTGTGGTGGATGAAGCGCAGCGCGTCCGCGGCGTCGTGCATCTGCACGATCTGTGGACGCTCGAACTGTACTGACGTTTGCACTGGCGCGCGAACTGTACTGAAGAGCGAGCGGAGGAACATCTGGCACGGGCGAACACGAAGGTGACAGCAGCAGTGCGGCGGCGCGCGGCGAAGATCCGCGTGCTGCTGATGGACGCGGACGGAACGCTGACGGATGGAAGCGTGTGTCTTGTGTCGCAGCCGGACGGAACTGTGACGGAGCTGAAGGTATTCGATGCGCACGATGGCCAAGGACTTACGATCGCGGCACAGGCGGGAATCCGCACCGGAGTAATTACCGGAAGGCAATCGCCAGCGATGCGGCAGCGCGCGCGCGAAAACAAGATGGAGTTTGTGTACGAAGGCGAGGCGGTGAAGATTCCCGTCTATGAGGAAATTCTTCGCCACACCGGCGCGCGGGAAGAGGAAGTCGCATTCATCGGGGATGATCTGCCGGATATGCCCGTCATGCGGCGCGTGGGGCTGGCGGTTGCCGTGGCGAATGCGACGCCGGAAGTGAAGCGCGTGGCGCACTATGTGACGCGCGCAAACGGCGGTCGCGGCGCGGTGCGCGAAGCGGTCGAGCTGATTCTGAAGGCGCAAGGGAAGTGGGACGTAATGATTTCCAAGGCGCGCGCTTGACCGCAGAACTTCAACCAATAAAACCACTTCCTTGGCTGACTCCAAGTCACTTTAAGCGGATTCTTCGTCGTCCCGACAAAAACCGTCGGGACCCCTCAGAATGACAACCTACAACTAACCCAGAAGAGCAAAACAGAACGAAACAAAACAAAAACTAAAACTAAAACAAATTGCTTTTCCGGGTCTCAGTGAATTTCGACGGGCGTATTGAATGCGGCGATGTGTCCGCTGACCGCTTCCTGAATAACCTGGCGCAGGCGGTAGGTACCGGGAGGGGCTTGCAGCGTCACGCTTGCGCTTGCGCCCGTGGAATCGAGCAGCCTGAGGGTTTCATCCTTCAGGTTCATGTCCATCACGCCTTCGACGCCGCTGAGGAACTTGTTCTTTTCGTCAAAGAGCGCGGTGATGAAGATCAACCGCTCGACGTGGCGGCCATTCTCTTTTTTGAACGGAAGGTTGCGGATATCCACGTGGACTTCGACCCGCAGCGCCGATTCGCCGGTGGCCAGCGTGATGGATTTCGTTTCCACTCCGGCAGGCACGTTCTTCAATTCTTCATTGGACGTGACTTGCTTGTTCAATTTCTCAAGTCTATCAGCAGGGGCGAGGCTGGCTTTGTTCGGCGCGTAGTAGCCGGGGCGGGCCTCGATGGTGTAGCCCCTGCTGTTTGGAATTCTCACTTTCAATGAATGGTAGGCGCCATCGCCCTTCAAATCTTTCGGCGAAAAACCGAGGCTGTACGAAACCTCGGGCAGCGCTACCATCCGCCGGACGCCGCCTTCCAGGTCATTACTGTTGTGAAAAAATGTGCCGCCGGTTCCCTGTGCGAGGAATGCCATGGGGTCGTTGGAGACACTGCGCTCGTCACTGGCGATTTCGTCGGCATAGGCCTGCAACTCTCCGCCCATGGCCATCGGAGGTCCATCGGCGGGATTGCCGCCAAGCCAATCGGCAGTCAGACCTTTTGCGTCCAGCGTGTTGATGCGAATTCCAGAATGCAGCGCCTGATCAACGAGTTTGTCCTGCTGCATCTGAACTTTTTTAGAGAGCGTAAAAAAACCGGAGGAGGCCATGACCAGCATTTTGCTGCCCGGCATTTTGGCAACATAGCGGATGATGTCACCGAGGACGCCGAGCGTGTTCAACGAGAATTGATCCGCCATGCTCAGCACTACGCCCGCCTGCACTTGAACCATGTTTGCCATCTGGGGAGGGCAAGAGGAATCCCCGGCCGTGCAATTGCACTGGATCGCTTCCGCAAGCGCGAGGTCGAAGGCGGGAGAGTGGACATTCCAGTTCTGGACGATCTGCCACGCCTGATACGGCTCGATGTGAGGGCAGGAGCCCGCGCCATATCCGGCTCTGCGCAGGTGCGATACGACTTGCTCCATCGCTGCGATGATCTTCGGCTTGTCTGTAGTGAAATTCTGGGTGACGGTCGCCGAGGAAGTGAACACGGCAACCTTGTCGCCGGGCTCCATGCTGGTGTTGACGAACTTTTCGCCGGCCTTGCGTGCGAAGACCAAATCATTTGACGCCAGATTGTTGTCGTCAAAATAAAAGCCGATGTAACGAGTGGGAGGCGCGACAGCGGGGGCTGGCGCCGCTGGCAGGGTCAGCGGCGCCGGCGCGGCGGGAGCGGAGGCCTGCTGCTGTTCAACATTGAAATGAGAAATCGTTTGTTGCCTGCCGGAATCGAGGAGTACGAAGTCTTCCTTCCTCAAGCCGGGCACGGGTTTGCCGCGCGAATCGCGGACGACGACGCCGACTTCCACCATGTTGCTTTGCACGCGGATGGCGCCCGCCGGCATGGGAGTGTACGGCTCACTGGCGACGTGGATTTCGTCATTCAGATTGCTCTGGCCTTGCACCATCACCGCAGCCAGCACTGCGGCCGAACCGACTATCAGCAGTTGTAGTCGTTTCACGCAGACTCCTCGATGTTCAATGTTCTCAGATCGTTGGAGGGTTAGACGTATGCGGTGCAGACCCTGTTTCACATGCCTGTCCTCAGTCATTGGCGCCGAATACGCTGCCTACCGAGGGCGGGTCGCAGTTTGCTTCGCATGCACCAGTGGATTAAGGCTTCGCTTCGTCGAGGAGGGAGCGGACCCTGCGCGCCATTGTTTTAGGACTGAAGGGTTTCTGAAGCATCACCGCGGCAGACGGAAGCGATGACTCAAGGACTGCTCCTTTTGGTGAATAGCCGGACATGAAAATTACAGGGATGCCGGGCTTGATTTTTGACATACGGTCATAGGCCTCAACGCCGCCCATGCGGGACATGACGAAGTCCATTAGGACGAGCGATATTCTTTCCTGAGCGGCTTGAAAAGCAGCCAGGCCATGTTCGCCATCATTCGCGAGAATCACGGTGTATCCGAGAGAAGCAAGCATCTCTTGCACCATCTGGCGAACGCCTTCGTTATCTTCAACAACGAGAATGGTTTCCGTGCCGCCACGTACAGCGGAATCGTCAGTTTTAACTGCCGGGTCGGGAGCTTTGGAGATCGCGGGTAGAAAGACGTGGAAAACCGTTCCTTTGCCAACCTCGCTATAAACTTCCATGGTGCCTTCGTGCTGCCTTACCACGCCAAGCGCTGTTGCGAGTCCAAGCCCGGTGCCCTTGCCACTTTCTTTGGTGGTGAAGAACGGCTCGTAAATGTGCTCAATGACTGCTTTATCCATTCCGATGCCCGTGTCGGAAATTGAAAGGCGGATGTATCTTCCCGGACGTGCATAGTCATGGTGCTTGCAATACTCGTTGTCAATCTCGACGGTGGCTGTTTCGACGAGCAACTGCCCCCCCTCGGGCATAGCGTCACGCGCATTCAGGCACAGGTTCATGAGGACCTGTTCGATCTGGACGGGGTCCGCACGGACCACTTGAGCTTCGGGTGCGAGCACCGTTTTGATTTCAATCTGCTCACCGATGATTCTTTGTAGCAGTCCAACGGTTTCGGCGACGTGCTGATTCAAGTCCAGGACACGAGGTTCCAGAACCTGCCGCCGCGCGTAGGCAAGGAGCTGACTCGTAAGATTTGCAGCCCGCTTCGATTGCAGTCGAATACTCTCGAAATACTTCGCAACCCGGCTGTCCGGGGGAGCTTCGTCAAGGCCCAACTCGGCCCAACCGAGAATTGCTCCGATGGCATTGTTGAAATCGTGCGCGATCCCGCCCGCAAGGTTGCCAATGGCTTCAAATTTTTCGAGCTGTCTCATGCGCTGCTCGGTGCGCTTGTGGTTGCGGCGAAGGTCGGCATCGCGAAGCTCGCGCTCGATCGCCGGGACCAGGCGCGTGAGGTTGCCCTTCATCACATAGTTATGAGCGCCCTGGCGCATGGCATCCACGGCGGCGTCCTCGCCGAGGGTGCCGGAGACAAAGATGAAAGGGGTATCAAGATGGCGATCGCGGACGATCTGGAGCGCGGCGGTACCACTAAAACCAGGCATGGAGTGGTCGGAGATGACGATATCCCAGGTTTCTTCGGACAGAGACATTTTTAGGGCATCCGCCGAGAAGACTTGTTTATACGCGAGGTCGTACCCCCCCTGCTGAAGCACGCGGACAAGCAAATCACAGTCCGAATCTGAATCCTCAATAATAAGCGCGCGGAGAGGTGGCACGATTCACGCCTTTCTCGCGAGAACCGCCGGAGGGCGTTCGTTTAGGAGCAACCAGTAAAGTCCCAATTGGCGGACTGCTTCTGAAAACCGGCTAAAGTCAACGGGCTTGCGAACGTAACTATTCGCCCCGAGACCGTATCCCTTCAATCGATCCTGTTCCTCGATGGAGGAAGTGAGGATTACAACGGGGATAAGCCGGGTGCGCTGATCCGCGCGCAAGCGGCGGAGGACTTCAAGGCCATCCACTTTGGGCAGCTTTAGATCCAGAAGAATTACGCCCGGTAATTCGTTCGCGTCGCGGCCGGAAAAACTGCCTGTGCAAAAAAGATAATCGAGGGCTTCCGCGCCGTCGCGGGCAACAACAATGGTGTTTCTGATGCTGTTATTCTTCAGCGCGCGGAGGGTGAGTTCCTCGTCATCGGGGTTATCTTCCACGAGAAGAATCGTGTCATCGGTCATATGGTCTCCTGTTCATGAATTTGTGGTTCCAGCGTAAAAAAGAATGTTGCCCCTTCATTCACGGCGCTGCTGGCCCAGATTTCACCGCCGTGCCGATGAACAATTCGCTGAACGGTAGCAAGCCCGACACCTGTGCCGGGAAAATCAGCCGCGGCATGGAGACGTTGAAACGCGCCGAACAGCCGGGCGGCGTACGAGGGGTCAAAGCCTGCGCCATTATCGGCAACGAAAAAGGAAGATGTTCCGTTGGTTTGTGCACGGCCAAATTCGATGCGGGCGTGGTCGCGTTTCGAGGTGAACTTCCAGGAATTGCCGAGAAGATTCTGCAAGGCAATCCGGATGAGGCGCAAGTCTCCCTTCACTTGAAGCCCTGAAGCGATGGCGAATTCGACGTTGCGATCCGGTTGCGCGCCGCGGAGCTCGGACGAGATGGTTCCCGCCAATTGGGAAAGGTCAACTTGTTCCCGATGCATTTCAGAACGAGTGATGCGTGAAAGGTCGAGGAGATCGTCAATTAATGTGCCCATGCGGACGGTGGCCGCGCGGACTCGCTGAAGATGGGCTTTGCCATCATCGCCAAGACGATCGCCGTGATCTTCAAGCAAAGCGAGGCTGAAACCGTCAATGCTTCGGAGAGGCGCGCGGAGATCGTGCGAAACGGAATGACAAAAGGCTTCAAGCTCCTTGTTCGACGACTCCAACTCGACGGTGCGATGGTGGACTCTTTCTTCAAGCTCAGTGTTGAGCTTGGACACGGCGGCTTCCGCGGCGAGTCGCTCTCCGTTTTCCTTGCGGACTTGCTCGATAGCAGTTTGCAGAGCGGCTGTGCGCTCTGCAACACGGTTTTCCAGATCCGAATTCAGGCGCTCCATTTGCTCAACCGCATTGGCGCGGATGGAGTTCTCCCGCAGAAACAGGATGCCCATGAAAACCAAGAGAGCCATCGCGAACGTGCCGCCAACGGTTTCAAGAAACCGTGCTCTGCGAGCAGCGACGGCGGCCTCGCCGGTACGAATTTCAAGAAGGCGGTTTTCTTCGGAAATCGTGGCCGCAAGAGCTTGGACCAGGGGGGGAGAAATCTTCTTTGAGTCCTCATTCACCGGTTTCAGGGCGTCCGGGCCTGACTTGCCATCCTTTCGCAACTGAATCACGCGACGCAGCAAATCGATCCCCTGATCAGCGAGTGGAGCTAGAACGTCGATATTGTGCTGTTGATTTGAATTGTCAGCGGACAGATCGCGAGCGCGGGTGAGCGCAGCATGGGCATCTGACACGGCGTGAGAAAACACCTGAACCTGAGGCTCCCCGCCGTTTGTGTAATAGCTGACCGCCGCCAGTTGGGCGTTCTTCACGGCGGAGCTGAAATCCTCCAGCGATTTCAAGACGGCGCGGGTGTGGATCACAAGATTGTTCCACTTCTCGAACTGTGTGCTGCTGTGATACGCCACGAAAAACAGAAACGCGCGAAGAATGATGGCGGCAAGAAATCCAACGGCAATGAAGCGCTGCTGCGGAGATCTTGGCAAGCGCCACTTCAAGAGAGCGTCGCGAGAAATGTTTCCCGCGGTCTGCTTTGCAAGCGTTTTCGGTTCGGTGGACACGGTTACACCTGTTTATGCCGTGTGCCCTGAAAATTACTGTTTCTAAAGGCGATCCGGCATTCTAGAGAAGGGGGCCTGCCACTGAAGCACTAGCCCGGAAGCACACGCTCCCGGAAGGGTGATTCCATTCTTCGTGCCTTAAGTGCAGAAGTCAATTGAACTGGTGAGAATATTGTCCTCAAGCTAACCATCGCCTGGTCAGACGCGCCAGGTCATTCGTTATCGGGGTTATCTTCCACGAGAAGAATCGTGTCTTCGGTCATTCGGTCTCCTGTTTTTGGTTGTGCGGTTCCAGCGTAAAAAAGAATGTTGCTCCTTCATTCACGGCGCTGCTGGCCCAGATTTCACCGCCGTGCCGATGAACAATTCGCTGAACGGTAGCAAGCCCGACACCTGTGCCGGGAAAATCAGCCGTTGCATGGAGACGTTGAAACGCGCCGAACAGCCGGGCGGCGTACGAGGGGTCAAAGCCTGCGCCATTATCGGCAACGAAAAAGGCGGACGTTCCATTGGTTTGGGAGAAGCCAAATTCGATGCGGGCGTGGTCGCGTTTCGAGGTGAACTTCCAGGAATTACCAAGAAGATTCTGCAAGGCAATCCGGATGAGGCGCAAGTCTCCCTTCACTTGAAGCCCTGAAGCGATGGCGAATTCGACGTTGCGATCCGGCTGAGTACTGCGCAGCTCTGAGGCGATGGTTCCCGCCAATTGGGAAAGGTCAACTGGTTCCCGGTGCATTTCAGAACGAGTGATGCGGGAGAGATCGAGCAGGTCGTCAATCAACGTACCCATGCGGACGGTGGCCGCGCGGACTCGCTGGAGAAGGGCTTTGCCACCGTCGCCAAGATTATCGCCGTGATCTTCAATCAAAGCGAGGCTGAAACCATCGATGCCGCGCAAGGGCGCTCGGAGATCATGAGATACAGAATAACTGAAGGCTTCGAGTTCCTTGTTGGCGGCGAGCAATTCCGTGTTCACGCTTTGTATCCGGTATTCCGCGTCTTTGCGTTCTTCAATTTCCTTCTCAAGTTGGCTGTAAGCCAGTTCGACCTTGGACTTTTCCGTTTCAAAATCGTCGAGAATGTTCAATACAGCCCGTTGTGTCTCCTCCAGACGGCCTTTCTCCTCCGAAAAATCATCTAGTATGTTCACCAAAGCCCCTTGAGCAGCCTCCAGCTGCGTTCTTTCGACTACCGAATCTTCCAGTATGTTCAATACTGCGCGCTGGGCTCCTTCCATTCGGGCTTTCTCGGCGTCGAAGTCAGCAAGAATGTTGAGAACGGCGCGTTGCCCAAGCTCCAGGCGGCTCTTTTCTGCTGCGAAATCCTCCAGGATGTTGAGCAGAGCGCGCTGGCCATTTTCGGACGCGAACGGATCCAGCGCAGAATCCTGGGTGTCCGTGGGGTTCATCTGCCCAAGGCTTGGCTGCATTTCGAGCTGACTCAAAGGTGCACATGGATTGCTCATAGTTGTCACACCAGCCCAGCGGGTTCCGTGAGCCGCCGCTTGAGGTCGTCGACCTCTTTCTTGAGTTCAATCATCTTCAGTTCGCGGCCGACAGTGAGTTTCTGAAACCTCTCCAGCTCGGCCAGACGTTCGAGCTCTCGCGTGCGTTGGTTCGCCAATTCCACCTCGGCCTTCTTGAGAGGAGTAACATCTCGCGCGGCGGCAAAAACACCGAGCGCTCTACCAGTGACACCCTTGTAGACCGAAGCGTTGTACAGGACGTGGGAGAGCCGCCCGTCGATGTGACGGATTGTCAGCGGATAGTCCGTAACGAAACCTTTGGCGAAGGCTTGCTGGTAGCCTTCGCGAGCCTTTTCCGGTTCCGTGAAGTAGTTGGCGAAATCCGTGCCGATGAGCTTTTCGCGCGGCGCTCCAGTAACTTTGACAGTGGCCTCATTGACATCAGTGATCTTGCCTTGGGGGCTGATGGTGACCAAGGGATCCACGCTGGCTTCAATCAAGCTACGCGCATACTGCGACGCTTGCTTTTGCGCGGTAATATCGCGGGCAGCGGCGAATACCCCGAGAACGTTTCCACGCGCGTCCTTGTAAACCGAGGCGTTGTACAGCACGTCGGTCAGACGTCCTTCGGCATGCCGGATGGTCAGCGGATAATCGGTCACGAATCCTTCGGAGAAGACTTGCTGATAACCTTCGCGAGCTTTTTCCGGCTCCGTGAAGTAGTTGGCGAAGTCCGCGCCAATCAATTTCTCCCGAGCAGCCCCGGTGACTTTCACGGTGGCCTCGTTGACATCGGTGATCTTGCCTTCCGGGCTGATGGTCACAAGCGGATCGACGCTCGCCTCAATCAGACTCCGGGCGTACTGCGAGGCTTGCTTTTGCAGGGTGATATCGCGGATGGTGCTCGAAACCTGCACGCCCTCTTCAGTCTCCAACGGACTCAGGCTGATCTCGATCTGAAATTCCGAACCGTCTTTGCGCAGGCCGTAGAGGTCAAGGCCGGCGCCCATGGGACGTGCGGTTGGGTTGGCGAAGAATCCAGTTCGGCGTCCAGGGTGGACGCCACGAAAGCGCTGGGGGACGAGCATTTCGATGGGCTGATCGAGCAGTTCCTGGCGCCCATACCCGAATAGCTTCTGGGCCCGCGCATTAACGAGTACGATTCGGCCGTCTTTATTTACAATCACCATGGCATCGGGGGCCGCCTCGATCACAGCACGAAATCTCTCTTCCGCCTTCTTGCGCCCGGTGATGTCGCGCGCGGCGGCGAACACGCCGAGCACGTTTCCACGCGCGTCTTTGTAAACCGAAGCGTTGTACAGCACGTCGGTCAGACGTCCTTCGGCATGCCGGATGGTCAGCGGATAATCGGTCACGAATCCTTCGGAGAAGACTTGCAAATAACCTTCGCGAGCCTTTTCCGGTTCCGTGAAGTAGTTGGCGAAGTCCGCGCCAATCAATTTCTCCCGAGCAGCCCCGGTGACTTTCACGGTGGCCTCGTTGACATCGGTGATCTTGCCTTCCGGGCTGATGGTCACAAGCGGATCGACGCTCGCCTCAATCAGGCTCCGGGCGTATTGAGTGAGACGAATTTCATCCGAGATATCTTTCGAGATCAGAAGAAAACCGATTGGCTTACCGGTAGGATCGTGGCGTGGCGTGATTACCAGACGCGCCGTGAACTGTTCGCCGTTTTTCCGCCGGCGGTTTAGTGTTCCTTCCCATTTGCCTTGCTTGATCGCGGCCAGCATGATTTGGGCCGGCACACCGGATTCGACGTCCTGCGGTGTATGCAGAATCGAGGAATTGGCTTTACCGATGACTTCGCCGGGCTCATAGCCATACAGGCGGCGCGCGCCTTCGTTCCAAAGCAGAATTTTTCCCGTGAGGTCTTTTGCGATCACCGAGTATTCGGTCGAGGACTCCAAGATATTAGTGATGAAGTCGACTGCCTCCTGAGCGGTGCTGACAATAGAGCTATCAAATAATTTGGCTTTCCGAGGGGCAAGGGGAGGTCCAGTTACCTTGTGTGGCAAACCACCCTCAACATTCGGTTCTGAAGTCCCTGATAGCGGGTCCGCCGCTCCTAGGCCTTGATCTTTGAGATTCATAGTTGTCCTCCTTCTCTAGATGTCACCACCGAAGTGATTGATATTTCGCAACGCGCGCGGGACCGCCGAATGCGGGCGAAGAACGCCGCACAAACGTCAGCCTGCGTTTAAGGAAGCCGTGTTATGACCGATGGGAGGGACCGGAAACACAAACTTCGGGAAGGGGAACTTCATTCTCGCACGCAAAACTCAAGTGTCAAAGTGAAAGTTGAATGGGATGCCCTCAAGCTAAACGTCCACGCGCTAGTGGACTTCAACCGGAGTGGTGAAGGCGGCGAGGCGGCCGTCGATTTCCTCCTGGACGATTTGGCGGAGGCGGGGCGTTTTCAATGCTGAAGAATGTGGTCTTCTGCAGCTTTCCGTTGTCGTAGACCTCGAAGTTGGATTGCTTGAGGCCGCTGACTGTTTTACCGTGCGAATCGCGGACGACGACGCCGACTTCGACCATGTTGGTTTGAACGCGGATCGCGTTTTCCGGCTGCGGCGCGTAGGGCCGAGCGCCCCAGCGGATTTCGTCTTCGGAAATGCCCTGCGCGAACGCGGCGGCTGCGCACACGGCGCAGATGCAAAGTGCTTTCATGAGGGGCGAGGCGCGCATGGTTGCGGGTTGTCCGTTATTCTATAACCATATTGTGTTGGCCAGATGCTCATGATCCGCAAGTGAAGATCATGGCAGGAGAGACGCAAACGCAGGAGATATGGCTGCCTCACCCAATCCGGGAAGTGAAGCTCAGAAACCCAAGTTCATTGAGCCGGAGATGGTGCGCATCCCCGAAGGCTGGTTTGTGATGGGATGCGATGCGGGGCGTGACGATGAGAAGCCCGCGCATCGCGTGTGGGTGGACGGATTTGCGATGGCGGCTTGCCAGGTGACCAACGCTGAATATGCGTGCTTTCTTGCAGCGGCTGGATCCGCGAAGCCTCTGCACTGGGATGATGCGATTTTCAATGATGTGCGGCAACCGGTGGTGGCTCCGTCGTGGTTTGACGCGGTGGCGTATTGCGAGTGGCTGAGTGCGGTGAGTGGACATCAATACCATTTACCTAGTGAAGCACAGTGGGAGCGCGCCGCGCGGGGCGGCGAGGAAGGCGCGGACTTCCCTTGGGGCGCGGTGCCACTTGGTCAGGTGCTCGAAAACTTTGTGCCCGGGTACGCCGCGAGGTGGAAGAGCGGGCCCGAGCGCGTGGGGCTTTACGCGCCGAACGCGTACGGGCTTTACAACATGGGCGATAACGTCCATGAGTGGTGCGCGGATTGGTATGACGCGGGCTACTACGCGCGTTCGCCGGAGCGGAATCCGCAAAATGATTCGCCGACTGGGCGGCGGGCGTCGAGGGGCGGCTCGTGGCGGCACCATATAAAGGTTACGCGGACGGCGGCGCGGTCGAGCATTCCGCCGGAGTTCAAGTATGCAGATTACGGGTTTCGGATTGCGGGGAAGGGGTTGTAAAAACCTAGAAAGACGATGAAGCGATTGAAGCGGGCGATGGGGATCGAACCCATGTCCAGAGCCGGAAAGGCTCTGATTCTTCCATTGAACCACACCCGCGCAGCTAAGAATTGCATTGAGACAGCGCGTGGACAATGGGTCGAGAGTACTAACGAGGGGAAAGCTTGCAGGCTAGTACGCTGCGCCGGATTTCGCAGAGTGAATCGAAGAGGGGAAGAGAATGGAGCGGGCGATGGGAATCGAACCCACGTCTAGAGCTTGGGAAGCTCCTATTCTGCCATTGAACTACGCCCGCTCTGAGGAAACGATAGCATAGGCAATTGGTGCGGACAACGGTTGGAATGTGAATGCTGGTGGTTTGCAACAAGGGGTTTTTGACGCAGAGGCGCAGAGGACGCGGAGAACCCCACCAAACTTAACGGCGCGTCGAGCAGAAGTCCGCATTGGCTTGAATCCGTGCTAGATTTACGTTTCAATTTTTCGTGGAGGATGCGTGGCGTATCGGGATTTGCGGGCGTTCATCGAGCGGCTGGAGCGCGAGGGCGAGCTGAAGCGCATCGGCGTGGAAGTGGACCCGGTGCTCGAAATTACGGAGATTGCCGCCCGCGCGACGAAGGCGGGCGGGCCAGCGCTGCTCTTTGAGAAGCCGAAGGGCTCGCGTGTGCCGCTGCTGATTAACGCGCTGGGCAGCGAGCGTCGCATGAATCTGGCGCTGGAAGTAAATGACGTGAACGAAATCGCAGAGCGCATCCGCGGGATGCTGGACTTCCAATCGCCGCAGGGGCTGTTTGAAAAAATAAAGATGCTGCCGAAGCTCGCGGAGCTGGGCTCATTTTTTCCGAAGAGCGTGCGCAGCGGGCCGTGCAAAGAGGTGATTAAGAAAGAAGGGTTCTCGCTTTTCGATTTCCCGATTCTGAAATGCTGGCCGCAGGACGCGGGTCGATTTATCACCTGGCCGCTGGTGATTACGAAGAATCCGGAAACGGGCAAGAGGAATGTCGGGGTTTACCGGATGCAGGTGTTCGACGAGCGCACCACGGCGATGCACTGGCAGACGCAGAAACATGGCGCGGAACATTTCCGCCGCGCGCGCGCGGCGAATCCGGAAGGGCGCATCGATGTCGCGGTGGCGATTGGATCGGACCCGGCGACGTGTCTATCGGGAATTCTTCCGATTCCGCCGGACCTCGACGAATTCATGTTCGCGGGATTTCTGCGTCGCGAACCTGTAGAGATGGTGGCGTGCGAGACGGTGGACCTCGAAGTTCCAGCGAACGCGGAAATCGTGCTCGAGGGGTATGTGAATTTGAATGAGATGAGGACGGAAGGGCCGTTCGGCGATCACACCGGATTTTATTCGCTTGAGGGCGAGTATCCGGTTTTCCATGTGACATGCGTGACGCACCGTCGCGATCCAATTTATCTGACAACGATCGTCGGGCCGCCGCCTCAGGAAGATTTCTGGATGGGGCATGCGGTCGAACGGATTTTTCTGCCGGTGATGAAGATGCAGTATCCGGAGATTGTGGACGTGGCGATGCCTGCCGAAGGCATTTTCCATAATTTGATGATCGTGGCGATCCGCAAATCGTATCCGGGGCACGCGCGCAAAATCATGAACGCGATCTGGTCGCTCGGTCAGGCGATGTTCACGAAGGTGATCGTGGTGGTGGACCACGACGTGGACATACAGAATCCGCGCGAGGTGTTATGGAAAGCTCTTTGCGCGATTGATCCCGAGCGCGACGTGCAATTCACGATTGGTCCGGTGGACACGCTGGACCACGCCGCGCGCATACAGGACTTCGGCTCGAAGATGGGAATTGACGCGACGCGGAAGTGGGCGAGCGAAGGTTTCGCGCGTCCGTGGCCCGACGAAATCGTGATGGACGGGACAATTTCGGACAGGGTGGATGCCCTTTGGGCCAGTTTGGAACTTCCAAAGTATCCGCGGCACAAAAAGTAACCCCCCTCACGCGAGAAACATAACTGCTCAAAAGCGTGTGTTTTCCCGCATTTAATGCGGCAGGCAGCCCAGAACTGCCTAAAACTACCCGAGAACTCCCCCTATTCTTACGACAACTGCCCATTCGTACAGCTTGACGCGAATCAGCGCGGATGACTTAATTGCCGCAGCGGAAAGTGTCAGGCTCAATTCATGTTTGGGGCGGCCGGACGGAAATCAGAAACGAACAATGGCAGCGCGCGCACACAGCTTCAGCGAAGCAAGGGAAGTTATGAGTTTGCGCCAGGCCTCACTGTATTTGGGAGTTTCCGCTGACACGATGTATCGCTACGTAAGCGAGGGAGTCGTACCGGCATTCAAGCTTGGGAATCGGTGGAAGCTGCGAAAGTCCGTTCTGGACCGGTGGATGGAACGAAAGATGAGCCAGATCCGGCCGAAGAGGCGCCGGTAGGAAAGTCCGGAGCGGAAGCAGGAAAGGGGCTCGATTGATGTTTGGCGGCAGCAAACAAAAGCAACTCGTCGGGCTCGATATCGGCTCGAGTTCCATCAAGGCGGTGGAGCTGAAGGCTTCGCGCCAGGGCTACGAACTGGTGAGCTACGGGCTGGAACCGCTGGCGCAGGACACCGTGGTGGATGGCGCGATTATGGACGCGCCTCAAGTGGCCGCGGCGATCTCCAACATTTTTGAAAAGCAGGGAATCAAGACAAAGAACGTGGCGACGGCGGTATCGGGACATTCCGTAATCACAAAGCGCGTGGCGCTGCCGCTGATGAGTGAAGAAGAGCTGTTTGACCGGATCCAATCCGAGGCGGCTCAGCACATTCCATTTGACATCGCCGACGTCAACTTGAGCTACCAGCACCTGGATTCGCTCGATTCACAGATGGACGTGCTGCTGGTGGCGGTGAAGAAGGACAAAATCCTGAATCACACAAACGTGCTGGCGCAGGCTGGGAAGTCACCGGTGGTGGTGGATATTGACGCTTTCGCGCTGCAGAACTGCTTTGAAGTGAATTACGACCCGGAGCCGTCGCAGACGGTGGCGCTGCTGAACGTAGGCGCGAGCATGATGAACATCAACATTGTGCGCGGCGGGATTCCGCTCTTCCCGCGTGACGTTTCCGTGGGTGGGAACCAGTACACGGACGCGCTGCAGAAAGAGCTGGACCTGAGCTACGAAGACGCGGAGCGGCTCAAGACCGGCGAAGCGATCGCGGGCGTAAGCGATGAACACCGCGCAACAATTCTGCGATCGGTTTCGGACATCCTGATTTTGGAAATTCAAAAGACATTTGATTTCTTTCGGGCGACGGCGAGCGGCGAATCCATCCAGCGGATTTATGTTGCGGGTGGAACGGCGCGCGTGCCGGGCTTGATTGATTTGCTTCGCGAAGAGTTTGCGGTGCCGGTGGAAGAGATGTACCCGTTCCGGAAAGTGGTCATCAACCCGGCCAAACAGAATGAGGAGCAGATCCGCGAGATTGCGCCACGCCTGGCAATCGCGGTCGGCCTGGCTCTGAGGAGTTTTGATCAGCCATGATCCGCATAAACCTGCTCGGCCAATCCCGTCCGAAAGCACAGCGGCGCGCTGTTCCGCTTGAATCAACGCTGCAACTGCTCTTCTTGCTCCTTGCCCTGGCACTCGGCCTGGGCTTCCTGGGCATTGATTACTGGCAGCTCAGCAAAAAGACGTCCGACATACAAAAGAATATCGACCAGTTGCAGCAACAGAAGGCGCAGCTCGAACAGATCAAGCAGCAAGTGGATGCATTCGAAAAGCAGAAGAATCTCTTGCAACAGCGAATCAACGTGATTGAGGCGCTTCAGCGCAACCGCACGGGTGGGCAGGAACTGCTCGACGCAGTGGCCAACACCGTGAGCCGGACGGAGACGCTTTGGCTGACATCGCTTTCGCGCAAGGGGAATGCGCTTACGATCGTGGGCACCGCGGGTTCAATCAATGCGGTGGCCGAATACATCACGCAACTCAAGCGCTCCGGATATTTCGCAGGTGTGGAAATTAAGGAAGCGAAGCAAAGCGACAATCCGGAAGTGCAACTATTTGATTTCACATTAAACGCAGAATTCGCGCCTCCTGGCGGTCCCACCATGGCGCCGGCGCCGCAGCCAAGCGCTCCGGCGAGGAAGGGGTAAGGGCGATGGCGATCTCCTTCCGTGAAATGCCCTGGTACCTGCAAGCATTGGTGTACGCGACGATGGCCGCAATCATCATAGGGCTTGGTGAATGGGTGCCGTTCTCGCCGGTGCAGAGCCAGCGAAACCAACTTGCGACGCTCAATACGGAGCGGCAGACGCTTTCCGAACAGGTGAGTTCACTCGAGGTGTTCCGCCGCCGCTATTCCGATTTCAAAGCGGAAACCGAGGCAATGCAGAAGCAGCTCGATACGCTGCAAGTAATCGTCCCGGAAGAAAAGAGTCTGGATGAATTCATCCGCATGGTACAGGGCGCGGCGCAAGCAGCGGGCGTGGAAATCCGTCGTATGTCTGCTGGGGCGGTGAGTCCGAAGGAATATCACTATGAAATGCCCTTTGACCTGGAATTGGACGGACCTTACTTCGCGATGATTGATTTCTTCTCGAGGCTCAGCCGGCTTTCCCGGATCATCAATGTGGGTGACCTCTCCCTGGGCGGTTTGAAGCCAGGGGACAAGACGAGGATTCCGATGCGGCCTTCCACAAGCGTAAATGGAAAACTGACGCTTGTGACTTTTTTCACCAAACCCGGAGAGCAGAAGTCTCCGGCAAGCAACGCGCAAGGCGCAAAGCGCTGAATACGGTATTTAAAATGACCCAGACGATGCGACGCACAAAGTCAAACCTGGCGATGGGACTGTCGGTGCTACTACTGGCGGCAGGCACCTCGGTGCACGCCCAAGTAAACCCGGCTACTGTGAAGACTCAGGCTCAGAAAGGCGTTAGTCAGGCTCAGCAAACACATCCGCCTGCGCAGGGGCAACCACAGAACCAGGCGCCAACCAAGCCACCGTCGCAAGCGCCGAAGTCAGGAACGACTCCGGCGACGCGAGGACAGGGGCAGACGCCTGCGAAGCCCCCCGCTACGCCAGGGACAAAGGCTCCCGCGGCGAACGCATCAAAACCGCCTGCGACGAAGCCGCCCGCGGTATCGGGGCAACAGCCACCGAAAACTCCGCCGACAAATAACGCTGCGACGCAGAAACAAAAGAATCCGCCGGCGAAGATGGCGCCGCCACCAAAGACGGCTCAATCAAATCATCCGGCACCTGTTGGACCAGCGGCAAAACAAGCGCCACCGAAATCGACCGCGAAAACGCCGGCCAAGACGCCGGCTAAGGCTCCTGCACCTGCGACGACGGCCGCGGCCACGCCCGCACCGCCTCCGGTTCGGCGGGACCCGTTTGTGATGTTGGTTGGGAAAAAGCAAGCAGGATCAGGTGGCGAGCCGGTCCGGTTGCCTCCGGGCAGGGCTGGATTGCAAGTGAACACTTTGGTGATCCAGGGAATACTGAGCAGCCCGAGCGGCATGATCGCGGTGGTTGCGAACCCGCAGCGAAGCGTTTATTTCCTCCACGTAGGCGATCAACTTTTTGACGGCCGGGTGGAGAAGATTGAAATTGGCGCAGTGACATTCCATGAAGTCGGCAAAGATGCGTTCGGTCATCCGATCGAGCGCCAGGTCACAAGGAAATTGAACCCTAGCTTAGGAGAACAGCCATGAAGAGCAAATGGCCGGCCATCGGGCTTGCCAGCATCCTGGTGGCGGGTGTCGCACTACTCGCCGGCGGGGCTGCTGCAGGACCCGGCCCGACATCCCCCGCAGTGCATGTAACCGCGCGGGTCACGTCAGATGGCGTGCGCATCATTGCGCAGGCGACAGCGCCGTTTACATACACCACGGCGCGACCCAATGACCGGCTGCTCGTCGTAACACTGCCCGGCGTGGTTGCGGCGGAAGATACACACACTCAGATGGTCGCCGCCGCGCATGTATCGAGCTACCGCCTTGTCTCCTACACGGAAGGATCTACGACGGGTTTACGTCTGGAGGTTTTGCTGGATGGGCCGGCCCAGCCCCATTTCGATCACTCCAATCCAGAGCAGCTTGAGCTTGTTTTCGACTACACAACTCCAGTAGGCCAGCCGGCTGCACAACCTCATGCAGCGCATTCCGCATCTGTGATCACTTCCGCTCCCGCGCGCATTTCGCGCGTGGCAGTAACTGAACAGGGGCAAGCTCCCCAGGTGCGCATCGAAGGACAGGGAGATTTTCACTATCAAGCATTGCGATTGACGAATCCCGATAGGCTCGTGCTGGATTTCGCGGATGCTACGGTAGGCTCATCGAACGCAATTGCGGGAACAGCAGCGCCGATCAAGCTCGTCCGGGTCGGACAATTCCAGCCAAGCGTCGCGCGCGTGGTTGTGGAACTGAATCGCTGGACTCCCTATCAGGTGATTACTTCGTCCAACGGCATTCTCGTTGTATTCGGAGATCAGGCGGTGCCGAAAGAGAACCAGCCCTCATTGCAGCACCGGACCTCGCTGACTGGTTCCCCGGCGACGGACCGTGGCATCCGGGCGCCCAAATCACAAAACATGCGGCAAATTCAGGCCATAGCGCCTCCGCAGATCGCGTTGCCAAATTGGCTGACGGGAACATCATTCGCCCTTGCAACTTTTGTGCAGCCAACGCCGCCTCCGGCGCAGCAGACGCAGCAGAATCAACCACCTTCGCAACAGCCAATGGCCGCGCCGCAGCCAGTCCAGCAAGGAGCAATGCCACAGGGGCCTTCTCCCGCCGCAACGACCAAATACACTGGCGAGCCAATTCGAGTGAATTTCAAGGATTTGGATTTGCAGGACTTCTTCCGCCTAATCCATGAAGTCAGCGGACTAAATGTCGTTCTGGATCCTGCGGTGAAGGGGAATCTGACCCTGGTCATGGACGATGTACCGTGGGATCAGGTTCTGGACATCGTTCTGCAAAACAACGCTCTCGACAAGCAATTGGAAGGGAACGTTCTCCGCATCGCGACGAAGGCGACAATCAAGTCTGAAGCAGAGCAGCGCGCCGCGCTCTGGCAGGCTCAGCAGGATTCCGAAGAGCCGGTTACAGTCACGCGGCAACTCAGCTATGCCAAGGCCACAATGCAACAGGGCCAAGGTGGAGGTGGTGGCCGCCAGCAGCAGGGCAAAGGCCTGGACGAATTGCTAAGGCCATTCCTTTCGCATCGAGGGAGTATCTACGGTGACGCACGGACGAATACCCTCATCATTCGGGATGTTAAGGCAAATATCCCGAAGATTGACGACATGATTCACCAGCTTGATCGCAGGTCTCAGCAGGTGGAGATCGAAGCGCGCGTGGTGCTGGCATCCCGCAGTTTCGCGCAGGATATCGGCACACAATTGGCGGCGGGAGGACAGTCCGCTAATGCGCGCAACATCGTGGGCGGAACTCCGGCAGCGGGAACGAGTCCGGTGAACCATACCGGCTCGCCATTCCTGCCTCCGATCGTGGTCGGGAGCTCCGGATCAATGCCGTTGATCACCAATCTCCCGGCGGTGGCTCCGACTTCGGGCCTTTCTTTCACCCACATATCGCCAAACTTTTCGCTGGACTACACCATCACGGCCGCCGAATCGAAAGGCGTTGCAAAACTTCTTTCGGCTCCGAAGATAACGACGCAGAGCAACGTGGAGGGAATCGTCCAGCAAGGGCAGCAGATCCCGGTTCAGACCACGGTCAACCAAACGGTCTCGACACAATACATTCCGGTCGTGCTCATGTTGCGTGTCACGCCGCAGATTACCGCAGATGGGACCATCTTTATGACCGTCCACGTGGAGAATACGAACATTGATTCCAGTCTTTCCGTCAACGGGCAGCCAGGGCTAGACACTCAGTCTGTCGACGACCAAATCGTTGCGCGGGATGGCGAGACCGTGATGCTGGGTGGTGTCATCGTCAACTCGCAGAGCAATACTTCCAATCAGATGCCGTTTGTCGGAAGCATTCCTCTGATAGGGAACCTCTTCAAGGAGCGCGCCGTTAGCGTAAAAGCGCAAACGCTTCTATTCTTCCTGACTCCGAGGATCTCGCCGGAGTAGCCAAACCCAAAAAAGAAGTGCAGAATCTCGAAAGGGAGGAGACGGGCGTCTCCTCCCTTCCATTTATGCACAGTGAATTTCACAACCGGTTGAAGCGCCTGCGCGAGCGAATTGACGAGGCCGGCGCTAACGCCGCGGTCGTGACGCATCTTCCCAATGTTTATTACCTGACAGGATTTACCGGGTCGGCAGGCGCGCTCTTCGTGGAGCCAGACCGCGCCACACTCTTCACGGATGGGCGTTATTCCGTGCAAGCGCGCGCAGAGCTGAAGGGTTCGCGGACAAGGGCAGAAATCAGCCGTGGGCCTGCACTGGCGGCGTTAGGGGTCCACATTGCCGCCCGAAAGGGTCGGGGCGCGTTTCGCGTTGGCTACGAGCCAAACCAAGTCACGGTCGCAGCCCAGAGAGCGTTGCTTCGCGCGGCAGGCCCCAAAGTACGATGGCAAGCCGAAAACGGCTGGGTGGAGGCGCTGAGGGCGGTCAAATCGGAATCCGAGCTTGTCCAGATGCGCCGGGCGGCCCGCCTGATTTCGGAGGTATTCGAACAGACCGTCGAGAAGATACGGCCGGGTATCACGGAACTCGAGCTTGCCGCCGAGGTGGACTACTGTATGCGAAGGCTGGGCGCAGAAGGCCCTTCCTTTGAGACCATCATCGCTTCGGGCGTCCGGGCCGCCTTGCCCCACGCCAGACCCACCAGTAAGCGGTTGAGGAGAAATGAGTTTGTCGTCCTGGACCTGGGTGCTATACTCGGCCACTACTGTTCCGACATGACGCGTACGGTTCACGTCGGGAAGGCTCCAAAGCGCTTCAAGATGTGGTACAGGGCAGTTCTGGAGGCCCAGGCAGCCGCAATTCACGCGCTTGGCGCTGGGGTTGAGGCAGGAGCGCCGGATTTGGCCGCCAGGCGGGTTTTGGACTCCTACGGGTTGGGCAAGTACTTTGTACATAGCACGGGGCACGGCTTGGGGATCGAAGTTCATGAGGAGCCCCGGCTGGCAGCGGGTCAGAAGAGGCTCCTCGAGGCCGGGATGGTAGTGACCATAGAACCCGGCGTTTACCTCGAAAGGATAGGCGGGATCCGAATCGAGGACGACGTTGCAATCCACAAAGGGCGGGCCGAGATTCTGACGACCGCTCCCAAGGAACTGTTGGAACTCTAATATTTCATGGCGCCGAAGAAGACACCTCAACTTAACAATTCAGGCCTGCCGGGACTCGACCTGGCCGAAATCGAACGATTGCTTGCCTTCATGAGCAAGCATGGTCTCGAGGAATTCGAGTTCGCGCGAGGAGACTTCCGCATCGCATTGAAGCGGGCTGGTGTAGGCGCTCCCGCGTCCGCGGCATCGCGCAAAGGGGCGGGCCGTGTGGCGGAAGCCGCCGAGGTTCCCGTTGCGGGGGAACACGAATCGTCCGCTACGCCGGCTGCGACTGCTGCAAAGGAAGGCGAGCACATCGTCAAGTCGCCCATTGTCGGGACCTTTTTTACAGCGCCGAGCCCGGATGCAAAGCCGTTTGTGAAGCCGGGGGACAAAATAAAGGCCGGGCAAGTGATTTGCATTGTTGAAGCGATGAAGCTGATGAATGAGATTGAGTCGGATGTGAGCGGTGTAGTGCTGCGCTCGCTTGTGGAAAATGCGCAGCCGGTGGAATACGGCCAGCCGCTGTTTGCGATTCGCCCGGACGGCAAGAAGTAGCAGGACCGCGCGGGAGGGGCAGGGACGCCCGGGCTGTGCGGAGAACCAAGTACCGCAGACGTACCGCCAACCATGTTCCGAAAAATCCTGATTGCCAACCGCGGCGAAATTGCACTGCGCGTGATTTGCGCTTGCAAAGAGTTGGGTATTCCGAACGTTGCGGTCTATTCCGAGGCGGACCGCAATTCGCTGCACGTGCGGTTTGCTGACGAAGCTGTATGCATCGGCCCGCCGCGAAGCAGCGAGAGCTACCTCAATATTCCTAATGTGATCAGCGCCGCGGAAATCACCAATGTAGACGCCATCCATCCCGGTTACGGGTTTCTCTCCGAGAATGCCAATTTTGCGGAGGTCTGCGAGGCTTCACGCATTACTCTTATCGGCCCACGCCCCGAATTGATCCGCATGATGGGTGAAAAAGACCGCGCCCGGCGCGAAGTGGCCGCGGCGGGCTTGCCCATCATCCCCGGTAGCGACGGCGCAGTCCCCGACGAGGCCGCGGCTTTGAAAGCCGCGAAGCGAATTGGCTATCCGCTGATCATCAAGGCTGTCGCTGGCGGCGGCGGCCGAGGGATGCGGGTGGTCCGAAAGCAGGCGGAACTGGCCACGGCATTTGAAACGGCGCGCACGGAGGCGCAGCAGGCGTTTGGGACTCCCGACGTCTATTTGGAAAAATTCATCGAGCGCCCGCGCCACATCGAGTTCCAAGTCCTCGGAGACAAGCACGGGAAAGTGATTCACCTTGGCGAGCGCGAGTGCAGCATCCAGCGCCGCCATCAGAAACTTATTGAGGAATCACCCTCTCCCATAGTGGATGAGGCGACTCGCAATGACCTTGGGAATAAAGTTGTCGCAGCACTTCAAAAAATCGGTTACACAAATGCGGGCACTGTCGAATTCCTTCGCGATGAGGACGGCAGTTTCTATTTCATCGAGATGAACACGCGCATCCAGGTTGAACACGCGGTCACTGAAATGACCACAAACGTGGACCTGATCAACGCGCAAATCCGGCTTGCGGCGGGAGAACGCCTCGAAGAGGCTGTGGGCCGCATCGAATTCCGCGGGCACTCGATTGAATGCCGCATCAATGCCGAGGACCCTGAGACATTCACCCCCTCGCCGGGACGGATCACCACTTTCCACATTCCTTCGGGCACAGGTGTGCGCGTGGATACGGCAGCCTATGCGGATAGCGTCATTCCTCCTTACTACGATTCGCTGATTGCAAAGCTCATTACGCGCGGCCGCGACCGCGCCGAAGCAATCGCTCGCATGCGCCGCGCCCTGGACATGTTTATCGTAGAGGGCGTGAAGACCACAATTCCCCTTCATCGAAAGATCCTTGCGAATCCCGATTTTCAGGCCGGCCGGTTTGACACACATTTTCTGGAAGGATCGGGGCTGGCGGCTGCGGCGCACGGGAAATGAGTATTATCTTTCCGCGTCTATATGCAATAATCGACGCCGTCTTGCTCGCAAATTCGGAGCCAGCGTTCGCAAAAGTGTTGGCACAATCCGGAGTTGAGTTGATCCAATATCGCAGCAAGAATTCATCTTCCCACGCTCTTTTTGAAGTTTCTTCCGAGATCGCATATGAATTGAAGGGCACATCCATGCGGTTCATTGTGAATGATCGCCCTGACGTTGCCCGGCTTGTGGGCGCGGGCGGCGTGCACGTGGGGCAGGAAGATATGCCAGTGGAAGCGGCTCGCTCGGTGTGCTCTGAAGCAGGTGGGGACAAGAATCGGTTTTGGGTTGGCGTTTCGACGCACACGCTCGAGCAAGTGCGTGCAGCGGATGCGACTTCGGCGGACTATATTGCAGTCGGGCCGGTCTATGCCACGGCAACCAAGGAGAAGCCGGATGCCGTCGTAGGAGTTGACTTTATTCGCATCGCACGCGCACTCACGCGGAAACCGCTTGTCGCCATTGGCGGTATCACGGTGGAGCGCGCCGCGGAGGTTTTTCGCGCGGGAGCGGATTGTGTGGCGGTCGCGCGCGATCTGATTTGCGCGGCGGATCCTGCCGCGCGAGCAAGAGATTATCTTTCCATCGCTGCGGAATGTTGCGTGGCACGCGGTGCGGAGGTTCTGGGAAGGGAATGAAGCTAGCATTGCTGATAACGATGGGCGTCGTTGAGGCTGCCTTCATTGCCTATTGGATTGCGGCGTCGCTGAAGTCGCGCCCTGACTATTCCGCAAGCAAGGGTTTTCATTTTTGGATTCGCGCGTTGGTTGGCTTTGTGACCAATTTTCTGGATACGCTGGGCATTGGATCCTTCGCTACCACGACTTCTGCATTTAAGTTTCTTGGTGGCGTGAAGGATGAAGCCATTCCGGGCACGCTCAATGTCGGCCACGCATTTCCGACAGTCGTCGAGGCTTTTATCTACATGATCATCGTCACGGTGGACCTCCGCACGCTTATCGCCATGATCGCCGCCGCAGTGCTGGGAGCCTGGCTAGGTGCGGGAATCGTGTCTCGCTGGCCACGGCGGGCTGTGCAAATAGGAATGGGCTTTGCTCTAATCTGTGCAGCAGGATTGTTTCTAATGAAGCAGCTCAACCTCTTCCCCGGTGGAGGCGCAAGCTTGAGCCTCGAAGGGACTCGGTTTTGGGTCGGAATGGCTGGCAACTTTGCGCTTGGTGCGCTGATGACATTGGGGATCGGGCTTTACGCTCCATGCATGATCCTGGTCAGCCTTCTGGGAATGGATCCGAAGGCAGCATTCCCAATCATGATGGGGTCGTGCGCATTTCTAATGCCCGCGGGCAGCGTGCGGTTCATTAAGAGCGCGCGCTATGATTGGAAGGCAGCCGTGGGACTCACCACTGGCGGGATTCCCGGTGTCCTTTTGGCCGCTTACTTTTTTACATGGTTGTCTGTCACGGCCGTCCGCTGGCTGGTGATCGTCGTTGTACTTTATACGGCGGCAATGATGCTGAGGTCTGCGATGAAGGAATCTCGCGCGGCGCAGTCATCGTAAGGAAATCGTACGAATTGGCGCGAGTTTCTGTTAAAAGATAGCTCGATTCCTGGACGATACGGAAACGGAGGATTCGCATGGCGGGTTCGATATTCATAAAGAAACCTCTTGATGCTCTAATGCGCGAAGCGGAGCAGACCGGCGAAGGGTCGCTGAAACGCGTTCTTGGCCCGGTCTCGCTGGTTTCGCTCGGCGTCGGGGCAATTATCGGCGCCGGCATATTTGTGCTCACGGGCGCCGCAGCCGCAAAATACGCCGGCCCCGCCATCGTTCTCTCTTTTATCCTGGCGGGGATTGGATGTGTGTTCGCCGGACTCTGCTACGCGGAATTTGCATCGCTTATTCCCATCGCAGGGTCGGCCTACACCTATGGCTACGCGACGCTCGGCGAGCTTTTCGCCTGGATAATCGGCTGGGATTTGATCTTGGAGTATGCGTTTGGCGCGGCCACGGTGGCTTCCGGCTGGAGTGGCTATTTCACCAGTCTTCTACAGGATTTTGGGATTCACATACCTCCGGCACTCATCGCGACGCCCGGCACGCAACTTGTTTATTACAACGACCGGTGGCAGGTTCTGAGCAACCTCGCCGATACTCTCAAATCCGCGGGGGTAAACCCGGACTCACTTCAACATGCCACTGGTGTTTTCAATCTTGTGGCCTTCCTTGCCATTTGCCTGGTATCGGCCGTTCTCGTTATCGGCATCAAGGAATCAGCCAACCTGAACAACGTCATTGTGATGATCAAGGTTTCCATCGTGCTGGTATTCATCGGAGTGGCGAGCGCTTTTGTGTTGAAGCACCCCGGCGTTGCTTCGGCCAATTGGCATCCCTTTATTCCCAAGAATCTTGGAGAGTTTGGACAGTATGGCTGGTCAGGCATCGCGCGGGGCGCGGGCGTGATCTTCTTCGCATATATTGGTTTCGATGCAGTTTCCACGGCAGCACAGGAAACAAAGAATCCGCAGAGGGACATGCCGATTGGAATTCTCGGGTCTCTGGCCATCTGCACGGTTCTCTACATCGCCGTCTCCGGATTGCTGACGGGCGTTGTGAGCTACACGGCTCTGAACGTTCCGGATCCTGTTGCTGTTGGCGTGGACGCAACGGGGGTGGGACTGGGTTTCCACGTTGGCTCGCACCTCATTCGTTTCAGCAGTCTGCTTGTGAAGTTGGGAGCCATCGCCGGGTTGGGCAGCGTGATGTTGGTCATGCTGCTCGGCCAATCGCGGGTTTTCTATTCCATGTCAAATGATTGCCTCCTTCCGAAGTGGGCCGGCAAAGTGCATCCGCGCTTTCACACGCCGTACATCTCTTCCATCACGGTAGGTATTTTCGTGGCTTTGTTCGCTGCGTTGATTCCCATCGGCGTGCTGGGGGAATTAGTCAGCATCGGAACACTGTTGGCTTTCATCATCGTGTGCGCGGGAGTCTGGGTGCTGCGGAGGAAGCGGCCTGAATTGATGCGGCCATTCCGAACACCCTGGGTGCCCATTGTGCCGATTCTGGGCATCCTCGTTTCATTCCTGTTGATGGCCAGTTTGCCGCTCGATACCTGGATTCGGCTCTTCATCTGGCTGGTCATCGGCTTGGTGATCTACTTCACCTACGGCCGCTATCATAGCCGCGTCGGCAATCCCGGGAAGTAGCGCGGCCAAATAGCGGCGCAGAATCGTACATTCGGAGTTCGCACACTGCTGTGAACCCGCCGAATGCGATATTCTCTATCCGTGCGGTCTGCATACAACAAGGGTTCTTTCGGCGGCTCCCTTCGGCGGCTCACTCTGGTGGACCGCATCGCGCTCGGCATCGCGCTGCTTTATGCAGCCGTCTGGGCGTCTCGAATCGTGGGGCGCGAGCCACCGCTCGCGCGGTACGTTGCGTTCCTCTTTTTTCTCTCACTTGGCTACCTGATTTTTCGCATCGGCGGATGGACACGGACACGTCTACTCTGGAGCCTGCGCAACCGGCTCATCATCGCCTACATTTTTATCGCGGTCGTGCCGGTGGTGATGCTTCTTGTGTTGGGCGCGCTCTCAGCGCGAATCCTTTATTCCCAGCTTGGCGCATACCTCTTTTACGAGGACATGCACCGGCGCGTGGAAGAGGTTGCGGATGCAGCCGACACCGTTGCGTCAGCGGCGACAATGTTCGCTCCGGATGCCGCACACGTTCCACGCACGCCCAATCAATTGCCTTCCGCGCTCGAAGCTCACATGGTTACGCTTGAAGCGGATTTGCCCGGCTTGGAATTCGATCTTCAAGCGGACGGCCGGTTCATACAAGAATCAGGCGGGCAGCGCTCAGGGCGATTCGAGGGCCTGGTCCAGGTTAATGACGGTCTTTGGGTGGTTGGCGAAGTGGTGCGCGGCCGCGCAGTTGTTCGCGCCAGGGCGCCTGTGACGCGCGCAATGCTGGAGGGTGTCGCAAAATTCCTCGGGCCTGTCCAGGTATTCGTCACGCGGCCGGCTGCTCCGTCCGATTCTTCAGCCTCTTTGCTCCACATCGGATCAGGACAATACACAATCTCCGATAAGATTGAGACGCACGAGCGGGTTCTTCCTCCGGCCACGGCGTGGTACGACTTCAAGGTGGACGGCGTCTCGAAATTGGATTCACTCTTAGAGGACAGTGTTGCGCACCGGCTGGTGCCGAGTCCCTTGCTTGTAAATTATTCCGCGAGGCTTGTCCCGTTGAATCAGCGAATCTTCACTTCGCTCGGCGAATTGAGCGGTCCGTACATCGAGCTATTCCTGCTCGTTCTCCTCGTATTCCTGATCCTTGAGGCCGGCGCGCTCGTTACAGGCATTGTGCTGACTCGCACGATCACGAGATCCGTCGCGGATCTCTACGATGCCACGCAGTACGTCCGCGCCGGCGATTTCAGCCACCGCATCCGCATTGAGCGGGCCGAC
Organism: Terriglobia bacterium; assembly: GCA_041484365.1. Lineage (GTDB taxonomy): Bacteria > Acidobacteriota > Terriglobia > Acidiferrales > UBA7541 > DASTCZ01. Next base: position 10,208 of record JBGPHM010000026.1, on the reverse strand, counting down.
CAGTTGGGCTCGCTCGGCGAATCATTCAATGCCATGTCCGCATCGATCCATACGCTCGTCGAAGAGCAGCGCAAACGCCAGCGTCTGGAGAATGAAATCTCCATCGCGCACGAAGTTCAAGCACAACTTTTTCCGCGCAAGTTGCCGGCGATCCCCGGCGTCGAGATCGGCGCATTCTGCAAGCCCGCGCGTGGGGTGAGCGGCGACTATTACGATTTTCTGCAATTGGGGCCCACGCAGCTCGCGATTGCGCTCGCCGACATCAGCGGGAAGGGAATCTCGGCCGCCCTCCTGATGGCGAGCGTGCAGGCCGCGCTGCGCAGCCAGATTTTGCTCGATGGCCGGGCCGCAGCCGGCGCGGCAGCCATCGTGAGCGGCATCAATCGCCATCTTTACTTGAATACGACGGAAGACCGGTTCGCAACATTTTTCTTCGCAATCTACGATTCCGCTACGCGCATTCTTCATTACACAAATGCAGGCCATCTACCGCCTCTGTGCATACATGAAAACACCGTCACGCGGTTGGAAACCGGCGGCACCGTGATTGGCGTGTTTGAAGACACCTCCTATGAAGAGGGAGTTGCGGAATTAAAGCCTGGTACGGTTTTCGTGGCCTTCAGCGACGGCCTCATCGAGCCGGAGAATGTTTACGGCGAAGAATTCGGCACCTCGCGGCTTCAGGCCGTTGCCTTGCGCAATCGCAATGCAAGCGTGAGCGCATTGGTCTCCGCGCTTCTCGATGCCCCTGAAGAATGGGCCGGGAGTGCGGAGCAGGCCGACGACATGACGGTGATCGTCGCGCGGATGCACTGATTGTATGATGGAATCGCCACTCCAATGAGAATCCTCACCGCCGCTCAAATGCGCGAGGCCGACCGGCTCACCACCGAGCGCCATGGCGTTCCCAGTCTTCAATTGATGGGAAATGCCGGCGCGGGAGTGGTTGAATGTCTGAAAAAGGAATACCCAAATCTCTGTGCCGAGACGCAATACAAAGACCTCATGAAACACAGAGTGACGGTCCTTTGTGGAAAGGGAAACAACGGGGGCGACGGGTTTGTTGTCGCGCGACTCTTGAAGCAGGCAGGCGCCAGTCCGATGGTCATCCTATTCGGGACTCCAGAAGCCGTCCACGGCGATGCGGCTTTGAATCTTGCGCGCTGGAAGCAGACAGGAGGGAGTGTCGGCTCGGTTTCCACGTCCGAACAGTGGGAGAATTTCCGCGGCGCGATCAGCATTTGCGAAATTATCATTGACGCGCTGCTCGGCACCGGCCTTGCAGGGCCGGTAACAGGCCTGCTCGCTCAAGCCATCAACGAAGTCAATGAGCAAACGAAGGGCAATTCGCGCCGGCCGCGCGTTCTGTCCGTGGATATGCCCTCGGGTTTGCCCTCCGACGGCGCCGCTGCTGGCGGGCCTGTGATTCGCGCCGACTGGACCGTCACATTCACCGCGCCGAAAATTGGTCAGTTGCTTTCGCCCGATTGCGAATCGGTTGGCAAGCTTGTCGTGCATGGCATCGGGACTCCGCGCGCGGTCGTTGAACAGGTGGCCGGCAACTCACCGGAATTGCGATGGCTTGAGCCCGGTGAGTTCCGCGACATTCCTCTGCGGCGCCGCGCCGATTCCAACAAAGGGACCTACGGCCACGCGCTGGTCGTAGCAGGTTCTCGCGGGAAGGCAGGCGCCGCGGCCCTGGCTGGATGGGGCGCGCTTCGCGCAGGCGCTGGACTTGTGACCGTCGCGACTCCCGAAGATTCGCTTCCGGTTGTCGCGTCCTATCGCCCCGAATTGATGACTACGCCGCTCGCGCAGACCGACTCCGGCACGATCAGCCTCCGCAATTTCGAGTACGACCGTTTCACGGAAATCGTGCGAGATAAGAGTGTGCTTGCGCTCGGGCCCGGCCTTTCAATGCAGGCGGAGACGCAGCAGTTCGTCCTGCGCGCGCTGGCTGAATGCGCGCTTCCCATCGTCCTTGATGCCGACGGCCTGAACGCGCTTGCGGCCGCTCCTTCGCACCTTACGGAGCGCCGGTCTCCCGCGCTCGCACTCACTCCGCATCCCGGTGAGATGGCGCGTCTACTCGGTTGCACCACCGCCGAAGTTCAAGCAGATCGCCTGGGCGCCGCGCGCCGCGCTGCGAAAAAGTTCAATGCGCACATTGTCCTGAAAGGGTTTCACACCATCGTCGCATCGCCGGATGGGCCGGTGTTCATCAACTCCACCGGAAATCCCGGCATGGCCACGGCAGGCACTGGTGATGTCCTCACCGGAATTCTGGCTGGCCTCACGGCACAATTTGGCACCAAGGATTGGACGCGTGTGCTCGGCCTTGGCGTTTACCTCCACGGCCTGGCGGGTGACCTGGCCGCTGCGCGCGTGGGTGAAGCGCCTCTCATCGCAACGGATCTCGTGGACGCGATTCCCGCGGCGTTCGCGCAACTTCGCTCGGAGTTGGAAATTGTCCGCTGAAGAAATTCAGACGAACTCCGCCGAAGAAACTACGGAATTTGGCCGCGGCATGGCGGCGCGCCTTTCCGTGCCCGCGCTCATTCTCCTCAAGGGCGACCTCGGAGCGGGGAAGACCACTCTCACAAAGGGAATCATTGCCGGCCTCGGTGCTGCTCAGGAAGAAGAGGTCACCAGTCCGACTTTCACCCTCATCCACGTTTTCCAGCGCTCAGGCCCGCTGCCGATAAAGGTTTATCACGCGGATCTTTACCGCATCGAAAGCCCGCAAGGGTTGGAATCGCTCGGACTGGAAGATGTGCTTTCCGAACCGTGCATCCTGATCGTTGAATGGTCGGAGCGCCTCACCCTCAGCACCGACTGGCCCATCGTGCGAATTGAACTTGAGCACCTCGGCGGCGACCGCCGAAACATACGGGTTATGGGCATTGAGGCGGTTCCTGCCGATGGCAACCCGCAATCCCGAACCGCCGCCCGAGACTTGAAGTAGCTGAGCTCATTTCCACGCAGCTATTGGCAGGTTGGCTCCCTCGTCTTGTTGCCGTCTGACCCACTTGTTAAAGTGATGGAAGGCTCCTTTTTCCCCATGGCGGACTACACCACCACCGTACCTTCTCCGCGCTCGGTCCCTATCGATCTGACGCGCTACTCGCCCGAGTTGCCAATGGCGACGCTCGCGGTCGGCGTGGACAACATTCACCACGACGTTTATCTCAGTCCGGCTTTTTATGAGGCCACGCGCGTTTTTCTATTCGACCTGATTCGCCAGACGGTAAATCTGTCTCATTTCCCTGGATTTGAACGTAAGCCCATGCGCGCGCCAGAGGCCGCGTCATTTCGTAAGATGCTTGGGGAGTTGCTGCAAGCGTCGCTCACTCGCGCAAAGTACGAGAAAAGTATCGAGCGCGACATTTTGCTGCGAATCGCGTTGCTCCGATTCTTTGCGGAAGAGTCCGTGACACGCTTTTCTGATCTACTTCTGGAGGCCAAAGAAGGCATCCGCAGCCGCGGTTCTTATTTTGAGCGCAGCGAGCAGGCACATGTGCTGAAATCCCGACTCGCGGAAATTCAGGCTGGGCGCCGCGATGTTTACCGTCAAGTCGGCCAGCATCTCTATCAAATCTGGAATGAAATTGAAGAGACTTCCCTGGCGCGGTCGCGCAAGGCCCTTTTTGGGGATGAGGCTGCCGGCGCTTACGAAATTCTGAACAACCGGCTTATTTTCGTCGAAGGCGGGCGTGACGACCGGCTCTTCCTTGAACATTATGTTTTGCTCGGGAACTATAAGAATGACCCGGACCGATTCGAGATCATCGACCGCTTGATGCTCGATCTTTTGCGCGAGCACGTTCTTCCCGGAGAGCCGATGGCGCACTACTCCGGCGCCGCACAATCACATTCCGGCCTCGTGGAATCGGCCGTTCGGATGAGGGCGGACCTCGAACGCCTCGACACCGAGCGCGAAGATCTCTTCCACCGTCTGGAACGCAGTGAGGATTTGCTCGGGCGAATGTTGCGCCGTGAAGAACCCGCGGAACTTCGCGCCGCTCTCACCGATGTGGATCGCCGCCGCGCATTCTTGCAGGAAAAGCTCGACCTCTTGGGGCCGCAAATCGAATCCGCCCGCCTGAAGAAGGATTTCCTTGACGACCAGCATCAGTCGCGTCTTGGCGACTATCTTGACGAGCCCGCAAATGCGAAGCGTTTGTTTGACAGCTCGACCGGCGGAACAAGCGCTGACTTTCGCGGGCAGCTTCTTGACGAGCTTCTTGCGCGACTCGAACGGCAGGGAATCCTGTTCTCCGTCCTTTCAAGCTACGAGCTCCGTAACCTCCACCACGAATACTGTCCGCCTTTGCATTTGCAGCAGTTGCGAAAGGCGCTGGTATCCCGCGAAGATCTCAAACGCGCCGGAGACATCCTGAAACAATTTCCGGCAAAGCAGTTGTCCATCAAGCGGCTGGAGGATGCATCTCGACGCCTTCATCGCCTTTCGCGCGACGAACAACGCGGCCTCGTCCTGCGTTTCGCGGAAGACTTTATGCGCTTGCGCCGCGACCTCCGCGATCAACAGCGGCTTACCGCTGCGATGGAACGCATCAACCTCATCCACGATGACCGCACGCGCGACCTTTCCCGTCTGAACCGTACACTCTACGAATTTGTTCTTCCGGAGGAGGACCGCCCCGCGGATGACCACGTCGTCTCGCATGCCGTAATCAAAGCTGACGTCCGCGGCTCCACCAAAATGACGCAGGAGCTTCTTTCGCGCGGCTTGAATCCCGCCTCGCACCTTAGCTTGAATCTTTACGAACCGGTGCAGCGTGTCCTCGAGCGCTATGGCGCGTCGAAAGTATTTATCGAAGGTGACGCCATCGTCATGGCAATTTACGAGACCGAGTCCAATCGCTCGCGACAGCGCGCCGTCGCCAAGTCCTGCCTGCTCGCCCGGCACATCGTCGGCATCGCTGCTGCCTACAACGAGCGCAGCGATGCGGGCGACCTGCCCCGGCTCGAGTTGGGAGTCGGTGTGGCGTTTCAGGGTTCGCCGCCCACTTACTGGATGGACAACGATTCTCGCATCATGATTTCACGGGCGCTGAATCTCTCCGACCGCCTTTCGAGCTGTTCAAAAGCCGCGCGCCGGCTGCTTGGAACTCACGGTTCGCCGTTCCGGCTCTTTGTTTTCCAGACCACCATGGAAGGCGCCACCGAAGAGGAACTCGACGAGTTCTTGCTTCGTTACAATTTGAACGGTATTGAACTCAATGAAGATGGCTTTCAAAAGCTCGCGGAAGAGATCTCCCTCGGCCCTCTGGAAGCCGAGTGCAAGATGCCCTGGGGGCGCGAGCGCGTCACGTTTTATTCCGGTTTGGTCCCTGTCGGGGAAACACTCGAGCCATTACTCATCCGAAGGGGATTTGTACGCCAACTTTTGCCCGACGGGAAGATCGGCGCCGCTGGGACACGCGCTTACTACGAAGTCTGCACGACGTTCGATTTGCCCGGCTCTGTTAGCTTGGGCCGCCCGGATGCACCCAAGCGCTGAGCGTTCTCCAGCCCCAGTTTGTACGAATCTCGCCCACAAACTATAATCCCGCGCGGAGGCGAAAAGGGTCCGGTGATCCTCCCGGCCTTCAAAGCCGGCGACTCGTCCCTTCGCGGGGCGAGTGGTGGGTTCGACTCCCACACGCTTCCGCCAAAGTCCCGTTGAATCTGCCGACCGGCGCGCCGTTTGGAGACTTGTCTTCCGCGGGGAGGAACTCGCGTCCGAGGGCGGGCCTCACTCCGAGCACGTCGAAGTAGTTGGCCGTCACCATCGTTGCCCACACCCGCTCGGCCTTGCCCTCTCCCGTCAGACTCGCTGGTGAGAAGGCAAATGCGGTGAGGCCGGCAAAACTCTTTCCCCGGTCACGCAGGCCCAGGTAATCGAGATAGGAGAATGAGCCTGCCCGGCCGCTTTCGACCGCGACAATCTCACTCGGCCGGGAAACCCCAGGAATCGGGTTGAGCAACGTCGCGTTGATTCAACTGAAGATTGTGGTGTTCGCAGCGATGCCGAGCGCGAGCGTGAGAATTACTATAATCGCGAACCCTGGGTTCCTCGCCAGCATGCGCAGGGCAAAACGCAAGTCCAGTAGCAGAGCATGCATGTTACATGGAATGTCCCTTTCGTCTGACCACGAGTTCCGTGACGCTAGTCACAGCCTTTTGTGACATTCCGCCGGTTGCTCTATGCCACAGGTCGGCTGAGTGGCATTCGTCACACGCCGAAGTGATGCCCGTCACAGATTGCATCCAGTACACCCGGCTACCGTGTAACGGTCATCATCTTGGTGCTGCGAATGGACCAATTACTCGAAAAATGCACGGAACTGCTGGAAGACATTAACTTTACGGCTGTCCGTAAATGGAAGGAATCACACTCCTCTGGGAAGGCTGTAGCCTATTTCCCAGTCTATGCTCCTACCGAACTGATTCATGCGGCGGGGATGCTCCCCGTTGGACTGAGTGGCGCGGGCGACCGTCTGGACATTCAGCACGCCGATGCGCGCTTCGGGTCATTCATCTGCTCGATCGTAAAAACCACAATGGAAATGGGAATGACGGGCCACTTGCAGCCTTTCGATGCGTTTTTGTTTTCCTCGATTTGTGACTCGGCGCGAAATCTCTGCTTTGTGATGAAGAGGAATTTTCCTGAGACATATATTGACTTCATACACCTCCCGCAAAACCCCAGTTCGCCGGCATCGAGCCATTTCTTAGCCGAAGAGTACCGGCGAATCCTTGGCGGCCTCGAAAACCTCTGTGGTCATAAGATTGAAGACGGCCAGATTCGGGATTCGATTTCACTCTATAACCGCAACCGGTCCTTAATCCGTGAAATTTGTCTGCTCCGCGCCCGTGAGCCTCACCTGATCCGGGCTTGGGAATCGTACTTACTTGTGAAGGCCGGGAACCTGCTTCCCGTCGAAGAGCACATTGCGCTGCTGGAAGACGCGCTAACGAAGTTGCGCGCGAGACAGAGCAAGAAGCGGGATTCGATCCGGGTCGTCGTAGAGGGTTCGTTTTGCGAGCAGCCTCCACTGGCACTCCTGCGACTCGTCGAGGAGGCCGGTTGCTACGTTGTGGCGGATGATTTTGCAATTGGCCAATCGTGGTTCGAAAGCGATGTTCCAACAGAAGGCGATCCCATTTTGGCGCTCGCGGAGAGTTACAACGAGCGCTCCGTTTATTCCTCGGTGCGCCATGATTTCAGGAAGCCGCGATGGCTTGCTCTGCCGGAAAAAGTGAAGGCGACGAACGCCGATGCTGTCCTGTTCCTGATTGCAAAGTTCTGCGAGCCTGCCTACTTCGACTACGTTCCGTTCAAGCAGGAATTGGAACGCGCCGGCATTCCCCACCTGCAAGTGGAATTTGAGGAAAAGCTGTTCACTTTTGACCGGATCCGCATGGAGGTGGAGACCTTTGTGGAATCGCTTGTCTTTGACTAGGACCTAACCTATGGCTGAAAAGACTGAATACCGCAGCAGCGTTCATCAGAGCCAAAAGGACTTAATGCTTGCGTGGTACGAGAAACTTGACCGCGCGGCAAACACTGGCGATCCCCCCACAGTCTCGATGATGATCTCCGGCAATTGTGTCGAATTGCTGGAGGGATTCGGAGCGGTGCCTCTTTATCCGGAAGTAAATGCATTGCAATTGGCGATTCGCCATCAATCGCTCGAACCTATTCTTGCCGCGGAAGAATTGGGATATGCGGCGGACAATTGCGCTTATGTAAAGGCGGATATCGGGTGCATGTTGAAGGGCATCACGCCAACCGGAGGGAAACTCCCAATACCCACCCTGATTCTCTGCAATTTCGTTGGGTGCAACACTTATCTCAAATGGTTCGAACATACAGCGAAGCTTACCGGCGCCCCGTTGTATGTGATTGACATTCCTTTTATGCGGACCGACGAACCGATGAAGGCGGACGTGGAATACGTAGTCCGGCAACTGAAAGAAACAGTCCAAAAACTGGAACAGTTGATAGGCCGGAAATTCGATTATGACCGGTTCCGGCAGGCGGTGGAATGTTCTAGTCGCACCGAGGATCTGTGGTCGCAGATTAAGCACCTCTCCCGCAGTCGCCCCTCGCCATTCGATGCTTACTTCGACGCGATTACGTTGATGGGCCCTCTGTACGTGTATCGTGCGAAACCCGAAGGTGTGGCTTTTTTCGAAGCCGCGCTGGCTGAAATGAAGGCCAAGCGTGACGCCGGGCAGGGCGTCTATGAGAAGGAGCGCTTCCGTTTAGTTATGGAAGGCCCTCCGCCATATCCCTATTTCCGGACCTTTCGAGACATGTTTGCGAAGTGGCAGGCCTGTGCGGTGGCTTCAACGTATTCGACCGTCGGCGGATTATGGGAGTTTGGTTTCCGGCATGACCCGGACAGACCGTTTGAGTCCGTAGCTCTGCACATGATCGAGCAAAACGTCACCAACAGAAATTATTTGCAGCGCTACGAGCAGATCCGGCGCTATGTCGATGAATGGGGTGCGGATGGCATCATCATTCATTTTGTGAAGAGCTGCCGGTTGTTCTCAGCCGGTCAAGGTGACATGCGCGACTACTTCACCAAACAGCTTGGGATACCCACTCTTTATATCGAGTCCGATCTGGAAGACCCCAGATATTTTTCCGAAGCGCAAACGAGAACCCGAATTGATGCCTTCTTTGAATCTCTGGAACACTCCAAAGCAACCGCGGCCGCCCAACACTGGACATAGCCGGGAGTCAATATGCGAATTGCAGCAGGAGTAGATGTTGGCTCCACACAAACGAAAGCCGTCATCCTTTCGGATACTGACGGCATAAAGATTTTGGCGCGGGCCCTCGTGGACACCGGTGCAAATGTCCAGAAGGCGGCCGAGAGAGCATTCGACAAATGCTGCTCGGAAGCAGGTATGCAGGCGGGGGATGTCGGGTACATCGTGGGCACCGGCTATGGCCGTTACAAGATTTCATTCGGGAATGCGCAAATGACTGAGATTAGCTGCCACGCAAAGGGAGCCCAATTCCTCTGCCCCGGCACCCGCACAGTAATTGACATGGGCGGCCAGGACTCCAAAGCCATCAGTGTTGGCCCGAATGGCGAAGTCCTGGACTTTGTGATGAACGATAAGTGCGCCGCCGGCACTGGACGCTTTCTCGCCAACGCTGCTGAAGTGATGGGGATCGGGTTGGACGAGATCGGCCCACTCTCACTCAAAGCGACGCGCCCTGTGAAAATCGCCACCGTGTGCACGGTTTTCGTCGAATCCGACATACTTTCCTACCTCGCTCAAGGAAAAAAGGGTGAGGACATACTGGGAGGCGTGCATCTCGCCATCGCCAAGCGAACGGTGTCGCTGGCACGGCGGCTCAATATAGAGCCCGAGATCACCATGACGGGCGGCGTTGCGCGCAACATCGGAATGGTGCGTGCCCTCGAAGAAGTGCTGGGCCGAAAGATGGAGATCAGCCCGGATGCCCACTTTATGGGGGCGCTGGGCGCGGCGCTCTTCGCCATCGAAAAGCTCGATCAAAGTTTTGAATTCGGCGTTTGGAAAGGCGACCATGCCACTCGTGGCGGGCATTGATTGCGGAACGAGCTTCACAAAAGCTCTGTTACTGCTACAGGAAGATGGCACGCCGCGAGTGATCGGCAAAGGCCGAACTCGAAGCGGCGTGAATGTGGATGCCGCCGCGAACGAAGCATTGCAGCAAGCGTTGAATGACGCGGTGGTGGATCGCTCCAGGATCGAATACGTTACAAGTACGGGATTTGGACGTTACGGTGTCAGTTTCCGCGATATTCAAGTCACGGAAATCACCGCCGCGGCCCGTGGAGCGCATTTTCTCAACCCTGGGACCGCGGCCATCCTGGATATCGGCGGACAATGTACTCGCGCCATCGGTACGACCGAAACTGGCAGAGTCAAGCAATTCAAGAGCAACGACAAATGTGCCGCAGGATCAGGGATGTTCATTCAGCGTGCCGCCAAGTACCTCGAGATTCCGTTGGAAGAAGTGGGAGAGCTTTCCCTGCGAGCCACGCACCCTCAGCCGATTTCAAGCGTGTGCGCCGTTCTTGCCGAAAGCGAAATCATCAACCACGTTAGCGCGGGAGTAAGTGTGGAAGACATCTTGAGAGGCATCCACGAGTCGCTTGCGGATCGCGCCGGGGCGCTGCTCAAGCGTGTAG
>JBGPHM010000025.1:0-53093 GCA_041484365.1 Terriglobia bacterium | reverse complement strand
TTCCGGTTGTTTGCCGCCGGTCAAATTGGTGGGGCCAGAGACGACAACGCTTACTTCCTTGAACATACCGGCTCTTGACTTCAGATCCTCCAACTCGGGGACAGAGAAGGGGATGTCACGCAAACCTATTCCAGGATTGTTGAAAGTGATCTTCACCAAACGACTGGGGTCGTAGTACGGCAGGGAACGCAATAGCACCGCGTTTACGATGCTGAAAATCGATGTGTTTGCCCCAATTCCCAATGCCAGCGTGAGAATGATTATGAGAGTAAAGCCGGGACTGCTTCGCATAATTCGCAGAGCATAGAGAACATCCTGGCGGAAATCAGTGAGGAGCGAGAATCGGCCATGCTTGGCGGCGTCGCGATCCTCGGCTTGATGCTGCAGAGTCGTCATGACGGTTTCTCTTCCGCGCTCTGAGCGCCCCAGTTCAATCCCGAGCGCTGCCCAATCGACGACGTGCTGCATCGCTACGGCTTCGGCTTGTTGGCTCGACAGGCCGCGCTGTAGCGCTTCGGCATAGGCCTCATCCAACTGCTCAGCCAAATCTTCGACGATTTCTGCTTCACGCTCCGGACGCAGATGAGAAAGCCGCAAGTTCTGGCGAACGTATTGCGCCCAGTCAGGCATTCTCGGGCCCCGCGATGTGATTGATGGTCAGCACAAACTCGTCCCAGGCACTGCGCTGCGCCGCCAGAAACCTCCGGCCCGCGACAGTCAGCCGATAATATCTGCGCCGCCTCCGGCCGGCTTTTTCCACCCAACGGCCGGAGAGCAGATCTCTGTCCTCCAACCGGCAGAGAATCGGATAGAGCGAGCCGATGCGGAATTGAATTCGTCCCTTCGAGCGCGCCTCGATCAGCTTGCCGATTTCATAGCCGTGGCGCGGCCGTGCCTCGAGCAACGACAACACGAGAAACTCGACACTGCCCTTTTTCAATTCACGGTTGAACATACTTGACGACAATATACTTCACCAAAGACTATTGTCAACACAAATCAGCTTGTCGATTCCCTGTAGCCCCGCGCAGACAACCACAACGGCCAAAGGCGCTGAGAAAGAAAACGTCAAGGCCGAGCGAAGTTGGCTTTTAGCGTGCGTGCAACCGGCGCAGCGTGGGCCTCCTTTCCCAATTAACCGGGCCCACTTCCATCGCGTAGCGGAGGTTCGGCAACACGACTTCGTTCCAGGCGGAGAAACCGGGGACAGACAGGACGTTTTCTACGACCGCCTCCGACGAATACCTCAACAATTTCGCCACCGCTCCACCGGGCTCGCTCCTCATTCCCATGGTCACTCTCTACACCTACGAGGCGCTCTATAATCTCACCTGCGTCGAGCAGCCGGCACCGCCACCGGACAAACCGCCTGCCTCGCCGCACGCCTGAAACAACTCACCAGCAGCTGGAGCGACGCCCAGCATCCCGCCAATCTCCTCACCCTAGACCAATCCGCCCGGATACACTCCTGCGGGCGCGCTCGCTAATAGTCAAAACCGAAAGAAAAGTAGGCGGACCCGCGACTGTAGATAATTTTGTAGACGCGAAAACCTCCAACTTCAACAAAATTCAACAGACTTCAACAAGCAGGCCGCAACTACTTCAACAGCAATCACTTAGAATCAACAAGAATCCATAGACTTCAACAAGTGCTGGCGCCTGGTTCGGGACCAGGAGGTCGAAGGTTCAAATCCTTTCGCCCCGACCATTTGTTTCCGAGCACTTACGACGTTAGGGCTCGTCCGAAGCTCGACCATCTGGTTTTGGGCCAGGTGGTCGAGCAAAAATCTCCAACAAAAATCGATGTTTCATGGCTTAATCAAGTGGAATCACCTTCTCAAAAACGACTACAGGAAAGCACGGCTATCGCGCGTCGCCTATGAATGGCAACCGGCCACGTTGTTGAAAAAAGAGGCGGACAGAGTTTTGGCGAGGGACAGGTTGCTATTCACACTGATCTGCAACAACACCGAGCTATGCAACACGCCATCCGACTCCTGCTGGCCAGGATTTCTCGGCTCTTCTGAACTACCGAAGGCTTTGGCTCGAAAACTTGTGTTTATGGGCAACAGTAAATTCGGATTTTGACCGTGTTGAATCAATCGCCTACGCGACGGATAGCAGCTAGGTTTTCAGGCAGGTCGTTTCATAGAGCGCATAATCAAATCGCCTCGAGGTCGGCTTAGGCCAAAGGCTGTTAACGCTAGAAATCTTAATGGATGGGATGCGGTCTAGAGGAATCTCGACCTGGAACATAGTAAGGATTGCTTTGAATTCCTTCGCCACAAACCGTGAGCGAGTGGGTTTGTAATCCTCCGCGCATGATGAGATGGCCAGAAAGCTTGTGCACGTCATACATGCAAACGACGACGCAGGGATATTGAGCGATCATATTGCTGACCCTCTCCTCGAGATCAACTACGTCATTTTCACCGGCAGGAAGCGGCTCCCGCCCAACGCCTAAATTCCCAAGATAGCGAATCGCGTTGGCGCCCGACTGAAGTGCTGCCTCTACTACGGCGCCGATCTCTGCGAGGGTTTGATCCGCGGAAGCATGCCTGCGTAGGACAGTCAGTTGCAGATTCTTCCTAAGATCGTCCGGGTCGTATCCTTTTGCCCGGAGAACATCGAGAGCCTTTGCCAAGGCCTCGTCGTGGCCGAAGAGGATGCAGTGGTCACCCTTCCCCAGGCCGGGATAGAGAAAGCTCACTCCGCGCTCAAAGTCATTGTCATTTTCCCAGAAATAAATGAGGTGTGAGCCGAGGGGAATCGAATCATCTGTTATTCCGGCGGGGATTTTTTCCTTCTTGCCGCGATGGAGTCCGGCCAAGTGTCCATCCAGCTTGGAATACAGCCGGCGAGAAACTCCGGCGGGCAATTCAAGTCCCTCTGGCGATCCCACAAGCCGAACTACGTTTTGCAATCCATCCAAGACCGACTTGCAAGGTGCACAGGTCGCAAAGTGAGCCTCCATTTCACGCTGAAGGTTAGAAGACAATTCACCGTCAACGTAATCGGAGACATCTTTCAAAACTTGCTCGCAAGTTAGAATCTTTGGCACAGACCGAAACTCCTTGTTACCTCGCTGACCATTAGACCGCCAAATTCTACGTCAAGCACGCCCTCTTGCCAACGGTCAACAATCATCAAGCGCAGGCGAGCGCAGAGTTTGAATTCGTGTCCTGCGCCACCATAGCGATGGCATAACATCCCACAGGTAAGACTCAGACGGTCTCAAAATGTTTCAAAATTTCAGAAGGAATTGTAAGCTCTTTAAAATCAATCACTTACGGCGGCCACGCCCAGAAACAAGCCCAAGTACCTCGCACGAGCTGCACTTAGAGTGTGGGGGGCCTCGCAATGCGCAAATACATTGTGTCGCCGTCTCTAGTAACGACTCCTCTCAGTGAAATTGGTTTTCCGGCAATCGCAGATATTACTAGCGGCGGAAACGGGTTCCCCGTTCCATCCACGATAAAGTAAAGATTGTTGCGACCGTCGGTGCCTTGCACAAGGAGAGCGGGGGGGATTCCCCCTGCAATACATCGGGCCGCGCAATCGCTGTGGACTTTGCCCTGTCCGGGATTCATCACGCCCAAGAAACACTTGGTGTCAACGATTTCGCCTGAGAGAGTCGTGGCACCCAATTCCACTCTTGAATCCTGCAACGCTGGTTGCGGGCCGAGATCAGCCAGCGAGCCTGATGCGACTTCAATGATTGTCCCAGCGTCCCGGTAGATGAGCTTTCCGCGGAGGTGGGTCCTTCTGCCGGAGTATCCAGAGACTTGGTTTCCAGCGCCGTGCTTGCCTTCAGCAACTAGAAGAAACCTGGTATAAGACGTGTCGGGTGCAGACTGTCCCGGCCGATCCACAAGCAGCGCAGGAAACGGTCGCTCCTCGATTACGCCCTCGAATTCACGAGTTTCCGTGTATTCGAACGCAGCTGCAGGAAATTGTTTTTGAGAATGAACGAGAGTGATCCCCACTCCGGCAGACCCCGCAAGAAAGATACAAATCGCAAGGCGAATCACCCGACCGATGCCGGGCGGAATATTCTTTGCGTAGCCGACAAAGAACTCGTTCATGCATGCACCTCGGTCGCGGAAATTCGGGATGGTTCCACGCGCGTCCCCGGCGGATTCGAATGGGGATCAACCCACACTCGGCCATCTACGATGCGCGTCCGAAAGGTCGAGACTTTTTCCGTGAATGGCGCCGGCGCACAGCCATTCTCGGGAAGGTACTGATAGCCATGCCACGGGCAGGTCACACAGCCGTCAATGATTTTCCCATCTCCGAGCGGTCCATTCTGGTGGCGGCACACATTTGAAAGGGCCGAAATCTTCCCACTGTGGCGAAACACAGCGATTCGTTCGCCAGAGGCGGAAATGACAGTCGCGCAGCTTTCCGGAATCTCATCCACAGAGCAAGCCTCAACAAAGCCGTCAAGGGCGGCAGAGAGTTTCTGCCGATCTAGGCGGCGCTCACGAATTGCCGCGAGGATGTGAAGGGTCAGGACGGTGGCGACACCGAGTCCCAGTGCTCCGGCCAGAATCGGGCTTCTTTCCGATTGCAACGCACCAAGTGTTACGTGCGCCACAAGAAGCCCGTACCCAACGTAAACAAGCATGTGGAGCCGCTTCCAAACATGCGGCGTAAGGTTACGAAGCCAGAAATCGTGGCTTGTCGCGGCCATCAGAAAAAGGATCAGGAGAGCGGCGAACCCGAGTTGCTGAAATGGAAATTCAGAAAGGCTCGCCCAGTTGCGATTCGTGGTCAAGAGACTGACTAGCGGGTGCACATTTCCTTGGCTGTGAAATTGAATGATGGAAAAAACGCCATGCGCAAGGCCAAGCGTGAACATCGTTACGCCCAGGTGGCGGCGGTTGTATAGCAATGGCAAAAAACGCTTATCGAGTCGGCAGAGCGGTCCGATGCAAAGAATGAAATGAAGCAGGAGGAATGAGGCTGTTCCCAGGCCGCGAATCATCAGGGTTTCGGCGGTGACGTATGGAAACAGGGCGTTACCAACACCGACGAAAATGCCCAAATAGATGAGCACGCCGCAGGCGACTACTGTGTCGTAAATTCTTTTCTGGCGGTTCCAACTAATCGCCCGGTATTGAGCGCTCATGGACGCCCCCGGACGAAGGTTGCGTCAATGGCCGCATGATGCCCCAGGCTATAGAGGATCAAAAACCCATCTGCTGTCTTGTCGGGCATCGGCAGAAGGTTGCGAGGGGCAAATGGACCCATAAGCCTCGCCTCCGTGGGCAAGCTTGTGGCTAGCGGCTTAGATGACGACCAGTACACAAGGAGGGTGGGCTCAAGGACTTCTTGCTCCGGTACAAACTGAACCCAGCTTTGAGAAGAGTCAGCAACTCGAGAATAAAAACGCAAACCAATCTGCAAGGATTGCCACTGCCCGGAATCCGACGAAACAAGGTGATATCCCAAATTTTCCGGAGTCGCGACAGACTCCACGGCACTTGAGTGTCTCACGCTGAGGCCCGCGACGAACAGAACGGGCAAGGCGAAGCCGAGAACAAAAAAAACTCTGTAGTGTGTCGCGCGCAGCGGTTGGATCATCGGTGCGGATTCCTCTCGATTGGCGGCTCCGCGACTCCGCTAAGCCATCGCCTGAGCAAGTACGGCCACAAGGCGACTGAAGCAGGGAGAATGATTAATCGAAATCCAACGCCAGCTCCCCGTGCTTCAGGATCAATGCGCTGCACTCCAATGCTGATGAACACGAGCGCGAACAAGAAACCGGCTGCCGCATAGAGTTCCAATGCGACGACGAATCCGGTGGCAATTCGTTCAAACATTTCGTTCCGGAACTGGGATCACGGCCCCATTGATGTGGGCGGCCTGATCCGACACAAGCATGAGAAGCACATTTGCGACATCGTCCGGACGAACCCACTTGGAAAAATCCGCCCCCGGCATTGCGGCGCGGTTCGCGGGGGTATCCATAGTGCCGGGCAGAACGACATTTGCCGTAATGTTCGCGTCCGAGTTTTCCAATGCGACGGTTCGGATCAAAGTGTTCAACGCCGACTTGAAGATGACGTACGAGCCAAGTCCTGCGTGAGGCTCAGCGGCAGCCAGACTTCCAACGGCAACGATGCGCCCGCGTCCTGCTTTTCGCATGTGCGGTAGCACGGCCCGTGCGGCATAAAACGCAGCGGTTAGATTCAAGTCCCTCATCTGCTCCCATGTGGCATCGTCCGTTTCGGCAACAGATTTGCCCCCAGCGAATCCGCCCATCACGTGCATGAGTGCATCCAGCCTTCCGAAACGGACAAGGATTTGCAAAACCATTTCATTTACGGCTGCGGCCTTCGAGAAGTCCGCGGGCATGGCTACGAATCGCGGATTGGGGAAATCCTCCTGCTTGATTGAGCGCGAAGTCCCAACTACAGTGGCGCCTGCTTTGAGGAAACCTTGAGTCACGGCCGTCCCCAGCCCACCTTTTGCACCGGTAATGAGTACGATCTTGCCTTCCATTGTCAGGGTCATCCTTATGAATTGATTTTTGTATCCAGCACAGTCTATGAGAGACAGATTGCGCGAAAAGGTTTCAGGCGGCAATCGGCTGCGAGTACCTACCGAGCGCGACCGTGAAATGACATGTAAAGCGGTCAGAGGCACATGGGGAGCCATCGCGGTAAGAAAGTTTGAGTTCCGTCCCGGTGCAAGCAATTTCCGTATAGCTGACCGTCGCAGTATGCGCGCGATGCACGCAAAGGCTGAAAGGTCCGGCGGCAGGAGAGTGTGAAGAGTGCAGCTCGCGCAACCAGGGCACCGTCCCAGCGCAAGGAGTCTGTGCCGCTTGAAGTACGATTCGTGCCCTCCGGAGTTCGGCTTCCTGATCCGAAATGCTCGACGAATACCAGTGATGCGACACCCACTGGAGGTCGTGCTCGGAGAGCGCAATTCCATTCCAACGCCATTCACGGACGCGAGCTTTCAACGGGGAAACGGCAACCAACCGGAAGGGCCGCACGCTCTTCAACGCGAGCGACTGCAGCTTCCGCGTCATTTCGTCAAGATCCCTCGAATCGATCAACTTGGGTATCAAGACCCCGCGCGAAATCCGATTGGGTATCTCCGCTGAGGGCAATCCCTCATTCAAGTTTAGTATTGCCAGCACTAGACCAAATTCATTCGCGGCGATCCAGGTGCCGCCATACGATTCCGTGGGAAAGAGCGTAAAGACGCCGTGCCTCCATCGGGGCAATGGGGGCTGTGCGATTTCACGATTGAGAAGCTCATCGCGGTTCATCGCGACGAGGTATCCCTCTCCTTTTGGCAGAAAACTCAATGTGCACATGGCGTTCAGTCCGCAATGGGATAGCAGATCGCTTCGTGGCGGAACTTTCTCCATTCTCGCAGCAGTTCCAACGGGCGGGCGGCTGAATGTCCGTTTGCAATGTTGGCCGCACCGATGGCGTAAACAAGTTTCCACTGCTCATAAAGAGTTTTGTACGCGCTCCAGAGAGAGTACCGCTCATCGTAGATGCTCGTGGCTTCGGAGGCGGCGCCATTAAGTTCGATGATCTTGAATCCTTTGCCTTGTCGAAGCGCGTCGTCACCCGAATACCGCACATCGAAACGGCCGATGAAGAAGCCCGGGATTGCCTGAGAGAACGAGTCGAATGCCGAGCGCAATTCTTCCGAGTTCAGGTCACTGCCATCGCGGAAGATGCAGCCCTGGCAATGGTTTCCGGCTTCCACGAGGCGGAGTTGCAGTCCGGGCGGCGGAACGGCGTCCAGATGGCCCGCGAAGCGCTCAAAGTAAGTCCTCGCAATACGACGCGCGCGCCGGTCCGAGAGAATAAGTTGCTGGAGGCTGCGAATCCCGTCGCCAACTACACAAGGGAATTCCTTGCGGGTAATCGAAAAGATGTGCCCTTGGGCTTCGCCCGGGAACCTGTAATAGAAAATGCCAGCCTCCTTCGGCCCGGACACGTAACGCTGAAGCACTACATTCGATTGAATCTGAGCCAAGTATTTTTCCGCTTCGCGGCGGTTGTGGATCTTGCGGAAGCCGGCTCCGCGCTGTGCCACATCGGGCTTCAACACAAGCGGGTAAGAAATACCGTTGCGGCAACAAACGGAATCCAGCATCTCCACGCGATCTGAAGTGGCGCCGGGTCCCACGAGATAGCCATCGGCTACGAAGTCCGGTGCGGCGACCATCAAGTCGCGCAGAATTTCCCACTTTGACTCGCCAACCAATCCACCGTTGTGTTGGCCCGGATTGGCCGCTGTCGGCAAGGCAATACCGCGAAATCGAAAAGCGAGCCACGCGCACATCGCGCCCACAGGCAAATAGAAAACCCACGCTGGCCAGAATTCCCATCGCCAGAAGTCGTGCCAAATTGATGAGATGCCCTGACGGACGGCAGCACCCCATTTTCGCCAGGCGGCCAGAATGCCAAGAAAACTCAGAGCTGTGGCGCCAATTGCGAGCAAGTCGTGCCGCAGTTCGCCGGATCGGTTTGGGGAAATCCGCAGAATGATGAATATCGCCGCGGCATATACCGTCGCGGAAATCGCTGTCGTGACTGCAAAAGCCCGGAACGGGGTGCGGAACACCACGGCAGCCGCGTAAGATGGAAGCCGAGTCCCTGGCACAAACCTGCTCAAGCCAAGGCTGACAAGACTCTGACGGCGGGGTACCCGAATGCCGTCGAGCTTGTACTTGCGCGAGAACCAAATTGCGGCAGGCCCGCCGATTCCGTTGAGAAGCGCGTAAACTCCGAGGTCTCCAGTCCAAACTCCGCCGACAGCACTTAGAAAGGCAAAGTGAACGCCAAGCATGTGAGTCGCGGCCAGTGCCGCGGCTGCTACAACGGCCGCGTCCTCGGATATATAGGAACCGAAAAAGATTCCGAGCATTAGGTACAGGGCGCCGTGAGCTGGAGTAAGTGATTGCATGGATTTCTCAGTTCGCGGCCTGCGACTGAAGGTGCTTCATACTGGAAGGCGCAACTCCGAATTCAGGAATTGTGCTGACGCCGTACACGCTGCAAAGCAGTTTGATGATCGCGTAATGGTGAACTGCGTGCCCTGCGCAATAGGCCAATTCACGCTCAACGACTGATACGAGCGGAGTCGGTTCGCCAGCGCCGTACGCCGTGCTGTAGAGCACGCTGCATGGGCGGCTCAGCGTTTCGTAATCATATTTCCGCACGGACTGGATCAGGTCCAATGTCACGGCGCGGGCGTAGTGAATGTCAGTTTCAAGCCGTGGGTTACGAGCGCGCTTGTCGTAGTTAATCTCAAAGACTTTCACGCCAGACGCAAGGCATAGGAAATGGTCCAGCACGTGGCGATAGTGTTGGCCGATAGAAACGTTGAAGGGCTCCGGTTCCACGAATGCGTACTGTTCTGAATCGAGATTCGCGAGGAGCGAAAGGCCCTGCTTCAATACCTCTTCGGCTGCTGTCACGACCATATTCATCAGAGTCTCCCTCGCACGAATGGAATTTCTCGCCGGTGAATGAACAGATTTGCTGCGCTTGCGATGAAAACAATCAACGCCAGGGCAAACAGCAACCCTCGGTCGCCTTGCACATCAATTCCAAGAACGGTGATATGGAAGAGGATGGCCCCGGCCATAACTCCCATTGCCAACAGAGCCCCCAGCCAATTCCAACGGGGCATCAGTAGAAGCACGGCCGCGATAAGCTCGACGACCCCGGATCCAATCCGCCCCCAGGGCTCCATACCGACCTTCGTGAAAATGTAGATGGATTCAGGCGCGCCGGTGAATTTGAAATAGAGGGTTTGAACCAGGACGATGGCGGCGATAATCCGTAGCGCCCAGCTCAGAATGTTGAATATCGCTGTCGTTTGTCCTTTCACCGCTCTCTGTTGAACTCCCGCAGTATCCATTTGCTTTCTCTCTCCTTCTGCTTTCACTGGTGCGTCGCGTCTTGTCCATCTTGAGACTGCGAACCGATTAAAAAGTTTCAAGTTCCTTGACGAACTAAATCGACCTGATTTGTTGCCACTTTCCCGGCACATCTGAATCTCAATGGTAGGAGCGGGGGTATATGGCCACGCAGGAAAATGCCCTATTGGCAGGGCGCGGGACGGTCTACCCGCCATTAAGTTCTCCACCTCTAACAACACAGCCTGCCGCCCGGGAATTGGCCGGTGCAGGCAGAGTCGGCGCCGGGCTTGGGTCGTACAGCGTCCGACCGGCGGAATCCCCGGAAGAGCGATCTGCTGCATTTCGGCTAAGGTTCAACGTCTTCAATTTGGAGCTGAATGAAGGGTTGGCAGCGTCATACGAGACCGGTGAGGACCAGGACGAATTCGACCGGGTTTGCGACCATCTGATTGTTGAGGATTCGCGGACTGGGCAGGTCGTGGGGAGCTACCGATTACAGAGCGGGTTTTCCGCCGCAAAAAACATCGGGTATTACAGCGAGAGGGAATTCGACTTTGCGCCCTACGAGCCGTTGCGAGGAAGCCTTCTGGAACTTGGGCGCGCATGTGTAGATCGCGACCACCGATCTTTCGAGGTGCTTACCCTTCTTTGGCGCGGGATCTTCCAGTACGCGCAAGCGCGGGGCCTGCGTTACCTCATTGGCTGTTCTTCGCTTACTTCGCAGGACTGTGGATTTGGATCAGCCATGTACAGAAAGCTGACCAAATATCTCACCACAGCAGCTTTGCAGACGCAGCCAACGCCGCCCTATGCTTTTCCTCTGGAAAGTGCGTTTCGCTTTGACTGCCGTCCGCCCAAATTGCTTCGAGCATATCTCTCCATTGGTGCAGAAATCTGTGGACCACCCGCAATCGATCGAGAGTTCAAGACGATTGATTTCCTCACGCTGCTGGATCTGGAGCGACTTGCTCCCGCGCTGCGTCAGCGGATGCTTCGGTAGGCCGCCGAGATGAAGCCGAGCATTAGGAGCGCGGTCCGCACAGTTTCCCTCATTGCGACAATGGCCCAGGCCCTAGATGATTTCTTCTGGCGATGGATTGAGCGACGTGGGCGAATGACCCCTGAAGATCGAGCCCGGTGGCTGCACTCATGGTGCAGCAGGGCTCTTCCGCGGCTCGGCATAGAATTCAATCAGGTGGGGCACCCTCCGCAGCGCGGATTGATCGTGGCAAACCATCTGAGTTATCTGGACGTTCTTCTTTTCAGCGCTGCCGCTCCCTGCATTTTCGTCTCGAAATCGGAAGTTGGGAAATGGCCTCTCATCGGAACGCTCTTGCGGTGTAGTGGAACCATCCTGATCAATCGGACTCGTCCCGCCGATGTGCTGTGCGCCGGAAAACAGATTACGCAAGCGTTGCGAGAGGGGATTCCGGTCGTGTTGTTTCCGGAGGGCACGAGTACTGATGGCTCGTTTGTTTCACGATTCCATCCCGCGCTATTCGAGCCTGCCATTCAATGCGGAGCGGAAATAACCTCAGCGCGCGTCGACTATGTGGTGGATGGTGGAAACGCCGCGGAGGACGTTTGTTATTGGGGTGATATGACGCTAGTGCCGCACCTGCTCAGGCTGCTTTCAAAGCTCAAGATACGCGGCCAGATACAGTTTTTGCTCCGCGCGCGACGGTTCGATTCCCGCAAAGAGGCGGCAAATGCAACATGGATGGAAGTTGCCTCCATGAAGTCCGGCGTAAGAAGCGCAAAGCAGGATTGCGCTCTTCAAGACGTAACTGCTGCCTGATTCATTCAAATAATCAAATCACCCTGATTCAATTTCTCGCGGAAGTGGCGATGGCGGGGGCCTGCATCTGTTTCTTCTTGGCCGGATAGACGTCTTCAAAAATAACCCTCAGTACCTCCGCAACGCTCCATGCCTGAGCGAAGCATCCCCTTGGGCGCTGTGGCTCGTCGCCGTCGTAAATCTCAGCAATTTGGCCAAGCGCACCATCCCGCAGGCACTCTTCAATGGGGCGCAATAATTCGCGCACATGTTCGCGGCTCGAATCCGAAGAGCCGTGCACCCGGCAATAGGCGCTGATGAAAGGCCCGAGCAGCCACGGCCACACAGTGCCCTGATGATAAGCCGCGTCGCGATGATAAGTGTCACCTTCATAACGGCCCTTGTAGTTTGGATTGTCCGGACTTAGCGTGCGCAATCCGCAAGGCGTTAAGAGACGCTGTTCAACCGTGCTCAAAACGTTCGCCTGCCGCTGCCACTGCATCATGGAATGCCTAAGGCTGACCGCGAAGATCTGGTTTGGCCGAACGGAAGCGTCCGGCCCGCTGTCTGATACCACATCGTAAAGACAGTTCTCCTGTGAATTCCAAAAAACATGATTGAAGGTCCGTTGGGTCGCGGACGCCAGCGATTGGTAGCGTTTCGGTGATTCCTTTTCGCCGAAACGCACGGACAGCTCTTCCATGATCTTCAAAGCATTGAACCAAAGCGCCTGAATC
Source organism: Terriglobia bacterium (assembly GCA_041484365.1). Taxonomy (GTDB): domain Bacteria; phylum Acidobacteriota; class Terriglobia; order Acidiferrales; family UBA7541; genus DASTCZ01. Next base: position 40,672 of record JBGPHM010000025.1, on the reverse strand, counting down.
TCTACGGGGCAGCCTGTCCGCGGGGTCACCACCCAATCGCCAATCTTCGCGTCCATCCAGGTAAGCTGCACACCAGGCTCGCCCGCGTTCAGCAGACCATTTTCAAGCATTCGGATGCCGTAACGGGTGCCGCGAATGTGCCACTCGATGATTTCTTTCAGTACGCCATAGAGTTTGTCGCGCACGAGCGCTTCATCGCCTGTCCGCGCTAAATAAGCCATCACCGCTTCGAAGAACCAGAGCGTTGCATCCACAGTGTTGAACTCTGGCGCCTCACCCGCGTCCGGGAAACGATTGGGGAGCATTCCCATGTCCACGTGCTCAGCGAATTTCAGGAGGATGCCCCTCGCTGCCGCGGTGTTGCCGGTGAATAATGTGAGTCCAGGCAAAGCAATCATGGTGTCGCGGCCCCAGTCAGTGAACCAGGGATAGCCCGCGATCACCGTAGAGCCGTCGTCACGTCGGACGAGGAACTGGTCCGCCGCCAGCGCCAGTTGTCGCGCAAGCGGGTCTTCAACGGTCACGGAAGACCCAATCGCCGCGCGTCGTGCCTCTTCTACACGCCGAAACTTGGCCGCATCAGCCGCCTTGCATGGCGCGTCAGAAGCAATTATGGTCGCGGCCCGCTTGCCGCCAATCTCAAAATAAAGCGTCATTGGATTGAAAAGATCCTCGACCGCGTCCAAACCGCGTTCGGCCTCCACAGAGTAGAAAAACTGGCGATACCATGTGCCCTGGGTTTGGATGTCCGCCGCATCATGCGCAAGGTAAAGCCGCGGCATCCCGGCATAAGGAGAGACACTCACAAGTCCATCTTCCTGACGAACAGTCGGATCGAGGCCGCCGTTCTCATGGGTCGTGCTGTGGTAATCGCGAAAGGCGATGAGCGGCCGAATTTCCAATCGGATTGCCCGACTCCGGGGAGCCTTCAAGACGCGGTATTCAATTACCGTCGTGTTGCTGCCGTGTACCATGAAAACTGTTTTCTCGATGCGCGCTCCCCCTACCTCAAATGTCGACACGGGAAACGGATCCAGTCGGAAACTGGAAAGCACTTCAAATCCATGGGGGTGGATCGCCCCTACATACCTGTTTGTACTTACATCAAAACGCTGATTCCCGATCACCACCGTCTCTTCGAACTTTGACAGCAACAACACTCTCCCCACCGGCGGCTTTGTGGCAGCCGTCAGCAGGCCGTGGTAGCGGCGAGTGTTCATCCCCGAAATGGTCGAGCAGGCGAAACCGCCCAGGCCGTTTGTCTCCAGCCACTCGCGCCTTCCCGACTGCTCCAAGTCCGAACAAACCGCCGCTCCACATTCAATCATGGCCTTTACCCGTCGCCTCGCCTTCGATTCAACCTACAGACTTGCCACTTCGCAATACACTTTGATCGCGCCGTTCGGTGAAGTCAGCTTGCTGAATAATTGCCCGAAGTTATCCAAGCCCGGCACGGGGTCGGTAAGGAGCTTCGTCATCCAACCTTGGAACTGCGCCTCGGCTTGCGCCATGTCCCGGACTCCGAGCTCGAAATACTCGCGGTTGGCATTGACGGTACCGACCATCACCTTGTTCCCAAGAACGAATCCCAGGTTGATTCGATCCGCTGGCACCTCAATTGTCTTGTTACCGCCGGTTACGCTCGAAAGAACCAACACACCGTTCTTGCCAAGCGCCTGCATACTGTCAAACACAACGGACGAATTTCCGGTGGCCTCGAAAATGAGATCAAACGGACCATACTGTTTCGCTCCGTCAAGCAACGGCATCTCCTTGGTCGAAACATAGCGTGCGCCGAGCTGTTCGATGAGGTCCGCGTTCAAGTAGGGCCGGGTGCTGCGCGCGAATGTGGTTACTTCAATCCCGCGCAATCGAAGAACGAGGGTTGCCATCAGACCGATCGTCCCCGCGCCAATTACGGCGGCCTTGCGGGGGCGCCAAACCTTCAGCCGGCGCTGAATTTCATACGCCTGATAGATGCCCTTTTCGACTACCGTCATTGGTTCGAGCAGTACGCCTACGTGCTTGAGGCCCTGGGGCACCTTAACAATGAATTCGGCATCATCCACGTAATACTCCGTCAGGAAGCCATGGCGGAGATTGATGCCTCGCTCGAAATACACGTCGTCGGTGGTCATATCGTTCGTGCCGATGATGTCGTAGAGACTCTTGCCCGGTCTGCGAACAGTCGCGACGACATAGTCTCCCGGCGCTAATTCAGTCACGTTGGGGCCGACGGCTTCCACGCGGCCAAAGCCTTCGTGCCCAATCACTAGGAAATCGTATCCTGGAGGCGCGGCGCCGTACTCGGCGGCGTTGATCTCCTTGTCAGTTCCGTCCACGCCCACTCGCAAGACCTTAACGAGTACGCCCCTTCCGCCGGGGACCTCGTCGATCGAAGGTTTCTCAACATTCGCGAGGTGAACGCTATTCGGTTTTCCTGGGACTACACTAATTGCCTTCATTGCAATTTCTCCTTTAGAGTCTAAGAATTGAAATTCAGTCTGATGAGCGCGCTCCAGCTGTTGCGACAATTCTCTTCAACTGCCGCGATTCGCCGCTCTGCTGCAAAAGCTTGGTTACCAAACCTGTCCACCCCGTTTGATGGCTCGCGCCCACACCGGCGCCTGTATCGCCATGGAAGTATTCATGGAACGGCACCAAATCGCGCCAACTTGGATCACTTTGGAATGTTTCATTGTTTCCGAACACCGGCCTTCGGCCGGACTCGTCACGCAGAAAAATACGAGTCAGGCGCCTCGACAACTCTCCGGCCACCCCCCAGAGGTTCATCTGATTGCCGGAGCCAGAAGGGAACTCAATCTTGAATTCATCCCCAAGGTAATAGTGAAATTTTTGCAGCGATTCGATCAGCAGAAAATTCACGGGAAACCAAATCGGCCCGCGCCAGTTGGAGTTGCCGCCGAAAAGACCTGTACTCGATTCACCGGGTTCGTAATCCACGCGGTGGTCCATTCCGTTCACGTTCAAACAGTAGGGATTGTCCTTGTGAAATCGTGATACCGCTCGAATGCCGTAGGACGAAAGGAACTCGCTCTCATCGAGCATGTATTTCAAAATTTGGCGCAATTGGCCGGGGTTCGCAATCGATAGAAGCCGGCGCTCGCCGCGGCCGGGCGTGCTCATACAGGCCACGTTTCCCGTCAAATCAGGGCGGTTATGGACGAACCACTCGAGGCGCCGCTTAAACCCGGGTAGCCGGTTGAGCAATTCGGAATCCAAGGTCTCCACCGCAAAAAGTGGAATCAATCCCACCATCGACCGGATCTTCATTGGCAGGTGCGAACTGTCAGGAAGTCTCAGCACATCGTAGAAGAAACCGTCTTCTTCGTTCCACAATCCCTGTCCGCGATGACCGTGGTGGCTCATCGCGTGCGCGATGTAAATGAAGTGTTCCCAGAACTTGCTCGCCACATCCTCGTAAGCGGGGTCTTCCCTCGCGAGCTCGAGCGCGATAGCCAGTAGATTGAGCGTGTACATCGCCATCCAGCTTGTTCCGTCGGATTGCTCGATGTAACCGCCGGTTGGAAGTGGCGCGCTGCGATCAAATACGCCGATGTTGTCCAGGCCCAGGAATCCGCCTTGGAAGATGTTCATTCCATCGGCATCTTTCCGATTTACCCACCACGTGAAATTCAAGAGCAGCTTATGAAAGATTCGCTCGAGGAATTCTCGATCACCTTTGCCGGCTCTTTTTTTGTCAATCTTGTACACGCGCAAGGCCGCCCAAGCATGCACCGGCGGATTCACGTCGCTGAATGCCCACTCGTAAGCGGGTAGCTGTCCGTTTGGATGCATGTACCACTCGCGGAGCAGGAGCAGGAGTTGTTCTTTCGCGAACTCAGGGTCCACAAGTGCCAGTGGGATGCAGTGAAATGCGAGATCCCACGCGGCGAACCACGGATATTCCCACTTGTCCGGCATGGAGACGACGTCCGCGTTATAAAGTGTTCCCCAATCTTTGTTGCGGCCGTCTTGGCGTTCCTGGGGAGGCGGAGGATTCCCGGGATCTCCATCAAGCCATTCCTTGATCACGTAGTGATAGAACTGCTTTGACCACAACATGCCTCCAAAACCTTGCCGCATTACATTTTGAGCATCTGCACTGAGGTCCTTGGGGATGATAGTCGAGTAGAACTCGTCGGCTTCCTTCCGGCGCGCCTCAAAAGTTTCATCAAATTTCTCAAACGCTTTTCCCGGTTTGGATTCAGATTTCTTCAATCGCAGCCGGATGATGGCCGTCTGGCCGGAAGCAATCGAAATGTCGTAATGCGCCGCGGCTTTCGTGCCTTTGCGATCTGGATTCACCGCGTCCTTCACGTCGTTGACGACGTAATCGTTGATGCCGTCCTTCGCGAATGAAGATTTGTTTTCGGAGCCCCACAAACGCTTCGCGTTGGTTTCATTTTCCGTGAATAGGATCTCGGGTGATCCGTCGCAATGGAGCCAGTACTCTCCGAGTTCTGCATGTTCCAACTGGATTGCGGACTTCGTCGCGTTGTCCATCCGCATCTCGGGCCGCTTGCCATCCCTCGCCCACGACCATGTATTGCGGAACCAGATGGTTGGTAGTAGGCGAAGTTTCGCCGCTTCCGGTCCTCGATTCGTTGCGCGAATCTGGATGAGAATGTCTTCAACGTCCGACTTTGCGTATTCAATCTCCACATCGAAGTACCGGTTCTCATGGAAGACGCCTGTGTCCACCAGTTCAAACTCAGCCTGCCGCTTATCGCGTTGCCGGTTCTCGTTAACGAGCTGCTCGTAGGGAAACGCGGCGTGCGGGTACTTGTACAAATATTTCATGTAGGAATGAGTGGGTGTGCTGTCGAGGTAGAAGTAGTATTCCTTTACGTCTTCGCCGTGATTTCCTTCGTTGCCCGTCAATCCAAACAACCGCTCTTTCAGAATCGGGTCGCGTTCGTTCCACATCGCAAGGGAGAAGCAGAGGAATTGCCTGCGGTCGCTGATGCCTGCGATGCCATCTTCATTCCAGCGGTAAGCGCGAGATCGAGCATGATCGTGTGGGAAATACTCCCATGCGTTGCCGTGAGGGCTGTAGTCCTCACGCACGGTTCCCCAGGCTCGCTCGCTGAGATAGGGCCCCCACCGCTTCCAATGCTTGGTGCGATTGTTCGATTCGTCGAGCCGGATCTGCTCTTTTGTAAGGGCCGCCATTGGATTGCTACCTTTCCGTGATCTCAATCGCGTGGCCGTCCGGGTCACGCACGATAATTGCCTTGTGTGTTCCTGCCCCTGCTAGTTGATTCACGATCACGCCTGAAGATACAAAATTCGCGTGCCGAGAGATGAGAACACGAGAAGCTCCTTCAATGTCATGTGAAATCATGATTGTCTGGCGATGAATAATGTCATTTGCATGCTCGTCGGAAGGGAATGCGCGGCCATCGCGTGGGGAGAGATACTCAAGCAACTCGATCCCGGGCCCATTTGCCGCGCGTAGCGCCGTTATCCTAAGGCGCGCGCCAAAAACATTGTTCAGGTGCTCTTGCTCCGTCCCGTAGTTTTCGCTCTCCCCAGCGATTTTCATCCCGAGCAGGTCGCGATAAAAGCGCAAGCTGGCGTCCGTGTCGCCTACAACGATCGCAGTGTGATCAATTCCAAGGAAGAGGCTTCCTCCGTCGTGGTGCCACTTTTCCAATCCTTTGTCCGCAGGGAATTGCAAGATTTCCAGGGGATGTCCATCGGGATCTTTGAAATAAAAAGCCCATATGCCGGCCGCGTTCTTGTTCCAATCGGGCAATCGCTGCGGGCCGGTGGAAGCATGTTCAACCTTATTCTCGCGAAGCCATCGGTAGGCCTTATCCATGTCACTGACAATAATCGCCACGTGTTGGAATGACTTGTCGTTGCTGCGCGAATCCGCGGGGATCGGTCGGCCTTTGGGTGCGAGATATTCAGTCAGCTCCAGGAATTCCTCGCCGAGTTTCATCCGGACCAGGTGAACGCGTGCTCCGAAGACCCCTTCCAGATGCTCTATCTCATCACCTGCGGTTTCCGTGTCGGAAATCTTTTGAAACTTGAGCACGCGCGAATAGAAATCCACCGCGCGGTCCATGTCGGAAACAGTGATTGAAACGGAATCGAAGCCATCAACAAGCGGAACCGCTGGCTGTTGCCCCGGCAGCGTAGGGACCAAATACGCCAACGCGAATATCGCGAGAAAGCAAAGGCTCCACCGAGTCAACCCGCGATGTGTATGGGCGCGCATGAAAACCTAGCCAACCATCACTTTTTCGGAGGAAGTTCGGGTCCGATTCCGTTGATACTCAGTTTCAGATACACCTAACCGTCCGAGCATGTGGTCTCCCACGCGCAACGCGTTCGCGATAATGGTGAGTGCGGGGTTCACGGCGCTGCTCGACGGGAAGAAACTACCGTCCACAACGTATAGGTTCTCGAGGTCGTGCGCTTTGCAATTGACATCGAGCGCCGACGTCTTGGGGTCATTCCCGAATCGTATCGTGCCGTTCTGATGCGCCACACCGGCCAATGGAATTCGAGCGCCGGCGTACAAGTTTCTGGCAAGCAGACCCTGGTGGCACTCATGACCGTGCACGGTGCAATTGGTCTTCTTCATCGCCTGTTTCAGTTTGTTTTTTAGGCGCTCGTGAGGCTCGAGATTGTTCGGTGTATAGGTCAGTATGATCTTGCCGTCGCGATCCAGCGTCACGCGATTGTTCGGGTCAGGCAGGTCTTCCGAAGTAAGCCAAAAATCGAGCGAGTGTGTGGCAACTAGATCGAGAGTCCAGCCTGGAGCGATTGCCGGAGCGCCGGACTTCATCGCAGTTCCGTCAACTTTTCCGACGAACGAAATGTGGCCCATCGGAAATTGGTAGTCTTTGGACCCGAAGTAGTAGTCGTTAACAGCGAGAGTCTTTTGAAAGATCGTTGGGTTGGGGCACTTTGAAATGGCAAACAGGATCGAGTTGGTATGGCCCATATAGTGCCGGCCCACCATATCCGAGCTGTTGCCGAGGCCCCGCGGGTGCTTTTCATTTGCCGATTGCAGGAGTAGCGCCGCAGAATTGATTGCGCCGCCCGACACCACCACCACGTCGGCCGAAAACGTTTCCGTCGTCCCATTTCTTTCTACCACCACGCCGCTGACAACGCGGCCCGTGGGATCGGTTTCGAGCTTCTTGACCAGGGCGTTCGTGAGTAAGGAAACATTCGGATGCTTTAGCGCCTCGTCAACGCAAACGACCTGAGCGTCCGACTTTGCATGGACGAGACAAGCAAATCCGTCGCAAGTATTGCAGCGGATGCATTTGCTCTTCGGCGGGTTCTTTTCATCCAGCATGACTCCGAGTGGGACGTGAAACGGCTTCAAGCCGGAGCGCTCGAAGTCATCCGACAAATGTTGGATTCGCGGTTCATGACTTACTGCGGGCCACGAATAGCCTCCGCTGGATGGCGGATCCGTAGGGTCTTCTCCACGGTTTCCATGAACCTGGTAGAGATTCTCTGCCTGCATGTAGTAAGTCTCGAGATCCTCGTACCGGATTGGCCACGCCGGCGAAAGACCGTCGTGGTGGCGCAACTCGCCGAAATCTTCCTTCCGCATCCGAAAAAGTGCCGCCCCATAGAACTTGGTATTGCCCCCGACGTTATAGTTTGTGTGCGGATGGAGCTCTTTGCCGTCTTTGTCTCTCCACGTTTCCTTGGCGTTGTACTTGGCGTCAATTACGACGGCTTGCGAACTCCAGTTATCTTTTTCCCGTGGGACGTATCCGCCCCGCTCCAAAACGAGAATGCGTTTCCCTGAAGGGGCCAGGTGATAAGCTAGCGTCCCGCCGCCCGCGCCTGTGCCGATAATGATGACGTCGTAGTGATTCATGCCGCTCATGACTTGAATCCTCCATTCGCTCCGCAGAAGATGCAGCGCTGCGCGGCGTCGTGCTGCAATTTGCAGCACATCACCGACTTGCGCCCCTTTTGCCAAAGAAAGAACTCTGCTGCCGCGAGCATCGCCAGCGGTGGTGCCGTCAGATAAATCCAAAAGCTCGTCCAAATCCCGGAAGGAAGCGCCGATCCTAACGTTCGCGCTGGGTTAATGCTCATCCCCGAAAACGGGGCTTCAAACGTGATGTACACGGCAACGAGGATTGCCGCCGTGAGGCCGGTGAATCTGCTTATCTTTTCGTTGCTAGAGAAGAAAAGGACTGTCGTCATCATCAGGCTCGCGATGGCGAATTCCGCGATCCATGCCGCCAATGGCCCGCGCGGGCCTGGAACTGTAGCGGCATAGGCAACCGCAGGGTGCGAAATCCCATTGCGCAGGATGACTGCGGGGATGACGACACCCAGGACGGCGCCGGCACATTGGGCGAGTACGTAGAATGTGGCGTCAATGGGCTTCACTTTTCCGAGCCTTAAAAATGTAAGAGTGACCGCCGGATTGATGTGCGCACCGGAGCGTTTTCCCCAGGGCGAATAGAAGATCATGGCTGCCGTTAAGCCCATTGCGATACCAGCGAGGAATCTGCGGAAATCCGCCGAATGGAGCGCCTGACGCACCGGCGAGGCCGGATACTCCAACAGCACTCCAAATACGCAGGCAGAGATCATGAATGATCCGAGTAACGCCGCTTCTATCGCGTATTCCGGCCAGTGGGCGACCAGCGTGGAAATCACTTGCGGACCGGACGCCCGCCCTTTTGAAGCTGGCGCCGTGGCGGGCATCGCCGCCTCGAATGCATCGGATTCAAAGACATTATTCATGGAGCCTGCGCATGGGATGCGAATCCTGCCCGGAGGTGACAAAATCTTAGGATTCTATTTGCAACAAGTGTGCTCTGAGTTTGGCAGGGAAGAAGCAACACTCCATCGTGGAAATCCTCAGGGAGAGTCTTGCCCCGAGAGACCTACTTAGTGGCGCGCATGACGAGCCGTCTTAGACGTGCGCCGAAGCCAGCGGGCAAGTCAATAGCTCCATGCTCACCCAAAAGGTGGACGACGTTCTTCGAGCCTTCGTAGATGGCTGTGCAATGATGGCAGGTGCGTAGATGCAGCTCGATCTCGGATCTACGTTCAGGACTGAGATCGTCCTCTGTGTAGTTCACGAACTCCCGCCAGACCTCACTACACGTCAACTGTATGTTCTTCCGAACTTTCTTCTTTCTTGGCAATTTGCACGTTCCCGAACTCCCTCACAACAATAAGATGCGCGGACGTTAAAAGAGTGACAGTTTTTCGCAAATCTGCTCACGCGCGCATTTTCTGAAACCTTCGCGGCCATTGCGAATCCCACTGCAACGTGAGCGGTTCTCAAGCGGCATTCGAGCGGCCCACGTGGCCGGGCTCACGAATCGTTAGCGATTCATCGCCGCGAGTAGGATTTCGACTCACGAAAACTCTAAAGATGAGGTGAAGGAATGAAAGTAAAGAATGCAATTCAACTGTTTGCGGCTGCTTTACTGGCGGCGGCTCTTTTCGCCGGCGTCAGTGTTTCAGGTCAGGGTATGGGTTCGCACACATCGGGCCAGTTCCAGGGACCGAAGGCGAACAAGGGCACCGTCACGCATTCCGTTCGGGATGGCAAGAGCGTCCTGACCCTTTCGGACGATTTTGTCGTGCCGGATACACCGGATCCGCACTGGCAAGTCGTGGATTCAAACGGAAACACTTATCTGCTCGACAAGCTCAAGGTGAAGGGCGACAAGTACAACAAGGAAATCACTCTCCCTTCTTACGTGAAGAATGTGTCGAAGGTCGTGATCTGGTGTGCGTGGGCCGAAGCAAACTTGGGCGAGGCGAAGTTCAGCTCGCCCGTGATGTAGACGTCATGTTGAGAGCGAAGCGGGGCGGCGCCATTTCGCGCGCCCCGCAATTCGCAAACCCAGAAAGAAGGAGCGCAAGTATGAGAGTCGGAATGAGAAATTTGTGGATCGGTGCGGTGGCATTCACCGCGATGTTTGCAGCGGGTGTGGTGAGCGCACAAACAGTTTCAAGAAAGACGTTGACCCTCGACGGCGCCGAGCGCGTAATCGCCGCCTCAAAGGCCTATGCCGCCAAGGTGAACGCACCCGGAGGCGTAATCGCAGTTGTAGACGCAGGCGGCAATCTCATGGCACTTGAGAGGCTTGACGGAACTTTTGCCGCGGGCGCAAACATCTCCATCGGGAAAGCTCGCACGTCTGTACTTTTCCAGAAACCCACGAAGGTTTTCGAGGACCTCATCAACAAGGGCCGCACCGCAATGGCGGCCTTGCCGGACTCTTTCTTCACCCCTTTACAGGGTGGAATTCCAGTTGTCGTCGATGGCCAGATCGTCGGCGGAGTTGGCGTGAGCGGGGCATCGAGCGCTGCCCAGGATGAAGAACTCGCGATTGCGGGTGCCGATGCCGCAAAGGCATTTGGCGGCGATCCCGCGATGATGGGAATGATGTTGAACCTCCCCGTCACGTTCTTTCCGAAAAAAGATGTCGATGATGGTTTTGCAAGGGGCGCCGTCCTTCTTGACGGGAGCGATGGGCGCAACTACATGGTCCACGCCAGCCGTCGCGAAGCACCGGGCATGGTCGAAGTCCACACCAAAGATACCGACATTCTCTACGTCCTCAAGGGTTCCGCCACTGTCGTCACGGGCGGCACCATGGTTGACGGCAAGCCCACAGCCCCGGACGAAATTCGCGGCCGCGAAATCACTGGCGGCGAAACACGCACGCTTGTTCCGGGCGACGTCATGATCATTCCGAATGGCGTACCGCACTGGTTCAAGGAAGTCCAGGGTCCGTTCCTCTATTACGTTGTAAAGGTCCGGCGATGATTCGGGAGACGATCATGAAGCTGCGTGGACTCATTTTCACAGCCGTTGCCGCAGTCGCACTGACATCGTCAGCCGCACTCGCCCAAAACTGGGCGGCCCAGGCACCGCCCTACGGTCGCCCCGATGCAACGATCGATTTGCGAACGAAGGAGGGCGCTGGCCTCGTCAAAGGGCAGTGGCGCTATAGCGACGTACGCATCGCCGAAGTCGACTCGCGCGGCCCCGGCGCGGATCTCCGGCCTTCCGGCGATCCCATTAAGACTTACGACTACACGCCTCACGCAGGCGCCGCCGATTTTGACGATTCAAGCTGGGCCGTCCTCGACGCGGCAACGCTCGATGCCCGGCGTGCCGGCGGCAAGATTTGCTTCAATTGGTATCGCATTAATGTGACGCTTCCCGAAATCATCGCTGGCCATTCAGTAACCGGTTCTACCGTTTCCTTTGAAATCGTCGTTGACGACTATGCGGAGATTTGGGTCAACGGGAAATTGCCTGCTGTCCTTGGTCAGAGTGGTGGCTCTGTCGTCAAAGGCTTCAATGCACCGAATAAGGTCATCCTGACGCACAACGCTAATCCTGGGCAGAAATTCCAGATTGCGGTCTTTGGATTCAATGGTCCGGTCTCAAAGAGCCCGGAGAATTTCATCTGGGTAAAATCAGCCACCCTCGACTTCTATGATCGTGGCCACGGCACCGGGATCGAGCAAGTAGAAACAAATATCACACGCATGGATCCGGCTCTTGACTCAATCGTCGCGCCTGGAACGAAAGTCGAAAAAGTTGCTGGCGGTTTCCTGTTCACGGAAGGGCCCGTATGGGTCCGAGATGGCGGCTATCTTTTGTTCAGCGATCCCAACAACAACGTCATATACCGGTGGTCTCCCGACGACGGAGTTTCAATTTACCGCACGCATAGCGGCTACACGGGAATGAACATTGGCGAATACGGCCAGCCGGGTTCAAATGGTCTTACGTTCGATTTGCAGGGCCGTCTCACCATCAATGAACACGGCAATCGCCGCGTCACACGCCTCGAAAAGAACGGCCAGCTCACGATCCTCGCCGATCGGTACCAGGGCAAAAGACTGAATAGCCCGAACGATTTGGTCTATCGCTCGGATGGCGCACTTTACTTGACGGATCCTCCATTCGGACTGCCGAAATTCTTTGATGACTCGCGCAAAGAACTCCCCTTCAGTGGAGTATTCTGCCTGATCAACGGGGAATTGAAGCTCGTCACTAATGAGCTCAGTGGGCCCAACGGGCTCGCCTTTTCTCCGGACGAAAAATACCTCTACGTCGACAACTGGGACGTGAAACATAAAGTCGTCATGCGCTACGAAGTCCATCCGGACGGAACACTCTCCAATGGAAAAGTCTTCTTCGACATGACGAGTGTGGAAGGTGAAGACGCGTTAGACGGATTGAAAGTCGACCAGACGGGCAATCTGTACGTCTCAGGCCCAGGCGGAATCTGGATTCTTTCGCCAGAGGGCAAGCATCTCGGCACCATCACCGCCCCGGAGCACGCTCACAATTTCGCGTGGGGTGATGAAGACGGCCGCACGCTTTACCTTTGCGCAAAGACCGGCCTTTACCGCATTCGGCTGAATATTCCTGGCATTCGTCCCTGAACACCCCCGGCAGGACCGGCGGAGTCTCTGTTCCTCCGCCGGTCCTCTGCTATCATCCCATCGCCTTGCATACGTTTTCGGAGGAGCGCATGGACCCGACTCAAGCAATCCGGCTTGCGAAGACGCAACTGCGCGACGCATTCCGGGCGGGAAGCGTGAACAACGTCCTGTCCATTTACGCGGACGAATACAGCGACATGAGCGTTGGAATGCCTTCGTTCTTTGGCGCGGAATCCAAAGAGGTCTTTCGTCACCGCCTTAGGGAATTGTTCAAGCGATATCGCGCGGAACTCGCGGTGACCATCATCTCCATCCACGTTTTTGGTGACACGGCTTTCGACTGGGGCTGGCATAAGCTCACACTAACTCCTAAGAATGGCGGAAAACCGACCAGCAGGCGGACGAGGTACCTTGAAATCTGGATGAAGGACAAGTCCGGAGCGTGGAGGATTGGTCTCTTTCTGGATAATCAGGACGTCAAACCTAAGATGCCTTCCTCTGAAGTATTGCGCGCCCTCAAAGCAAGAAGCCGAAATGCGCGGCGCAAAAAGTCCTAGGTTATTCCTCAATTTCGGATCGTTTAGTCAAACCTGATGGAGTTATGGGCCAGTGTAATTCGCTCAAGAGTCGCAAATTGGTCCGCGAATTCCTGAGACTTGCCTTTACGTGGGGGGCCTAATAATATGCCCCTCACCATGTCCTCTCCGAAGGCCCAGCTTCAGGATCCCCAGTTCGCATTAGTCGAGCGGGTTCGGAGTGGGGACCACGCGGCGTTCTACGACCTTGTCCGGCCGCATGAGCGCGGGCTCTATTTGACCGCCTACTCGATTCTGAACAATGAGGCCGATGCCGAAGAAGTCGTTCAGGAAGCTATCCTAAAGGCTTTTAAGGGATTGGCCCGTTTTCGACAGGAGTCAAAATTCAGTACCTGGATCATTCAGATCGTGATCAACGAAGCCAGGATGCGGATTCGGAAGTACCGGAAGCACCTTCACGACTCCCTCGATGAACCCGCCAAAGGGGATGATGAAGGCGATTATATGCCCAGGGATTTTGCGGATTGGAGAGAGATTCCTTCCGAGGCCTTTCAGACCACGCAATTGCGGCAAGCCCTGAATCGGGCGCTTACTTCATTGCCTCCCAAATACCGACAAGTCTTGATCTTGCGGGATGTCCAGCAAATCAGCATCACTGAGACGGGGAAAATGCTTGGCTTGACCGAAGCCGCAGTGAAAACGCGCCTACTTCGCGCCCGCTTAATGGTCAGAGATGAACTTGCTCCGGGATTTGATGGCGCTTGGCGGAAAGGGCAGGAGTATCAGAAGGTTCGCCCGTTCTAACACGACTAGGATAATTCAGTTCTTACTTCCGTTCTGTCTCGCTCCGAGGTATTCGTCAAGCTTCAAGTAGAGGCGCTTACTTGTTTGCGCGGGCAAATCGAATGCTTTCCCATCGCCCATGAGTCTGACCACATTTCTCGAACCGTCCAGGACCGCCGTGCAGTGAGCGCAACCCTTGAAGTGATTCAGGAGAATATTCCGTAATTCAGGGTCAACAGCGTCGTCAATGTAATCGGAGATGTGCCGCCAAACCTCGACGCATTCAATTTCGATAGGTCTTCTTGCCATTCGTCGTGACCAACTCGCTCCATTTGCGAATTTACTTTGTTTTTCCGATGGAAACAACTCGGAAAACTAACAGGCGGCACTTAGGCGCTTTCTGCACTGTAGATAATTTTGTAGCTGCGAAAGCCTCCGACTTCAACAAGATTCAACAGACTTCAACAGGTGGGCCGCAAGTGCTTCAACAGCAATCACTTAGAATCCACAAGAATCCATAGAATTCAACAAGTGCTGGCGCCTGGTTCGGGACCAGGAGGTCGAAGGTTCGAATCCTTTCGCCCCGACCATTTGTTTCCGAGCACTTACGACGTTAGGGCTCGTCCGAAGCTCGACCATCTGGTTTTGGGCCAGGTGCTCCGGCAAGAATCTCCAACAAATATTGATACTTAATAACGAAACAGCACGCAATCGCTGTCTCAAAAACGACTACAGCAATTCTCGGTTAGAAAGTGACATGCGGAAGAGGAAACCATTCGAGGCCACCAAAAAGTCCGAGAGCGTATAGTATCGTGGGTTGTTATCGCGAGTTACCTGTGAGGGGCAAGGCTCTAAGCTGTTGATTTCAAGTGCGGAAAGAGTTTTCGCGGGGGACAGCCCCGAATTGCATCACTTGTATTTCCCACCTAGTCAGTGAACTTCAGCCTCTGTTGTGTCGTATCTCTTTATGTGTCAAATAGAAGCTCTTCTGGGAGGCTAAGAGAAATGTCCGGTCCAAGATGTTCTAACAGATCGCCAAATGGACTAGCGAGTCTCGCCCTGCTTGTCGTGGTGATAGGCGTCTCGTTACCCGTATCCCGCGTACTGGCGGGAGCTCTACAGACTCAGCCTGCTACCCGTGAAGACCATTGGCAGGAGGATTTGACGTTTTTCGCCGAACAGTTCTCGGACAGACAGAAGGACTTCGGGAAGCTCTTCCCCAAAGACCAGTTCGGCCGGGAGCTGGCAACCTTGCGAGAATCCGTATCGCACTCATCAGACGCTGAAATCATTCTCGGACTCATGCGGATCGTCGCGGATGGGCACCTCAGCCACGATTCAGTGCGGTTCCCACAAGGCACGATGGCCTTCCATCGCTTGCCACTGAGCTTGTATTGGTTTTCAGACGGATTGGGCGTCGGCGCGGCAGCCGAGGAATACAAGCAAGCTCTTGGCGCGCGCATCATTCGCATTGGGTCCATGACGCCTGAACAACTTGAATTGGCGGTCGCGCCTTACATCTCCTTCGAGAATGACATCTGGCTGCACCAGCAGAGCGCCATTTATTTGATGATTGAGGAAGTCCTGCAACACTTTAAACTCACAGACCCCGACGGCAAGGTGGAGATTACATTTGCCAAAGCCGATAGGAAACCGTTCTCCATTGTGGTAGCGCCAAGAGAATGGAGTGCGAAAGGGGCAAGTGTGAGCGCGACGGATGAATTTCACACACCGGTTGCGCTGTATCGCAAACAGCCCGGTAGTTTCTACTGGTACGAGTATCTTCCTGATTCCCAGACGCTATACATTCAATACAGCCGCTGCCAGAATGATCCGAAACTTTCCTTCAAAGATTTCTCGCAAGCCCTGTTCGCGTTCGCCGACGCACACACGATCCAGCGGACAATTGTGGACCTTCGTTTCAACTCTGGCGGAGACTCCAGGGTAATAGGTCCGCTCGAAAGTGGCCTCAAATCGAGAAAGCCGCTTGTTGCTCGAGGCCATCTCTATAGTCTGATCGGCAGAAACACTTTCTCGTCCGGCCTGCTGGCGGCAATGGATTTCCGTGACGATTTTCATGCCATTCTGATCGGTGAACCAACCGGTGGAAAGCCGAATTCGTACGGGGAGGTCCAGACCATCAAGCTGCCAAATTCAGGAATTGAAATTATGTGCACGACGAAATTCTTTCGGCTGATGACGAACAGCGATCCGCCCGCGCTCATGCCAGATATCACCGTTGTTGCCCGTTCCCTCGAGGATTATCTTGCCGGGCGCGACCCGGTTCTCGATGCCGCATTGCACCATCCCTTTCAGTAAAATTGGCCCGGAAACCTCACCACGCAAAATGTGAAGAATCTCGCTGCTACTGAAATCGCAACCTTGTATCGCAATCACCCAAAGCAGAATCGTGAGCTTTATCTGTGCTGTCCTTCGCCATAACTCAAGACGGGCGGAAAATGGGTTCATCTGCGACTGTAGATAATCTTGTAGACGCGAAAGCTTCCAACTTCAACAAAGTTCAATAGACTTCAACAAGCAGGCCGCAAATGTTTCAACAGCAATCACTTAGAATCAACAAGAATCCATAGATTTCAACAAGTGCTGGCATCTGGTTCGGGACCAGGAGGTCGAAGGTTCAAATCCTTTCGCCCCGACCATTTGTTTCAATCATTTTATGGCGTTCAACCTGGGCCAGGATTCGACCCTCAGGTTTTACTCCGGGTGCTCCAACGAAGATCACCAACAAACATTGATGTCCATAGATTAAGCGGGATGTAATCGGTGTCCTAAGAATGACTACAATATAGTTCAGCCAGGAGCCAGCATTCGGAGAAAGCGGACAAACGAAGCCAATGAGTGTCCGAAAGTGTGTCGCATGGCTTCGTGTGATGGCAGGTCGCGTGTGGAGCGCAACCGCCTACCTGTTGATTTCAAATGTGGACGGACTCTTGACGAGCTACAGCTTATCTCAATCCATGATTTCAGCACTTGCTAAGGCCCAGCGGGGAGAATTCCTCAGAATTTAGCAAGGCACACCTTACGATCTGTCTTGCCATCCCTATTATTTTCGTGTTTACCGATTCGTTCGAATCGGGTGAGGATTCATACAATTCAACCCGGAAAAATCCGAATATGACCTATAAAAGAGCATGCCAATGAATGAGAACAAGTTCGTTTCGCTTCTGCTCAAGTTGATCAGGGGCCGGAAGTATTCTTCGACCGCAAAAGCGCCGGCGGCGCTCGTGACGCCCCAGGATGGGGCAACCCGCGTAAGAGTACGTGAAATGCAATTCACCGACTTCGATGCCGTCGCCGATGTCAGAAAGCTTGTGGGTTTGTCTGCTGATTCCCTAGTGAATTGGGACCGGTTATGGCGAAACAGTCCCGCCGTACGGTCTGCGAAATCGCCCCTGCCCATGGGCTGGGTGCTGGAAGACGGCAACAGGATTGTGGGCTATTTGGGGAGCATTCCACTCCTCTACCACTTTGGAGAAAAGCCGTTGCTCGCGGCCACGGCCTCAGGCTTTTCAGTTGACCCGGCTTATCAACTGTTCAGCAAAGATCTCGCCGCAGCATTTTACGGCCAAGTGAATGTCGACCTTCTCTTGAGCACCACAGCCGATGCGATTTGCCCAACGGTCGAGTATGTGGGGACGCTGGCAAAAGCTTTGCAAGTGGAAACATTGCCGCAAGAAGACTATTCCACCGTTCTATTCTGGGTCCTTAATCCACGCCGCTTCGTCGATGCCGTTGTCTGGAAATTGGGCGCAACCGGCGCCCGGCGAACCGCAGCAGGAATACTAGGCGCTCTTGCAGTGCGTGCGGACACGCTCATCCGAAACAGGGGTCCTAAACGCGCCGCGAATAAATTTCAAATCACTGAGATTACTGTGTCTGAGATCGGAGAGGATTTTGAAGCGCTGTGGCGCAGAAAATTGGCCGAAAAACCTCGTCTGCTCGCTGATCAAACTGTGGAAACGTTGCGGTGGCACTTCACTCTTGAGGGAAGCCGAAAAGATACCAATGTGTTCCGTTGCGAATCACAAGGCCGCCTGATAGGTTACGCAATTTTTCGAAGAGAAACAGATCCGCCGGGATTGTACCGGTGCAATCTGGGGGACATGCTAGTGGATGGTGACGACCCAGAAATAGCCACCAGCCTTGTGGCAAGGGGCTACGAACTTGCCAAAGAGTATGGATGTCACACTTTTGAAGTGTTGGGGTTCCCCAAGTTCGTGAGACAAATACTTCTAAGGTGGAAGCCCTATTCCAGGAAATATCCGGCTTGCCCCTTCTTCTTTGAGGCGAGAGACCGCGCTTTGCATGAAACCCTGAAAAAGGGGGAGTCTTGGTACGCTTGCCCGTTCGATGGCGATACTACCTTGATGCCATAATTAAGATAGATCGGTTTATTCCTCTTGTGAATTCAGAGAGGTATTGTCGGCTCCAGCGCCGGGAAAGCGCCGTTGCACTTGCCAATTGACCCGGCCCACCATCCTTAACAGACTCCAGTAACTTCGGATCCCTCCTCATGGAAAAGGGCGAGGACCTACGTTCTCAAAGGCTTAGCCATGTCGGAGTCGGTCGCAAACCGGGCAAAAACAGAGCACGCCTTTTGCCTGCCCTAGATTGATGGGGATCCCATTTCCTAAATATAAGGACTTCAATTCCAAGAGTGACAAAAACAGTCATTTTCGCAAAGAACGCCCCGCAGATTGGCGGATTCCTCTCGACTGAGCCAGTTTCAGATTTCCAAGATCCAGAAGAAAAATAATTGCCATTATTTCCAATTCCCTTTCCAGCAGCTCAGTCGTTTCAAGTCCGAAGCTGGCGGCTAAGTCATTGAAAAATATAGCTTTATCGAAAGTACGTTGTGGCAACAGAACTGCCCTTTCGAAGACATGGCACTTGCCCAAGAGTACGGCCGGAGGTGTCGGCGCGGAAGGATGGCGCCATGACGAAGTCCACTATTTGCCACAAAGGCGGGTCAAATGTTCCCGTTCGGCAGGACCGAAAAGGGGCGAATCAGGCATGAGCCCGCCACCCAGACCACCGATGCGCCACCGCGGTCTAAGAGCTATCGCCCGATCCATGACTGCTATTGCGAGCCAGGGATATGAGTAACAACCTCGTTGTCGACACGTTTCCTCTTTCCCCGATGCAACAGGGAATGCTGTTCCATCACCTGATGGAGCCGCACTCGGGTGTCGATATCCAACAATTGGTTGTGCACTTACCTGAGGCAATTGACGCCGGACGGTTGAATGCTGCCTGGCAATGGTTGGTGCGGCGACACGATATCTTGCGTGCGCGATTTGTATGGGAAGGGTTAGAACAACCTCGCCAAGAAGTTATGGCTGAAGTATCCGTGCCGTTCGTGGTCGAGAACGCCTCTCACCTTTCCGAGAATGAAAAGCGCGAGAAACTCGCATCGTTTCTGAAGACGGATCGTCTCCGAGGGTTTGAATTGGATTGCGCTCCGATGATTCGGCTCAGCCTCTTCCAATGGGGTGAAGCATCTTTCTCTCTCGTATGGACTTTTCACCACGCATTATTGGATGGCCGTTGCTACCCGATGCTTCTACGAGAAGTTTTTGACGCTTATGCCGAACTGGCGCAAGGCGAGATAACCGCCCGCGCAAAACCAATCCCCTATCGCCGATACATCGACTGGCTACAACAAGAGAATCCCGCCGGAGCGAGAACCTATTGGAAGGAAGTGCTGGCCGGATTTGCCGCGCCTACGCCTCTGGTGGTCGATCGACACATCCCCGCGGTCGGGCCGCTGTATGAGCAAGGCGAGGCATGGGAAATTCTGGATTCCGTGCTGACGACTCGAATGCGGACGTTCGCGAAAGAGCATGGCCTCACGCTCAACGCGCTGGTCATGGGCGCGTGGACAATCCTGCTGCATCGCTATTCGGGCGAAGAAGACATTGTGTTCGCCGCAACGCGCGCGTGCCGCAAGTCCACGGTGCCGGGCGCCGATGAAATGATTGGGCTGTTTATCAACACCCTGCCGGTTCGCGTGAAATTGAGTGGGGATGATGCGGCGCTCTCCGTCATCAAGTCTGCGCGACAACAATGGATGGACATGCGCCCTTATGAGCACACCCCATTGGCCCAGGTGAAAGCCGTCAGCAATGTCCCGCCGACGCAGCCGTTATTCGAAACACTCGTGGTCTTTGAAACGTACCGGCTCGATACGGCGATGCGTTCACTCGGCGGACCGTGGGCAGCACGGCAGGTCGAACTGCATAGACTTTCAGATTTTCCCGTCCGTCTGTTGGCTTATGACGGTCAGGAATTGAGCTTCAAGATTGAGTACGACCGCCGGCGCCTGGATGACGCCGCAATCCCGCGACTGCTGGGGCACCTGCGGCGATTGCTGGAGGGCGTCGTTGCCAACCCATTGGAAACTGTGGACAGACTTCCGATCCTAACGGAGGCCGAACGCAAGCAGGCAAGCGATTGGAACAAAACAAGCGTGGAAGTCCCCGGCCATCGAACGATTCACGAATGGATCGAGACCCAGGTGGAGAAAACACCTGACGCTTGCGCCGTAACATTTGAAGGGAAGAATCTAACCTACCGCGAACTCAACCGCCGCGCCAATCAAGTGGCCCACCACCTCAAGGGACTTGGTGTCGGTCCGGATGTCCCCGTCGGAGTTTTTCTAGAGCGCTCGCTGGAGATGGTAATCAGTCTCGTTGGCATTCTGAAAGCAGGAGGCGCTTATCTGCCTCTTGACCCGGTCTATCCAAAGGACCGCCTGGCTTTCATGCTTGAAGACTCGAACGCGCCGGTGCTGTTGACGCAATCAGCCCTGGCGGCGAATCTGCCCGAACACCAGTCAAAGGTCGTGTGCTTCGATGCCGATCGGGCTTCGATTGACCGTGAGCCGGATACCAATCCCGCGCAAGTGTCCGCGCCAAATCAACTCGCATACATAATTTATACCAGTGGCTCTACCGGAAAACCGAAGGGTGTTCCGAACGTGCATGCGGGCGTGGTCAATCGGCTGCTGTGGATGCAGGGCGCCTACAAGCTGGAAGGGACTGACCGAGTCCTGCAAAAAACTCCTTACAGCTTCGATGTTTCCGTTTGGGAATTCTTTTGGCCACTGATGACGGGAGCATGCCTCGTAGTAGCGCGGCCTGAAGGACATCAGTATCCGGACTACCTCGTAAACGTGATCCAAGAGCAGAAGATTACAACCCTGCATTTTGTTCCCTCGATGCTGCGTGTATTTCTGGAGTCCGAGGGGGTCGAGCATTGCACAAGTTTGCGGCGCGTCTTCTGCAGTGGAGAAGCGTTGCCATTCGAGTTGCAAGAGCGCTTTTTCCAGCGTCTCGGAGCGGAGTTGCACAACCTTTACGGCCCGACCTAAGCAGCCGTTGACGTGACCTACTGGCAGTGCACTCCGAACAGCGGCCTTTCCATTGTGCCTATTGGAAAACCGATCTGGAACACGCAGATCCATATCCTCGACAAGTGCATGCAGCCGGTGCCTGTCGGAGTCGCGGGAGAATTGCACATCGGTGGTGCAGGCCTGGCCCGCGGTTATCTGAAACGGCCGGAAATGACTGCAGAGAAATTCATATCCGATCCGTTCAGTGAAAAAACCGGAGCGCGTCTTTACAAGACCGGCGACTTGGCTCGCTTCCACTCCGACGGAAACATTGAGTATCTAGGGCGCATGGATCATCAGGTGAAGATCCGGGGCTTCCGCATTGAACCCGGCGAGATTGAAGCCGAGCTGTGCCAGCACCCGGCGGTGCGAGAAGCAGTGGTGATTGCACGGCAAGACAAGCCTGGCGAGAAGGCTCTGGTGGCGTATCTGGTTGTGCGTCCTCCGGCGCCCGAAGTGAAAGGCTTACGCGAACATCTCAAGAAAAAGCTGCCGGAGTACATGGTTCCGGCGGCGTTCGTGTTCCTGGAAAAAATACCTCTGACCACCAGCGGCAAAGTGGACCGCAAGGCACTGCCGGTTCCCGGGCAGCAGCGAGCCGAACTCGACGGGTCCTTTGTGCCGCCGCAAACCGAGATGGAGCGGACCATCGCGGACGTGTGGCGAAAGGTGCTTGGTCTGGACCGAGTCAGCATTGAAGACCACTTTTTCGATCTGGGCGGTCATTCTCTGATGCTGGTGCAGGTCCATGGGCAGCTTCGGGAAACCTTGAAGATTGATTTTCCCATCGTGAGGCTGTTTGAGCACCCCTCAATTCGCTCCCTTGCGCTCCACTTGAGCCAGCTCAACACTCCGGCGCCAAAGAAAGACGATGTGCGATGGCGCGATCGTGCGCTGCGTCAAAAACAGGCACTGGCTCAGATTCGAGTGAGGGTAAAGAAATAACGATATGAGTGAATACGAAGGCATCGCAATCATCGGAATGGCCGGACGATTTCCCGGCGCAGATAGCGTCGAGGATTTCTGGGCAAACCTGGTGGCTGGAAAAGAGGGAATTACTTTTTTCAGCGATGCAGAGCTTGCCGAGTCTGGATTGTGCGCAGAGGCGCTCCGACGAGGCGGCCAATACGTCCCAGCTCGGGGCGTTCTCAAGGACGCGGAGTGCTTCGACGCGGCGTTTTTCGGCATTCATCCCAAAGAAGCTGAAGTAATGGACCCCCAGCACCGCGTGTTTCTAGAAGTCTGCTGGGCGGCGCTGGAGCGCGCCGGATATGCCCCCAGCCAGATGCACTGTGCAGTTGGCGTATTTGCGGGGGCATCCCCCAACACCTATTTCCGGAACATTCTTGACAAGCGACCTGACCTGATTGAGTTGGTCGGGCCCGACCTAGTCATGTTTGGCAACGAAAAGGACTATCTGGCGACACGAGTGGCGTACACATTTGGCCTTAAGGGTCCCGCGGTTAACATCGGCACCGCTTGTTCGACATCGCTTGTGGCCGTCTGCCAGGCTTGTCAATCTTTGCTCACGTATCAGTGTGACATGGCGCTTGCCGGGGCCACGTCGGTGCGTGTGCCCCAAAAGAGTGGTTATTACTACCAAGAGGGCAACATCAAATCGCGTGATGGACACACGCGAACGTTTGACGCGCATTCGGCGGGAACTGTCTCCGGCAATGGCGCGGGTGTGGTCGTGCTCAAGCGCCTCGCGGACGCAGTGAATGATGGCGACCAAATCTATGCAGTGATCAAGGGCGCCGCACTGAACAACGACGGTTCGCAACGCGTCAGTTTTACCGCGCCGGGTGTGGAGGGCCAATCCGAAGTTATCTCCATGGCGCATGCGCTCGCCGGAGTTGATCCTGAAACGATAACCTACGTAGAGGCCCACGGCACAGCCACACCGCTGGGTGACCCAATCGAGGTGGCGGCACTGACGAAGGCGTTCCGCTTGGGCACTCAGACTAAACAGTTTTGCGCGATTGGTTCGGTCAAATCGAACGTGGGTCACTTGGACGTTGCAGCCGGGGTGGCCGGGCTCATCAAGACATCACTTGCACTTCGCAATAAATTGATTCCCCCGAGCCTCCATTTCACAAAGCCGAACCCGAAGCTCGACATCGAAAATAGTCCGTTCTATGTCAATGCTGTCCTTCGGGAATGGAAGACCAGTCCGGGTGTTCCGCTCCGAGCCGGCGTCAGCTCATTCGGCATGGGTGGCACCAACGCACACGTTGTTCTCGAGGAGACGCCGGAATTGCCACTATCCGGGCCATCGCGCCCCTGGCAGTTGTTGACCTTGTCGGCCAAAACGGCTGATGCATTGGACAGGGCGACGGCGAATCTGTCTCAACACTTGAAGCAAGTCGCCGTCCGCGCAGATGTCACCGAGGCGTCGCGGGAACTGGCGGATGCGGCTTTCACCCTGAAAACAGGCCGGAGCGAATTCATTCACCGTCGAATCGTAGCCTGTCAGGATGCTCCCGGGGGCGCAGCCCTGCTGGACGCGGGTGATACAAACCGCGTCTTCACGCGCCATGAGCAAGACAGGGAGCCACCGGTCGTCTTCATGTTCCCCGGACAAGGCGCTCAATACCCAAAAATGGGCGCCGAACTCTATGACTCAGAGCCTGTGTTCCGCGCCGAAGTAAATCATTGCGCCGAATTGCTCCTCCCCCTTCTTCAAGTCGACCTGCGCACAATTATGTTTCCCGCCGATGGATCGGAAAAGGATGCGGAACAACGCCTCGTGCAGACGCAGTTCACACAACCGGCGCTGTTTGTGATCGAGTATGCGCTGGCGAAACTCTGGATGTCCTGGGGAATCAAGCCGGCGGCTATGATCGGCCACAGTGTAGGGGAGTATGTGGCAGGGTGCCTCGCCGGTGTGTTTACGCTCGAAGATGCGCTCTCGCTCGTGGCGCGCCGTGGTGCGTTGGTACAGGCGCAGCCGGGCGGAGCGATGCTTTCGGTCCGTTTGCCGGAGAAGGAACTTTTGAACCAGCTAAATGGAAATGGGCAAATGGAAATAGCCGCGGTCAACTCACCAACACTGTGCGTGGTGGCCGGACCATACGAAGCCATAGCAGCCTTGGAAAAGAAGCTTGCTTCCCAGGACGTAGTGACCAGGCAATTGCGCACTTCGCACGCATTTCATTCGCCAATGATGGAGCCTGTGCTCGCGCCGTTCACTGAGTTGCTTCGCCAGGTGAGGTTCAACGAACCCCAGATTCCCTACGTGTCCAATGTGACGGCTCGTTGGATCACCGGTGCGGAAGCCCAGACTGCCGAGTACTGGGCGGGCCACGTTCGGCAAACGGTTCGGTTCGCCGATGGGCTTGCGGAGCTGATGAAGGAACCGGCACGTATTCTGCTGGAAGTTGGGCCCGGCCAGACTCTGTGCACGCTGGCGCGCCAACATTCGGCCAAGTCAGCCGAACAAATGGTGCTCTCGTCGCTGCCACCGGCAGGTGTTCCGGAGGCACGCGGCATCCTTGAGGCGCTGGGACGGCTTTGGATGGCAGGCGTCGCCGTGGACTGGCAAGGATTTTATGCCAACGAGCGGCGCCGCCGGGCCGTACTGCCCACATATCCATTCGAGCGCACGCGTTATTGGCCGGAGCCAGCAGTCACGGGTGAACGTCTTCCAACGCCAGTCGCGGCACCGGCGGAACTGCAAGGAGGCAGGAATTCGGCGCCGATAGCGGCCACCGATGAGATTCAGCCACAGTTCAAATCGCCCGCCATGCCGGCGTCACCGGCGGAGACAAAGCCAGAAGTCCCTCGCAAGGAGCGTTTGCTGGTTGCCACTCGTTCGTTGTTGCAAGAGCTTACTGGCAACGACTTTTCTGGCGTTGATGCTTCCGCGAATTTCCTGGAATTAGGTTTGGATTCGCTTTCGCTTACGCAAGCCGCGCTGTTGTTCCAACGCAAATTCGGTGTCTCGATCAGCTTTCGCCAGTTGATGGAGGAATTGTGTTCGTTCGACGCCATCGCATCCCACCTGGACGCGACTCTGCCACCGGAGGCATTCGCCGAGAAGCCAGCACCATTGTCACCCGAGCCACCGGTGACGACGGCTTTGAGCGGTTCGCAAGGTGAAGCGCTGGAAGAACTGTTACGGCAGCAGCAACAACTTACGAACAAGCTGCTCCAATTGATGGGCCGCGAGCCCACAACCGCTGCGATTCCCGCGCCTACTGCGGCCCCCGCCATATCGACGCCACCGGCGGGTGAGATGAAGTCACATGGGCCCTTCAAGCCAATCTCCCGGGGCGCTGATATGGTGCTGTCTCCGATCCAAAGGCGCGCCCTGGACGCGATGATTGCCCGATACACCGCGCGCACCGGCGGTTCAAAGAAACTTGCCGCGCAAAACAGGCCGGTACTGGCTGATCCACGGTCCGTCTCGGGATTCAAACAGATGTGGAAGGAGATGGTGTATCCGATCGTTACGAAGCGATCGGACGGATCGAAGGTCTGGGATGTCGACGCAAATGAATATGTGGATTTTGTGATGGGGTTCGGCGCCAGCCTGTTCGGACACCGTCCGCCATTTGTTGTTGAAGCCGTCCACAAACAACTGGATCAGGGTTTTGAAGTTGGCCCGATTCAGCCGCTCGCGGGTGAAGTTGCCGCACTGGTGAGCGAATTCACAGGAATGAAGCGCGTCGTCTTTGCCAATACCGGTTCAGAGGCGGTAATGGCGGCCATCCGCTCCGCACGAGCGGTAACAGGACGCGAAAAGATTGTCGTGTTCGCCGGCTCCTATCATGGCGTATTCGACGAGGTATTGTTCCGCCCGATGGCAGGCAACAAAGATTCTCGTACGGTGCCGATCGCTCCGGGAATCCCCGGCAGCGCCGTGTCTCAGGTGATCGTGCTTGACTACGGCAACCCGCAGTCGCTCGAGATTTTGCGGGCGCGCGGATCGGAAATAGCGGCCGTGCTGGTGGAACCGGTGCAGGGCCGGAGGCTCGATTTTGTGCCGAAGGAGTTCTTACAGGAACTGCGGCGAGTCACGGAACAGACGGGCACGGCTCTGATTTTTGACGAAGTTGTGACCGGATTCCGCATACACCGCGGAGGAGCACAAGCATATTTCGGAATACGCGCAGACATGGCGACGTATGGGAAAGTTGTCGGTGGCGGACTCCCGATCGGTCTTGTTGCAGGCAGCGCGAAATTCATGGATGCCCTTGATGGCGGACAATGGCAATATGGCGATACGTCGTTCCCCGAAGTCGGCGTCACTTTCTTTGCAGGAACTTTTGTGCGACACCCGTTGGTGCTCGCGGCAGCCAAGGCGGTCCTGACGTATCTTAAGCAACAAGGCCCCGAGCTTCAGCAGAAGTTGAACGATCGAACAGAAAAACTTGCGAACGAGCTTCATGCCATCATCGACGAGTTTCATGCGCCCTATCACTTGACGCAGTTCGGCTCCTTCATGCATTTGACGTTTCCGCCGGAACAGAGGCTGGCGGGATTACTTTTCTATTTGCTGCGCGAACGTGGCATTCACGTCTGGGAAAACCGAGCCATCATCACCACTACGGCGCATACCGACCAAGACTTCGCCCGCTTGAAACGCGCTCTCCGCGAAAGCCTGTCAGAGATGTACGCGGGGGAGTTTCTGCCGCCCCCAGTGGAATCCCCAGGCACAAAGGGGCTGCCCTCAGCTCCCCCGCCCAAGACGCCAGCGGGCGACGATCTAGCTTCCACAGCGGCGGGACAGTCCAAAGCCGGCGGCGCGTTTCCACTGACAGAATCACAGAGGGAAATCTGGCTCGCCGCACAGATGGGCGGCGCGGCCGCGGTGGCCTACAACGAGTCGCTACGTTTCGAATTCCATGGGGCGTTCGATGTAGAGGTGTTCCGTGCGGCTCTCGGCCAGGTATTGCAACGCCATCCAATTCTCCTCGCGAGCATCAGTCCGGACGGCCAGTCGCAACAGGTAAGAACAGACTACAAACTCGACGTGCCGCTCCTTGACTTCAGAGGTCAGGATAAAGAAAAGAAAGAACGGGAGTTGACTGCGATGCTTGAACGGGAGGTTTCCGAACCTTTCGACCTCGTCGCAGGCCCAATGTTGCGCGTAAAAATCGCCTGCTTATCGGACGATCATTATGTGGTGATCTGGACCGCACACCACATCATTTGCGACGGCTGGTCGGTCGGAATCCTGGTCCGCGAATTGGCCACCATATACTCTGCATTGAAAAAAGGGATTCAGCCGGTCTTGCCGGCGCCTGCTTCCTTCCGGGAATACGCTCTCGAAAACCAGTCGGATCGGGCCGAGGCGCGCGATGCCGTGGCATTCTGGAGCAAACAATTTGCCGAAATACCGCCGCCGCTGGAGCTGCCGACGGACCGCCCCCGTCCGGCGATACGATCCGCCAAGGCTGCTTCCCACAGTTGGATTGTGGACGCCTCCGTTCAAGAGTCACTGAAGCGAATTGCCGGACAGCAACGCACCACCCTGGTTGTCGTTCTGCTGGCGGCGTTGAAAGGATTGTTCTGTCGATTGACCGGCGAAACCGACCTTGTTGTTGCCCTTGCGGTCGCAGGCCAAGCCGTAAGTGGAAAGACACGTCTCGTGGGACAGTGCGTGAACACTCTCCCTATTCGTACCCGGCTCAACGCGGAAGAGAGCTTTTTGGAGAACGTGAAAGCCGTCAGGAAGAGCGTGCTGGACGCCTACGAACATAACCAGTGTTCACTGGGGAGCATCGTCCAGCATCTTCATATGACGCGCAACCTGAGCCGGCCGCCTCTCGTCGACGTTTATTTCAACGTGGACCGGGATACGAGTGACGTCAAGTTTGAGGGGGTCGAGTTTGCATGCGCGGGGAATCCCAAGCCGGCGCTCCATTTTGATCTATTTTTTAATCTCATCGAAAAACCAAATGGTCTATCCATCCTGTGCACCTACAACACCGACCTGTTCGACGATGCCACGATTGCACGGTGGTTGAAGTATTACGAAACCCTTATAAGAGGCATCGCAGCGAACCCGACGGAGGCGTTGGTTGCACTACCCCTCCTTCCTGAGTCCGAACGCAAAGAACTAATTGTCGGCCGGAACAGGACTCAAATTGATTTCCCGAAACAAAAGACATTGACCGAGTGGTTTGAATCCCGGGTAGAAGAGACGCCGGACGCCGAGGCCGTGGCTTTCGAGAACGATCATTTGACATACGGCGAACTCAGCCGTCGCGCGACTCAGCTCGCACATCGACTGAAGAAAGTTGGCGTTGGCCCGAATGTACTCGTGGGGCTTTCCGTCGAACGCTCCTTGGATATGCTCGTGGCTCTTCTTGGGATTCTAAGGTCTGGGGGCGCCTATGTGCCGCTGGATCCCTCATTTCCGGAAGACCGCCTTGCCTACATGGTGGAAGACAGCGGGATGCAGGTGCTAGTCACGCATCGTGGGTTGGAGGAACGGCTGCGGGTCCGGCCGGATTCGATCATCCGCCTAGACTCCGATTGGGAAGATATCGCCAAAGAAAGCACCGATCACGGAACTCTGCCCGGCGCGGACCCGGAAAGACTCGCCTATGTGCTCTACACCTCCGGTTCGACAGGCAAGCCGAAGGGCGTAGAGATCCAACATTCGGCGCTCATCAATTTACTCCTTTCCGTTCAGCGCGAGCCGGGCTTCACGGCGAAAGACACGATGTTGGCGGTGACCACCCTGTCTTTCGACATCGCTGGGCTGGAGATCTACCTTCCCTTGATCAGCGGCGGAAAAGTGGCGATCGCGAGCTACGACGAATCCCGCGATCCCAAGCGGTTGATGGAGCGGATACGCCACTCGAATTGCAGCGTGATGCAAGCTACACCAGCCACGTGGAGGGCCCTTGTCGATGCTGGTTGGGGGGGTTCGTCCACCCTCAAGATCCTCTGTGGTGGCGAATCGGCGCCCCGTGATCTGGTGAAAGAACTCCTTCCGCGATGCATGGAGTTGTGGAATATGTACGGTCCGACAGAAACGACCATCTGGTCGACCGTCCACAGTGTCACGTCCGCCGAGGGCCCGATTCCTATCGGGCGGCCGATCGCCAACACGCAAACGTTCGTACTCGATGCGCATCGCAATCCTGTTCCGGATGGCGCCGTCGGCGAACTGTTCATTGGCGGTGCTGGATTGGCGCGCGGCTACCTGCATCGCCCAGAGCTAACCCAGGAACGCTTCATCGAAAGCCCCTTCGAGCCCGGTGCGCGACTCTACCGCACGGGAGACCTGGCGAGATGGATTCCTGGAAGTAATCTCGAATGTCTCGGTCGCGTTGACAATCAGGTGAAGCTGCGTGGATTTCGCATCGAGTTAGGGGAGATTGAAGCTGCGCTTTCCAATCACGCGACCGTTGGACAGTGTGTGGTAATCGCACGAGAAGACAACCCTGGCGACAAACGTTTGGTGGCTTATTTCGAATTACGGCCAGGAACCCTAGCCAACCTCGGCGATTTGAAGACACATCTTGCGAAATCACTGCCAGACTACATGATCCCGTCTATCTTTGTCCCTTTGGAAAAGCTGCCACTGACTCCCAACGGCAAGATCGACCGCAATGCGTTACCCGCTCCGGCTGGACAGCACATCGAGATAGATGGAGGGTATGTTGCGCCTCGGGATCCCCTCGAACAAGCGCTCGCCCGTATTTGGGCAAAGGTCTTGAAAGTTAAGCGGGTGGGAGTGCGCGACAATTTTTTTGATCTTGGTGGCCATTCACTTACTGCGGTCCGCATGCTGGCAGAAGTCCAAAAGCTTGCCGGCAAGAACCTCCCGTTGGCCACCCTCTTTCAGGCTTCGACGGTGGAGTCATTTGCCGAGCTGCTGCGCAGAGACGGCTGGACACCTTCTTGGTCGTCGCTTGTGCCCATTCAGCCGCTTGGACAGAAACCCCTGTTGTTCTTAGTCCACGGCGCGGAAGGCAACGTTTTGCTGTATCGGCAATTGTCTCAATATCTTGGGACGGATCAGCCGGTTTACGGTCTCCAATCAAAAGGTTTAGGTGGCGATGGTTCTCTTAACGTTACGGTGGAGGACATGGCATCCCAGTACGTTAAGGAAATTAGAACCGTGCAACCACATGGGCCGTATTTCCTCGGGGGCTACTGCCTGGGAGGAACGATAGCTTTTGAAATGGCACAACAGCTAAGCGCGATGGGAGAGCCCGTTGGACTTGTAATGATGCTGGGTGCTTATAACCAAGCTGTCGCTCGGTCATTTGTCCTGAAGGGTGCCGTGCATTTCATACAGAATCTGTGGTTTCACGGCGCTAACCTGGCTTCAATTCCAATGAAGGACGGCAAGAGGTTCTTGAAAGAAAAAATGGATACCGAACTGGAAAGATTCAGGATCAGGCTGCATGCAGCCTATCACTCTTTCCAGAGCTCTCTGGGACGGAAGGCAACGAACGGCTATCCCTATTTGGCTGTGACGAAAGCCAATGATCAGGCTTTGTATCGCTATGTCCCTCGGACTTATGGCGGCCGCGTGGCCGTCATTCGGGAGAAAGGATATTTCCTGGGGCATTCGAGTCCAACTTTCGGATGGGACGAGATTGTGCCCAATGGTCTGGAAGTTCGAGAGCTCCCAGTACGTCCGAAGGGAATGCTAGTCGAGCCGTTCTGTCGTTTGCTAGCGGAAGCTGTGAAGTCATGTTTGCAGAATGATTCAAATCAGTAGAAGGTCTTGACCTGCCATGTTCGTGGCATCCTCAAGTTCCCTCCGCTGAGGTTAACGAATTCTGAGTCACAAGAGTCCTGGAGAGAACAATAATGCTCGCCGGCAATGACGAAACGCAGATACCACCACAAAGAACTGTTTTGATCTTCGCAACATTGGGGGACGCATGAAAATCGCCATGGTTGCCTTTGCCACTTACGATGGCAATTCGCGCATTCAACAGTATGCCAACGCATTGGTGAGGCGGGGCGACAGTGTGGACGTGATCTGTGCAGAAAGAGGCGAGCCTGTTCGCAACGACGGCGGAGTGCATATTTACAGCGTTCAATCAAAAAATCCGGAAGGCGGAGCTCTGTTGTCCTACTTGTGGCACGTGTTCATGTTCTTGATCCGTTCCACATGGACCCTTGCGCGCATGCACCGCCGGAATCGCTACGATGTTATTCACGTCCATTCGGTGCCGGATTTTCTCGTGCTTGCTGCTCTGATACCCAAGCTGTCCGGGGCGCGGGTCATCCTGGACATCCACGACATACTTCCCGAGTTTTTTGCGTCAAAGTTCGGAACGGGCAAAAACACGATTATTCTCAAAATGTTGATACTGGTTGAGCGGATGTCGATTGCGCTGGCTGACTACGTCATTATCGCCAACCCGATATGGGAACAGCGGCTACTCAGCCGGTCTGTGTCTTCAAAAAAACTGATGAGCATGGGGAATCATCCGGATCCAACTATTTTTTTCTGGCGGCCGCGGGAACGCCACGACGGGAGATTCATTATTACCTATCCCGGTTCTCTAAACTGGCACCAGGGATTGGAAATAGCGATAAGGGCGTTCGCGATCGTTACGCGAGAGGCTCCTGAGGCAGAATTTCACATCTACGGCCAGGGCGCGATGCGACCGGATCTCGAACGGCTGGCGCACGAACTGGGGATCGAAAAGGGGGTCAAATTCAATGATTATGTACCGACTCCGGAAGTCGCCCGAATAATGTCGGAGTCCGACCTCGGTGTTGTCGCCAAACGTTCGAAGTCGGTGTTTGGAACTGAAGCAGCCAGCACCAAAATCATGGAGTTCATGTCGCTCGGCGTTCCGCTGGTCGTCTCAAGAACGAAGATTGACAGTTTTTATCATACAGACGAAAGAGTGAAGTTTTACGACGACGATAGTCCCGAGGAGCTTGCAAAGGCCATTCTTCTGTTGCGCAACAACCCGGCGCTGAGGCAACAGTTATCGGAAAACGGACTGATTTATGCTCGTGAGAACGGATGGGACAAAAAGAAAGAAAGCTACCTTGCAATTGTCGATAAGCTGGCCGGTTGCAGGCCGAATAAGCCGGCCTCGGAGGCTCCAGAACGGGAACCTATGGCGAAGCAGGAGATCTGACCTCTGATTGGAAATCTCGTCTCCTTTCATTTCCGTCGTTTAATCTAACCCAAAACGTGAAAGAGAGAATACGCTTGATTCGAAGTTCGCCGTAATCCTTCCGCCGAGAACCATAGTTATTAGCATCTGCCCGTGAATGCAATCTGTGTCAGAATGTGGGACTTGGGAAGACATTCTTCGATGTAGGGAGCTTGTTTCGCCTGTCTTTTGCGCGGCGCCGCCGGGGCGGTGATAATGGTCACCGGGTCTTGCTTTGACGATCCCTCCAACTTCTAAGAATGAAAGGCCGAAGACTAGCTGATTGCTCATTCGAACTTGGCGGACGAATTATTCATGTATGGTGCGTCGGTACTGATGTATCGCCGACTGTCGCCGCGCAATTTGAACACCTTCTCGCACCCGAAGAGAAACGCAGAGCCGCGCGATTCCGTTTCCATCACCTTCAATGTTCGTTTGTCGTGGCTCGTGGAGCTCTGCGAGTTCTGCTCGGACGTTACTTGCGCGTTCATCCTGCGAGCATTCAATTCAACCATGGTCCGAAAGGGAAACCTGCTGTAACCGGGTCATCACCCGTTGAATTCAATGCGTCACGTTCGGGTGCGCTGGCCCTATTTGCGTTCACTGTTGGGTGCGAAATAGGTGTTGACCTTGAACAAGTTCACTCGCTGTCAGATGCGCAAAGTATCGCCGACCGGTTTTTTTGCTCCGACGAAGCTGCGGACTTGATGTCACTACCCTCGAACGAACGTGAGCGTGCTTTTTTCCTCTGTTGGACACGTAAGGAAGCCTACGTCAAAGCCATTGGCGATGGCTTGTCTTCGCCGTTGGACGCCTTTCGCGTAACGCTCCGGCCTCACGAGCCAGCCCGGTTTGTCCATATTGCTCAAGATGCAAACGCCGCCAAGGCATGGAAACTATACGACCTTCAGGTGGCCCCCAACTACGCAGCCGCGCTTGCATACCGGGATAAACTGCGTCCGGTCTCTGTGTTCCCGGTAATTGATCCCGCGGCGTTGCTGGCCCTTGACCCAAGTCCCTAAGCTAACAGGGTGGTAACGGCATGGTGCAGGACTGCTAGTCCCGAAAGGTTATTGTCTATCACGTATCTGACCTGCCCCCTAGCGCTGCGCACAGGTGGTCAATCATCATGCTAGCAACGTGCGCATTGACGTTTGCAACTTCGGGCCATTGAGATCGAGTTGGGGGCCTTCGCCAAAATGCAAAACGACTGCGGGATTCCTGTCTGCCGACGGTAGCTAATTTTGTAGCCGCGAAAGCACCCAACTTCAACAAGATTCAGCTGAGTTCAACAGGCAGGGCGCAAACGATTCAACTGCAATCACTTAGAATCAAAAAAAACATAGATTCCAATATGCTTTGGCACCTGGTTCGAGATTAGGAGGTCAAAGGTTCAAATCCTTTCGCCCCGACCAATCGTGTTAGTGATTTGGTTCGGACTACTGATCTTTCATCCATAGAAGGGTTGAAGGCTTCAGAAAGCAAGGCGCAGCGCGACGCTAACCTCGCGCGGAGGATAGGCCTGCGTGAACGCCAGCGGCGCACTGAGTTGGCCGCCGCTTGTGGGCACAAAGCCTTTAACGTTATACGGACCGTTCAATAATGTTCCGCCATTCGGAAGAGAGAAGTTCGGGTCCGCGGGGAAATTGTCGTTCACGGCAGCGAAGTTGTTGCGGTTGAGGAGATTCTGGGCCTGAGCGATCACATCGAGTCTCAGCCCTGAGTCTCTGCGGATATAGAACGCCTTCGTGACTCTCATGTCCCAACTGATGAAACCGGGTCCAACCCCTTTATTGCGGCCTTCATTAAAAGGGCGAGCATGAGCGCTCTCGGTGAACGTCCCATTGCCCGTAGGAAAAGTGTTTGCGAGCCCTGGAACAAATAGAGTGAACGGGAACCCGCTTCGAGCAGATACGATCGGGGAAACCGAAACGTCCGCGAGAATTCTGGATAAGAAGTTCCCCTGGCCGGCTTTGAACGGAGTGTTGTAAACGGCATTGGCCACGAAGTTGTGCGTGACATTGAAGTCGGACAACGCCCGATCCGCCTTCAGGAGGTCCGGCCGGTATGGAGTGGTGAGGTTGCTGTAGTCGCTGGTGTCGTCTATCGCTTTGCTGAAGGTGTAATTTGCTTGGAACTGCAAGCCGCTGCCGTAACGCTTGGTGAGCGAAAACGTCACTCCGTGGTAGATGCCGCTGCCGACCGAAGAATAGGCTGCGTTCGACAGAATGCTCGCATTCGGCTCACCGGCCGTGGTTCCGGGTCTCGCGGCATAGCATGGGCCGATGAAGGGATCGATCCCCTGACTGTTGACCATCTGTCCGTAAGCATCGGGGGTGCCAGCGGCGCCACACGAAGTCCTTACGAAATTCGCTTCAGCGCTCTGTTCGATGTGGACGCTGCGGTACAAGTTATACCCGACCTCGAAAGACAGATTGTGGGCGATCTCCCTGACGATGCTCAAGCTGGCCTGGATTGAGTATTCGGGTTTGAAGTTCGGCCCGAGGGTTGTAAATACGCTCCCAAACGAATTCGGCCCGGGCGGGCCGACAGTTGAACCAAACACTGGCACCGGGTTCGGGTTGGAGGTGGTGGCCGTTGCTTGCGTCGAAGCCCACTGAGTCAGGATGCACGGGAAACCGGCGACACACCCCGTCGGAGGGATGAAAGGCAGCACAGCCCAGTTGATGAAATTTCCGCTATCTCCGAGGTTGTTGACATAAAAAGGGACCAGAAACAAAACCGGCGCGACGAATATTCCGCCCCCGGCGCGGATCACCGTCTTGCCGTCGCCCGCCGGGTCCCAGGCGATTCCCAGCCGAGGTGACACGTAGATGCTTGCCGGGACGGGAGAAGCCGCGTGGCCGAGGTCGAGCCGGACCCCATAGTTTAAGGTCAGCTTCCGTGATGCCTTCCACGAATCCTGGGCGTAAAACCCGAGATAATGGTCCCAGGCCTTCCACGCCGCATTTGAATTGGAATTTGCCTGCAATAATGACAGCGGAGAGCCGGCCAGGTAGGACTGGGACGCAGTCAGATTAGCCGGCGCTGGGTTAGCTATACCGTTCGACTGTCCCAGAGATAGGTTGTAGCCAAAAACCGCCGACTGGTCAGCCGATGTCGCCGCGAGTTCAATGATCGGAAACACTCCACCGGCAAACTTCCACTGCCCTCCAAACCAGAGTTGTTCGAATACGTTGTAGTAGTCAGGCCGATAGGAGATTCCGAATTTCAAATCATGAGATCCCTTCGTCCAGAAAATGTTGTCGTCAAACTGGAAGCGCCTTTGCACTGCGTGGTACGGGAAGGGAAACGGGTTTCCAAGCACGATCTGATTCCCCAGGTCTATCTCCGAGTGATTCGGCAGCGGCGAAAGGTTTGATCTCCCGTCGTGGGGGACGGCCTGCACGCGAATGACATTCACCAGGGTTGGACTGAAAGTGTGGGTCCAGGCGCCGGTCACCTGATAGCTCCTGGAATGATCGGATGTGGAAGCAGGCGGTTGTGGAGCTACGTTATCTCTCTCGGCCAGCAAATAAAACCGAAGAAAAAAATCATCCTTGGAGGTTG
Organism: Terriglobia bacterium; assembly: GCA_041484365.1. Classification (GTDB taxonomy): domain Bacteria; phylum Acidobacteriota; class Terriglobia; order Acidiferrales; family UBA7541; genus DASTCZ01. Next base: position 4,826 of record JBGPHM010000025.1, on the reverse strand, counting down.
GATCATAATCGAGGCGGGTTACCCAATTGTTGTAGCGGCCTCTGGGCGTGCTGAAGCCCGGGACGCCCCGCACCGCGCCGAGGGCGTTCACAATTCCGTCGAACGTCCCATCGTTCGGCCTCAACAGCGCATTGAGGATCCTGGCCTGACTGGCAAACGCTGAGGTCGTCGTATTCAGCGGATTCAAGTTTGCCGTCAAGTCGATGACGGCCTGGGCTCCAGCGCCGGGCGCGCAGAACGGAGGACCACAAGCGCTCAACCCATTCAAGTATGCGACTTGCGCGGAAGTCGCGCCCGGGAACGCGGGATTGACGCCCGCAAACTCCGTCTGGCCCAAGCGGTTCTGAATATTGTCGGCATCAAGTCTCTGATACTCATACGACGTGAAGAGGAAAAGTTTATCCTTTCGGATGGGCCCGCCAAACGTGATTCCCGAAATAGAGCTTTGCTCGAACGGCTTCGCGGTTGGGTCTTGCAACCTGTTGAAATAGCCGACCGCGTCCGTGGCCTCGTCGTGGAAGTAGGTATAAGCGCTCCCGTGGTAATGATTCGTTCCGCCCTTCGTGACAACGTTCATGGCCGACCCAATCGTATAGCCAAATTCCGCCGCGAACGCATTCCGGTTTATTTGGAATTCTTGTACGGAATCGATAGGGACGTTGCTTGCCCTGAGAGTTCCCGAGCCGTAGTCATTCTCACCGCCATCAATTGTCACCAGATTGTTGCGCCCGTTGCTGCCGCCGATGGAAAAGCCAGATGCGAGATATCCTGTGCCCACGCTCGGATCTTGAATTGTAGGGCCGTACGAGTAGACGACTCCGGGAACGGTGTAAATCGACTGGGTGAAATTCCGGCTTACATTCGGAAGATTCTCGACTTGTCGTACGTCTACCCTGTTTGCCTGCTGCGTTTGGTCCGTTTCAATCAACGGGGGCCGATTCGTCACTTCCACGACCTGAGTGATCATGCCGAGCGTCATGTGGACATCGAAGACAACAGTCTGGCCCACCTTCAGCAGGACATCCCTGGCAATCGCTTTCTGAAACCCCTGCGCCTCGACTTGGATCTGGTAAGTTCCCGGATTGAGCGCCAAAACCTGATAGGTTCCTTCCGAGGTCGTTCTTTCGGTCTTGCTGATCCCCGTGGCCGTGTTTGTGACCAATACGCTTGCTCCCACAACAGCCGCACTTTGGGGGTCAAAGACAGTGCCTTTTAGAGTAGCCGTGGCGTAGTCAACCTGAGCATTTCCCGGTAGTGCCGCCATCAGAGCAACCAGTAAGAGAATTGGGATGCTAGCGTTTGACAGTTTCATGCTTCAGCCTTGTCCCGCACCAAAGCTCGCGCAACTTTCAAAATCAGCGGGCCAAGCATATACCTGTGAGCCATAGATAGGTATCAGCCTGCCCATTTATCCGGGTTCCCTCGCACCATCTCTGTGGTGAGTGCGCGGAGGTACGTCGGCAAGCGAGGCTTACCGGCCTGGGACTTCAATCTCATTTTGGATCGAATCGCGTAGGAGGCCCGGGGTATCGGCTAAGCCCGGGCAAGAAATAAGGGTGGAAAAAGGATTCCAGCGCTCTAGATCTCTGGAGATGAAATTTGCAATTGAAGGAATCCGATCCTGAGCAAATCAAGGATTCTTGTGAGTTCCTTCGCCGCAAGCACCGATTCATTCCTTGTGACAAGCTACTCCCAGCCAATTATTAAGGCTTGACGAGAATACCCCATTAGAGGGAGTATCCCGCAATCGTTGGGTCTTCGTCCCCGTAATCGTAGATCTATACATTACGGACGCTTTCCGAACACGGCATGATGCGGGAATACTGCTATCACTGTATCCGAAGACCCGGGCCTCTCTGTCCGTCGAACAGATTTTCGCTCAATGTCAATTTCCAGATACGATCAGCACATTGTCACACTTGCATTGAACTGCGCCATGCGATTTTGCGCGTGGTGTTTTCGTTTGGATTTTGACGGTCAAGAACATCCAGGAGACTTCGATGAGCGGACCAAAGTCATTCCGTGCTTGGGAAATCGGCGCGGCAATTCTCGCACTGTGTTTGCTTGGCGCGGTATTTTTCTCGGTGGCGAAGCCGAGACACCCGGCTTCGACTTCGCGCACGACCGCAGGAAACGTCGCGTCTTCTTCCAGCCCAGCAGTCTCCTCACAAAGTGACCGGGGCCACGCTTCTTCGGCGCCAACGCGGTCAACGCCAGACCTTCGTGGCGACACCGCAAAGGGTTCTGCGCCGCCAAAAGTCTCGGCTCAAAGCGCCCAGGCGCAACCTGAGGAATTGAGAAACGGCAAACATTCTACCCCCAGTCAAACACCGCCTGCCAACGGGGCTGGAAACAATGGAGACAAGAATGAATTCCGGATGCAGGCGGATGCTCCTGCATCAGAGGGCGAAACGGGCGAGGACCCCAAACAGCGCGCAAACTACTTTTACTTTCAGCGCGCGTATCCATTCGACCACACGCCCGCCGGTGCCCGGCAAAGATCGCTTGAACAACTCGATGAGATGATCGCTCAGCAACGGGCGCTCGGCATTCTTCCGCCTGCGACGACGGACGTCCTACCAAATGGCGGCATAACTTCCGGTTTTCCGGGACCGTCCACGTGGACCAACATCGGGCCCATGCCTGTTACCAATTCGTTGGGCGGCGTAAACTTCGGGAATCCCGCCTCGACCGGCCGCGTGACGGCAATCGCAGTCGATTCAAATACCACTCTTCCCAGCCTCACGGTCTATCTCGGCGCGGCAACCGGTGGCGTGTGGAAATCCACGGACGGCGGCGCATCATGGACTACGATCTTCGATCAGAACAAGTCGTTGGCAATCGGCGGAATCGCCATCGCTCCCACTGATCACAACACAATTTATGTTGGCACCGGTGAACTGAACTTTTCCCAGGACAGCTACTACGGGCAGGGCATCTATAAGTCCATCAATGGCGGCTCCACTTGGACTCAACAGTGCGGCGGCGCGTCTGTGAATTTTTGCAATCCTGTATCACCCAGCCCATTCCAGGGTGGAGGGTTCACTGTCGGAGCCATTGCTGTAAGTCCATTGAGCGCGAGTATCGCGCTGGCCGCGGTTCGAGACCAGGGCAACGGCGCCCTTTCGGGAATCTACCGCACAACCGACGGTGGTTCGAACTGGGCATTGATTGCATCGGCGAGCGCCGCCGCGGGCAACAGCATCGTGTGGCATCCGTCAGATCCCACGATCGTGTACGCGACCCTGGGCGAAAGGGGTACGCAGGCCAACTTCGGCGTTTACAAATCCACCGATGGCGGTGTGACTTTTGTAAAACTTACTGGAAACGGCGTGCCCGGGAATAATTTGCCGACTGGTGTGCTCCTCGGTCGTCATGAAATCGCCGTGGCCCCCAGCAATGGGAGCGTAATCTACGTTGCGATTAACAATGAATCTACGTCAAGCCTATTGGGACTTGGCAAGTCCATTGATGCCGGTGCGACCTGGAGCTTCACCCCGCCTAGTTCGTTGCCATCTTTGCCCAACTTCTGTAACGGACAGTGCTGGTATGACATGGCGCTGGCCGTTCACCCCACAGATTCCAACATATTGACTGTTGGCGGTTCTGCCTTCACAAATAACAGCAGCACGGATTTTCGCACTTCGGATGGCGGCACCACATGGGTTGACATCACGACCGGATCATCGGCCGTCCGGCCCCACGTGGATACGCACGTGTTGACCTACGCCAGTACAGGAGGAGGCAACTTCCGTCTGTTTACCGGCAATGACGGTGGCGTGTGGTTCACTGATAATCCCACGGCGGCTCCGGGGACCTTGACCTGGCAGCCGGGAAACAACCCAAATTTGACGATTACCCAGTTCTATCCGGGGCATGCCACCAACCAGACCGACGAAAACATTGAGTACGGCGGAACGCAGGACAACGGTACGGAGAGAACTATTGCGATCCCTATTTGGGATCACGTTTCGTGCGGCGATGGCGCGTGGACGGCAATTGATCCGGCATTTCCGACCCTTGTTTACGCGAATTGTCAGAATATTCAGATTACGAGGTCGTTGTTTGACGGAACGGGTGGAACATTTACCACGATCACCAACGAAGTGGGCTCGAGCGGCGACCGTTCACTTTTCATCCCGCCCATGGTGCAAGATCCCGGGTTAAGTGGCCGCGTGTATTTCGGCACCTTCCGGGTTTGGCAAACAAATACGTATGGCAATAGTTGGTCGGCGATTTCACCCGACCTCACGGCGGGCAGCAGTGCAATCACCTCGATATCCCCCTCTCAGTCCGACACAAATGTTGTGTATGCCACCACTTCAGATGGCCGTGTATGGCGCACAACCAATGCGAATGCGGGCGCAGGAGCAACATGGACGAATTTGACGAAGGCGCCTCTGCCCGGCCGATACGCCACCATGGTCAAGACATCGCATAACAATCCCGACGTCGCCTATGTTTCATACTCCGGCTTCAGCGGCTTTGTGGATTTTGTTGGGCACATTTTCCAGACAAATGACGGCGGGACAACATGGACTGACATCAGTGGAACCACCGGGGCTCTGCCGAATACTCCCGTGAACGATATCGTTGTGGATCACATAGGATCGCCGCTTAACTTCGACGTGATATTCATCGCAACGGATATCGGAGTTTTCAAGTGCACCGATCCTCTCGTTGCTACACCCTGCACCACGTGGTCACCAGTCAGTACGGGGTTGCCACAAGTGCCGGTTGTCGGACTCACACTGCGCGAGAATTCCCAAATGCTTCATGCGGCCACGCATGGCCGCGGCGTGTGGATTTTGCAGGCACCGGGAATT
>JBGPHM010000024.1:0-53497 GCA_041484365.1 Terriglobia bacterium | reverse complement strand
CACTCGTGAACAGCAGTTGTTGCAGCTCCCGCTCGAGACCCAGCGCCTCCGCAAATCCAACCTCGGACCCGGTCACAACCGCCCGCTTGATCCGGCCGACCGCTCCCGCCGCTTTATTTGGCGGGCAGAATTGCCGCGCGTAGGTAAGCACGTCGTCCCAGAACTTTTCTCCACCATAAACATGATTTACCAGCCCCATGGCAAGGGCTTCGTCAAAACCAAACGTGCGGCCTTCCGCCATCAATTCGAGCGCCTTCGCGCGCCCCAGAAGCCGCGCGAGCCGCTGCGTCCCGCCGGTTCCCGGAAGCACTCCCAGATTCACTTCCGGCAGGCCGGCCTTGCCGCCGTCTTTTTTTGCGATGCGAATATCACACGCGAGCGCAACCTCAAGCCCGCCGCCAACCGTGTGCCCGTTCAGCGCGGCAATCACAAGCTTCGGCGTCTGTTCCAAGCGGCAAAGCGTTTCGTTGGCGTGCAAGCAAAAATAATACTTGAATTGGGGAGTGGCCTCCGTGAGCATCGAAATGTCCGCGCCCGCGCAGAAAAACTTTTCGCCCGCCCCGCGCAACACGATGACGTGAACGCCGTCATCCATGCGCGCTTTCAGGATGGCTTCGTCGAGCTGACGCATCATCGCGTACGAGTATGTATTGGCCGGGGGATCATCCAGCTCGATGATCGCCAACCCCGCATCTGTTCGGTAATGGATGAGTTCTTTCTGGCCGGTTACGCTTGCTGCCACTTTTCAGCTCCCACGCAGTTCGTCAAAGATACCATGCGAGATACCCTCTTGCATCCTTGCCGTTGCTAAGTGCGTCCAATACTTGGAAACGGAGCCGGGCAGCCCCAGTCAGCCGCTGCCAGCAATCGGAGAGCAAACTTTCCGCAATGTCGCACTCATCCATATCGCCGCCGGATGTGCTAGGCTTACATTTCTGCATCGCGCCGCGCATTCCCGGCGCCTCAAGGAAACTCCACTTGAGCACCACCGGACGCAAACCGCTCCCATCCACCATCGTCCGTGACGACGAATCGGCGCTCGTGACCGCCGCCAAGGCCGGCGACTCCACCGCATTCGAGGAACTCGTCAACCGGTATGAAGGCAAGATCTTCCGCCTGACGCAGAACATTACCCAGAACCAATCCGACGCCGAAGACTCCATGCAGGACGCCTTCATGAAAGCATTCCAGCACCTGAAGGACTTCGAGGGCGGCTCGCGCTTCTACACCTGGCTCGTGCGCATCGCGGTGAATGAGGCGCTGATGCGGCTGCGAAAGCGGCGGCCAAATCAGGTGTCCATCGACGAACCAGTTGGCACAGACGAGCAACCGCTGGCGATGCAGATCCGCGATTGGGGACCGTCGCCGGAACAGCGTTACGCGCAGACCGAGATGGGCTCGATCCTCTCGAAGGTGATCGAACAGCTCGAACCGATCTATCGCGTGGTGTTCCTGCTGCGCGACGTTGAGGATATATCGACGGAGGAGACCGCGAAGATCGTAGGGATTTCAGTTCCCGCGGTGAAGTCGCGGCTTTTGCGCGCGCGGCTCAAGTTACGAGAATTGTTGAATCCCTATTTTCATGGGAGCGAAACAAATTGAACTGCCAGGGACTGATCCGCGAGCTGGCTGATTATCTCGACGAAGCGCTGAGTCCGGCGTCCCGCTCGGAACTCGAGCAGCACCTCGGAAAATGCAAAAACTGCCGCATCGTTGTGGACACCACGCGGAAGACCATAGACATTTTCTGCAACGCCGAGCCCGCGCCGCTGCCGCAGGACATCCGCACCCGGCTACATGAAGCGCTGGCGAAGCGGCTCGGCCGGCACGGCCACCAAGTTTAGTTAGGCCCGCGCCGCGGCAAGCCATTCGCGTGACTACGTCGCACCGCCGGCTTCCCACAGCGGGACCTGCAGGCCACGTCCCTTCGCGATTGCTAACTCGACGACCTTCGCTGCAACCGCAACATCCCAGATGGCAATTCCGCTCGATTTGAAAAGAGTGACTTCCTCCGCGTTTGCGCGGCCGGAATATTTGCCGGTGATGACTTCTGAGAGTTCGTGCACCGCATTCCAACGCGCGGGATCATGCGCGAAGGCTTGAATTAAATCTCCCGCTTCCATTTTTGCTTGCTCGATAAAATCCACGACGATGCGCGATGCGCGCGCGACGGCGGAGTCATCCAATTCGCGTTTCTGCGGAAAATTCGCGCCGATGGCGTTGATGTGCGCGCCGGGGGCGATCCACGCGCCTTCGAGGACGGACTTCACGGCAGTGGTGGCGGTGACGATGATGTCCGCGCCACGGACGGCTTCTTCGGCGGAAGCGGCCGGCTCGACTTGAATGTATAGACGCGCGCTCATTTCTGCGGCGAAGCGCGCGCGGCGTTCGGCGTCGCGCCCAAGAACGCGTACGCGACTGAGTTTTCGCACTGCCGCGACAGCTTCAATCTGGCTGCCTGCCTGATACCCGGTGCCGATCACGCCAAGCGTGCGGGCGTCCTGCCGCGCCATGAATTTCGTAGCGACGCCGCTGGCTGCGCCGGTGCGCATCAGTCCGAGGTGATCCGCTTCGACGAGAGCGATCAATTCACCGGTTGCCGAGCGGTAGAGCGGCACGAGGAACCGAAGCGCGCCGCGAACACTGGTGTAAAGCTTCATGCCGACGAGGCCTGCGGCCACGTCGGCGCCAGCCATGTAATGAAGGAAGCCCTTGTCCGGCAATTCCAGGCGATGGCGCGGATGGACGATGGCCTGGCCCGTGGCCTGACGACGCATCACCTCTTCGACGGCGGCGATTGCGTCGGACATGGTGAGCAATTCGCGGACATCTTTTTCTTTCAACAGCAGAGCCATCGAAATAATTCCTTTACATATTCAATCGAAAATGCAGGATGCGCGGCGCGGCTGAATCAAGAATGAAAAGTTCGCCGTCCTGCATCGCCGCGATCCCTACAGAAGTAACGTTCTTGAGCAACGGACCCAAATCCTGCAGCGGCTTGGTCAATTCTTCCTGGCCATCGTAGCTGAAAACATGAAGCACCGGCACGGAGGGCGGACCAGTTAGAACCACGACGTTAGTTTTCGTAACAGCAAGAGAGCAATGCCCGGCGGGGGCAGCTCCTGAATCGGCGTTTGAAGAAGTCAGAGTCCATTCCTTCAGAATAGTTCCGGACAGAGAGATGTGCGCGATCCAGCCGCGCTCGGAATCGCAAATAAACAATGTGCCGTCAAGGCTCGCGACGATTTGGTCGGCGTGCAGGGCGGCGGTTTGCTGGGCAGGTTGCTGGGTAAGTTGACGGCCCGTTTTTTGGATGCTCGGAGCGGGCGCCTTTGAGCCCCAGGCGCCGATGAAGCTGCCGCGCGACGTGTACCGGAGAATGCGCTTGGCGTGCGATTCGGCGATGTAAATGCGGCCTTCGTTGTCCACGGTGACGCTGGACGGTCGCGCGGGCGTGCCAAGTCCGCCGCGAATGGCGCGCAGAAAATCACCCTCGGGTTTGAAAATGTAGAGCGCGCCGGGGCCACATTCGAGAGAGTAGATTGCGCCCCCGAGATCCACGGCGGTGGAGCAAGGATTGTGAATTGCGGCGAGCGGCTCAAAGCTGAGAAGCGGACGGCCGTCACGCGTGAACTTGTGAATGAAGCGCGCGGGTGAGCCTGCGTCCGCGATGTAAACCTCGCCGAAAGCGTCCGTTGCGATGGTGCGCGGGTCGGCAAGTTTCCCGGGGCCCGCGCCTTTCGCGCCCCATGCGCCGAGAAACTCGATGGGTGGCGGCGCAGGTTTTGCGCGAGGGAGAGTTCCAGTTGATGCGGTCGAACAGCCGGAAGAAAACAAGGCCAGCGTGATTGCAAGCAGGAGCGCAGTTGCGATGGCTTTGGCCGGGGCGGGCGACAATGTTGGCGCAGTCAAATTCATCGCGGAAATCGTAGCACGACCGCTCCCCTGACCCACACAGAGAGAAGGCTGTGTTGCCGTGCTTACCCTAACTGACCGGCAGGTAGCCCCCCCCCACCCCCCATCTTTTTGTAAGAGTGGTGCAATAAAGGACTTACGGCAAAAAGGTGCGGTAAGAGTAGTGCAACAAAGGACTTACGGGTGTTTTGACGATAAGCGACTCCATCTAAAGGATTTAGCGGATGGAAATAATGGAGGGATCGATCCAACGGCGACTTCATGGGGCATGTTACCACAACAGTTAACACACGTCAATAGAATTATTTAGGAATTATATGGAGATATTCGGGTGCCAATTCGAATTGGCATTCGAATGGACGAGGCAGATCGATTTGAAATCTAAGGACAACCTCCCAGCCCTGAAGATTTGCTCACTAACTAAAGAGTGCGCCCAACCGACATATCCCGTGATGCTTGCGCTCAGGCGAAGCCGTCGGGCTGCGATCCGGCGCCAACCCACACTTGTTTATCAATGAATTCGCGGCCGGCCAGCAAAGCCATCCGGTTGATTTCGATAAACGCGGCCTTTTTCACTTTTTCCTCGATCACCGTAGCGGCTGTCTCTGCAGAAAGGCAATCTGTCTCTTCGAGCAGAGCGCCGAGCAACACCATGTTTGCCGCCTTCGTTGAGCCCAGTTTGTCCGCGATATCCTGCGCAGGTATGCAAATCACGTTTGCCTCCGGCGCCTCGAAGTTTTCCGGCAGCCTCTCATGGTTGTACAAGATCAGCCCGTGAGGCGCCACTTCCGGCGCAAACTTGCGGAGTGAGAGCTCGTTCATTGCGATCAGCACATCGGGATGAGAGATCAAAGGTGAGCCGATACGGTCCTTCGACAGGCATACGTGACAATGCGCGCTGCCAGAGCGCATTTCCGGTCCGTATGAAGGAAGCCAGCTTACCTCCAAGCGTTCGCGCAGTCCCATTTCGACGAGCAACTGCCCCAGCAACAGCGCGCCCTGCCCGCCAAACCCCGCGATCTTGATCCTTAACGAATGAAATGCATGCGACGACTTCCGCGGGCCGTTGGAATCCCTCCCGGCTTTCTCATTGATCTCAAGCACATCCGGAACGGACCGCTGCGGCGGGGGATTATCAGTCAACTGCGCGGGTTTGCGATCACGGAAGACGTTCAGCGGAAACACGGGAATCATCTGCTCCGCGACCCAGTTGCGCGCCTCTACGGGATCCTTGCCCCAAATCGTCGGGCATGGGGATAGAATCTCGACGAACGAAAAACCCAGACCGTCGCGCTGGATCTCAAGCGCCTTCCGGATTGCTTTGCGCGTCTTCATGACATTCTTGTTATCGGAGAGCGCGACGCGCTCGATGTACACCGGCGCTTCGAGCGTCGCGAGCAGCTCACAGACGTGAATCGGATACCCTTCGTTCGAAGGGCGGCGCCCCCAAGGAGTAGTCGTGCTCGTCTGGCCCACGAGGGTTGTCGGGGCCATTTGGCCGCCGGTCATGCCGTAGATCGCGTTGTTCACAAAAATGACGCTGATTTTCTCACCTCGGTTCGCGGCGTGCACGGTTTCCGCGGTTCCAATTGCAGCCAAGTCGCCGTCGCCTTGGTACGAGATCACCAGATTGCCCGGACACGTCCTCTTGATCGCGGTCGCTACGGCCGGCGCTCGCCCGTGCGCTACCTGGACATTTCCCACATCGAAGTAGTAGTAAGCGAACACGGAACATCCCACTGGACTGATCAAGACTGTCTTGTCCTGCATGCCTAAATCTTCCACTGCCTCGGCAATCAGCTTGTGGACGATTCCGTGACCGCAGCCTGGACAATAGTGTGTCTGGTGCTTTAGTTCCGGTTTGCGCTCGTACACTTTGTAGAAAACCGGCGACTTCGAGTGAGTGATCTCGAATCCGTTCTTGCCCGCTTCCACCTCATCTAGTCCAAGGCCGGCCTGCTGTGTCATCGTCTACCCCTTCCGGGCGCATACGCTGCCATTCCCGCGAGCTCCATCACTTGCGAATGAATTTCCTCGACCGAAGGGACATTCCCTCCGGTCCGGCCGTAGAATTCCACGGGTACCTTGTCGTTCACCGCCAACCGAACATCTTCGACCATCTGTCCGTTGCTCAGTTCCACCACGAGCACGTGATCTGCGCGTGCCGCGACTTGAGCCAACGCCTTCGACGGGAATGGCCACAGCGTGATGGGGCGGAATAGCCCCGCACGCACTCCGTGGCTGCGCAGTTCTTCGGCCGCCGACCGAAGAACTCGCGAGACAATGCCAAACGCGACCAACAGAACCTCAGCGTCTTCCGTCCGGAATTCCTCGTAGCGCGGCTCCTCCAGTTGTGCCTGCCCGTACTTCGCTTCCAAGTGGCGCTGGTGCTCTTCGAGTTGGTCCGGTTCGAGAAAAAATGAATTCACCAGATTCTCGCGCGTCTCTGGCGTGCCCTTGATGGCCCAGGGCTTGGGCGGTAGCGGCGCCTCCCCCCGGTACTCAAGATCCAGTGGCTCGACCATCTGGCCAACAAATCCGTCGCACAACACAACCGCAGGGTTGCGATACTTGTCTGCGAGCTCGAACGCAAGTATCGTCAGATCAGCCATCTCCTGCACCGACGCCGGAGCAACCACCAGATTGTGATAACCCCCGTGCCCGCCGCCCTTGACCATCGCGAAGTAATCGCTCTGCTCCGGCGCGATATTCCCCAGGCCGGGTCCTCCGCGCATCACGTCCACGATGACGCACGGCAGCTCGGCACCCGCGAGATAGGAAATCCCTTCTTGCATCAAGCTGACCCCCGGTCCGGACGAAGCCGTCATCACGCGCGCTCCCGCGGCAGCGGCGCCGTACACCATGTTGATCGCGGCGACTTCGCTCTCCGCCTGCAAGAACGTCCCGCCGATCTGCGGCAGGTACAGCGCTGCCGACTCGGCGATTTCGCTAGCCGGCGTGATCGGGTATCCGTAATATGAGCGGCAACCGGCGAGGATCGCGCCCTTGATGACCGCCACGTTTCCTTTGCATAGCTGGCGCATGTTCGCTCCTTTGCGCGTCTGAGCCTCTTAGTTCGGCAGTCGCCGGAAGACCGTAACGGCCCCTGGTTCGGGACAACAGTAGTAGCATATGCCGCATGCCGTGCAGCCGTCGCCCGTGTAGTGAGCCGGATGGGCGCCGTACGCGCTCAGTTCGGCTGCCAGCACTAAGCATTTCGGCGGGCAGGAGGCCACGCACAGCCCGCAGCCCTTGCATTCCCCACTGGTGATCTCGACTTTTCCTCGAGCGACAGACATGTTCACCTCGATTTCGCAGACGGTTCGCGCTGTGGAAGCCGCGACCCTTCCGTCCGCATTCCATATTTGTACAGTTTGCACGAGAGTTCCGGACAAGTCGTCTCGCCCAACGCCATTTGGTGCGAATCGCCCGTGCGCGGCATTGGGCGAACGTCCGAAATGAAATGCCTATCCAATAACTCACACTTTCTGCCCATTCCGCTCCAAAAATATGTGACGCAAGCTACCTGCATTTGTGACCTGTGACACAAAGCTAACCGCTTGGTTGTCAATCGGAATTCCGGCCAACTGGACCCTTGAGTTCTACTCCCATCACTCCCATTTCTGTTGAAATCAATCAGCTCAACGAAACATACTTCTGAAAATTTCATTTTCGTTTCAAACGCGTGGGCCACCGGCAGGGGGCGCGAATACTTGACTCGGGACGCAGGCAAAGCATGCTTCGTGATGGCCGTCACGACCGACTGTGATGGATGTCATGGTCACTGGTCGCGAACAGTCCACTATGTACTTCTCGGGGAAAGCTAGAACCCTTTATCGGGTTCGCACTAGATACCGCGTTTGGCGGGAATGGGTGATAAATCGGCCGGAGCCTGAGGCGCATCCGGTCCAGGGGCCCAAGAAGAATTAGCGCGATCGGGGGAAGGCGTGAGTTCCCGGCGTCAGAAAATAATCTTTATCGTTGCAAGTACTGCGGCACTGCTCCTCGTGGTTGGCGTTCTCGTGTGGCAGCGGCACGTTTCACCCGTACGAGGGAACACCTTTCTGGCCGGCGACCCACGCGCCGGCGCACAAACCTTCCAGCAAAAGGGGTGCAGCGCCTGCCATTCCGTTCTCGGCGCTGGAGCGAAGCTAGCCCCCGATTTGGGTTTGCAGGGCGCCGCAGGTTCCACCATGGAAGAATTAGTTACCCAGATGTGGAATCACGCGCCACGCATGTGGGAACAAATAAAGATCAGCAACATTAGTTTTCCTCAGTTTACGCCCGAAGAGATGGCCAACCTATTCGCCTACCTTTATGTCACCTGCTACGACGACGAATCGGGAGACCCGGATAACGGAAAACTCCTGTTCACACGGAAAGCGTGCATCCGCTGCCATTCGATCAGCGACACGGGAGGCGGCATCGGACCCAATCTGAAGGAAATCGGTGCGGTGGATACGCCAATTTTTTGGTCGCAGACAATGTGGAACCATGCATCGGCGATGGAAACCCACATGCGGGAATTCGACATCGCTTGGCCCCAATTTGAGGGAGAGGAGATGAACGATTTGCTGGCTTTTGTGCGCTTCCGCAGGGGAGGCCCCGAGCGGGAGTCCGATCTACTTCCAGCGAGCCCGCACCGAGGGTGGGCTCTATTCCGCGGAAAGGGATGCATCTCCTGCCATGCGCTTCGCGGCGAAGGAGGAACCGTAGGGCCGGACCTCGGCTCGAATCGCCCATTGCCCCGAACTCTAAACCAGATGGCAGGCCGGATGTGGAATCACTCTCCGGAGATGTGGGCAGCCATGAAGGCAAAGGGCATCGAGCGCCCCACCTTTAAAGGACAGGAGATGGCCGATTTGATCTCGTTCCTTTATAGCGTGCGGTATTTCGAGCTCGGAGGCTCACCCATCATCGGACAGGAGCTATTCAAGGAGCGTAAGTGCAGTCAGTGTCATGGAAGCGACGCGCGTGGGGGGGAAATCGGTCCCAACCTGAGGAATGTCGGCGAGGTCTTGACCCCCGTGGACTTCGCCCTGGCTCTTTGGTCTCACGGACCCCGCATGTATCCAAAGGCCGGGAAGCTGGGTCTGGGCTGGCCCACTTTGAACGAGGGTGACCTGAGCCACTTGTTGGCTTTCTTGAACAGCTCCCCTGCCAAGGATCAGAAATAAATCTCGAGCCGTTCTTGGGAATCACGCGTCCCGCGGATTCGACCGGGACACAGAAGGCGTGCTTCGACGCCTTTATGGAAACGAAACCGAGATTCCTCTTCGCTTCGCTCGTTCGGGAGGGCGACGGATTGAAAGGAATCAATGGCGGGCGAGGCAAGCATCGCCCCTGCAAAAGCACGCACCGGCAGGAAGGCGGGTAGGGCGGCGCCAGTCAAGCGAATGGCGCCGCAGCAGGATAAGACGCAAAGGTTAGATCACAACTTTGTAGATGTTGTCCTTGCTGTCTTTTGCGACACCTCTTACTTCGATAGGGGTGTTTTCGCTCGCGTTATCGCGGCGATACATTTCCACACTCAGAGTGGCGCCATTCCCGCAGGTGGCCTGTGCGCGCGCAAAGAGTCTGGTGCCCAGAACATGGGACACATAAAAACCCTGGCCATATACGGCATCCCACACGCCGGGCATGTCGCCTGACGCCGATGAGCCGGAAGGCCCATTGGGAGCAGGTTCTGCTCGTCCAGCTACCCAGCGTCCCTTGCACGTCTGCCCTCCACCGAGGTCAACAGTTATGTTTCCCGAATTGAAAGCACCATAGAGTTTGGCGCTATAGACCGGGACAGGGGTCTGTGATGAGAGCGGACCTTGGACCGGATAGAAATGACCGATGGCGTAACAGCCGGACATCAAAGAAGTCAAGACGAAAAGCAAGCTGAGCTTTGTTTTCATGGCGCGTCCTCCCCAGGAAGAAAATGAACCTATGCCAATGTGACGTGAAGTACGCGCTTCTGGTTTCCACAATGGAAGCGCAATGTAAGTAAACACTAACAATCGTGCCCCGGACAGAGGGCCGCTGTCAATGGGATTTCGATTTGGACGCGGGCACAGGAACCTTAATGGATTCGGCTTCGCGGACGCGGCGGACGGAGGTTTGGTGCATGGCGTAAACGCGTTCGAGTTTTGCGCTGCTCGAATTGGCGGCAACTGATCTAGCGCCACCCGACTTGGCGCCGATGGATTCGAGGGCGGTGAAGCGGAATTCGGGATCGCCGGTGCGGGGCTGTTTCGAAGCGCGGATCGGAAAGTAGCCGCAGAGATTGCCTTCAACGAAGGCGGTTTCGTAGCGGCGGCGTTTCTCGCCCCAGGTATAAACGCGGAGCGAATTGAAATCGCATGCTTGCCCTTCCCCACCCTTATTGCCTGCCATTAAGTATTGCGGCCTGCCTTCCGCGGTATCCGCGTCCGAGACATAGTTGAGGACGAACCAGGCAACGGGTCTCATGCCCGATGTGGAGGCGTAGTCGCGGAGGGTTTCGGGCAGGTCGAGAGCAACATAGCGGGAGAGGACCCAGCCTGCCAGGGGCGGGATCGCTTGCGCGGCCGGAGCGCCGGACTGGCGCTGGGCGGGGTCGCGGCCCATGACCATGTCACCTTGTGTCGCCTGAGCCGAAGGGCCGCTTGAGGGGCCCGGAGAAGTTGCTGGGCTCGCCGCCGGGGCACCTGCGGACGGAGCCGACTGTGGGCCGCCCGCTGAGGTCTGGACGCTTGTTGAGGACTGCGTGGCTGCGGCGGCTGGCGCGGCAGGAGGCCTTGCGGGCAAAGGGTAGACCAGCAGCCAGTCTTCTCGCTTCGGGCCTTCGTCTTTATTGGCTGTTTGGGCGGTACCAGATGCGCCGCCAGAGCCCTTCGGCGGCGCGGGAACCTCCACGGCAGCGCGGCCTACGATGGCCAGCGCGACGCCTCCGGTGAGCTGGTAGATGCGCGTGGCGTCGCGGCCAGGGTCAAGGCGGACATTGGTGAAGACCTTGGTGTGGCCGGTGGCTTGGATGGGAATCGCGTGGGCCGTGGACTGTAGGTGGACTTCGCGCTGCCATGCGGCTGAATCGATGAGCGCGTGGCCGTCCATCCAGCCTTCGAGGCCGGCAGATGTGCGCACGAGCGTGTCCGCGCCGCTGTGCTTCAGGATTTCGACCTGGTCGCCCCACTTCACTTCGCCGGCGCGCTGGCGGACCTGCGCGAGCGTGCTCCACAGGGTGACGGACTGGTCGGAAACGTAGGACACGCCGAGGACGTGCGTGGGGGAGCGGAGACGCCAGTAAAGGCCGCCGATGATGGCGAGGACGAGAGCGCCGATGATCCATTTGCGGAGGCCCACCATGATGGGCACTCTACTGTTCGGCCCATCTTCCGGTGAGTCTTCTTCGGTCAAACGTTCGGGTAAACGATCTTCGGGCAAACCCTCTTCAGGCGAGTCTTCTTCCGTCAAATCGTGTTCCGGCAAATCATCTTTCTCCCGGTAATTCGTCACGCGCGATCTCCGAAGGTAGTGCCGACGCCGCGGGCGGCGCGGACGTGGTCGCAATTGGGGTCCACGAACCTGGTCTTGCCGACAGCGTCGTCGAGCGGCGCGGATTCGATGCGGCCCGCGCGGAGGCAGACCATGCGGCCGAATTCGCCGCGCGCGACGAGGTCCACGGCGCAGCAACCGTAGCGCGTGGCGAGGATGCGGTCAAAGGGACTGGGCGAGCCGCCGCGCTGCAAATGGCCGAGGACGTTGAGGCGGACTTCTTTCTTGAGGTTGTCGGCGAGAACGTGGGCGACGGTGACGCCGGAAACACTGGAGATCCCCTTGCTCGGGATGACCGGCGAGCCAAATGCGGTGGCGGGAATTTTCGCGCCTTCCGCGACCACGACGAGGCTGAATTCCTTGCCGGCTTTTTCGCGCGCTTCGATGGCGTGGCAGACGTTTTCAAAGGTGAATGGGATTTCGGGGATGAGGATGACGTCCGCGCCGCCCGCGATGCCGGAATGGAGCGCGATCCAGCCGGTGTCGCGGCCCATGACTTCGACGAGCATGACGCGGTGATGGCTTTCCGCGGTGGTGTGAAGGCGGTCGAGCGCGTCGGTGGCGACGTGAAGCGCGGTGTCAAAACCGAAAGTGATTTCGGTGGCGCAGAGGTCGTTGTCAATCGTCTTGGGGACACCGACCATGCGGAGTCCACGGCGCCCGAGATCGCGCGCGATGCCGAGAGTGCCGTCACCCCCGACGACGATCATCGCGTCCAAGCCGAGGCGCTTCCAATTCTCGCAGCATTGGGCGGAGTAATCGGTGACGGACTTTGCGTTGCCATTTTCCGTCGGATATGCAAATGGGTTGCCGCGGTTTGTGGTGCCGAGGATGGTGCCGCCGCGATGGATGAGGCCGCGAACGGATTCGAGCGTGAGCTCGACCGTGCGCTCGGGCCAGATGAGGCCGTCAAAGCCGTTGCGGATGCCAATGATTTTCCAGCCGTGTTCGCTGATGGCGGTGCGGACGACGCCGCGAATGACTGCATTGAGGCCGGGGCAATCGCCTCCGCCGTTGGCGAGGCCTAGAGTTCGGATTTGGTCTGACATTGCTTCCCTTCCACGATAAGGAGCACGCGGATTGCCATTTTACACTAGGCGCGGATTTCCGCCGGGTTTGCATGGCCGGAGTTGCGGTGGGCGATTTGCGGAGAGCCGAAGACGCCGCTTCTGCTAAAATGACGCGCCATGGGTGCCGCGGATGGGCAATCGAGCGGCCGGAGGCATTATGGATTTTCTAGATCGCGTCAGACCATTCGGATTGCTTGTCTTGAGATGCGCGCTGGCGTTGATTTTCATTTACCACGGGTACGACAAATACAGTTACGGGATCGCGGCCGTGAAGGCTTATATGACGGGTCTCGGGCTGCCTGCATTCTGCGCGTACCTTGCCATCGGGCTGGAACTTGGCGGCGGGGCATTGCTGCTTCTCGGGTTGCTGACACGACCTGTGGCGATTCTGTTCTTCGGCGAGATGGTGGTTGCCGTCTATAGCGCGCATATGGGGCATGGAATCAAGGCGGTGCCTCAATACGAATTCGCGATGATTACGGGCGCGGCGTGTCTGGCGCTGGCAACCACGGGCGCGGGAAGCGCGTCGCTCGACGCGATGCTGTTCGGGCGGAGGGGCGGGGGCAGGAAAGGGGCTTAGTCTGGCTTCGAGACGACGCTTGTTGCGCGTGGATCCCATCTATAAAAAACCAACCCAATTTGTCTTGATTTGGCCAAGCGTAATGGAACATTCCCAGTCCTGGGCGCGTAATTATCAGTGATGCCGCTGACGATGCCGTGCGTTCGCACGCCTCAAACTCTTGAAAGACCAATTCTTGCGCCGGGCGGCGGTGGGAGGAAATGATGAGCAATTTTCTGCAGGATCTCCGATTCGGTTTGCGAACGCTGGCGAAGGCGCCCGGATTTACAGCGATTGCCATCCTCACGCTGGCGCTGGGCATCGGCGCGAACAGCGCGCTCTTTTCGGTTGTGAATGGAGTGCTGCTGAATCCGCTGCCCTACGCGGAGCCGGACAGGTTGCTCGCGGTGTACGCGAAGTCCTTTGGATTTGACCAGGCCAGTGTCACGTATCTGAATTTCCTGGACTGGCAAAAGCAGAATAGTTCGCTTTCGGACATGGCGGCATTCCGGAATGACGAGCTAATCCTGACGGGCGTGGGAGAGGGCGAGCGTTTACGCGGCCAAATGATTTCGGCGGATTTCTTCACACTGCTCGGCGTGAGACCTGTACTCGGGAGGACGTTTCGGACTGAAGAGGATCAAGTCGGCGGGACGCCGATGGCGATCATCAGCGCAGGTCTGTGGGAGCGCAGGTTTGGGTCGGCGGCGGATATCATCGGGAAACCAATCACGCTGAGCGGAAAGTCATACGAAATTGTCGGCGTGATTCCCGCGGGCTTCACGCTGTATGGAAACGCGAGAGAGGCCTTCATACCGCTTGGACAGTGGGCCGATCCTACATTTCGCGACCGTCACGTCAGCATGGGCATGAACGCGATTGCAAAGTTGAAGCCGGGCGTGACCCTTGCGCAAGCACGGGCGGATATGGACCACGTTGCCGAGAACCTGGCAAAGGCCTATCCCGACGCGGACAAAGGCACAGGGATCGCCCTGCTCAGCCTGAAGGAAAACATGGTGGGCGATATCTCTTCATCCTTGCTGTTGCTGCTCGGGGCGGTGGGATTTCTGCTGCTGATCGCCTGTGCAAACGTGGCGAACTTGATGCTCGCGCGCGCGACGGGGCGAACGAGAGAGTTTGCGATTCGCGCCGCGATGGGCGCGAGCCGCGGACGAATGATTCGCCAGATGCTGACAGAAAGCATCCTGCTTGGGACCGCCGGGGGAGCGCTGGGCTTGGGAGTCGCCTACCTCGGAGCAAAGGCGATACTCAAGGTGGTGCCGGATGTGCTGCCGCATGCGTTGGCAATAAAACCCGATTCACACGTGCTGCTATTTACGCTGGGTACCTCGCTGGTGGTTGGAGTGTTGTTCGGGCTCGTACCGGCGCTGAGGATGTCCCGCGCAGGATTGCAGGAAACGCTGAAGGAAGGCGGGCGAGGGTCGAGCGGCACGCGGCACCGTGCACAGTCTGTGTTTGTGGCGGTGGAAATGGCGATGGCGTTGGTGCTGCTTGCGGGAGCCGGGCTGATGGTGAGGAGCCTGGCGGCGCTCTGGAGCGTGAACCCAGGATTCAACCCGCATAATGTGCTCACATTTAATGTGACGATGCCAAGAGCACTTCTTGGCAACCCACAAGGTCAACGGGCGCTGATGCGTGAAATACATTCGACAGTTTTGAGTGTGCCCGGCTTGCAAGCCCTTTCCATGCAGGGGGGATCGCTTCCGATGAATGGCGATTCCGAACTGCCTTTTTGGATCGAAGGCCACCCGAAACCGGCAACGATGCAAGAGATGCCTTTTGCACTGTTTTACCTGGTCGAGCCTGACTACCTGAAGGCGATGGGGACACACCTGCTCCGCGGACGGTTCCTGACGGACCAGGACAACGAACATTCGCAGCTTGCGGTGGTGATTGATGAGATGTTTGCACGAAAGCAATTCGGGGATGAAGACCCCATTGGGAAACGGCTGAATCTTGCAATCTTTGACTCGCAGGCGGAAATCGTCGGCGTCGCGGAACACGTGAAACACTGGGGGCTCGATTCGGACGCAACCTCCAAAATCCAGGAGCAGATGTACATTCCGTTTATGCAGCTTCCGGACCGTTTCATGCCGCTGCTCTCCAATGGAATCGGACTTGTGGCGCGGACTCAGGTCACGCCCGGCGAACTGGTCGGGCCCATCCGCAAAAAGATGACGCAGATGGACGCCAACCAAGTGGTGTACGCAGTGGAAACGATGGACGAGATCATCGGGGAATACCTTGCAGCAAAGAGATTTTCGATGATCCTGCTCGGCGTGTTCGCAGGACTGGCACTGGTGCTGGCGAGCGTGGGGATCTACGGCGTGATTTCGTACATCGTGGGGCAGAGGACGCATGAGATCGGCGTGCGGATGGCGCTTGGCGCGCAACGAGGCGATGTGATGCGGCTGGTGCTGGGACAGGGAGTAACGATGGCGCTCGCGGGCGTGGCGGTCGGGGTCGGAGCCTCGATGTGGTTGACTCAACTGCTTGCGAAAGCGCAATTGCTCTTTGGTGTGAGCGCGAGAGACCCGTTGACGCTTGCGGGCGTGTCAATGCTGCTGACGGCGGTGGCGCTGCTTGCATGTTACATTCCCGCTCGGCGCGCGATGAAGACGGACCCCGTGGTGGCGCTGAGGTACGAGTAAGAGCTTGAGGCCCCAGCTGAGCGCGCACTTCTTTCCTTCAATTTATGTATAGAATTCAAAAAGAAAAAGGGCGGGTCTGAGACCCGCCCATTTTTTTCGCATAACCAATAACTGCTACTTAAGATGCGGGCGTCTGCTGGACCGGGGATTGAGCAGGAGCCGGAACGTAAACGGGCACCTCTTCCTTCGGCATGACAATCCATGCGACGACGTACGCAATGATCATCGGAGGCGGGAACAGAGTTAGGACGGCCCATACGACGCGGACGAGGGTCGGATCCATGTCCCAGTATTCGGCGAGGCCACCGCAGACGCCGGCGATCTTGCAGTCCCTGACAGATCGGTGCAGGCGCTTGAAAGGACGTGGGGCCGCGCCATAGCTCGCAGGTTGCTGGCGCGCGCCGCACAAGTAACAGAAATTCGATTCGTTGGCGATTTCACGGCGACAACTTGGACAAATCATCGATCACCTCCGGGCTGAGTTCTAGGCAACATAGCAGGCATTCGGGGCGCCCTCCAGAATACGCCGCCAAACCTTCGTGCACGAGGGCGTGCCCAATGGCCATTCTACCTACTTCTACGTTTGAGACGCCGGAAAAGTTCCATCAGAGGCCATGAGGCTCCGGCTTGCTAGAAGGCAAGCAGGTCGCGGACGGCGGTGAGAATATCTTCGGTCTGAGGCAGGATTTCGTCTTCGAGTTTGGGCTGATAGGCGCAGAAGGTGTCCATGGCGGCGACGCGGCGCACCGGCGCGTCAAGGTCTTCGAATAGCTCGTCGGCGATGCGGGCGGCGATTTCCGCGCCGTAGCCCCAGGAAAGCGTGTCTTCGTAGGCGACGATGACACGGCTCGTCTTGCGGACGCTTGCGGCGACGGCACCCCAATCATATGGAGACAGGGACCGGAGGTCGAGGATTTCGACGGAAGCGCCATCGCGTTCGAGCTGCGCGGCAGCCACCTCTGCGCGGTGAACAACGGCGCCATACGTAATGATGCTTACATCCGTGCCTTCACGCGCGACGCGCGCCTTGCCGAACGGGATTGTGAATTCTGCACCCGGGTCCGCCGAGCGATTGTAAGGCTGGCGGTAAAGATGCTTGTGCTCGAGGAACATCACAGGATCGTCGCAGCGGATGGCGGTGCGGAGAAGGCCGGCGACATCGAGCGATGTGGAAGGCATTACGACTCGCAGGCCGGGCGTATGCGTGAAAATCACTTCGCCGCACTGACTGTGATAGACCGCGCCGCCCGTAAGGTAGCCGCCGATGGCGACGCGAATAACCGCCGGGCACTTGAAGCCGCCCGCAGAGCGCCAGCGCATAACGGCCAGCTCATTGCGGATCTGCATCATGGCGGGCCAGATGTAATCGAAGAATTGGATTTCCGCGACGGGTTTCAACCCGCGCAGGGACATCCCGATAGCGCGCCCGACGATATTGGCTTCCGCGAGAGGTGAATTGAATACGCGCTCCGCGCCGTACTTGGTTTGAAGGCCAGCGGTGGCTTTGAAGACGCCACCCTTCCCTTTGACCTTCCCGATGTTTTCTTCGCGGCTGCAATCGGCGACGTCTTCGCCGAAGATGACAATGCGCTCGTCGCGCGCCATCTCAGCGGCGAGTGTTGTAGCGACCATTTCGACCATGGTCTTCGGCTCGCCGGAGAGTTGCGGCTCGGCCTGAAATGCGTTTGAGGTTGGGTCAACGTCCGGTGAGTGCAC
Source organism: Terriglobia bacterium (assembly GCA_041484365.1). Taxonomy (GTDB): domain Bacteria; phylum Acidobacteriota; class Terriglobia; order Acidiferrales; family UBA7541; genus DASTCZ01. The sequence continues at coordinate 36,044 of JBGPHM010000024.1, read as the reverse complement.
CCATTGCAGAATCGAATCCGGCGCGGGCAGTTCAGCGGCGAGCGCTTTGTCGGTGGCCTCGCGAATTTCCGCTTCAACTTCCACTTCGAGCTTCTTAAGCGCCTTCTCATCGAGGATGCCTTCGACGACAAGGAACCGAGCGAATTTCGGAATTGGGTCGCGCTGCGCTTCCTTCGCGCGCTCCTCTTCGGTTTTGTAAAGCTTTTCATCGTCAGAGAACGAGTGCGAGTAGGGGCGCGTTACGTGTGCGTGCACCAGCGCCGGGCCCTTGCGCGCGCGACAATACTCGACCGCCTGCTTGCATACTTTGTAGCTTTCAAGCACATCCGTGCCGTCGCATTCCTGCACCAGGAGGCCCGGATAGCTCGACACAATTTTGGAGATATTGCCGCCGGGTGTTTGCACTTCGACGGGCACGGTGATGGCGTAGCCGTTGTCTTCTATTAAATAAAAGACAGGCAATTTCTTCGTGCATGCCGTGTTGAGCGATTCGAAAAATTCACCCTCGCTGGTCGCGCCCTCGCCGGCGGAAACGTAAACGACTTCATCTTTGAAGTGGTTCACGGCTTCGCCGAGCGGGGCGCGGCGAGCATGTTCGAAGGCCCCGGGGTGACCCTCAAAGTAAAGTCCGGCCTCCGCGATTCCGGTGGAATGGAGGAATTGGGTGCCAGTGGGGGAAGACCGGCTGACGATGTTGAACTTCGGGTGGCCCCAATGCGAAGGCATCTGGCGTCCGCCCGAGCTGGGGTCATCCTTGCCGCCGACGGCTTCGAGGAGCATTTCGTAAGGCGTCACGCCCATGGCCAGGCAGAGCGCGCGGTCGCGGTAATAGGCGCAGAACCAATCATGCGCGGGCTTGAGCAATTGCGATGCGGCGGCCAACACGGCTTCGTGGCCCGCTCCACTGATTTGGAAGTAGATGCGGTTCTGGCGTTTGAGCTGGATTTCCCGGTCGTCGAGGCGCCGCGAGAGCAGCATTAGGCGATATATCGCCACAAGCTGATCGCGGCCGAGGCCGTGGTGGCGAGCGCCGTTCGACTTCTCGGATTTCGCGGGCTTCTGCCGCGTCTGGACTGGCATCGTCTTTACCTGGCTCGAGGGAAATCCACACCCTATCCTTTCAGATTATAGCGAAACGCCCCAAACGGCGGACTCCATTTTCAAGGAAAGTTGCCGGAAATGGTGACGATCTGTGGTCTAACTCAGGTCGTCAAATAGCTTTACTGTTGCGGCGAATTCCGCATCTCCCGCCCGTGTAATCTTTGAGGTGGCGTCCTTGAAAGGCGGCTCGACGGGAATCTTATCCACCCACCGCTGATGAGAGAGCCGCTCGTGGTCGGAAAAATCCAGCCGGATGAACACGCGAATTCGCTCGCCATCGTCTTTTTTTTCGGCGGCCATGCGCTCAAACTTGTAATCCAGCTTCTTCGTGAGGTGGAACGTCTGCCGCCAGTGGTCCAGGCGGTAGCGGGCCTGCTGGGCGGAATCTTCGTTCCCCCCAAAATCAAAGACGATGTAGGATTGCGTCATGGCTTCAGGTATAGCGGCCCCGGTTGGGGGAAGTCAAGTTTACGCGGAAGGACGCAAACCTTTCAATCTTTACCGCGCGATGATTGCGGGGATTTGCGCGTTTTCCATTGCGCTTCCCTGCGCGCCCGCACCGCTCACGGCATCCGTACACCGCTCAGCACATATCGAAGGAGGCCGCGCCCGGCAGGCCGTCAGCATTGAACGGTATGACATCTGGATCGCGTTTCGGCCGGAAGAGGGTTCGCTCAAGGCGATGGCGACGCTCACACTGCGCGCTGAAAAACCGGTCAGGGCTGTGGAATTGCAACTCAGCCCGCAATTACAGATCTTGAGAATAACGGACGGAACCTCCAATTTACTGACATTCGAGCGGAGCGGGCGACTCGGCTCACCTTATCTTTCCGTAACGCTGCCCGCAGAAACGACGGGCGAATTCACGCTCCGAGTTTCATATTCCGGCGTGATCGCCGAGGACGAATTGGACTACGTTTCATCCGAGGGAATCCTGCTCCGCGACGAATCGGGCTGGTATCCGACGCCGGACATGACCGCATTCGCGCCGCACCACATACACATGGTGGTGCCGGAAGGATGGACAGCCGCGGCGGGCGGAAATGCGACCGTCTTTCACATGCACAAACGGACGATTTTCGACTTCGTGACGTTTCGGCCTGTCTTTTCACGCGCGATCGCCGCGACACCGCGCAAGATTCAAGCAATTCATCCATCCGCCGCGGATGGATCGGCTCCAGTGATTCGCGTGTGCGCTCGGGACACGGACAACGAGGCTGCGCGCCAGGCCGCCGGCGTGGCGTCAAATTCCTTCGTGGAATATGGGCGGCTTTTCGGATCGACAGGACTCTCGGAATTCACAATCATTTCGGGTTTTCCCAAGAGTCATTCGGAGGTCGGATTTTCCGGGCCCGGCTTCATGGTGATGGATGAAGACGATTTGAGATTCTTCGGGCGAAACGGCTACGCACCGAACTTCCTACCTCACGAAGTTGCCCACCAGTGGTTCCCACAGCAAGTCGCGCACGCGAGCGAAGAGGACGGATGGATGGCCGAGGCTCTGGCTGAATACATGGCCTGGAGGTTTTTGGACGCGCAAGACCCGGCAAATGCGCGCCGCATGATTGCCATGGCGATGCGCGATTCGCTGGCCGCGGAACAGCTCGAACCGATCTCGCTGGGGCTGAGGCTTTACGCGCTTGGAAACGAAATTACGCAGCAGACGCTCTATGACCGCGGAATGCTTGTCTGGCGGACGCTGGAAACCGTGATTGACCGCGAACGCGTGGAGAAGGCGCTGCGCGAATACTTGAAGCAGTTTAGTGGGCGTGCCGCCACGATTGCGGACTTTCAGAAAATATGCGAGGAAATCTCCGAGCGGGACTTGAGCTGGTTCTTCAAATACTACATCGGCGGCACGGAAGCTCCGGAGATCAGCTTACGCCGGACGCGGTCTCTCGCGCCTAATGAAGTTTCGGGAGAGATTCTTGTCACGGGAGCGCCGCCGGGATTCACCGCCCGAGTGGAAATGCGCATCTCGACTGCGGCGGGAGTTGTGGCACACTCCGTGGCAACGCGCGGGCCAGCGACGCCATTCACGGTGCTGGTCGCCGCCCCCGTCTCACGAATCGAACTGGACCCGGACATGAGAATTCTGAGATGGACGGAGGCGGCGAAACGCAATCGTGCGCAACGCACAATTTTCTCCCAAGCCAGCGCTGATGCGCGCGCGGGCAAAACTGCAAAAGCAGTGGAGCTTTACCGCAAGGCTCTTGCGGTTGACCCGGAAGGCCTCGCCGGAAATGAGCAATACCTGTATTTCCAATTGGGACGCATTTCCTTCCGGCTGAAACAATTTGACGCCGCATACGAGGAGATGAGCCGAGTGCTGGAGACGGCGTCCCTGGATGCGCGCGCGACGGACGCCTACACCGTTTGGGCGCACGTCTTCCGCGCGCGGATTGCCTGGGTACGCGGAGATGCAAACGCAGCACGCACGGAGGCAAGAGCCGCGCTGGATCAAGGCTCACCCGCGCTGGGAACAGAAGTAACAATGGGCGGCGAGTTTCGCGGCAAGACGACCGCGGAGCGCGAGTTGCGCCTGCTGCTGGAACCGCCGGTGGATACGGGGTCGCACCGATGAGGGTCTGGGCGTTTGGCTTGCTTCCGAGAATTAGGAAAGTGCGCGAGAGAATAGTAAAATAAGGGATCTGGGTTCTATGATTCGCCGAATCGCCAGCTTGGTTTTTCTCCTTGCTCTTGTGGGGACATATGCGGCCCCGCTTGCAAACGCCCTTGTTTCCACGCAGGCGGCCGACTGCTGCGCGATTGGGATGTGTCCCCGGCATAAGAGTGGCGCTTTAATGCACGCCCAGCGCGAAAAAATACAGGACTGTGACATGGACAAGCGAAGTGGCAATTCCACTCCATCATGCCAAGCGAGTCCGTGTTCCCCTCAAGAGAAAAATGCGGTTGGCGCGAGCACGTATCTCCTGCCATTGCCTACCCAGCTCGTATTTCCCGCGGTAACGACACTTTGCCCAGTATCCTCAGCACAAGTATTCAAATCTGTTTCGCAGCTCCCTGAGACTCCGCCTCCTCGAAGTTAATTTTTCTGAAGAAAATCCATTTGGAATAAACAACATGGCGTGGAGGTCTTCTCTCTGCGCGAGTTCAGTTTTACTTTCTTCCAGGGAGAATAGGGAGAACGGATGCGGATTCGAATAAGAATTGCTTGCGCTGTGCTATTGATGATTGCCGTCGCGGGCAGGGCTGGGATTTTCGCCGTGGTGCGAGGCGTCATACACGATCCATCGCACAGGCCCATCGCAGGCGCGAAGGTGACGCTGAAATCGTCGCAATCGGATTGGTCGGCGTCGAAAACCACCTCCGATACAGGCGAATTCACCTTCGAAGCAGTGCCGGCGGGAGCTTACAAAATTCGCGTTGAGCGCGAACATTTCCGGACTCTTGAGGAGGCAGTCACTGTCGCTTCTGACACCGCGCCCGTGCTGCATATTGGGCTGGAAATTGCTGCCGCCTCGATGAGCGTTCAGGTGAATGCGCCTGAAATGGAGGGCAGCGCGGAAACTGCGACCACGCAGAATTCAATAACGATGCAGCAGATCCGTGAAATGCCCGGCGCCGAGCGAACGAACAGTTTCGCCACAATCACAAATACCGTGCCGGGTGCGTACATGGTGCATGACCAGCTTCACGTCCGAGGCGGCCACCAGGTGGACTGGCTGGTGGACGGCGTGGCGGTGCCCAACACCAATATCGCCTCAAATGTGGGAACACAATTCAATCCGCTGGACATTGAAACGATTGAAATCCAGCGCGGCGGGTATTCGGCCGAATATGGCGACCGGACATACGGTGTTTTCAACGTCATCCCGCGCACGGGATTCGAGCGAAGCCGCGAGGCAGAGATGGTGGCGACGTTTGGTAATTATTATTCTACCGACGACCAGTTGAGTTTCGGAGACCACACCAGCAAGTTCGCTTACTACGCGAGCTTGAGCGGCAACCGCAGTGATTACGGGCTGGAAACGCCCACGACGAGCGTCATTCATGACCGGGGCGACGGTGCCAGTGCGTTTACATCTTTGATTCTCAATGCAACCCCAGCTGACCAGTTGCGGCTGGTGGCGTCCGTCCGGCGGGATGTATTTCAAATCCCCAATAATGCGGACGCACAGGCGAGCGGAGTTCGCGATTTACAGAACGAACGCGACGCCTTTGCGAATTTCTCCTGGGTGCACACGATTGGGACCGGCACCCTGCTGATTGTTTCTCCTTTCTACCACTTCAACCGATCTGCCTACGACGGCGGGCCAAATGACCCGCTGGTAACAACAGATCGCAGGACATCTCAGTACGACGGCGGACAAGTGACGCTTGGAATCGTCCGCGGGCGGCACAACGCGCGTTTCGGCGTGTATGGATTCAGCCAGCACGATAATGAATTCTTCGGACTGGTGGACAACAGCGAAACGAATGCTTCGTTCACACAGTCTGTGAGGCCAACCGGCAATCTCGAAGTGTTTTTTGCGGAAGATCAAACCAAGGTGACGAACTGGCTTTCCTTGAACGGGGGCATCCGCCTCACGCACTTCGGCGGACTGATCAACGAAAATGCCGCGAGCCCGCGCGCGGGCGCCGTGATCGACATCCCAAAGCTGCACTGGGTCCTGCGCGGCTCCTACGGCCGCTACTATCAAGCGCCGCCGCTTTCAACGGTGAGCGGACCGCTTGCGCAGTTTGCCGTGAACAGCGGCTTCGCCTTCCTTCCACTGCATGGTGAGCGGGATGAAGAATATGAGGTGGGGCTTGCGATCCCGGTGCATGGATGGCTCTTCGATACGGACCTTTTCCGCACGCATGCGCACAACTTTTTCGACCACGACGTGGTTGGGAACAGCAACATTTTTCTGCCACTTACCATTGCGAATGCGCGTATCAATGGCTGGGAGGCGACGCTGCACACTCCCCGTGCCGCGCGGCGCTGGCAGGGTTACATGACTTACTCACGCCAATATGTGCAAGGCATTGGTGGCGTGACGGGCGGACTGACGGACTTCTCCCCGACAGTCGCGGGTCTTTTTTTCCTCGACCACGATCAGCGCGACACACTCGCCGTCGGTGGATCTGTTTCGGGGCCCTGGCGAAGCAGGATTTCCGCGAGCGTGAATTATGGCTCGGGATTTTTGAATGGAAATGGCCCAGATCACTTGCCGGCGCACGCCACGGTGAGCTTTTCAGCGGAAAAACCGTTCGGAGAGCGATTCTCCGTTGGCTTCACGGCGCTGAATGTTGGGGGCACGCGGTTCATGCTCGACGCCAGCAACACGTTTGGCGGAACGCACTTCAACGACCCGAGGCTGATTTATGGCACTATTCGATGGAGATTCCACTACTAAGGAGTGCGAAGGTGTGGGCGCAAAGGAAACGCATTTCGTGAGGGGAAGGATCAATCTGGTTTACAAGCTCGACAAACGCGCCGCGAGATTCGCCGCGTGGATGTGCATGCTTGCACTCATTGCCTGGACCACACTCTATTTATCGGCGTGCGGCGGGTCGAGCCAGCCGCCGGCGCGCCATTACAAACTTGAGGGGAAAATTGAAAGCATAGACCGGCAGCGGCAGCAGCTCGTCGTTGATCACAAGGAAATCCACGGGTTTATGGGCGCGATGACGATGCCGTATCCGGTCAAGACACCGTTCACGCTGACCCAGGTATCCGTTGGGGATCAGATTACGGCGGACCTGGTTGTGAATGGCGGCGAATACTGGCTGGAAAATATTACTGTCGTAAAGAAGGCGGATCCAAACGCGGCGCCTCCTCCGGGCGTGCCACCGGAAGTGCACGAGCCGCACCCGGGGGATGTTGTCCCTGATTTTGTTTTGGTGAACCAGGACGGAAAAAAGATTCATTTCGCGGATTTTGGAGGCGAATCCGTGCTGCTCACGTTTATTTATACACGGTGCCCAGTCGCCGATTTCTGTCCCGCAATGAGCACGCGGTTTTCCGTAATTGAAGAGGCGCTGCAGAAAAACAAACAAGCGCTTGGGAAGACGCATCTCCTGAGCATCAGCTTCGACCCCGCACACGATACGCCGAAGATTTTGCGCGACTATGGTTTAAGCTATTTGCAGGGGGCGAGGGCGAAGGATTTTCGTCATTGGGAGTTTGCTGTTGCGCTGGAAAGCAATTTGAAGGAAGTGGCGGCGTTCTTTGGCCTGGCCTTCATGCCGGACGAGAATCAATTCACCCACTCGATGAGCACGGTAATCATTTCTCCTGGCGGTAAGATCTACAAGTTCTACGGCGGAAAAGACTGGCAGGCGTCAGATGTGATGAAAGATTTGCTCAACTCGATTGGGGGCTGAGTCGAACATCTGGTGAATCGCCGAACTTCCGCGTCAAACCCCATCATTGAATTTAGCCGCTTCGTTCATGCGGGAGAAAAAAGTATTGGATAGAATACTCGCAGGCTAATGGAAGCGGATCCATCACTCCTGATTAAGACAAAACAGGCTCACTGGCTCACGCGCGGCGTTCTGGGCATCGGCATCGCTAGCCTGTGTTCCGACTGGGGCCACGAGATCGCTACGGCACTCCTGCCTGCTTTGCTTGCGGGCATGGGCGCGCCTGCCTACGCACTTGGCGTCATCGAAGGCGTCGCGGACGGGGCCTCGACGTTTGCGAAATTGGCCGGAGGCTGGATTGCCAGCCGTCCCGCGTGGCGAAAGCCCGTCGCAGTCACGGGATATCTTCTAACGGGACTTACCACTTTCGCGCTTGGATTTGTTGGGACGTGGCCGCACGTGCTTGCGGCTCGCGCAATCGGATGGGTTGGCCGCGGGGCGCGCGGACCGGCACGTGATGTGCTGTTGACCGGGGCCGTTGCGCCAGGGCAGGTGGGCCGTGCAATCGGCTTCGAGCGCACGATGGACACTGCCGGCGCAATTCTCGGGCCGCTCTGCGCGACGGCGCTTGTGGCTTCAACCAGCATCCGCGTTGCGATGCGGTGGACGATTCTTCCCGGCGTGGTCGCAGCGATTGCGTTTGTGACGCTGGTGCCTGCGCGGACGCGCGACGGCGAACATCCTCCACTCCCCTTTCTTACGAGCATTGCGAACCTGCCGCGGGAGTTCCGGAAATTTCTGAGAGCGGTTGCGCTATTTGGAATGGGAGATTTCGCTCACTCGCTGCTCATCTTGCGAGCAGTGCAATTGCTTTTGCCAAACTACGGCTCGATGCGCGCGGCTGCAATGGCTGTGGGGCTCTACACATTCCACAATGTGATCTATGCCTCTGCGTCATATCCTGCGGGAGCGCTGGGAGACAGAATTGGACGGCGCGGTTTACTTGGGGCGGGCTACTTTCTTGCTGCCTTGACATCGCTGGGGTTCATCTTCGCGCGCCCGGAACTTCCGATGCTTGCCGTGCTATTCGGACTTGCGGGACTCTATGTCGCAATTCATGACACGCTGGAAAAAAGCGTGGCTACGGAACTCCTGCCGCGAGAACTTCGCGCGACTGGTTTCGGCGTACTTGCGAGCGTGAACGGTATCGGTGACTTCGTTTCGAGCGTGGCCGTGGGGTTCCTATGGAGCGCCGTCTCACCTTCGGCAGGGTTCGCTTACGCGTGCGCACTGACTGCACTGGGCGGTGTGTTGTTATTCATGCTTGTAAGCAAAGCCCGGCCAGTCCAACACATTTAGATACGAGGACTTGCGGCGTGCATTCTAGCATGGTAGCTTTAGCGAACAAAAAGCGAAGTACGAATTGGGAGCGCAATGTCTCAATCTTTGGCCGTGCGCGCGGCGGCAAGCAATTCGCTGGCGCGGGTTCACGAAATAATTGATCTGCTCGCGTCGCATGACGCCAGCGGCGAAGTGATTACCGCTGTGCATCACATTCCCGCCCGCGATGCGCAGTGGGCGGCGGCACCGGCGTGGATGCGGTCAGAGTTGACCGCGGCGTACTCAGCGAAAGGAATCGCGCAGCTTTACACGCATCAGGCAGCAGCAGCCGAGGCGGTGCATGGCGGACGCAACGTCGTGATTGTGACGCCCACGGCCAGCGGGAAGACGCTTTGCTACAACTTGCCGGTGCTGAACGCGGTCCTCGAGAATGCGGACACGCGCGCGCTCTACCTCTTCCCCACCAAGGCGCTCGCGCAGGATCAACTTGCAGAACTGCATGACCTGAGCCGCCGGCTCAACGATTCTTTTGGCGTGTTTACGTATGACGGCGACACGCCCGCCGATGCGCGCGCGGCCATCCGAGAAAAGGGTCACATCGTTCTGACCAATCCGGACATGTTGCACACCGGAATTCTGCCGCACCACACGCGATGGCAGAGGCTGTTCGAGAACTTGCGATATATTGTGCTCGACGAGTTGCACACGTACCGCGGAGTTTTCGGCAGCCATCTGTGCAATGTCCTGCGGCGTCTGCGGCGCATCGCGAATTTCTATGGGTCGTCGCCGCAATTTATTTGCTGCTCGGCAACGGTTGCGAACCCGGGCGAGCTTGCGAGCCGCCTGATTGAAAGCGATGTGGAAGTGCTGGATGCGAATGGCGCTCCGGCTGCGGAGAAGATTTTCGTTCTCTATAATCCGCCGGTAGTAAACCGACACCTGGGCATCCGGCGGAGCTACATCCACGAAACCTCGCGACTCGCACAGGAATTCCTGAAGCGCAATTTGCAGACGATTGTTTTTTCCAATAGCCGATTGCAGACCGAGGTCCTGCTGACCTATTTGCAACAAGCATTTCCCGCGGCCCCCGGAGCGCCGCCGGACGTGCGCGGTTACCGCGGCGGTTATCTGCCCGGAGAGCGGCGCGAAATCGAGCGCGGCCTGCGGGATGGACGCATCCGCGGAGTGGTTTCGACGAACGCGCTCGAACTTGGCATTGATATCGGCTCGCTCGACGCCACCGTGATGGCCGGATACCCCGGCACGATTGCTTCAACATGGCAGCGCGCGGGGCGCGCGGGCCGGCGCAGCGGAAGCTCCTGCGCCGTAATGGTCGCGAGCTCGTCGCCACTCGATCAGTACATTGTGCGCAATCCGGAATATTTCTTCGGCCGATCGCCGGAACATGCCTACGTCCAGCCCGATAATCTAGAAATCCTTGTGAATCATTTGAAATGCGCGGCGTTTGAGCTGCCGATTGCCGCCGATGAAAAGTTTGGCGGCGTGGAATTGCCTGAGCTGTGCGACCGGTTGGCTGAAGCAGGCTTTCTCCATCGCGCGGGGGACCACTGGCATTGGACGCAACAGGCTTATCCCGCCGATACGGTCAGCCTGCGGTCGGTAACATCCGATAATTTTGTGATTGTGGACATCACCGGCACGCCGGAAGTGATTGGCGAAGTGGATTTTTCGAGCGCGCTTACGACTGTGCACCCCAAGGCGATCTATCTGCACCAGGGCGAACAGTTTCACGTCGAACGAATGGATTTTGACGAGCGGAAGGCCTACGTCAAGCGTGTGAACGCGGACTACTACACTGACGCAATCCGCTACACGCAAGTCCGAGTACTGGAAATCGCGGATCAGGCTCGCCTGAATCGCGCCGCAGATAAAACAGATGGCGATTTGCACGCCGCGCGGGTGTGGGGTGACGTGCTGGTGCGCTCGCAAGTGATCGGATTCAAGAAAATAAAGTTTTTCACGCATGAGAATATCGGCGACGGCAAGCTCGAATTGCCGGAGAATGAGATGCACACGACGGCATTCTGGACGACGCTTGAGCGATCACTCATCGAATCGCTGCCTTACACGCTTAGCGAACGGCAGGACGGCATGCGCGGGCTCCTGCACGCGATGCGGAGCGTGGCGACATTACTTCTAATGTGCGATCAGCGCGACCTCGGTACGGCGATTGGCGAGCGGCCGCCAACTCCGGGCGTCATCGCCGGGCGCGACGGCTGGGAAGCTCCGCCAGACCTCGCGGAGATGCGTGCAGGCGCACCGGAAAAGGAATTCTTTGAGCCAAACCTTTATCTTTATGATGCCTATCCCGGCGGCATCGGATTCAGCGAGCCGCTTTTTAGGGCACATTCGCTGCTGCTTGCAAAGACACGCGAGCTGATTGCGGGTTGCACGTGTTCGAAAGGCTGTCCCTCGTGCGTGGGGCCGTCGGGCGAAGGCAGCGAACGCGGGAAGGAAGCTGCGCTCACAATTCTTGAGCGTCTGGGAGCATGAGCACCAGTTCCATCGGCGACAAGTTCTCGCGTCTCGCGGCGCTGCGGCCTTCGCGAAAGGCTGCTGCCCGAGAATCGTCACCTATGGATGGCGATCCCGGAGAAGTGGCGCGATTCCTGGGCGCGACCCTCGGGCGCAATCGCTACGGCGAGCATCTTGTTATCCGCCGCTGGTTTCCGACCCCTGAACCCTGCCTGGAATCCAATGATGTTCGCAGGACGCGCGCGCTGAAGATGTTATTGCCGAATGGTGCGAGCGAATCCGGCTCCAAACACAATTTGCCGCCCATCGATGCACTCGCCAATGATCCTGCGCAGTGGCTTTTCCTCGATACAGAAACGACGGGGCTTGCCGGCGGCTCGGGCACGTACGCGTTTCTTGTTGGCGTGGCGTGGTGGGAATCGGGCGGCCTGCAAGTCGAACAGTTCTTCATGCGCGATTTCGCAGAGGAGCATTCGCTGCTCCTCGCTCTCGATGAACGGCTGGCCGAGAGGCGCGTACTTGTAACGTTTAATGGGAAGAGCTTCGATTGGCCGCTGCTCGAAACACGCTTTCGTATGACGCGCGCTATCGCGCCGCGAACACCCTCGATACATCTCGACCTCTTGCATCCTTCGCGTCAGCTCTGGCGGCCGCGGCTTGCGTCAGTGCGCCTTGCAGAACTGGAGCGTCATGTCCTGCGCGTCTCGCCCGGCTCGCGGCTTGATTGGTCGCGGGATTGCGACGTGGATTCGTCACAGATCCCCGAGATTTATTTCAATTTTGTGCGCGGCGGATCGGCAGAGCCGCTTTTGCCCGTGATTCGGCACAATCAAATGGACTTGCGCGGTCTCGCAGCCCTCGCCGGACACATTCTGGAAATGATCGCGGCGCAACAGGATGAGGATTTTCCCGGGGAAGTGAAGACACCGGACGAAGCGATTGATTTGTTCGGGATGTCGCGGCTTCTAGGTCGGCGCGGTGAAGCAAAGCTTGCGCGGAAAACGTGCCAAGCTGCTCTCACAGCGGGGCTGCCCGGCGAACACGACCGCGCAGCGCGGCGGGATCTTGCGCGGCTCGCCAAGCGCGCGGGAGACCTCGGCGGCGCCGTTGAAATGTGGGAAAGCCTGCTAAGCCCGCGACAAGGGCGGTCTCCGCAATTGAAGAACTCCGCCGAGCAATCACTCGCTCTCGAGCGAATCATGACGCGCGGCGCTATTGGCTCGAACTCGTTCTTCGCCGAGGGTAGTCAACTCCGCGCAGCTCTTGAAGCCTGCGAGCAGCTCGCAATTCACTTTGAGCACCGCGCCCGGGCGCTCGAACGAGCTTCTCAGGTCACTCGCCACGGCTTGGCACTCGTTCACCGCGCCCGCACGGCTCAACACGTGGATGAATTCTCAAGGGACAAAGCATTCTGCCGCAAATGGCTGGAGCGGCTTGAGTACCGCCTCGCGCGTATCGAGCGCAAGGCCGCCGGCATGGCGGCCGAACACCCTATTGAACAGGAATTCCAGCGGGATTAGCATGTTGGACGCGGCTTCACTGTGTGCCGCCTGAAGGTGACTCATGCCATTGCAATCATCGGGAACCGCTTTGAAAATTACGGAAATCCAGGTCAACGGAACGCGCTACAAGATTGACGCCGCGCCTGACACTTCCCTGCTCAGCGTGCTGCGCGACCAGCTTGACCTGACTGGAAGCAAATACGGCTGCGGCGAAGGCCAGTGCGGTGCATGCACCGTGCTGATTGACGGAAACCCGCGCCATTCCTGCACCCTCACCGTGGGTGCGGCGGCGAAGCGTCAGATAACGACCATCGAGGGCCTCGAAACGAATGGCAAGCTCCATCCATTGCAGCAGGCGTTTCTCGATGAAGGCGCGATGCAATGCGCATTTTGCACGCCGGGCATGATCATGACCGTGGTTTCCCTGCTGAAAACAAATCCCAATCCGAGCGACGCACAGATTGCCGAATTCATGCAGGGCAACATCTGCCGCTGCGGGACTTATCCGCGGATTGTGGCCGCTGTCCGGCGGGCTTCCGCGGAAATCAAAGGCCATGCGGGGAGGGGAGAATGACCATGACGACCAATCCCATCCCTGGCGGTCTTCCAGAGCAGGAAGTCGAGTTCGAGCGTTACGAACTGCGCGAGCGGCCCGCGCATCACTTTGAATTTGACCGCCGTGACTTCGCAAAGATTATCGGTTCGGGAATCGCGGTCCTGCTGATCTCCAAGGGCGTGGTCGCGCAACAGGAATCCGGCCAGGGGCGCGGCGGCGGGCAGTCATTGCCGAGAGATATTTCCGCGTGGCTGCACATCGCTGAAGATGGCGCGATCACGGTTTACACAGGGAAAGTTGAAATCGGACAGAACATCCGCACGTCGCTTGCGCAGGTCGTCGCCGAAGAATTGCACGCGCCGTTCGAGGCCATCCGAATGGTGATGGGCGATACCAAGTTCACTCCATACGATCAGGGCACGTTTGGAAGCCAGACGACTCCGCGCATGGGCATGCAGCTTCGGCGCGTGGCCTCAGCGGCGTGCGACATCATGCGGGACTTGGCGGCGAAACAATGGAATGTAGAGGCCGGGCGCCTTGTTGCAGCCAATGGCGCGATCACTGATCCGCAAACTAAGAAATCGCTTTCTTATGGCCAGCTTGCGCAGGGGCAGGCGCTCGCGCGCGCAATCCCGGACACCGACCCGCTCATCCCACCCGCGGAGTGGACAGTCGCGGGCAAGCCGCTTGCGAAGGTGGATGGCCGCGATTTTGTTACGGGGCGGCACAAATACACTTCGGATGTGAAATTGCCCGGCATGATGCATGGCAAAGTGCTTCGGCCGCCGACATTTGGCGCGACTCTTACAAGCGTGGATGGGAGCGCCGCTCAGTCTATGCCTGGCGTGACCTTTGTCCATGACGGCGATTTCGTTGGTATTGCCGGGACGGATCCGCAAACCGCTGATAGAGCGTTGGCGGCAATCAAGGCCGAATGGAAACCTGCGCCGGTAAAAACGAATAGCCGCGAGGTTTACGATTATTTGAAAGCCAATCCACAAGCGGGTGGGCGCGGGGGAGGCGGAGGCCGGGGAGGACAGCAGGCTGACAATTCGCACGCGGTCGAGGAAGCGCTCTCCGCATCGCAACATAAACTCGAAGCGACTTATCGAGTGGCCTACATCGCCCACGCGCCGCTCGAACCGCGTGCTGCGGTCGCTCAGTGGGAAGATGGCGGGCTCAATGTTTGGACGGGCACGCAGCGGCCGTTTGGCGTTCGTTCCGAGCTTGCGGCGGCATTTCATCTTTCGGAAGACAAGGTCCGCGTGCAAATGCCGGACATGGGCTCCGGCTATGGCGGCAAGCACACGGGCGAGTGCGCCGTGGAAGCCGCGCGGCTTGCGAAGGCTGCCGGAAAACCTGTAAAGCTCGTCTGGACGCGCGAAGAAGAATTTACTTGGGCATATTTCCGCCCCGCGGGAGTAATCGAAATCCGCAGCGGCATGAGCGGCGATGGAACAATCACCGCGTGGGAATTCCTAAATTACAATTCAGGACCTTCCGCAATCGAAACGCCCTACGCCGTAGCCAATCGCAATGTGGCGTTCCACCCTACGGATTACCCATTGCGACAGGGCTCGTACCGCGGCCTTGCCGGAACGGCCAACGTTTTCGCGCGTGAATCACATATGGACGACTTGGCGGAAGCGGTGAAAATGGACCCGCTCGCGTTCCGCCTGAAAAACTTACCTAATGACCCGACCGGCGACAGGTTAAGGGGAGTCCTACAAGCCGCGGCAGAGAAGTTTGGCTGGAGCAAGTCGCAACCCGCGCCGGACCACGGATTCGGCATCGCGTGCGGCGTCGAAAAGGGCGGCCACATCGCCGCTTGCGCGGAAGTCGCGGTGGATCGCGCCACTGGCGCAGTAAAGATTGTGCGAGTGGTGGCCGCGTTCGATTGCGGGGCAATTGTAAATCCAGATGGACTTCGCAATCAGGTGATGGGCGCGAATATTCAGGGATTGGGCGGCGCACTGTTCGAATCAATCGAATTCGAAAATGGCGCGATCACCAACCCGAAGTTCTCGAAATACCGCGTGCCACGTTTTCCGGACATGCCGAACATCGAAGTCGTCCTAGTGGACCGGAAGGATATTCAGCCCGCGGGCGCCGGTGAAACGCCTCTGATGGCGCTGGCTCCGGCGATTGGCAATGCGATTTTCCACGCGACGAAAATCCGGCTGCGCGCACTTCCCCTGGCGCCAAACGGCATCAAGGCCTGACGGAATTCCATCCACCGAATTAAGAATTGAGCGCCTGCGCGCAAGGAGTCACACCGGTGCGCGCAGGTTTGCCTTGCGGTAGACTACGGGCCTCTCACGGAGGGCATTCGCAAATGAAGCGCACTGGCCGAATTGTTTTGGGACTGACAATCATTGCGGGAGTCGCATTCTCAGTCGCATGGGGACAGCAGCCACGAAGCAAGACGACTGCGGCGAAGCCAACTGTAATCAAGCTGGAGCCAACTCCGAAGACCGTCATTTGGGGCTACTACGATTCTGCAGCGAATCCAGTGCTGCACGTCAAGTCCGGCGACACCGTCCAAGTCCGCACCCTGCTGACTTCGAGTCCAACGCGCCTCGCGGCGGCAGGCGTAAAACCGGAAGACATTGAGTCACAACTGCGCGATGTTTACGACCACGAGAAAGAAATTGTCCACGGGCCGGGCGGACATATTCTTACCGGGCCAATCTACATTGAAGGCGCTGAGCCGGGCGACGTCCTCGAAATTCGCATCAAGAAAATCGACCTTGCAATCCCGTATGCCTACAACGGATTTAGTCCCAATCGAGGCTTTCTGCCCGAAGATTTTCCATACGCGAAGACGAAAATCATCCCGCTCGACCGCAAACGCATGGTCGCCCATTTCGGTCCGGGCATAAACATCGCGCTGCACCCATTCTTCGGCAGCATGGGAATCGCGCCACCACTCACGATGGGCCGCGTCAGCAGCGTGCCGCCGGGAGTCTATGGCGGAAACATGGACAACAAGTGGCTGGTCGCCGGTACGACCCTATATTTGCCTGTGAATGCGGCCGGAGCCCTCTTCGAGGTCGGGGACGGCCACGCGGGACAAGGCGACGGAGAAGTGGACATCACGGCGATGGAGACATCACTGATTGGGACATTCCAGTTTGTCGTCCGCAAAGACTTGCATTTTGACTGGCCGCGAGCGGAAACCCCTACGGAATTCATCACCATGGGAATGAATCTGGATCTGAATGAGGCCACAAAGCAGGCAGTGCGGCAGATGATTGATTTTCTTGTGAATGAAAAACATCTATCTCGTGATGAGGCTTATATGCTCGCGAGTGTGGCAGCGGACCTTCATATCACTGAGCTCGTTGACACAAACAAGGGCGTGCACATGATGTTGCCGAAAGCAATTTTCGCATCTCCGCCGGCGCCAGCGCGAAGAGCATCCCCGGCGCCTGCCAAACAACCAACGGGAAAATAGGAATGCATTCAGGGATGTAGCTCGTGGAGTGACGCAACTACGGGCACAATTGGTGATTGAAAGGGAGTCATTGCCACGCCCGGGCGCTCACTATTCCCAGATGATGAAGGATTCGCCGTCCAACCCAGAGTGCGAATCACAGCGTCGAAAAGTTTCCGATCTCCGCCTTCCACACTCACGCAGTCCGCGCCCGAACACCGCAGAAAAACTCCGCCCTGTGCGGAGTCAAACGAGATAAAATTTGGCCGCCGCATGATATTCTCTCGCTTACTGTATTTCTTTTCCCAGGCTTCGCTTAATCCGCCGAACAGGCGCGATGCGTCCGCTTCGCTTGACGCGCGAATACGGAGAATGAGAATTGACTCTTTTGTTTTTTGCTGTTCGTAAAAGGCAAAACGGTCTCCAGCCCATGTCGGTGACAAGTCGTTCGCGCGTTCTTCTCCAAGGAACTGCTTGAGCAATTCCTGCAATCCAAATTCGCCAAAAACATTGGATTGAAGGTTTTTCCATTCCTTCGGCAGGTTATGGGAGAGGTCAGGCAGCTTCACTTCCTGTGGGACTACCCCGCGCAAATAGAGATCCGGGTGGAGAATCTGTTGCGTCGAAACGGGAGGATGCTCAAACACCGTGTGGAATCCGGCCCAGCCGCCACGAGTGAGCAGAATCCTTTGAGCAAAATTTGCACCGTCTATATAGGGAAATAGAAGGTCGTCCTTCAAAAACGGGGGCGCTTTGTCCAACACTGGGAACTCGTTGGTATCCGTGGAACTCTTTCCTCCGCAAGACTGCTTCTTAAGACAGTAGTCCAGCATGGCCACAAAAGCCGCGCCTTCGAGGACAGCGTCTCGCGCCGCCTCCGCGTCGTCATTCGGCTTAGCGGCATCGCGCCACGGGTCAATGTGGAAATGCTGGTCCTGCAGCGCGTGCGTCAGCTCATGAGCCATGACTTCCCGCTGATCAGCGGCAGGAATCCAATCTGCGATGTAAAACTCTTTCCCTTTGGGGTCATAAAGGCCGGCAATCTGCTCGGTCAGGAGATCCACCATATAGCTATCCAATGGAAAATCCACGGGTATCAAACCAAATCTCTTGAGGATTTTTTCGTCAGTGGCGCGCTTGGCCGCATCCTTGTCTTCCTTCATTTCGCGAAGAATGTATGCTCGAATCTCTTCGCGAGAGCGAAGGGTCTTTTTGAGCGGTTCGGTCTGCGGCAAACCAAGCAGATTGCTCATGTCCGCCAGAACCTCATCTACCGTCCGAAGAAACTCCGCGGGGTCTGTCTTGCTCGCGGGCCCCTTGGGAGGAGTTGACGTGGCAGGTTGCTGGGCTCGGGAGATACCCACTGCCACGAAAGGTAATAGAAGCGCGGAGAGGATAAGTCTCTTCAATGTTTGCATCTGTTTTGCATTGCGCCCAACTCGACGCCGGAGTCCTCTGAATTAATGCTTAGAATTAGAAATCGGTTCAGAACTCAATTTCTTCCACTCTCCATCAGGAACTGAATACGCGAATTTCTCTCGCACCATGCTCCTGCACATCTTCGAGTCCTGGTCAGCGGGATCGTGACAATAGGTCAGGACAAAATTCCTGCCGGACATCTCAGATGTGGAATGCGTGATCAAGTCAGAAGTCCAAAGGCGCTTCAACTGCCTCCCCTCGAACCGCCAGGCGGTAAAGATGCCTGTTTGCAATTCATCGGTCCGCCCTCCGACGATGACGAAAACAACCTCGGGAGCGGACTCCGGCAATGATACGGGAAGCAATTCGAGAGAATCATCGAGCATGTCCTTTTGCGTGAATCGGTCAATTCCTCCAGACAGTACAAGTTGCCCCGTGCCGCCTTCCACTGAGTACAACCGAATGGCGGAGGGTGCGCCTAGTCCAAAATCAGCGACCAAGGCAAATGCGAGTGGCTTTCCGCCAAGTCCTAATACTCGATAGCTTTCACCAAAGCTATGCTCGTGTACGCCTAGCTTGCTCAACCGGCTATTCAAAGAGTCCAAATCAGGACGGCCATTTCCCGCTAGTGTGCTCATTACGATGCCGTCCAGGATTCCGAGCGCCTGTTTCTCAGTTCTTTCGAGTGCAACCGTGTCAAGCGGGTCCAAGTCGGCCATGGCAGCGACGGTCGCGGAAAAATCGGAATCAATTGAGGTGCTGGCGCTTTGTGCCCCACACTCTAAACTTGAACGAGCGGCCCAAGATATCTTCTGATTTGACATCGTGACCATGCCAAAGGCGATGGCAATAAACACCCAATAGCAGCGAATCCCGCCGGACCTGTGAACCCGCGAGTTGGTGTGTTCTGAATTCATAACAGATTGATTAGCTGGTATAATCCCCCACGCTTTCATCCCAACCAATTTCGAGGAACCCCATGATTCCCGGCTCGCGGCTCCGAAAGGTGCGCGAACGGCTTGGCTTGACGTTCCGCGACGTGGAACGCGCCAGCTACCAAGTGGCGTCCCTGCGCGGACGTTCCGATTTTATCATCCATATTAGCCGTCTGGCGGACATTGAGAACCACGGTGCGATACCCAGCCCGCATAAGCTTTATTCCCTGGCGGCAATTTACCACATGAATCCGATTGAGGTTTTCCAGTGGTACGAGGTACCACTCGACCGCCATTTCGAGGATAGCGCGGAACTGGCAACACCGAAAACGCATCTCGCGGCAGGGC
The DNA here is from genome assembly GCA_041484365.1 of Terriglobia bacterium. Lineage (GTDB taxonomy): Bacteria > Acidobacteriota > Terriglobia > Acidiferrales > UBA7541 > DASTCZ01. The sequence goes on along the minus strand of JBGPHM010000024.1, from coordinate 16,598 downwards.
CCAGCTCATGGCGACTTCCATTGCGATTTGACCCCGGATTCGATCCCCGTCGAACCGAACTCCTGAGCCGCATGGTAGAGGCGTGGAAGGACCTTGAAGGGGTGCTATTCAACGGCCAGAGCAAGTACTTGTATGGGTACGTCGGGTTGGACGATCACATGATGGAACCTATTTTACGGCCTGGTAGCCTCGTTCTAATCGATCCTGGCCGCCGACAGGTTCGCGTGTCCGGATGGAAGAATGAATTTGAACGCCCCCTCTATTTCGTAGATGTCCGCGAAGGATATCGCTGCGCTTGGTGCTTGCAGGAGTCCAAATCACTGATTCTGCAACCACATCAACTCTCAATGGCGGCTCCCAAAATCTACCGGTTCCCCGACGAGGCGGAAGTGGTAGGCCAGGTCTGTGGAGTCGTTATGCGGCTTGGGGGACTCTAGCCAGATTACCCTGAATAACACTGAGTAAGGTTTCCACGTTGGAGGAAAAAAGCTCGCGGAGGTAGTGCGGCAGGCCGAAAGGTAACAAAGCCAGATAAAACTCCAATTCCCGCCAGTGGGCGATGACTTCCTCTAATTCGCCATCAAATCCCCCAAGACATAAAGCGAGATCCGGCTCCTGTTCCGCCAGCGGCATTTCCAATACCCGCATGCAGATCTCATTGTGCGCCTGCCATAACCCTTCATGGACGTCCTTGCGCCCATAAATAGCTTCAAGCCCCGCATGTCCGTACCGGCCGGACGCCAGATCCCGCAAAGAGGCCAGATAGACGAGCTTTCCGTACTCGGTGTGAAAGCCGGCGAGTGTCCCGCTGGAAACGTCCTCTATCACATTCCGAACCCGTTCAAACGAATTCCAATTCCCCATAAGCACCTCTGTTCCGTTTATTGAACGTTTTTCACTTCAAAAATTGCTTCCCCCACTCACAAGACAAAGTCCGTGGCCATGGAGGTGTACATCACATGAAACGAGTTATCTGTTTACTGCTGGTCATCGCATTTGCGGGAGTCATGTTACTCCCAGTTATCTCTCACGTCAATCTATCTACCGGTAATGGCCACCAATTGGCCGACGGCAATAACGGTCCTCTGCCGCCCTGGCCCCCGTCACACACGAATCCGCTTCCTGGGACTCACATTCAAATGGCCGACGGCAACAACGGTCCTCTGCCGCCCTGGCCCCCGTCGCACACAGTTCCTCAGCCGACACGCTCTTTGTCGGTCTGATCGCTTCAAAGAACATGGCTGCCGGCGCGTGTCGTAACTCGCTCCGAACTTTCATTCGGAGTGGTATGATGCGCGCCGATGGCTTCGTTTCCGCAAATCCTTGACATTATTAACATCGTCGTCGGTGACTGTATTCTTGTGGTGTTGCTAACCCTCTTGATCCGCAAGCAGGTCTACCGTGAGTTGGTCTTCCTGGGAGCATACATATACTTGTTGGTTCCCCGTGAGCTTGCCTGGCTGCTGATATCACACACTGCCTACAGAGTCGCTCCGTGGGCTTTTTACTTTTATTATGTCTCGGATGGAGCTCTCTACTCTCTTCGATTACTACTAATCATTGAAATTGCGGTCCGAACATTGAGAGAGTATCCAGCCGTATGGCACTTCGCTTGGCGGGTTCTCACGCTTGGCGCGTTCATAATGGTCTTCTGGGGGACACGTTCGGCGATCCGGCACACACATCCCAAACAACAACTTTTTCTGACGATTCAGCAATACTTCAATATCACGGAGGCCGTTCTACTTCTTCTTGTCCTCGGCATCGGCTTATACTACCGGATTCATGTATCACATTTATATCGTATGATTTTGACTGGGATTTGCATCTTTTCCGCGGTTCAGATTGTTAATAGTGAATTCGGGCGTTACATTCCAGCGCCTGCCTACTCGGCGTTTGAGTTTATTGGCCGCTACACGTTTGTTATGATGATTGGGATCTGGACCTGGGCGGTCTGGAAATGGTCCCCGACCCCACATCGGCCACCCCAATTGATTTCTCAAACTGAATACGACCATCTTTCTCCACAGGTGCATGATCGCCTGCGGGATCTAAATGATCGACTTGCTGGGCTGCGGAAAAAACATTAGGGGCATGCGTTTGCATGTAGAGTGAATCCCTTGGGCGTTACTCCAGGCGGTTGGTACGACTCGCGATTATCAAGATCGATGAAGCGCGATTGGGCCATCACTCGATTACCTCGCAGTCCGGCGCAGGTATACCAGAGAGTATGATTCCATTAGACTAAAGGTTGTCTCCTGTGAGAGGATAGGAACGGTAGCGCGGGCATTCGAGGGACCGACATGATCCAATACATCATATTGTTCGGAATTGGCGCCCTGATTGTGCTGGTACTGCTTTTCTGGCTCACCAGGCGCGCTAAGTCGCAGAGCACCGCTGAGCATCTTCTCAAGGATGCGACTTCAACCGACCTGCTCCCGAAACAGTTTAGGTTTTTTCCCCAAGTGCGCCGGGCATTATCCATTGAGGACAGCGCATACCTGTCGCAGCGAGCCGATCCCATCGCTCGCAAGTCAGCACGCCGAATCCGGCGTGGAGTCGGGCTTGAGTTCCTCAACGGATTGCGTGAGGACTACAGAAGGCTTGACCGGCTGGCGCGCGCCTTGACCGCGCTCGCACCGTCGGCGAACGCACACCGTGAAGCAGAGCGGGTATGGCTTTCGATTCGATTTGAAGTGCGGTGGTGCTTCGTCTGGATGAGTCTATGGTGTGGAATGACGCCTGTTCCCCAATTGCAGAAACTCAACGATCTAATCGGGACAATTACAGCACGGTTGGAATCCGCGCTGGGAGCTTGGCAAGAGGCTTCCCTGTCCGCCCGCCCAGCAGACCTCAGCGCTTGACCGCGGCCGATTCCATTTCAACAAGGGTTCGGCGCACGAGCATCCAGAAAGTTTCGACCTTAAACGGCTTTTGGATGTGTGGACATCCGGTCTGTCCTTGCAGTGCGACGGATTCGATTCCATGGGCGTCCGACATAGTGAAAATAATTCGCTGGGCGAGCTCAGGTTTATGCACACATACCCATTCATAAATCCCGCGGCCCGTCACCTCGCCGGGCATTTTCGTGTCCGTCACAATGAGATCAACCTGTTCCCGCTCGAGGATCTGCAGGGCTTCTCTCCCATTACGTGCTGCACTTACCCTGACATTGTGAGTCGCCAGAATCTCTTTCTCAAGCTCAAGAACTGATTCTTCATCATCCACAATTAAGACACGCGTCCCTGCTGGGATATCTCCCATGCTTTCAGCTTCGACCTCTCGCGATGATCTCGCGGGAGGGAGCGCCGAAAGTGTCACACGGACGGCCGCGCCCCTCGGCGGCACATTCTGAACGGAGATTTCGCCCCCATGTTCGCTGATGATTCCATAACAAATGCTCAGGCCCAGACCTGTACCCTTACCGACAGGCTTCGTGGTGTAGAAAGGATCAAAAACACGATGGGTGTCTTGAATTCCCAACCCGCTGTCAACGAATTCAATTAAGATGCGGCCTTCCTCCATGGTCGTACGGATCCAAATGTCGCCACGATCAGAATGTTCTAAGATTGCATCCACTGCGTTATTTAGAATATTCAAGAAAACCTGTTGGAGCTGATTCGCGTCCGCGCCAATCAGGGGAAGTTTTTGTCCCAGATCGCAATGAATTTGAATGTTGTTCACCCGCAGGTCATATTCCCGGAGAGAAAGTGTGTCCTCAACAACCTGGTTGACGCGAACGGGCAGCCGCTCTGGTTTCTGCTGACGGGCAAAGCTCAACAGATTGTTGACGATCCTGTGCGTGCGATGCGCCTGTTTGTGCAGTTTGCCCAAGTACTCAGCCCCGCGATCATTTACAAACTCACTCGACGCAAGCAACTGGCTATAGCCGAGTATGGCCGTCAGAGGATTGTTCAGTTCATGAGCGACACCCGAAATGAGCTGGCCAATTGCGGCCATCTTCTCGCTTTGCAGGAGCTGCTCCTGCGTGCGGCGCAAATTCTCATAGGCTCTTCGCGTTTCTTCGAGCAAGAGCATCTTCTCTATCGATGCGGCAATCTGGTTTCCCACGGAAACGAGCAGGTTAATTTCGGCGCTTGAGAACTCCCGCACTTTGCGGTTGCCAAGCAACAAGCAACCGAGCAGACGATCCTTGGACCAGAGCAAAACCAGATTCGTGACCTCCAACCGTTCTTTCTGTTGAAAGTCACGGAAAATCGCGGGCAACGGCAATCCCGCCACGGACAAGACCGTGGCCCGTGAGGCCCGAATGTGGTCGAGCAGATCGGAAGGGATTTCTGTTGGAGGAAAGGTCCCGGCATACTCCGACGTCAATCCTGCCGCGGCAACGCGCCGGAGGACCGCTGAATCCGCGTCCAGCAAGAAAACGGAACCGATTTCCGTGGTGAACAAATCCACGATCTGGCGCAGCGCACGTCCCAACATTTCCTTCAACTCCAGGGGCTGGTTCAGCGTCTGGCCAATCGCATTCAGAATCATCAGTTCGCGATTCCGGCGCCGGATTTCTTGTTCAGCTGTCTTGCGCTCCGAAATATCCAGCGCGAATCCCTGAATTGCGACAATTTTCCCTGAGGCATCGCGCGTAGCGACGCTGGATTCGAGCAAGGTCACCACTTCTCCATCTCTGCGGCGCATCTGGAATTCGAAATCACTTACCGATCCATGTTCTCGAAGGAGTTTTTGCAACCGCTCCCGGTCTGAGGGGTTCACGTAGAGTCTGGACGCAATATCTTGAACTCCCATCAATTCTTCACGTGTCTCGTATCCAATCATTCGAAGGAACGCATCGTTAAAATCCAAGAAGCGTCCACCGGGGGTTGAGATGAATACCCCTTCCTGCATATTGGCGATCAGACTCCGGTATTTTTCCTCTGCCTGCTGCCTGTCAGAGATGTCTTTTAGTACGTGAATGACGCCGAGCCGCCGCCCGGACGGATCATGGAATTCAGAGTTCGATGCGAGGAGGAATCCTCCCAGGCTTGGATCGGGCTCATTTCCCTTGCCCCAGGCGGATTCGCAATACGGACAGGATGACCACTGGCGGCCATTCCTCTGCAACACTTCCCATACATTCCGGCCTTGCAATTCATCCTGAGTCCTTTTCAACCGTGACGCCAGGGCGTGGTTCACGCGGACTACGCGCTGCAAGTTGTCATGAACAAGGATTGGATCTTCAATGGAATCGAATGTGTAAGACCACTGGCGCTCGGAAGCCGCGGCATTCTCAAACAGACTGACATTCTGAATGGTGAGACCAAGAAGATTGGCGACGTTTACAAGGAATGTAATCTCGTCCGCCTGAGGGCGGCGTGTCCCCGAACATCCGATTCCGAGCAAGCCGAGAGTTGTTTCCTTTCCAGGCAGGCGGACAAACGCAACGCAATCAACGCCCACTTCCCCCATTCGGGCAGCCAGGTCCTCGTGGGCGTTTTCTCTCTCGATGGATATCCACGGGCTCTTACTTTCGATCAGAGCGCGCACCCAATCCTGGTTGGCGGGAATGGATTTTTGCTTTTCTATATAAGCCTCGGAGTAGCCGACGGAAGCCCTGATTTGAAGCTGCGAAGCATCACCCGTCCCCTCGAATAGCCGGACAATTGCGTGAGATACACCTAGGGCTTCCGTGAGATTCTGCAGGACTTCCTTCAAGATCTCATCCACGTTCATGGTCTGCGCGCTCGACGCCGTAATCAACGTCAAACGGCGGAGCTTATTGTTCAAATCCACCATTTGCGCCTGGCTCGCTTCCAGGATTAACACCACCATTCCGATTCCCACGGCAATCTGCATGAGCGATCCGAAGGCCACTCTGAGTGAGTAGAATTGCTGCTCTGCCCACAGCGGCCGATCCAGATAGTGCAATCCCTGCAGAAGCAATGCTCCAGCAATCAGTGGAATGCCATGCCCCACACGTGAATCGCGCGCTCGCCAAAGCACCCACCCTGCGACAAGGGACATCCCGGCGCAAATCAGTGTTGGGATCCATTCAATCTGGTGGAGATTCTGCGATGCTCCGACAATTCCGAAAACACAGGATACCGAACCACCCAGTAACCCGAAAAACCACACTCGCCGGAGGCTACAGCCGGGCTGAAAATATTCAAGTATCGAAGCTAGGAAAAAAGTCAGTGCGACAAAGAAAAGAGCCTGAATGACCGGCGGCACATACGCGCTTTCGTGCAATTGCTGTATTAATTGGGCTCCGCCCGCAAGGGTAAGCAGCGCCCAGCCAGCAACCCAATGGCGCAGAAAGCGCGCCTTAATGTCTTTATACAAGATGAGATAGAGAACGAAGAGAATAAGGAATGCCGAAACCTGGAAAAACACCAAAGCGAGCGGTCCCTGTCCGTTGATTCGTGACAGTAAGCCGTCTGCGAATTGGTTCATAGATGCAAACACGAATCAGCTCGAACAGCGGTGGAACGGGACCCGAGTGAAGACCGTTGGCAAACTTAGCACGCAGGTCCAAAAAGTTACAACCAATCAGAAGTCCCAGTGTGCCGTGCCGTATAATACTGAGTGTCGGAACATATTGTGACTATGGAACACATCCTGGTTGTAGACGACGAAGAGGCGATCCGCGAGGTCGTAACGACTTTGCTCGAAACGCAAGGTTTTAGTTGCACGCCCGCCAGCAATGGCCGTGTGGCATTGCAATACCTGAATGGCAAGTCGCCGGACCTTGTTTTGAGCGACATGGTCATGCCGGAGATGGATGGGCTGAAACTGCTCGAGTGGATCCGTAACCATGACAAAGACATACCTGTGATCATGGTCACGGCGATGCATGACCTCTCCACGGCGCTCGAGGCCATTCGTCGCGGCGCATACGACTATATTCTTAAGCCATTTGAAAAGGACCAGCTCTTCTTAAGTGTGAGGCGCGCGCTCGAACACCGAAGGCTCTTGGTGGAGAATCGCAGGTACCAACAAGAGCTCGAGAAACTGGTCGAAGATCGCACCGCCCAGCTGCGCGGCGCTCTCGAGCAACTCGAACAGTCATACGACGATACTTTGGAGGCGCTCGGGGGCGCGCTCGACCTGAGAGATGCCGAAACAGAGGGCCATTGCAAGCGAGTCACGGCATTCTCACTGGCGATCTGCAAGGCATTGCAGGTTGAATCCCGGCTATTGCCCGAAATCGCGCGTGGTGCGTTTCTCCACGACATTGGAAAAATGGCGGTCCCGGACGGTATTCTTCGCAAGCCCGGTCCCCTTTCAGCCGAAGAACAAGAAGTGATGCGCACGCACTGCGCAATTGGACATGAAATGTTGAGCCGCGTTCCTTTCCTGCGCGGGGTCGCGGGAATCGTTCTTGCACACCAGGAGCGCTTCGACGGCACAGGCTACCCGAGAGGTTTGAAGGGTGAGGAGATTCCGTTGGGCGCGAGGATTTTCGCTGTGGCGGACACATTGGATGCGATGACCTCCGACCGTCCCTATCGAAGTGCGCTTTCTCTTGAAAAGGCAAAAGCTGAGATCCGCCGTTGCGCGGGTACTCAATTCGACCCTAGAGTCGTGGAATCGTTCCTTTCGATTCCAGATTCTACATGGACGGATCTTCGCATGAACGCGAGCGGCGCACTCCGAATGGCCTATACTAAGAATTCCTAATTATCCGCTGAGTTTCGATTCTGTCCCACTCCTTGCGAAATACGAAACGGCGAGTTAGCATTCAGCACGGGGGAACTTCAAATGGCATTGGTGCCCATCAAGACTGCCTCCACAACCGGCTATTGCGATTGCATTTGTGGATGTTATGAGCTGGCCAGTTTGCGGGATGAAGAAACAGGAAAAGGGTATTGCCCCCGTTGCGGAAAGGACCATCTGGAACTGAATCGTGGAGTTGGCCTGGCACTGCCCGCTCCATCACACGCTGCCTTGAATCCTGCAACAAAAGGTTCTCCACACTTACCCGAACCTGCTGACCCACCGGGCCGCCTCCGTTAGATTATTCCTTTAAGGAGAACTCTTAGTTCCGTACCGGTGATCCAAATCGTCTTTCTGGGGTTTATTTTCCAGCGTTTTTTGCCATCTCGTCCTGCATTTTCAAGACAGCGGCACGAATGGCAGGGATATTCGGCGAATCTGGCGGCGCAAGCCTTAGATAAGAATTGAATGCCTGAATGGCCTTCGCGTATTCCCCTCTGCTCGCGTACAGTTTCCCCAGGTAGAGCTGCACTCCGGAATCATTCGGCCCCTTGGCATTCAATGCCACCATCAACTCGAGTTCTCCCTCCACGAGTTGGTCGGTTTCAACCAAGGCCGCCCCGAGTTGCAAATGCGCGTCCGCCTGATCCGGCTTCAGACGAAGCGCCTCTCTCAGTGGACGAATTGCCTCAAGAAATTTACCGGCGTGGAGCAGGGCGCTGCCCAGGTTGACGAGTAGAGTCACGGACTTCGGATCGGCTTCCAATCCCTTGCGGAGAATCGGTTCCGCTTCCGCGAATCGCCGCGCACGCATCAGAATTACGCCCAGATCGTTGAAGGCAATCGCATATTTCGGGTCGGCCGTCGTCGCCTGCCGGAGCAACGCCTCTGCCTCCGCCGACTTCCCCTCCCGATACGCCTTCATCGCAGTGTCATGGAGTTCGGCGATCTTCGGCGCAGGCACATATGCCGAATTTGCGGAAATCGTGGCCGGCTTTGATGACCTCTTAGGCGCCAGCGGTTTCAAATAGAATCGGGGATCAGCGCTCATCCCCGCCATGAATTCGTAGCGCGTACTACCCCAGTTTCGGTCATCACTCTCCACAATAATTATGTAATTGGACCCGAATTTCAACTGCTCGAGAACGAACCTTCCATTGGAATCCGTGAACCGGAGATCGTGCATCATCCCGGTAGAGTCTTGCAATTCAAAGCGAATTGGGGAATTTGGCAGATCCCCAAACGGCAACAAAATCTGACCACGCACATTGACCGGAGCATTACTACCGGGGCTGTCCTGGCCGAACGCGGGGCGGCCAGCTAGAACGAGCGCAGCCATCACAATCACTGCATAGCGCCGCTTCATTTCTTGCCTCGATTGATTCTACATTAATTGGCCAATCGGTATCCAAAAAGCAAGTGCGTGCGTAAAAAAACGGGGGCGGCCTTTTCAGGCCACCCCCGCCAAAACCGCGGTCCCAGTTCGCACCGGGACCTCCGGGTTAGAAGTTAATGCGGCCGACAAGCTGGACAACGCGCCCGCCAGGGAACTGAGTCGTATTCAGGTCCGAATACGCCCCGTTCGTGGAGTTGCTGCCCATCTGGCCAAACCGGGTCGATTGCGTGCTGATTGCGGCTGGTGAAGTGCCCGGACCCGATGCCCAGTAGAAGTTCTGATTGTTAAATGCGTTCAGAGCTTCCATGCGCATTTCGAAGTTCACGTGTTCCGTGATCTTCGTGGTCTTCGCAAGCGTCCAGTCCGCCTCAAAGAACTGCGGACCGAAAACGAACAGCTTGGAGCACAGCGTCCCAGCCACGTTGCAAGGCTGGATAATCGCGGTGTTCGCCCTCTGCAGGCTGCCGTCAAGCAAGCTGGTGGGAACATACCAGACCGCTCCCGCCAACTCAGTTTTGTTGATCTGCAGCATGCCCTGCAACTGCGAACGGGTGATGCCGACCAGATTTACGCCGGGGTCAGACCCATTGAAGGTGCCGCCGAGTCCGCTCGTAATCCGGACGGGCTGTCCCGTCTGCCACCGAGTCACGCTGTTGAACGACCAGCCGCCGATGATGGTGTTGACAATCCGGCTGCTGGAGGCCCACTTGCGCCCTTCGCCGAATGGGAAATCCCAGATGCCTTGAACCTTGATGGCATGCCGGATGTCAAACGGCGCGGGGCCCTTGTCGTAACCCTGGTTGCGAAGGGTCGTGAACCCGTTGAAGTTGATTGAGCTATTGACGTTGTAGTTCGTCAGCGACCGTGCGAAAGCATAGTTCGCGTCGAACTGCAGGCCGTGCGATAGGCGACGACGGAAGTCAATAACCAGTGCGTTGTAGGTGGATTGAGCGCCGTTTGCGAGAACAAATGCACCACCCCTCGCGAACGGGTTAACCTGGAAGAAGTTCGAGGGATAGAGCCCCGATTGGACCATGGAGTTCAATCCAAAGGGCAGTCCGCCGGACGTGGCTAAAATGTCGCTCAATGACCCGGCAAACGAACCTGCGATACCCAGGTTCAGATCGTTGACGAACGTGCCGTTCCGGAAAAACGCGTTCTTCTGTTGAGCTGAGCCGGGTGCTGTCGCTGCCAAAATCGTGGCCGCGGTGAGTCCCGGATTGAACGAGGTTGTTAGGATTGGCAAGGTGTTTTGGCCGGCCAGACCCCAGTCGGCGAAGTTGGATGCCGTCACCTTGCAAGTGGCTGCGACAAAGGGAAATGGGCAAGCCACGCCAGCCGCAAGCTGAGCAGCCGCGCAAGGCCCGCTCGGCAGAGCGCCGGTTCCTGTGTTGCCAGGAACAAAACCCGTGCCGCAGATGCTCAGGTTGCTCAGAGCGTTTTGGAATTCGCTGAGGAAACCATTTTCAAAAATGTTGGTTTCGTTCAGGGCGAATTGGTCCCACAACCCGACGCCGTGATTTCCCTGATACCGAATCTCAAGCGCCATATCCGGCCCAAGCTCGCGCTGGATACCCACTTGCCAGGACTGAACCATAGGCGGATGGAGGTTCGGATTGTACACGTTGACGCTGCTCGCCGACGCCGGGTTCATCTGGAACTGAGGAACGAACGACGTTGGAGATTGGATTGCGGACTGGATACCGACGGTGTTGTCGAGAGTGATGCTCCCGGGGTTAAACTGAACTCCCCCAGCCGCACTCTGGCCACCGAAGAAGCCAGGGTTGCTCCCGATGATACCGAACACGCCGCTATTCAGGCCTTCCCGGCTGTAAGCGATGCTATAGCCCGCGCGGATAACGGTCCTGCCCGCGCTGCCGAACACGGACTTCCATATACGGTTGTCCATTCCCGGCTGCCATGCAAAGCCGACGCTGGGAGCAAGAGCACGGAAATACTTGTTGTACCAGCTCTTGTTTGCGTCATTTTGGTAGAACAGGTTCTGTGGACCGCCAATGACCCCGGGCTTGAAGTTGTTACCCGGACCGGAGATGCCCCAAACGTCCGAGGGGTTCTGCATTAGGAAGTACTGGTTGAAGGCGTCGTAAGGAGCGCCCTGATATTCCCAGCGCAACCCAAAGTTGAACGTGAAGGTTGGACGCACGCGCCAGCTATCGTTTCCGTAGAAACCGAATTCGTGCTGGCGAAGTTTATCCACCTCCGGAGCAGCCGTCAGGAAGCCGTTGGTCTTCGGGCTCCAAAAAACGTTCCCACTGAAGCTCGACACACGGCCAACCAGAGTAGCGTACAGCCCCTCGGCATTACCACGATCCGTGTTACTGATGCCCGGAAGGTTGGCAGCGGTAAACATCGGGGTCCCTACCGCTGTCCCGTCCGCGGGATCGCCGCCAGTCACGATGCCAAAGCCGACTGACGCTGAGGTGGTGAAGAAGTCATTGTAGAAGAGACCGGAACCATCAGCTCCGAATGTGAACTGGTGGGTCCCCCTCGTCCACTGGAATGTTTCGTGAATCTCTCCAACCGCCGTGTTTCGCCCCTGCACGTTGCCCGGAGACAGCAACGGTTGAGAGACCCCGAAAATCCCAAACCGATAAAGATCGTTCGGGCCGAGGTTCGTGTTGATATGGGGATACAAACTGGTGCCGACTTGAATCCCGATTCCGAAATTGACCGGAGCGGTCTGCAAGCCCCAGCGCAGTTCATTGCTCTTGTTCGAACCAATCGACCACCGCCACGCCGCGACCCAGAGGTTGCGGTTGGAAAGCTGTGACCCCTGGTTCGTATTGAACGGAGCAACCGGGTAGGTCGCGTCCATGCTGTTCAACAGGTCAGGCGCGGAGTCGAACCACGAATAGTGGTAGTCGAATTCGAGCGACTGGTGTTTTGTCATATTGTAGTCAAACCGGAGATCCGGATAGCGCCGGACACCCATCGTCGAGTTGTTGAATGTAATGGAATTCTGCCACAGCGACGGCTGAATGTTGACGCTTACCCCCGGAGCAGTCAGCGAAGACTGAACCGGCGTAAGGATGGCCGAAACTGCGGGATTGATCACGTTCGGGTAGAACGTCCCGTTTGCCACGTTGGCTGGCGTATTCGGAGCGGACGTAGCCGACGCGAGAGCGAGCAAGTTCACTGTGCAGGTAGTTCCCGTACAAGTCGTCCACGTATTCCCGACAGGGACTGTGGCGCTCGATGCGTACGTGAAGAACCCATTCGCCGAACCCGTACCGCTGCCCGGCGTCCCCGTTAGCAGGGTCCGCGTGCGCGTCACCGACTGTGGAAACTGGAAAAACTCGAAGTCGGTGAAGAAGAACAGCTTGTCCTTCAGGATTGGGCCGCCGACCTTGTAGCCGAACTCATTGAGCTTCAAGATCTGCCGCGGCAATCCGGACAGGTTGGTGTAGTAGTAGTTGGCATCGTAAATCGTGTTGCGGTTGTATTCCCAAACGCCGCCGTGGAAAGCGTTGCCACCCTGCTTGCTGACGTAGGACATCTGAACCGCGCCCTGGCCAGCCTTCGAGGGATCGTTGGCGTTCGTTGTGATGCCGAACTCCTGCACGTCGTCAATGCGCGGGTCGTTGATGGCGAAGAAGCCGTCGCTTGACTTCAGCAGGTTGTCCTGAACGTTGATGCCGTCGAAGGTGATGTTGATGGAACCCTTCGGCAAGCCTTCAAACGTGCTGTTGCGCGGGCCGCCGACGGTCTGCGCGCCAGGGTCCAAAACGCCAATCAGAATACCGCTGCGCGATGCGAACGGAAGGTTCGTAATGGCGCGGCCCGTGATGGTGTTCTGAACGGAAGTGTTCTGAGTCTCGATGACTTGAATGGTTCCGGCTTCGACGTTTACGACCGCTGACGCCGCGCCGATTTCAAGCTTCCGACTCACGTTGTAAGTGCGGCCGGCGATGACCTCAATGTTGGTGAGATTCAACGTTTTGAAGTTTGCAGCCGCGATTTGGACTGAATAGATACCAGGTGCCAAGCTGCCGAATGCAAAATCGCCGCTTGACCCGGTCTTTACGGACGGTAGCGTTGTCGAGGTAGCTGTGTTGGTGATCGTAACGGTTGCGCCGACTACGGCCTTACCGTCAGGATCAAGAACAGTACCAGTCATGGCTCCGCTCGTGGCAGTTTGTGCCATTGCCGCGCCTGCGAAGACCATGCAGAACGCCGCCAGGCAAAGAATAGTAACCACTCGCTTCACTGTCGTTCCTCCTTTGAGAAGTTGACAGAAAGTACTTTTGAAATTCGATTTTGTTTCCACTTCTTTTTCCCCTGATTTCATTCGTTCAACCGTCCCAACTTGTTGCTGTTTCGCTGCATATGCCCAAACGCAAACGGTGTAGACCACCCCGTTCAGCATCAAATCAATGCAAGGGGTGTGCCAATCTGGTGAATTCCCTCGTTGTCCGTAAGTGATTTATTGTCAACAACATACAAACACTTGTCAACGCCATCTGCCCCTCAAATAATCCAGCAATACATAGTGGCAGACATGGATACGCTTTATTGAAGACTGTTACGAATCTATCCGTCAAGTCCTTGGCGAGTAGTCCTAGTACGGCATATGGCAAGGGATTTCGCACCTCAGTCCAAAACTGGGTTTCGGGTCGCTAATTGAGGTCGCGAATCGGATTCAAGCCTTCCCGCCCCCTATTGCCAAGAAGCCAAGCGGGCAGGAGGGTTTTGTCGTAAACTGAGCGGCTATGAATGGCAGTCAACCAATGAAAACGCGAACCGGGAGTCTCGTACCGTTCCTGGACCTGCGCGCGGGACACGCGGAAATGGCGGAAGAGATCCGCGCGGCCATAGAGGAGGTCATTGCGTCGCAGCAATTTATCCTCGGCCCGCAAAATGAAGCCCTGGAACGTGAAATTGCCGCCTATTGTGGCGCGCGGCATGGCGTTGGATTGGCCAATGGCACCGACGCATTGACCCTGGCGCTCGCGGCGTGCGGTGTAGGCCCAGGTGACGAAGTGATCGTGCCTGCATTCACCTTTGTCGCGACCGCGACCGCAGTTGTGAGGCTCGGCGCACGGCCCGTTTTTGCTGACATTGATGCGACGACATTGAATCTTGACCCGGCAGAAATCGAGAAGCGGCGGACTCCAAGGACTCGCGCCGTAATCCCAGTCCATCTCTTCGGCGCACCCGCGGATATGGACCCGGTCAGGGAGATTGCCGCTCGACATGGAATCGTCGTGATCGAAGACAATGCGCAGGCAATCGGCGCGAGATACAAGGGTCAGCGGACGGGCTCGCTTGGCGCGGCGGCGGGGATCAGTTTCTACCCCACCAAGAATCTAGGCGCCTATGGCGATGCAGGCATGCTGGTCACCAACTCGGGAGAGGTTGCGGAACGGGTTCGCAGGCTACGCAACCACGGACAAACAGACCGGTACACAAGTTCCGAGCCCGGGTGGAACAGCCGGCTGGATGAAATTCAGGCCGCTGTGCTGCGAGTGAAACTGCGGCGGCTGGATGAATGGACGGAGAAGCGTCAATCGCACGCGAAGCGGTACGATGCATTGCTTGCGGGTCTGCCGGATCTGATTCTGCCTCACAAATCAGAACACACGGAGCCTGTGTACCATACATATACTATCCGCATAAAAAGTGCCTCCGGAAGCGGCGGGCGCAGAGACCGGGTCAAACAGCTCCTTGAGGCTCGCGGAATCGGAACCTCGATATTCTACCCCCTCCCATTACCCTTTCAGCCGCTCTTTTCAGGTCAGGGACATCGCGCGGGTGACTACCCCAGTGCCGAGCTGGCCGCCAAGCAAGTCCTTTCTTTGCCTCTATTTGCAGAGTTATCCGCAGCTCAATTGGAAAGGGTTACAGAAGAACTTGGCGCCGCCCTGAAGGAAACCGCCTAAGCGGCGGCCGCGCGGGCGCGGCGGACCAGCATCACAATAATTCCAGCAAAAAGGGTTAGGCAGGGAAGGAGAAGTACTAATATGCCAACGTCAAGCATTCGCTCCGCGTGGGAACCCGCTGCGTCCGCGGCGGTGTAACAGAGCGCACACCCCTGGCCAAATGCCTGAGGTACGGCAATCAGCGCCAGCAAACCAAGACCGCCCATCCGAAGGACGCGCATTTTATTTTTCTTCATCTCAGATTCTACCATCCTAACCCGTTTCTAGAGCGCCCTCGCAAAAAAAGATTTCAATGTGGCCGAAGTTGTCCGAGACGAATGCTGTCCCAAAAGAAATAAGCCATCATCAAGCCAATGCAAAAAACCATCGCGGGGATGAGCCACAAGGTGAGGCTGCGCTTCTCGTACTTCAAGTGCATGAACCACGACATAATCAGCCCGGCCTTGATAAGCGAAAGCCCGAGCAGGATTCCGAGCATGAGCCTCGCTTCGAGTTCGATATAGCCGAGGTACACCTCAATTCCCGTCAGTCCGACGAGAAAAATCCAAACCCACACGAAGGTCTTCGCTGTGACCGGCGGGTGCGCGCTATCTATTAGGCCGTGATCGCTCATTCTTGTATCCGTCCTCCCCAATTCAGAACTTCATTGAACAGCCTACAACTGACTGAAGCTAAACAACTTAACCTATTTTATGCGAAACGGACATGATGTAGACCATTGGGAAAACAAACATCCAGACAAGGTCCACAAAGTGCCAATACAGTCCGCTGACTTCCACGTCTTCCGGCGAAAACTTGCCACGTCCAAATCCCAGCGAAACGATCCCAAGATAAATGACGCCGATTGCGACGTGCGTCATATGCAATCCGGTGACGCCGAAGAAGACCGCTCCGAATAACGGCGAACCTCCATAGTGGTTGGAAAAGGGAGTAAGGCCATCTCCAATTAGGTGAAACCACTCCCGCAAATGCAGACCTATAAAGCCCAAGCCCCCCGCCATGGTCGCGAGAATCCACTTCACGGCTGCGGCTCGATTGCCCCGCGAGGCGTTGGAAACTGCCATGACCATCGTCAAGCTGCTCGCGAGCAGCACGACCGTCATGATGGTCGAGAAAATAATGGAAGGATTGAATGGGAACGGCCGCGGCCAATTGGGGCTATTCAGCCGCGAATAGCTATAGGCGATCAGCAAAGCCGAAAAGGTGAGCGTATCGGAAACAATGAACAGCCACATCCCCAGCTTCTTCGACCCCATGGCGAAGGGTGAAGCGCCACCATTCCATGACGAAGCCGCCGCTTCGGACTTCATTTCATGCACGTTTCACCGTCCCAGTGAGAAAAGTAAGAGCAGAAAAATCCACAAACCATCAAGGAAATGCCAATAAACACCGGCCACTTCGGCGGCCACGGATTGAGTTGTCCGCGATTTCTGCCACGACCGGAACGCAACATACAGAAGCGCAATCACTCCGCCGAGCACATGCAGGCCATGCGCTGCAGTGAAGACATAAAAAAAGCTGCTGCTGGGATTCGTCGAAAGAAACACACCAGCCGCGTGAAGTTGCCGCCAGGCGATCAACTGACCTCCGACAAAGACCATGCCGAGCCCCGTGGTGAGCAGCCAAAAATT